>NZ_LSZJ01000001.1:0-192235 GCF_001647575.1 Acinetobacter sp. SFD
TCATAATCTCTTAATGATCTTCTTGCTGATTCGTCACCAGCAAGCTAGGTCGGCTATATTACTCTCTATCTCTAGAAAGTCAACCAGTCATGAACACTATTTTTAAACTTTCTTTCTAAAACCCAACTTAGTCAATCTTAACTAAGTTACTGTTTTATCAGAAGTTTTAATCTTCATCACCGCCGATGGATGTGCATTCTACAGCATTTCAGAGGGGTTGCAACCCCATTTTTTAAATAATTCAATAAAAACCTAATGACTGTTTGTTTTTTCTGCAAAAACCATGCTTTTTTCATTTTTTTAGCATTATGGGGACAGAATTGGACAAATTACCTAGCAGTTTTTCAGTTTTATTCTGTTCTTGAAAACGTAAAGACCGGCAATCTATATATTCACAGTAGCCCCCTTCCCCATGCTCAGTTTCTCCATTAATGCTGACTTGGTAATTAAAGCTTCCTACATAACCAGCAGCGAGACCAAACTTGAAGTCTCCCCGACTTTGTCCTTGTAGCCAAATTTTCATGCCCTTGTCATCTTCATAACACCATTCAAATTCACGTGGCAGATACATTTTTTGCCCATTTGGTGTCATGACACTTGGATAAACCCGATGCACCTTAAAGTAGACTTTCTGGTCGAGCATCTGGTTGGTCATTTTTTTCAGGTCACGCAGATATATCCTGGATTGAATAATACTGTTTAGACCATCCCGAATTTGGACCAGCAATAATTGCCGCCCCTCTTTCAGATTAATAATTTGATAAGTTAAAAAAGCTAAAGGTAGATAGGGAAAATTGAAACTGCGCGCAAACTCAAAGCTCCCCAAACTTTCGATGAGATATTTCTGATCTTTATAATGTAAAGTGCCCTGACAATAACAAAGCAAAGACCAATGATCGGCCAAAGCAAAGCGCATTTGGGTAAAGTGCGAAATCAGATTGGTCGTATGAATACTGAGATCAAAGCTCAATTCCGAGTCAAAACGCTGTAAGCGAAAATGCGGAAAATCACCAGTCAGTTTTTCACGGTCTAAAAACTGAAAAAGACTATATTGAAATTTGCAATCTTTTTTGACTGAATAACGGTTCAAGTGCCCCGCCATATGCGGACTGGTACTACAGATTACCGTCACTGTGTCTAGTGCATTGGTTTGAATAGCACTCGGATTCGCCAGCATTGGTGCATTAGGTTGTCCGATAATACTCAGAAAATTCAGATAATGGAGCGGTGCCGGCAGATCCGGAAGGATCAGACCCTGATGAATAATTTTATATTTCTGGTTTGGCCCATGATAGGCAAGATTGTGCTGTGAAACAGCAGGAGTCTGATTTAGCTGTTTCGAACGATCTAAAAAATCTTGAAGAAACCGCATCTCAAACTCCTTATTTTATATTTTTATAAGGCGCTCTGTCTTTTTGCCATAAAGGTAGTAATAAACCCAGACAGGGCATAGATGATGGAGATTACTAAAATCCCCACAGGAATATTATAAGTGATCGCTGCAAAGATAAACACCGCAATCGGTAACACAAAAAATGGTACCCGTTTACGCTCTACAGTTTTAAATGAATAGTATTTGATATTGGAAATCATCAACAGCCCCACCGCAATAATGACCACGGCATTGATAACCTGAAGAGAGGGTTCACGAATATCAAAAATTTCTGGAAAATCCAGACCAACCCAGACCAGTGACACAATCATAAGGGCAGCCAGAGGACTTGCGACACCAATAAAATAACGTTTATCAACCACACCAATCTGCACATTAAAACGTGCCAGACGGAACGCAGCACACGCAGTATAAACAAAACAGGCTGCCAGACCGATCCGCCCCAAATCGCTTAAGCCCCAGCTGTACATCAAGATGGCAGGTGCCACACCAAAAGCCAACATATCTGAAAGCGAGTCAAACTGCTCTCCGAATGGACTTTGTGCACCAATAGCACGTGCCACGCGTCCATCTAGACCATCCAGTAATGCTGCAATAAAGATTGCATAAATAGCTTGCTGAAAATTGCCATTCATACTGGCAATAATCGAGTAAAAACCTGCCAACAACGCGGCGGTTGTAATCAGGTTCGGCCATAGATAGATGCCTCGACGCTTAATTTTTTGCCCTTCCTGAGTATGTTCCTCTTCTTCCACCTCAAAGGTAATGCCATCAAAAGGCGCTTCAGTTGAAGAATCACGTTCCGGTTTGCTTATATTTGTCATTCTTGTCGATCCTAGCTATGACCTGATCTTTAAAAAATTATTCGCCTACTAACCAGCGAACTGCAGCATGACCACCATTTTCACTCATGCGCAGATGCGGGAATAACCATTGTAGCGCTTCATCAGCATCTTCAGAAAATTTCCAAGGTGGGTTAATCACCAGTAAACCACAACCATTCAAACCGACAGGCGTATCATCCGGCCATACACAGACTTCACAAATCAATTGACGACGGATACCGGTCTTGAACATCTTTTTCTCGAAACGTTCAATCATGGCACGGTCTTTAATTGGATACCAAACCGCGAACACACCTGTCGGCCATTTCTTATAAGCAGCAACCAGCAATTCCACCAACTGCGGAAAATCTTTACGCTCCAGCTCATACGGCGGATCGATCATTACCAGGCCACGTTTTTCTTTCGGTGGAATGACCGCTAACAGACCTTCGTACGCATCACGTTCATGTAAACCTGCACGCTTGTCAAAAATATTATGGCGAAGCTGCTGAAACACATCACGCTGCATTTCGAAAATCGTTGCCCTATCTATCTCACGCATGCCTTCCAGGGCAAACCACGGCGAACCAGGATAAGCACCCTTACCAAAGTTTTCACGCATGTTTTCAACAATCTTTAAGTATTGTTGTACACCTTCAGGCGCATTACGCTTGATCGAATCGTCGAGTTTAACCAGACGATGAATACCGTTCAAAAACTCACCTGATTTTTGCGCTTCGGCAGTCGACAAATCATATTTACCTGCACCACCATGTGTATCTACATAGCGATAAGGTTTGTCTTTTGCATTCAGTCGAGTCAACAACTGAAGCAATAAAACGTGCTTCATGACATCGGCAAAGTTGCCTGCGTGGTAAGAGTGGCGGTAATTCATGTTTCATTAATTCCTAATATCAATATCTATTTTAACATGAAAAATAGTTTCGTTCAGGCACGATTCTTACCCTAAAATAACGAACCTTTTTTACCCTATTGTCGAGAATTGAAAAGATGGAAGCTGTTATCATCCCAGGGGATTGGAATGTTGATCAAATCTTAGACGATTTAGATCAACATGGCTTTAGTATTGTTGACGATGCTTACTCTAGCGCATATCAACATGCAGTGAGTCAAGAATGCTTAAGCCACTTAAACGAATTTCGTAATGCAGCCATTCAAAATGGCGTCGTTAACAATATCCGTAGTGATCATATTCTTTGGTTACAACCTGAATTTCAAATTTCCCACCTGCACATCCAGACTCTTCAACAATTTTCTCAAGTTTTAAACCGCGCGTTTTATTTAGGCATCAAAGATGTCGAAGCACATTTCGCTTGCTATAACGCGGGTGAGTTCTATGCCCTGCACCGTGACAATCCGCAAGGAAAAAATGGCCGGATGATTTCCAGTGTGTATTATCTGCATGAACATTGGCAGGCAGACTGGGGAGGTGAACTGCGCCTACAAGATAAAAACAGCCAGTGGCATATTATCCAGCCCCAGCCGAACCGGATGGCGTTGTTCCAGAGCGACCTATTACATGAAGTCTTGATCTCTAAGCAACAACGTCTATCCATTACCGCCTGGCTCAGAAGTGATATGGCATTGCTCTAATACGGCCTGACGCTTTAAATTTTAATTTTGAGCCTCATATAGCCATTATTGAGAAATGAGGATTGCGTTGATGGGATTAACGACCAAACAGATTATTCAACGTCTGGGTGAAACTGACCAATTGTATTTGCAAGGCAATACGCCAGAATTAACGCTTGAACGTGCTGATCTTCGTTTACAACTGGTGACTTTGAGTGAATTGCGTCAGGAACAGCGACATTTTCTGCAAGAAGCCGTAGTGTTGCTGGAACAAGGCCGGATCGAATTTGAGGAAATGCCGCTGAGCATGTATATCAATCTATCTTTGCATCTGGCCAAGGCCTATATGATGTTCTTTGAATTGACCAAAGAGCCGCATTTTGCCCTGATTACCCAGCAAATTCTAAAACCGATGGCCCGTTATGAGCATGGCGATATTTATTTCTTTCTGGCCTATGCCAGTGCCAGTAAAAATGAGCCGGCACTGACCCGCCACTGGTTAGGTAAGTACACCACCACTGCCGAGTTTGAACTGGAATTATTACAGCAGCATCCTGCTTTTAACGATTATCGTCAGCATGAATGGTTTAGCAAAATATTAAAAAGCAAAATGCATTAAGCAGCATTGCAAAAAACGCCTCACATGAGGCGTTTTTTTATGGAAACAATATGATCTTATTGGAAAAAACAAAAAAGCAAGAGAATAGTCATCATGCAGGCTGACGTCTATAAGCGTCCATGTGCAATTGCTGATTCAGCTCATCTACCCAGATTGCCCAGTCATCATCTTGTACCAGATGGCTAATCAATAAGGAGCGTTGGGCTTTGTTCCAAAACGGCGCATCGTGTAAAGAGAGACTCGCCGGCAGTTGATGGGTGCGTATATACAGTTCAATAGCAGCAGGACTATTGGCAAGACCAAGCTGAGAAAACAGAAGTTCTAAGGATGGTGGGTTCTTTGTGAGCATCGCGCCCTCCTTATATCAGATAAATTGTAATTATTTATAGATCTAACTTATAAGATAGGGCAAAAAAAACCTAGTCATTTGACTAGGTTTGTTGTGTCTTTTTGTATAACCATGCTCAAGCACTCTGCTTGTCACTTTCCACGTGTAATAACTGATTTAGTTTATCAATAACAACAATCCACTCATCATCTTGATGCCAATGTTCACGCAGGAAGGCACTTTGCCCTTCACTCCAAAACTCTGCATCTGGTAATGCGACCTCAGAAGGCAACTGGTGAGTTTGGGTAAACTCGGTAATTGAGGCATCGTCAGAAGGCAGGCCCAACTGTTCAAATAGCAATTCCAAAGTTAATTGTTGTTCCATAAGCATGAGTAGACTCCATTGTGGCGTTAAATTGTGATTGCGTTCAAATTAGAATCAGGTTGATTTATGAGCAGGAATATCACAGGATCCTGAACCTTCTGCTTCGATGTGCAATTGTTCATTCAACACATCCACAAAAATGGCCCAGTCATCATCTTTCTTCCAGTGACCGATCAAGAAGTCATGCTGTGATTTACTCCAGAAAGGAGCTTTATGCAGTGGTACATCCATGCCAATTTGATGTGTACGAATGAATTCATCCATAGCTTCCGGGCTTGAATCCAGTCCGAGCTGCTCAAAAAAAAGTTCGAAGGTGGGGCGTTGCTCTAACATCGGACTAACCTCCGTTTTCTCTTTAATTTTGAATCTTGTTTCTACATTAGATTGCCCATGGCGAAAACTCAGTTGTCTCTCCTTCACAGCTTGTTATTTTTTGTTCATTAACGTAAGAGCAAAAAAAGCACTCCGGATGGAGTGCTTTTTTCTAACTTAGTTAAAAACTAAATTATTTAACCATGTCAGCAATTGCTGCACGTTCTTCTTCAAGCTCATTTAGCGTGAAGTTGATACGCTCACGGCTGAATTCGTCGATTTCAAGACCTTGAACGATCTTGTACTCGCCATTTTCACAAGTTACAGGGAAACCGAACATTACGCCTTCAGGGATACCATAAGAACCGTCAGAAGGAATACCCATAGTTACCCATTCGCCGTTTGTGCCAAGAGCCCAATCGCGCATATGATCGATTGCAGCGTTTGCAGCAGAAGCAGCAGAAGACAGACCACGTGCTTCGATGATCGCAGCACCACGTTTACCAACGGTTGGAAGGAATACATCTTTGTTCCATTCCGCATCGTTGATTTTATCTTTCAAGCTTTCGCCGTTTACGTTAGCAAAACGGTAGTCAGCATACATAGTTGGAGAATGGTTACCCCAAACAGTCATATTTTGGATGTCAGAAACTGCAACGCCAGCTTTCTGAGCAAGTTGAGTCAACGCACGGTTGTGGTCAAGACGTAACATTGCTGTAAAGTTTTTCGCTGGAAGATCTGGAGCAGATTTCATTGCGATGTAAGCATTCGTGTTTGCAGGGTTACCTACAACAAGAACTTTAACGTCACGGCTAGCAACTTCATTTAGTGCCTGGCCTTGACCGATGAAGATTTCACCGTTTACTTTAAGAAGATCAGCACGTTCCATGCCTGGACCACGTGGACGTGAACCCACTAGAAGCGCGTAATCAGCATCTTTGAATGCAACTTTAGGATCATCAGTACCGATCATGCCTGCCAATAGCGGGAAAGCACAGTCGTCAAGTTCCATCATTACGCCTTTAAGCGCTTGTTGAGCTTTCTCAACAGGAATTTCTAATAATTGAAGAATAACTGGTTGGTCTTTACCAAGCATTTCACCGCTAGCGATACGGAATAATAGGCTGTAACCAATTTGACCAGCAGCGCCAGTAACGGCAACGCGAACAGGTTGCTTCATGTAATTATCTCCAATTGAGAGGATCGTCATAATAGATTAAATAGCTGTTCTATCTAATCTTAATAATCATAAACGGCAAAGATTGTACTCCAATCCTTGAGCAGATGCATATAAAAGAGGATGGATTTCATCTAAAGTCTGATAGGAAATATAAATCAAATCGGCAAAAAAGCTCAGTATGTTCCTTTTATTGTGACAATTTTTGGACATGTATTAATAATGTTCGCGGGACAGGACTTGTAATTGCCATTAAAACGGTAACAGACTTTGATCGAAGTGAGTACACTGGCTGACTGTATCTGCTGGCAGTTAAATCTCAAAGCATTGCTTGGTAATTGCGGGTTAATTTTCAGGAATTTAGCACGCAACGTATCCACAGAAATCGTAATATTTTCCTGTTCAGTCAGTTCCTCTGGCACTTTTAGCCGGTCTGCATAATTAATGATTGTCCGGAAATACTGACTGGCATTCATCGGCACACAGCCACCGACATTGCGCCATAAAATGGCACGGGTATTGTCATCTGGCATAATTCTGGCTACCACTTTGGCCTGAAGTGGTGAAAGTTTCGCAGAACTATGGGTTGTGCAGTTTTGCGAGGTGGTCTGAGGATACAAGCCGGAGATACTCAGCGAATAACCTTCCAGACATTTTCGTTTCTTGGCATATTCCGGATATAGACTACAGAAAGCCGGAACCATTTGTACATCCATGACATATTCTGTCGGTGCAGCAAATGCTGCCGAGCTGCCAGCCAAAACTACAAGCGCAGCCGATCCCGTCCAGACTTGACGATCCTTCATTATTTTCATGAATAAATCACTATCCCCCAATAATTTTAATCTTATTGTGTGTTCCGCAATGGAATCAGCTGCATGCGCTTGCTCACCGACTGCGCTCCTTGTCCTAACAAAATACCGTAATGCGTGGCATTGGTCATAACATGTTTCACATAATCTCGGGTTTCGAGTAAAGGAATACTTTCCGTATATTGATCTGCGGGCATTCCCTGAAACTCGGGCTGCCAACGGCGAGCACGGTTTGGACCGGCATTATAGCCTGCGGTTGCCAGAACCGGATTATCACTGAGCTGACGCTGGATCGTAGATAAATAGAAAGTACCGTAACGAACATTGGTATTCATATCGGTAAGTGCTGCCGGATTATAGGCTTCACCCATTTGACGCGCTACGAGCTTGGCCGTATCTGGCATAATCTGCATCAGACCACCCGCGCCCACATGCGAACGTGCAGTTGTATTAAAACGGCTTTCCTGACGCATCAAGCCATAGGCCCAAGCCGGATCTATACCGGCATTGCGGCTATGACTGACCACGTAGTTCTGGTGCGGCATTGGATAACGATAATTGTAGTTATGTTTGCTCAGGGTGCGGTCAGCAGCATAAATGGCCCGATCATACCAGCCCATATCCATGGCACGTTTTGCCGCAGCCAGCAACAGATCATCGTCTTTTTTCAGATAAGCCTGGCGCACTGCCCAGTTCCATTCACGATTAATGTAGTTATCCGGTGCACTGATATTACGTAAGGTGAAAGCACGGCGGAAATGAATATCCTGATTCAAGCGTTGCATAGCCTGATTGGAAGGCTGTACCGGATTTGGTGTACTTGCAGTCACCTGCCCTAGCCTGTCGCGTGCCAGAAGGTTATGATAGTCATCCCCCGTTGCCAGTTTGCGATAAATACTTTCTGCT
The DNA here is from genome assembly GCF_001647575.1 of Acinetobacter sp. SFD. Lineage (NCBI taxonomy): Bacteria > Pseudomonadati > Pseudomonadota > Gammaproteobacteria > Moraxellales > Moraxellaceae > Acinetobacter > Acinetobacter sp. SFD. The sequence goes on from NZ_LSZJ01000001.1 coordinate 8,350, forward strand.
GCCTGTTTTGATGCACGATCCGAGCGCTGTTCGCTAGCACGTGCCAACCAGTATTGCCAGCGGTCCTCCTGCTTCTGATTGACGCTCATACTGTCTATGGCACGAATCAGGCTTTCCCAAGCACCAAAACGAATTGCCTGACGTGCATAAATTTCGGCCTCTTCCGGACTAAATGGCAGACCATAGCTGGCATCAAAGGCATTCAACACTTCATGATTGAAGTTGTTTTTCATGACTGTGGTGCCACCAATGTAACCTACAGTTCGGTATAAGGCACGTTGTACCTGTATAGGGGTACCTTCCGCAGTCCGCTTTACAATAGACAAGGCCGAGTCCAAATCACTGTCTGCCAGACGTCCCAGCGCATAAATCAGATAGGCATGCTCTGCTGCAGTACTTTTAGGCGCAGACCATAAATAATTGGTGGGATTGGCCTGAATCGAATTCAGTTGAGCCAGTGAGAGATTCAAACCAATACCTTGTGCAGTTGCAATCGCCTGCCCTGACTGTCCGGCACGCAGTTGAACCCAGAGTCGCTGCTGGCGGTCCTCTGTGGTCATCAGTGGACTGGAAAGCATCATCCGGCCTAAACCGGTACAAGACTCTGGCTGACTGTTAGTGGTTAGCCAAACATCTTTAAACTCGGCATAAACCAGCTGATCACCACTTTTGGCACGTACTTGTGCCACTGCACAGGCTTCGGCAGGGTCCGCATTGGTCACATAAGGCAATACCGGCTGAGCATTGCCAAAGTCTGCCATTTTTACTTTTTCTTCGACATAATCCGCTGCCAGCTTTTCGGCCATGGCAGATTGAGGATAACGTTGCACAAAACTGATGATCTGGCTAACAGGCTGCATGGCAAGATTCTGGTTTAAAATCCAGTATTCCGGATAATAGCCCAAGGCGTCATTCTGCATGGACAGACGATATTGCTGTAACAATTCAGTATTGCCTGCATTGGCTGCACGCAAAGCATCATTAAATTGTTCTTCTGCTGCCTGTGTACTTGCTGAACAGATACACGCCACACTTAAAGTAATTAATTTATAGTATTTATTCATAGTTTTAGTGTGTTTCAACATCCCTTTGCCTTCTATCTATCATCGATTTTGTGCCTAGCCTGTGTTGCATATCATAAGAGGTAGTTGGAATATTATAACCAACTCTATTGTTCAGTTATGTAACCTTATGATTCAGCAATATTAATGTACAGACAATTTTTGTCCATAAATCAATATTTTTCCCCAGTTAATTTAGTCTATAAGTTTAAGCGACTTTCCTGCTAAAATATGCGCCTTTCCAAGATTTTAGTCCGTGAATTGAATTTTTATTCACCTGTTTGATGCTTCACTCAGGCTGTTCGTTCACTCTTTCAACGTATTACCTTGTAGGAGCCTACATGACGGTTCAAACCTTCATTCCGAATGGTGCCCCAGCTGCCTCAGAAAACACTGTTACCCAGCCAGCGCACACCCCAGCCAACGATGCTTCAGTCAAGAAACTGTACATTGAAACGCAAGGGTGTCAGATGAATGAGTACGACAGTCACCGTATGGCAGACCTGTTAGGCGATTCTCATGGCTATGTGCTGACCACTGATCCTAAAGAAGCAGATATTCTGCTGATGAATACCTGCTCGATCCGTGAAAAGGCACAGGAAAAAGTCTTCTCCGAGCTGGGCCGCTGGCGCAAACTAAAGGATAAAAATCCTGACCTGATTATTGGTGTCGGTGGCTGTGTGGCATCTCAGGAAGGCGACAACATCCAGAAACGTGCCAATTATGTAGATATGATTTTTGGTCCACAAACGCTGCACCGTTTACCACAAATGCTGGACCAGCATTTTGAGCAGATTGAAAAGCCTAAAAAAGAAAAAATCAAACTGGTGGATATTTCCTTCCCCGATATCGAGAAATTCGACTTTCTGCCAGAACCGCGTGTTGAAGGCTATAAAGCTTTTGTCTCGATCATGGAAGGCTGTTCCAAATACTGTTCTTTCTGCGTGGTGCCGTATACGCGTGGTGAAGAAGTTTCTCGTCCACTGGATGATGTCCTGGCTGAAATTGCAGGTCTGGCAGAAAAAGGCGTGCGTGAAATTTCGCTTTTGGGTCAGAACGTAAATGGCTACCGGGGTGAAACCTTCGAAGGCAATATCTGTACTTTTGCCGATTTGCTGCGTTTGGTTGCAGACATTCCGGGTATTGGCCGGATCCGTTATACCACCTCGCATCCCCTCGAATTTAATGACGACCTGATCCAGTGCTATCGTGACCTGCCACAAATGGTTTCACACCTGCATCTGCCGGTACAAAGCGGTTCCAATGATGTCCTTCAGGCGATGAAGCGCAACCATACGATTGATGTCTATATCGAGAAGATTAAAAAGTTACGTGCAGTTCGCCCAGATATGCATTTATCTTCAGACTTTATCATTGGTTTTCCGGGTGAAACTGATGAAAACTTTGAAGAGACTTATCAGTTTATTCAGGATCTGGATTTCGACCATTCTTATAGTTTTATCTATTCAAAACGTCCAGGCACACCGGCAGCAGAACTCGAAGATACAATATCTGAAAATATCAAAAAAGAACGTCTGGCCAAGGTTCAGCAATGGATTAAGCGTTCAAGCATTGACAAGACGGATGCCATGCTCGGGACCATTCAGCGGGTCCTCATCGAAAAAGTTTCTGATAAAGATCCGAATATTCTGGTCGGTACGGCAGACAATACCCGTTATGTTAACTTTATTGGTGATGCTACGTGGGTCGGCCGCTTTGCCGAGATCGAAATTACCGAAATTAAAACTTTGAATTTAGTTTATGGTGAGCTCTTGAATCTTGAACCTGACGTGGCGTAATGTAGAGCATATAACGCACACTTCATAAGGAACACTCTTGACTGCAGCGATCCGACGTACAGTAGCTTTTCCGGGTATTTCAATGGACCGTATACAAGCCATGTTAGGCGCCTATAACGGTCACTTGAAGCAAATTGAACAACGTTTAGACGTTAAAATCTCTCATCGTGGAGAGAGTTTTATTGTTGATGGTGAAATCGATGCCGTTGAGAGAGCTGAAATGCTCTTGCAGCGTCTTCATGAGGAATCTGAACATATTCAGCCAATTAGTGCAGATACTTTACATTTGATGATTCAGGGCAGTCAGACTGATCGCGAGCTTCAGCAAGATCTGGATGACCAGGAACATACGGGACTGGACAATGTCTGGCTGCAAACCCGTAAAGGCCGGATCAATCCGCGTGGTGCCAACCAGAAACGTTATGTACAGCGCATTCTGCAAAGTGATATTTCTTTTGGTATTGGCCCTGCCGGTACAGGTAAAACCTATCTCGCCGTTGCGGCTGCCGTGGACATGCTGGAGCGTAATGAAATCCAGCGTATCTTGCTGGTTCGTCCTGCGGTTGAAGCTGGTGAAAAACTTGGTTTCTTGCCGGGGGACTTAACCCAGAAAATCGATCCTTATTTACGTCCATTGTATGATGCGCTGTATGAAATGCTTGGCTTTGAAAAAGTGGCCAAGCTGATCGAACGTCAGGTAATTGAAGTGGCCCCCCTTGCCTATATGCGTGGCCGTACTCTAAATCATTCTTTCGTGATTCTGGATGAAGCGCAGAACACCACCCCAGAACAGATGAAAATGTTCCTGACCCGTTTAGGTTTTGGTTCACGTGCCGTGATTACCGGTGACGTAACTCAGGTGGATTTACCACGTGGTCAGCAATCGGGACTTTCACATGCCTTGCGTGTGATTGATAAAATTCCTGAAATTCATATCACCCGCTTCCATTCGCGTGATGTGGTACGTCATCAGCTGGTACAGAAAATTGTCGAAGCCTACGAAGGCTGGGACAGTGAACAGCAGCGCTTAAGTGCTGAAGCACGTGCCGAACGAAAAGCACGTCAGGATGCCTTGATCGCTGAAAATGATGCTGCGGCAGACGCACAGCATTAAGCTTTAAAATTAAGGATTTGTGTTGAAACTTAGTCTTTCCTTGCAACAGGACTTTCAGTCGCCTGAACTGGTACTGAAGCGGGCCTATATTAAAAAAGTTGTAGAAACCACTTTACGTCATATCGGCACTCAGAGTAATTGCGAAATCGGAATTGCCTGTGTTGATAATGACGAAAGTCATAAACTAAATCTGGAATATCGAGGCAAGGACAAACCGACCAATGTCCTGTCTTTCCCGAGTGAACTTCCAGATGAAATGGCGCAGTTTCTGGATGCATTTCCAATCGGCGATCTGGTGATCTGTATTCCTGTAGTACTGGCGGAAGCGCTGGAACAGCAAAAAGTACCCTTGACGCATTTCACCCATATGCTGGTTCATGGCACCTTGCATTTAATGGGATATGACCATGAAACCTCGGATGAAGATGCCGAAGAAATGGAAGGCATTGAAATCGAGATTTTGGCCAAGCTGGGTTTTGAAAATCCTTATCTGGAACAAAACTAAAATTTCTTCATAAAAAAAGCGGGCCAAGGCTCGCTTTTTTTTATTTAAAGTTGCCCTCCCTCTAACTCCCTCCCACATGGAGGGAGAATATTCATCAGAATCCTATGATTGTTGAACATTATAGATATAGCTCCCTCTCCTTATTAGGAGTGGGTTAGGGAGAGGTCTTGGTAAATATCAACTTTAACGCACTTCAAACTCCGCTTCTGCCGGGTCAAAACGCCAGGTACGAATCACCCGTAGTTCGGAAATTTCTTTCATTTTACTGTCGAAAGCACCAAATGGGGCTGCCTTACGCACGGAAGCTTTGGCTGCTTCGTCCAGCATGGCATGTCCCGAACTGTCAATCAGCCGAATGGCACGAATTCCGCCATTCTGGTTCAGGATTACCATCAGCCGCACTTCCCCTGCCAGATTCTGTTGTTTGGCGGCTTCCGGATAATAACGGTTCCCATAGAATTCCACTTTCTCGCGGAACTTTTCCAGATAGGCGGCCGAAACATCCTGCTTGGCCTGAATCCCATCTACAGTTTTAATTTTTTGCTGACGACTGAAATTTTGTTGACGCTGTAAATATTGCGCTTCCAGACTGGCGACCATGGCCGCTTTGGCCTGAAACTGGCTTTGTAATTGCTCCTGCATTTTTTTACGCTGATTTTCCTCCGCCTGCTTTTGCCAGCTCAAAGTGGTCATCAGGACTTTTTCTTCAAAACTGAGCTGTTGTTGCTGTTGCAGCATATCCAGACTTTTTTGCAGCTCTTCGCCTGCCTGCTGTTCCATGAATGGCGATGGCATATCACTCGACATGCGATGCGCCTCTCTAAACTGACCGGAACCCTGCTGGTCTGTCTGGGCCAGAAAATCGGCATGTTCAATTTTTTGATCAGTCTGACGCAAGCTGACCGCGATTTCCTTGGTGCTGGTATCCAGATCTTGCGGCATACCAAATTCCAGTGTCAGCACGATCAAATGCAGCATGGCTGCGGCAAGCACCGCACTGCTGAACACTCGATCTTTCCACCAAGTTCTGACCAGAGGCATGAGTATCATCGTTTTTTCACATTTAGCCAAACTCAGTGCTGAGTTCAGTTCCCCAAAAAAGTATTTTAAAGACCAAAAAGAAACAGATTGGACATTTATCTTTTTAAAATGCCAAATCCATCAAATCTTCAACGTTACATAACTAAAACTATAAAAATGGTGCTATTTATTTTGCTAAACTTCAAGCATGAATACTTGTATTTTTCATACAATTCGACAAGATACATTCCGTGTTAAAAATAAAGTTGCCAGGACGCTTCAATATGCAAACACTAATTGCGAATATTTCCAACCGAATCCGCCAAGTGTACCAGAGGGCGGAAGGATTTATTGAAGATGAGCGTGAATTCCCCTTATCGCAAGTCTTCCTGAATGCAACTTTTCAGCGTTTTGTGACAGATAATGTCGATGCCTTGAAAGACTTACATGCGGATTTGCATGATGACTGGTTACGTTTGTATGCAACACTGGATTATAAAGGCCTGATTGTTACTTTATCGGTTGATTTGAAACTGGTACAGATGGAACTGAATAAAACCACACAGTTAATCGTGTTCGAGCAGATTAGTGATACCCAGCTGATTGAAGCTAAATATCCAAATGTACTGTATAAACTGGGCGTGCGTTTTGGCCTGTTCTTTTATCAACGTGTCCTAAATAAAGACCCCTTAGGCATGATCCTGGAAAAACTGGGCGTGATTAAAGTTATCGATGACCTGCTTTATCTGGATTTGAATCGCTGGTTAGGCAAAAGCCGCTCTGTCATTGATACCTTGGGCAAAGTCCATGTCAATCACGCTGTGCTTCGTGAAGCTGAACTGGTGGTGATTGGCAATGTCAATCTTGCAGCCCTGTTTAGAAAACTCTCTCAAGACCAGCAAGAGCACTGGGATGAAAATGAAATGGACGACAACCGGATCACACCCATCAAACAGAAAGATTCCTCTTAAATCGTGCCATCTCTAGTTTTTGAACAAAAGTTCCATAAAACTACATGAAATATACATTTTTGGCAGATACATCCATCCAATTTCCATCTTTTACCGAAATAATAAAGATGCAAGAAGTAATATGTTTTGCCCGTTGAACCAATATAGGAAAATAACTGATGGCGAAGACTGTATTCAAAACTTTAGTGATGACCACGGGTCTGGGCAGTGCAATACTGTTCACTGGTATTTCTAGCCAGGCTTTTGCCATGACTCCTTTCCAGGCCAGTTATCAATTCAGCTATAACGGCAAGAATATGGGTTCTGCAACACGGACTTTAAGTAAATCTGGCAATAACTGGACTTATGTTTTTGCAGCAAAAGCAGGTGGTGTAGCCTCGGCAACCGAAACCAGCCGTTTTACCTTCAATAATGGCAAGATCGGTTCTAGCAGTTTCAGTCGCAGCAGTAAGATTCTGGTGCACAACAACACCATGAGTATTAATTTTAATCCTTCCAGCAAAACTATCAGTACCAGAAAAGATGACGAAAAGCGCTCTTTTGCCTGGAGACCAGATGTTCTGGATGAACTGAATGCAGAACTGCAGATTCGTGAAGATCTGAAAAACTCAGGTCTGAAAGCCAATTACTATATTGCCGATGCCAAAGAAGTTGAAGGCCGTAAGTTCGTAAAACAGGGTTCAGAGACAGTCAATACCAAATATGGCTCTTTCAATACCATTAAAGTGGTGATGAAACATAGCAAACCAGGGCGTGAAACCATTTTCTGGCTGGCACCAAAACTTGATTATCTTCCAGTGAAAGTTTCGCATGTAGACAAGAAAACCTCTTATGGTTTGCTGTTAACTGATTATAAAGGTGCAAGCAACTAAGATTTTTTGGTGAATTTCGCTTGATTTTTTCCGGGTGCTTTTTACAATACGCTTTTGCTTTAAAAAGCACCTGCTCTTGAGGATTCTCCCGTGCATGCACTAGAACAGAAAATCTTGGCCGAAGGCATCGTTCTTTCTGAAGAAGTTTTGAAAGTAGATTCTTTCTTAAACCATCAGATCGACCCAGTCATGATGCAGCAGATTGGTCAAGAATTTGCCCGTCTGTTTAAGGATGCTGGTATCACCAAAATTATTACGATTGAAGCATCAGGTATTGCACCTGCAGTAATGGCAGGTTTAGAACTTGGTGTACCTGTAATCTTTGCACGTAAATACCAGTCTCTTACCCTGAAAGATGATTTATACCGCTCGAAAGTCTTTTCATTTACCAAACAGACTGAAAGCACCATTGCGATTTCAAATAAACACATCAGCTCTACTGATAAAGTTTTAGTAATCGATGACTTCTTGGCTAATGGCCAGGCAGCACTTGGATTGGCGGATCTGATTCATCAGGCAAATGCAGAAGTGGTCGGTATTGGTATCGTGATTGAAAAATCATTCCAGCCAGGTCGTGAGCTGCTGCTTGAAAAAGGCTACCGTGTCGAATCACTCGCACGCGTGAAATCTTTAGCCAATGGTACAGTTGAATTTGTTCGTGACTAAGTTTTCTAGTAAATTTCTGAAAGGGCGCTGAGGCGCTCTTTTTTTTATATATGGTCTTTGCACTTGTTTGCTACTTTATAAATTTGGGTCATCATTTTCACTATACTCAGCTTGATCAAGCTAGCTCCAGTTTTCTGATCCATGAACCGGATCCTACTTAACTTAGCCTAGGGATTAAGCTGTCCTAGAACAGATTAATTTTTCCATCCGATGAATAAACAACAATTTATTTTAGTGTTACTATAGAATAAGAATAAAGAGGCCTAACTATCTGCCAATAGTTAGACCCCCTGTTCTAGGTGAAATTGGAATTATTTCACAGTCACAGTGATACTGCCGGTGTTCACAGCACCCATCGCAGTCGTTTTGATGCTATTGTTGATAGAGGATTCTGTTCCGCCTGTAAGCACATCTACAGAGGCGTTAACAGCGCCTGCATTATAGGCAATGTTCGCTACACTATAATTGCTTAAAGTCTGGTTAATTTCTTCACTATAGTTGGTGCTTAGTGAAGAACTTACAGTTTCTGAGACGTCTGAAGTATCCGCAACTTCTGTTAGCTCCTCTAGAGTTTCAGAATTATTCATTGCACTGGTTGCTTCGCTGAAGTCATAGTTAGACGTTTCATCTGATACGTTTGATACAACCTTGTTGAAGTTACCCTGTTCGATACTGATACTACCAGTATTGGCAGCACCCATCGCAGTAGTTTCAATACTACCCTCAATTGAACCAACCGCGTCTGCAACCTCTCTTGTAGCAGTCGCTGTTGCATCTAAAGTGACACTGGCATCAACATCCGCAGTATTCACTGCCAGGTTCAGCGCAGAGCCATTTTCTACTTGTTGGGAAATAGAGTCCAAAGTAGCCTGTAAACCACTATTTACCTCTACATTTGTATCACCGTCAGCTGCATAGGCCATACCTGCGCCAGATAGTAACGTGACGGATAAAGCTAGTGTTTTGATCGTGTTATTCATCGTTATTCTTCCTACTTTTGTTTTAAAGTACCTCTCGCCCGGTACTTTTTTTAATCAAGGGAGCGAGCCCGTCGTTACTGACCAGTTAATCCCGTTGAGAGCTGGACCAGTAATTTTCTACAACTTCTGGATTGACATCCCATAAACTGGATGACTTCTCCTCGTCTTTTTCTTTGTCAGCTTTTTCTTGACTATCTTTTTTGTCATTCACTTTGCCTGTTGAAGATGACCGCTTGGTCTTGCCGATATATTTAATCAGCTCCTCTTTGCTCATTTCCGGCTCCGCTTCAGGATTCTGAATCACTTCAGACTCTTTGTTTTTGGGTGCCTTGGTATCTTTACTCGGTGTATTGGTGGATTTATTTTTTTGATTCGAGGATTCCGTTTGAGACGGAACTGATGTTTGAGCCGCACTATTCAAATCCGGATTTTTTTGTTGCTGGTTTTTCTTGTATTTATGCAAAGCGACAGAACTGCGGGTTAAGTTCAATTGGCCGAATTCAGGCGGTATCTGTGCACGACAGCTTTCAAATACTGCTGGCGGTACCACCTGGCTAAGCAGCTCAAAAGTTGCCAGATTCAGCATTTGGCGCAAGGCAAAATTGGTAGCCTCCCGCTCTCCCTTTCCGATCTGAATATTTAATAGCGTACGTCCGGCAAATCTACCTGCACCGATTCCATAATCCTGTGCAGCAATCTGTTTCTGTAGCGAGACATTGCCCACGACCCTACTGCTGCGTGTATCGGTAAGAGATAAATCCAGACCAACCATAATCCGGGTTTGACTATAGTTCGGGCCAACGCCTGCGATCTGCATGTCAAAACCACCTCCTGGAATAAAATCCAGACTGTTAATACTGCCGGTAACATAATAATCAGATGCCTGAATCTGCTTGGGGTCACGAATCCCCCATTTGGCCTCACTTTCAATAATCCGGGGATCCCGCCGGTTCATCAAACTGACGCCCGCCTGAAACAGAGCGGACTGCACCATGTCTCCCGCACCTTGGGTCACCATTTTTCCGCTACCGCCATTGGTAACTACATCTTTACCGGTCTGGTCGAGAATTGCGCCCACAGAAAAACTGACATCACTACGTAATTGCCCTTTCAGGCAGGACAAGGCCATATCAAAAGGGGTGAAAATATCGGTAATCGGTGGACCTTGTACCAGTTTGACAGGCTTTTTATTGGAAGGCGCCAAGCCCGTACAGCCTGTAAGCAAAGAGCTGAAAAGAACTGTAACACTCACCCCGCATATCATTTTCCTGCTTAAGGGAGAACTCAGCATGATGACTCCCCCTTCTGATTACTTAAGTTAGGACATTTCGGCTGATTTTGACTGGTATTCGAACTGACCGGGGCTTCATTCAACAGTTCACTTTTGATGTCTACGGTGTTGCCGGAACCATCGACATTAATGTTGTTGGTTGGGGTATTGACCGTACCGATAGAACTTGTAGAGGTACTGTAGATCGTGGTTTTGCCTAATCCGGAATAATAATCTGACTCCTTAAGCTCAATCAGGTTTGCTTGGACCAGGTTTTCAGCGGAACGGCTACTTGAGGGTTTCCAACGCTGACTCCACTCATCAGAGGTTGCATATGCATTGTTTATAAAACATAAACAAATTAAACCCATATTGATCAATAGTATTCGCACCATATTAATATCCTCTGACCCAAGATGCTTATTCATTTTTTAATTTAGTAATATCTAATTTATCTGACAAAATATTAAATCACATAAAAATTTAAAATATACCCTTTATCTATTTCTATCTTTTTTTTACTTATTATTACGATTTATCTATTTGTTTTTATTTAAAAATTATAATTTTGTATCCAGTTTGTGATTTGTAAGAAAACATTATAAAAACAATTTTTACATATCGAATTTATTTAAAAAACTTTACTTAAATAATATTTTTTTTATCTTAAAAATAATAAAGAAATCCTCTTATAAATTCCGAAATTAATATTTTAAAATTACTTTAAATACCATAAATTTTGATTTTATTAGAGATTCTAAATAATTGTGACATATTTCATCTATTATTAAATATACGATTAATAGATCACACATTGGATTATTTATAAGGAAAGCTCTCAATAACTGCACCTTTTAGAGGCAATCCCTTAAACCGAAGATCTCTGCTTTCTTCTCTCGAATTTCCCTCCCCTCAGCAGGCTTCAAAGCCACCCGTCTTTGGCAATACTCAGGTAATCTTGTCTATAGAATAGAAAGTAATAAAGAGCAGGAGAGCCGACTATCTGGTAGTTTTTATAGCTTCAAATAACATAGCGTGTGTGCCCAAAAGGATTAGAGCGAAATTATTTACAGCTGAAATACAATGTTTTAGCTTTAATTCAACTAGAATCAGTCAGGTAGAAGCCTTTCCCATAATACATGTCAAAAAGCCATACTAAACACTGTATGACCCGAATAACTGTTTGGGCGAAGATAATTTCAAATCATCTATGAGCTTAAGCAAAGCAAATATCAATTGTTGATGGAACAAACCTATGCAATGTCCTAAATGTGGCTCAACAAACATTGAACAACGCAATCATGAACAGAATTTAAAGAAAATTGGCGGCATCCTCATGAGTTCAGCCGGCGCAACTGCAGGAACAGTAGGTGGCGCTGCTTCGGGTGCTTCCATTGGCGCTGCAATTGGTACTGTAGCGGGACCTTTAGGGGTAATTGTGGGTGGAACGGTGGGTACTTTCATAGGTGCGATCAGTGTGGGCATTACCGGAGGAGTAATTGGTAATTTTCTGGGGAAAAAAGCTGGAATTTCTGTTGACCGCAATGTGTTTCAGGATTATCAATGTCTGAAATGCAAATACAGATTTAGCCAAAAAGATCAAAAAGATCAAAAAGATCAAAAAGATCAAAAAGATCAAAAAGATCAAAAAGATCAAAAAGATCAAAAAGATCAAAAAGAAGCTTAATATAATTGAGGAAATGAAGTGAGTACTTCATTTCCTGCGATAGCTTGATCAGCCTTGATTGAGTTTCAGTACAACCTCACCCAGACGCTTACCCTGTACTTCACACAGAATTTTTTCATCCTGACTTAAGCCCTGATCATGCCTTGGGCCGCTGACATGACTGGCACCATAAGGTGTACCGCCAGTTTTGGTATTCGATAGTGCCGATGTTGCATTGCTAAGTCCCATGATCATCATGCCGTGATGAAACAACGGCGGCAGCATGCTTAGTAAAGTACTTTCCTGTCCGCCATGCATGGAACCTGACGCCGTAAACACGCAAGCAGGCTTACCATGCAAAGCGCCATTCAGCCATAGACTTGTGGTCTGATCCCAAAAATACTTCATTTCAGAAGCCATATTGCCAAAACGGGTCGGTGAACCCAGTGCCAGACCGGCACATTGCGCAAGATCATCCAGAGTGCAGTAAATGTCTCCTTCTTCCGGAATGCTTGGTTCCGCGACTTTTACCATGCTGGATATATTGGGAACCGTCCTGATTTTTACTGCCACGCCTGCCGCTTCAATTCCATTGGCAATCAAATGCGCCATTTCTTTGGTTGAGCCATATTTGCTGTAATATAAAACAAGGACATAAGGTTGCATCATGGTTCTTATTCATTACTAAAAAAAATAAAACTATACGATACTTTGCAAGTTTTTTGGTTAAGCTGATGATGAAAATTCATGATGATTAAAAAAATTGAGATTGGATGCAGATGATTGATAAGTATTTAAAGAAATTACCTTTCTATGAAAAACACTGGTTTCAATTTGTTTTATTTGTATTACGACGTTTTGAAGCAGACCGATGTCGCGAACAGGCAGGTTCATTGACTTATACCACCCTGTTTGCGGTGGTGCCGATGCTGACAGTTTTTCTGGTAATTATTTCTTCAATTAAAGCACTGGAACCTGCGCGGCAGCAATTGCAACAACTGATTTACAGTAACTTTTTACCTAAAACTACCATTGCATTTGATAAAGCCCTGAATGCCTTTACCGACAAATCCAGCAATTTAACCATCATCGGTATTTTGTTCCTGTTTGTGACCACAGTCTTGATGCTGAGCAGTATCGAAACGGCATTTAACCGCATTTGGCGTGTAACTGAAACGCGAGGCGGGATTATAGGATTTATGCGTTACTGGACCATCATTTCGCTGGGACCAATTTTACTGGGCAGTGCATTTGTAATTTCCTCGACTGTAGCGTCCCTGAGTATTCTCAGCAACAATTTTTCCGGTTATGAACTAGATGGTGCTTTTGTTCTCTGGGCGATTTCCTTTTCTTTGACAGTACTCGGGTTTTTTATTCTGAACTGGACCATTCCGAATCGCAGTGTGCCGATTAAATCTGCCTTTATTGCGGGCCTGTTTAGTGCAGTAGTATTTGAACTGCTGAAAAACCTGTTTGGCTGGATCATGACAAACTTTACCAGTTATGAAATCGTCTATGGTGCCTTCGCCGCTGTGCCAATTTTCCTGCTCTGGATTTATCTGTCATGGATTATTGTATTATTGGGAGTTGAGATCAGTTATGCCCTGACTGCTTTTGAATCTGGTCAGGACAACAAACGCCATCCGATCGTCATGCTGCTGGATTTATTAGAGCTCTTTTATAAAAAGCAAAAAACGGGTGAAAGTATCAGTGAAGCGCAAGCACTGGAAGTGCTGGGCCGAGATGAAATTGGTCGCTGGCCGAGCTATGTCGAAATGTTCGAAAAACAGAATCTGATCAAACGTACCGATGAGAATGAATATGTGCTGGTCCGCGACCTGGATCAGGTGAGCTTCTGGAATTTTTATTCGCAACTGCCCTATCCACTGCCACGCAAAAACCATCTTATCAATACCCAGCCTGATGATATCTGGATGCAAAATTTCTCACCCAAGTTACAGGAAGCAGATCAGTATCTGGAAGAAAAACTCAGTTTCCCGCTATCCGAATTGTTCCGACGTAAATAGAAAAAATCCTCTCGCTCGAGAGGATTTTTTCTATTTACGTCGATGGATTTATAAGCAGGCTTCCCCACCAACCACCACAATTCTCAGCCACCGCCTGAATGACGAGGCGATAAAAAGGACTGCATTTGCAGCCCTACAGCTTGAACAATATAAAATACCGGGATTATTTAACAAAAGTCGTCCAGATATAATCCTGAGACTTACCTTTAAGAGTCATTTTGAGCTGGTCACCGGAATGTAATGCCGCAACGCCTGCCGGTGTACCGGTCATTACCACATCACCCTCTTCTAAAGTAAAGACCTGACTAATCTCAGCCAGCAGAGTCGCAATATCAAAAATCAGTAAAGCGGTATCGCCTTTTTGACGCAGCTCATTATTAATTTCAAGTGTGTAGTGCACATCTTTCCAGTCAGTAACCACATCCGCTACAGGTACCCAGTCCGACAACAGGCAGGAACCATCAAAGGCTTTGGCACGTTCCCAAGGCTGACCTTTTTTCTTATGATCATCTTGTAAATCACGCAACGTTAAGTCCAGACCCAAAGTCACAGCACCTACTGCCTGCAGGGCTTTTTCAGGATCATTTTCCTTGCTCAAGGTCCGGTCAATACGCAAACTCAACTCGCATTCATAATGGCAGTTACCCCATTCAGGATTCCATTCAATGCCTGCTTCAAGCGAAGTTAAGGCACTCGGTGGTTTGATGAATAATACCGGCCGATCAGGGATCGCATTACCGAGTTCCTTGGCATGATCGGCATAACTGCGACCCACACAAACAATTTTGGACGGACGTGTGCTCATGATCAAAACTTCCCTTTGGTAGATATCTGAATTATTTTTTAAATGTATGCTCAAACATGCTCTGTTCAGTGCCATCCTTAAATGCACGCTTCGGCACAATAACCACGGTACGGTTTTTTAATTCCAGCATATAAGTGAGTTTACCGACAGCAAAATTCTGCACTTCGCTATATGGCACCAGCTTGCTACGATCATTGGTAAAAATTTCCGCATAGTCCTGATACAGATCAATACCCTGTTCGCTTTTACCAAACTGATATTTAATAAACTGGCGCTTAAACATCATCGGCAGGAACCAGTAACGCATGATGCCTTGCAGGATCAGGAAGAATGCTCCCAAAGCCACGTAATAACGTCCGACGCCATCAAAGCCCATCGAAAAACCCCAGATGATAATCCCGATACTGACCAGAGGTGTCAGAAAACGTGAAATCTGTTTTTTACCAAACGTTGCCAGGGCAAAACCATCCTGAGATTCTTCTAAAGTCAGAAAATAACGGGTCGATAAAGTCGGTGCTGACTCAGTCATAGCATCACATCAAAAAATAAAATCTTGCCCAATACTATACCAAAATATACACAGCGCTTATGGCCTGTCACATCAATTACATAACTTTGCTTTGGAATTTCGTGCTTTTGGTTTTAAATAAATAGCAATTAAAACAAAAAATATGTAACAGGTTGCTGAATGAACGGATTAAAGCAATGCATAGTCATCAGTGTTCTTTTAGGAACCTCTACCACAGCACTGGCCAAGATTATTCCCTGGAATGCCGAACTGCCGAGCAGTCTGAGTGCCTATCAGGGAAATGCTCACCAGCTGGCAGAGTTAACCGGCGAGCGGATTCTGATTTATGCGCATCCCTCATCTAAAACCCAGCTTCCGACCTTAAACAGCAATGCACCCAGCAAGGCACAGTTTTATAGTGCGGCTGTGGTATTGCCGGTAGCTGAAGCTCAGGTCGAAAAATTGCTGCAACATTATCCGAATTATGTGGGTCTGTTTCCGACATTAAAGTCAGCCAAAGTGCTGGAGCAGCAGGGTTCGATTCAGCAGGTTAAATATCAGGTTCATATCCCAACCCCGATTCCGGTGTTAAACTTTAAAGAAACTGTAGTAATGCAGCATCATCTGGGTGATAACAGCATCAGCACCTTAATTATCGATGCGCCAATTCCCTATGGTGCAGGAAAACTGGAATGGTTTGCACTGGGTTCGCATAGAACGCTGGTGACTGTCACCCAATGGGGCGACCTGAACCAGCCCAAAGGCTTTTTATTCAGTAAAATCCTGAATGCGCTGCCTGAAGCCAAACTCGGCATTCCGCCGAGTACCAATGCATTTCTGCTGGAAGCACTACAACAACGCTTTAAAACCGAGCATACAGCAGCACTAGCAACTCCGATTCCGCAACTGAGATTCAACCCTCAACAGCTACAAAAAATTGCCCAGATCAGCCAGAAGTCTGGGCAACCGGTCAGTTTCATTTTGCCGAACTATCTGGTCAAAGAAGGAAAAGTCTCAGAAAATTTAAGATTTAGTAGCACCTATCAATATTTTGCGCATCCGGTCGAAAAATTGCGGCCGTGGTTAGCAGCTGAAGCAACCCAGCAGCTTTTTCCCCGGCAGATCAAGAAGGTCGAACTTAAGCCGGTCAATCCTCAGAATATAGATGCCAACTATAAGGTGTCGGTCGGTTTAGGAGTGATTCAGATTCCATTTAACTTCAAGATGCGTTTTTACCAGCCTGATTCCCTGCAAAACCAGTTCAATGCCAATGGCGGCGACTTGAAGTTTGTGAAAGGTGGCATGCGCTTATTACCGCAGTCACAAGGTACCTTATTTCAAATTACCAGCAGTATGAAGATTCACGATCAGGCACCGTTCTTATTAAGAGCCATGCGCAGTATGCCCTATCATGATGTTTTACCTGCAGTGGGTGGCAATACCGTTTATGCACTGAAAGTGCAGCAGAAATTAAGATAAGAAGGAGGCAGAGAGTTATTGGTTTTTTATATGAAAAATTCACGCATTCCAAGCACAAAAAAACCGCATCACTGTGCGGTTTTTTCAGAATTTTTATCAAGATTGGTGCGCTCAGAGAGATTCGAACTCCCGACCCCTTAGTTCGTAGCCAAGTGCTCTATCCAGCTGAGCTATGAGCGCGACGTCTTGATGGGGTGCATTATACGAGTTTTTTCAGTCTTGTTAAGTGTTTTTTAATAAAATCTCAACCGAACGTACAGTAATTAAACGATGCAGCAATATTCACAACTTTCTGCCGAAAACTTCTGCAAATTTAGAGCTAAAAGCACTTAATTAATTCGACCAGAAAGCTGGATTTCCAAAAAATTTCAGCAGCACACAATAGGTCAGCTCTCAGTATTCTCAACCAGGTATCCAACCAGAATAGAATTCAAATATCAGATAACCATCATCCTTGTACGCTTTATCACTCGCCTATTGTTCCGGTCTTTACTGCGCCTGCCCTTTGATAATACGCAAACACAACACCATTTGAGCTAGCCAAGTGGTCTATCAACTGAAAAGCGGCGGGTATTGATTCATGATTAAACAGGCGTTTGCCAACACCCAGTATAATTGGAAAAGTCAGCAGACGAAGTTCGTCCACAAGCTCATATTTGAAAAGCGCCTGTACCACTGCAGCACTACCATATACACGAATGTCTCCCTCTCCTGATGCTTTAAGATTGATTATCTCATCAATGCTTTTTAGAAAAAGGGTATTTTTCCAGTCCGAGTGCTCCAGACTGGTAGAAAGAACATATTTATTGACATCATTAATTCCCGGCCAGTCTTCAGCATGTGTGGGCCAGTAAGATTCAAAAATCTGAAAAGTATTTTTTCCTAAAAGAATATCGGAGGGCTGCATCCAGTTTTGCATGATGGCATCAAATGCCGGATCAGGTTCCGCATTAAAATACGGCGCCACCCAGCCACCATATTGAAAACCACCAGATAGATCTTCTTTCGGGCCTCCGGGCCCCTGCATCACGCCATCTAGGGTCAAAAATTCCTGGACAATGATTTTTCTCATCACGACTGCCTTTATTTTTATTAAATCGCCTGAGACTTATTTTTAGCACGTGATGTCTGGTGTTTCTGTAAATTTTAGGCACAAAAAAACCGCAACATGTGCGGTTGATTGTTCAAGTTGGTGCGCTCAGAGAGATTCGAACTCCCGACCCCTTAGTTCGTAGCCAAGTGCTCTATCCAGCTGAGCTATGAGCGCGTAACTTGTGTGCCTAGGTTGGCGATACATTTTTCTGCTTAACTTACTTGGTGCGCTCAGAGAGATTCGAACTCCCGACCCCTTAGTTCGTAGCCAAGTGCTCTATCCAGCTGAGCTATGAGCGCGCGATGTAAGTAAGCGTGGCGGTGAGAGAGGGATTCGAACCCTCGATACAGTTACCCGTATGCGTCCTTAGCAGGGACGTGGTTTCAGCCACTCACCCATCTCACCGTAACGTGCGGCCATAATACAAATTTCGGCATGGCACTGCAAGCGCAGCATCAAAAAAAAGTGCATATTTTTGCTCGTTTAAATACTTTTTAAGCAATTCCTCGATTTTTCGTGCATTTTGATAGCGAAAAAACTGCATAAATTTCCAGTTATCGAAAATTAACAGAAAATTGAAAACTTAAATGGATTATTGCAATCATTTACGTGCAGTCTGCGCATACATGTTTTATGCTAAACCAATCTCCTAAGATAAATTTAAAGACATGATGAAAAACTGGGTCGATCCTGAAGCAAAAGCTGAAGCCGAACGTTATGACAACCCTATCCCTAGCCGCACGCTGATTTTAGAAACTATCGAAAAGAACAATGCCCAGTCCCATGCAGACCTGGTCGAACATTTTGAAATTGCTGATCAAAAAAGTATTGATGCCCTGAGCCATCGTCTGATTGCGATGGTACGTGACGGCCAACTGATGAAAGACGGTTATAAGTTCCAGATTGCGGCAGAACAGCCTGAGCATGAAGCAACGGTCTATATCAACTCAAAGGGAAGCGGTACCGCCAATATTTCAGGTGAAGATGATTTGCTGCTCCCTGAGCGTGAACTGCGTCAGGTCTTTAATGGTGACCGGGTTAAAGTACGTCAGACTTCAGTGGATCGTAAAGGTAAGTCTTGGGGCTTTATTACCGAAGTTTTGCAGCATCGTGTCAAAGAGATCATTGGTAAAGTATCAGAGTATGAAGGTGAATACTTTGTTCAGCCGGCTGCTCCAAATGCACATCAGCCGATTACCCTGGAAAAAGAGCTGATTGAACATGCCAAGGTCAAAGTCGGTGATTCTATTCGCGTTGCGATTGATCGCTACCCGACCAAAGAAGAATTTGCAACCGGCCATATTGTGCAGTCCATGGCAGACAAGGCCGATACCGAGATCATCATTCCACAAACCATTCTGGAATATGGCCTGCCTTATGAATTTCCTGAAGAAGTCGTTAAAGAAGCTGAAAGCTTCAAGGAACCGACAGAGAAAGATCGCGAAGGCCGTGTGGATCTTCGAGATTTGGCACTAGTGACCATTGATGGTGAAGATGCGCGTGACTTTGATGATGCCGTTTATGCCGAAAAACGTCCAGGTGGTGGTTATCGTGTAGTCGTGGCGATTGCCGATGTCAGCCATTATGTACGTCCTGGCAAGCCGCTGGATGATGAAGCCCAGGAACGCGGTACATCTGTCTACTTCCCGCACTTCGTTTTACCGATGTTACCTGAAGCTCTATCCAATGGCTTGTGTTCTTTAAATCCGAACGTTGACCGTTTATGTATGGTCTGTGATTTAAAACTGTCACGTGCTGGCCGTGTGACCGGTTTTGAGTTCTATCCGTCAGTAATGCACTCCAAGGCACGTTTGACCTATGATCAGGTCGCACAGTATCTGGAAGGCGACAGCCAGGCCATTACCGAAGACCGTGAAGTTCGCAAGTCGATCAATACCCTGTTCCAGCTTTATCAGGTTCTCAAAGGCTTACGTTCTGAACGGCATGCCATGGAATTTGAAACTGTAGAAACTTACATGACCTTCGACGAAATGGGTGGAATTAAAGAAATTCTTCCACGCACCCGTAATGATGCACATAAGCTGATTGAAGAATGTATGTTGCTGGCCAACGTGGCAGCCGCAGAATATGCATTAAAAAATGAAATGCCAATGTTGTACCGCGTGCATGAGCCACCTGAGTTTTCGCGTATCCAGAAAGTCCGTGATTTCGTCAAGCTGTTGGGTCTGCAATTCCCGGAACAGCCAACGCAAGCCGATTATCAGGCCGTGATTGAGGCGACTAAAGACCGGATCGATGCACCAAGTATTCATTCCGTGTTACTGCGTTCCATGATGCAGGCTTATTATGGTGCCAACAATGCAGGCCATTACGGTCTGGCATATGAAGCTTATACACATTTCACCTCGCCAATTCGCCGTTATCCGGATCTGCTATTGCATCGTGCCATCAAGGCACATTTAAATCACAAGCCATCTCCACTTTCAGGTGGGGCTTTAGAGGCTGCCGGTGAACATTTCTCTGCAACAGAACGCCGTGCTGATGAAGCTTCCCGCTCTGTAACCACCTGGCTCAAATGTCACTATATGCAGCAGCATCTGGGTGAAGAGTTTGTGGGCATTGTCAGTGCGACGGCAGAATTCGGCCTGTTTGTCACGCTAAAAGACCTTTATGTCGATGGTATGGTACATGTCAGCCAGTTGGGTGATGACTTCTTTGTCTATGACCAAAGCAGTCAGAATCTGGTCGGCCAGAACCGCGGTCAGATCTTCGGATTAGGGGATGAAGTCAAGATCAAGGTTGCCGGTGTAAATCTAGAAGAGCGCAAGATTGATTTCGAACTGATCCAACAGCTCAGTCATGCCGGCCGTGCAGTCCGTGCCCGTGCACCGCGAGTAAGCGAGAAAAAACCTCTACCACGTCCTACTGCGACAGAAGAAGTGTTTGGCAGCAATGAGCGTGAGTCTAAATCCAACCTGAACGCTGATGGAGAACAACCCAGACGACGCAAAAAAGGCAAAGGAAAACCCAGCTCTTACAGCAACAAGCCTGCTAAATCATCTGCAGGAAAGTCTGAAGCAAAGGATAAAGGTAAAGTAAAGAAAAAGGCCAAGGTTAAAAAGAAAAAGTCCAATGCAAAAGCCAAGACTGAATAATCTGTGACAGTTTAAAAAGAGCGCTACGGCGCTCTTTTTTATTTATAATCAAAATATTACGAAATGAAAATTATAAAAATGGATACCATCACTACTTTTACTCTGAACATTTCTTTAATGGCTTTGCTTATGACTGAGGCCTTAAAGAGGCTTTAAATAATAATCCTATCACCATGAGAGTCACCTACTGGTATCAACACCCTTTAAACCTATGGAAAACTAAAATCACCAATATTTCCATCATCGATATAAATGAACTAGAAGGCTTACCCTCATCTGATAGTGAATTTATTGAATAACTTCAAAATATTAAATACAAAGCTAGAGAAAAAACTTTAACTGCCTTGATTTCTCTCACTAGAAGCCCTACATCTAAATTTAATACTGAAAATTAATTTGGCAGAAACGACATGATTTTAGAAAAGGCAACTTTGCCTGTTCCGCAATTTGATCAGATTACCCTAGAAGAACTTAAACAAAAGATTGAAAGCTGTATTGCTGAAGGTCAAAAATTCCTGAATGAACTTACCGAAACACCTGAATCAGCTCAGGAACAGCTTGCCATTTTGGAACATGTCGACACACTCGAAAATAATATGAGTGAGGCTTGGGGCATTCTTTCACATCTCAACGCCGTGAAAAACAATGCGGAAACACGTGATGTCTATCAGGCCTTATTACCCGGTCTAAGCGAATACTATACGCAACTCGGTCAACATACAGCGCTGTATCAGACTTATCAGCATATTCATGATGCACCCATCTTTAATGAACTCCCGGCCGCACAGCAAAGTGCCATCAAACTGGCCTTACGTGATTTCAAACTGTCTGGTGTGGCATTGGAAGGAGAAGCGAAAAAGCGCTTTGCGGAAATTTCTGCGCGCCTGTCCCAATTGTCTTCAGATTTTTCGAATCATGTATTGGATGCCACTCAAGCCTACTTCAGACCATTAAATGAAGATGAACTAGCGGGCTTATCGGCAAACAATATTGAACTGCTCAAACAGTATGGCAAGCAGCATGAACTGGATCAACCGGTGGCTACCCTGGATTTTCCATCCTATCTGGCAATCATGACCCATGCAGAAAATCGTCCTCTGCGTGAAGAGCTCTATAAGGCGTATGTGACGCGAGCATCAGATCAGTCTGGGCAGACCGAGTTTGACAATACTGCCTTGATCGAAGAAATTCTCAGTTTACGTCTGGAAATGGCGAAGCTGCTTGGTTTTAATAATTATGCGGAATTGTCCTTAGCCAGCAAAATGGCACCGAGTGTAGAGGCGGTAGATGAATTCCTGCGTGATCTGGCAGAACATGCCCGTGTACCGGCAGAGAAAGAAATTGCTGAACTGAAAGCAATTGCTGCTGAAGATGGCATTAGTGACCTGCAACCCTGGGACAGCAGCTATTATTCTGAAAAGCTGAAAATGCAGCAATTTAACCTGTCACAGGAAGCACTTAAACCTTATTTCCCTGCGCCAAAAATCCTGCAAGGCCTGTTCAGTATTGTCAATCGCCTGTATGGGATACAGGTAATTGAACGTGATGCACCGGTTTGGCATCCGGATGCACATTATTTTGAACTGGAAGATCAAGGTCAGGTGATTGGCGGCTTCTATCTCGATCTGTATGCACGCCAGGGCAAACGTGGCGGTGCCTGGATGAGTGGCTTCCGTTCCCGTATGCAGACCAGTGACGGCCTGCAAAAGCCGATTTGCTATATGGTCGGTAACTTCACTCCTCCTGTCGGTAGTCGTCCTGCACTACTGAGCCATGATGAAGTGATTACCCTGTTCCATGAATTTGGTCATGGCCTGCATCATATGCTGACAGAGGTAGACAATATTGCGGTAGCTGGTACCCATGGCGTAGCCTGGGATGCGGTTGAGCTGCCAAGCCAGTTTATGGAGTTCTGGGCCTGGGATCAGGAAAGTCTGGATGTGCTCAGTGAACACATCGACACCCAAGAATCCCTACCGGCTGAATTGCTCAAAGCCCTACTCGATGCACGTTTTTTCCAGTCTGGCATGCAAACCCTGCGTCAGCTTGAATTTGCCCTGTTTGACCTGAGTATCCACCGTGCCAATCCAGCCTTAAATGCAGCGCAGGTTCAGGATACTTTGAATGAAATCCGCGAAAAGTATGCAGTTTTGCCGACCACTGACTATAACCGTTTCCAAAACAGCTTCAGTCATATTTTCGCCGGCGGTTATGCAGCGGGATATTATTCCTATAAATGGGCTGAAGTTTTGGCCAGTGATGCCTTCGACTGCTTTGAAGAAGAAGGGATTTTTAATACTGAAACTGGAAAGCAGTTTAGACAAAAAATTCTAGCAGTTGGCGGAAAAGATACAGCACTTGACGCATTTATCAATTTCCGTGGACGCGAGCCAAAAATAGATGCATTACTGCGTCATCAAGGTTGGACGAACGGCTCTAAAAACGCTTAAACTACGTTTTTAAGTTAATCACAGGGTAAGCATGATGACTCTCAAACGCCGTTTCATTGCAGGCGCAAAATGTCCTAAATGTCAGGCATTGGATCGGATCGTCATGCTGACCAATGGTGAAGCTGAATGGATTGAATGTATCGAATGTGGGTATGAAGAAAATCGTCCTACTCATATCGATGAACCTGAGTCACCTGAAGTTCCAGATGAAATTGGTGTGATTCAGTTTAAACCCCGTCAGCCAAAAAAATAATTTCGGGAACCTAAATGACTCCAGATCATCGACAAAATCCTAAACTTTTATGGGGAATAGTGAGCGGATTAATTGTTGTGATTATTGCTGTTTGGATAATTATACAATTCTTTCTCACACAAAATGAAACGTTGCCAACACATCAGGGTGACCTGATCAATGCACCGGCACCGCAGACCATTTCTGAAAATTCTGATAAGCCTACCAAGACAGAAGTAACAGATGCGCTTAGTTCTGACAATGTTCTAGTAGATGCCTCTATTATGACAGAAGAAGTTACCAGCAATGCCACCTTGGCCAAAGAGGAAATTGCCCGACTGGAAGATATTCAGCTGCAGCTTGATGAACAGGAAAAAAGCCTGAAGCAACAGCATAATACTGCTGATGAGCTGATTAAACTTAAAGAAGAACAAATCAAGTTACTCGAAGCACAACTGGCACAATAATCAGAATAGGTTGGGGTTTTTCAGCTAGAATATCGTCAGATCTTCTAGCTCAGTTGTTTGCATGTCCGCCCCAGCCACTCCGCATCTGCTCAAAGCCGCTCTGTTACTGACCTGCTCTGCCTTCCTGTTTTCAGTCATGGGCGTGTGCATCCGTTATGCCTCGGCAACGGTTGATAATGCCACCGTGGTTTTCTTTCGAAACTTTGTCGGGCTGTTTATTTTCTTGCCTTTCATTTTTAACAAGGGAATTGATTTTTTTAAGACTGAAAAACTGTGGATGCACACCTGGCGTGCAGTGGTCGGTCTGACTGCCATGTACGGCTTTTTTTATGCCATCGCGCACTTAAAACTCTCCAATGCCATGGTCTTCACCTACTCTTCCCCGATTTTTATTCCACTGATTGCCTGGCTATTTCTCAAGGAAAAAATCACAACAAGCATGTTAGCCGCAGCTCTGATTGGTTTTATCGGGGTACTCTGTGTCGCCAAACCGGATTCTGGTTTATTCAACCTGATGTCAGCCATTGGTTTGGGTGCCAGCTTTCTGGCCGCGATGGCGTTTGTCACGGTTCGGGCACTGACCAAAACCGAGTCACCAGAAAAAATCGTGTTTTATTTCTGTTTTATTGGCACATTGATTTCCGTGATTCCGATGTTCTGGCTGTGGCGACCTTATACCCTGAAAGAACTCAGCTTTCTTGTCGCTGCCGGCCTTTTGGCCAATTTCAGTCAGCTCTTCATGTCCAATGCTTATAAACTGGCTCCGGCAGGACAGATTGGACCAGTCAACTATGTGGCAATTTTCTTTGCTGGCATGTGGGGCTTTCTGTTCTGGCATGAAGTTCCGGACCTATATAGTCTGATCGGGCTAGGTCTGATTTTCTGTGCGATTCTACTGTGTAGTCCGATCCTGCAAAAGCGCCTGAATTCATCCAAAGTTTGATTAAAGAATTTAAATCAAATAAATAAAAAAGCACCCGTAGGTGCTTTTTTATTGCTTTTTTCTTATTGATACCAGCCGAACAACTTAAAGATATAAGGTACATAAGCAATGATCAGCATCGCAGGCAGCAACACAATCACCGGCAAAATCCAGCGTTCATAACGGTAATAGAAAGACAAGTGTCGTACTTCTGCATCGGCTTCAGCCACTTCGGCATCGCCAATCGACTGCCTGGCCAGTAAATGATTCAGTGCCACTGGCGGCGTCACATAACCCAGCTCGAAACCAATCAGGGTAATCATCCAGAAATGAACCGGATGAATGCCGTATTGATAAGCCACTGGAGCAACCGTTGCAGAGATCAGAATGACCGCTCCGAATGGATCCATGATCATCCCGACAAAAATCATCAAGCCGACAATCAGTGATATCACCAGAATGGTACTGCTGATATCAGTCGGAAAGGCTTCCATAATTTCCATACGTTCCAGCAAGCCACCAACACTCACTGAAAGTGCCATCAGGATCACCAGCGCACCAATATGTCCTACAGTTTCACTGGTAGAAATATGCATAGATTTCCAGAAACCGACATGACGCAAAATTTCAGTCGCTTTTGAACGCCGCACACCATGATCAACCACCAGTTCTTTGCCTGCTTGTTGGCTATGTTCAGCTTCACGATATTCTGCATTGGTCACGGCACCGGCTGTTGCCAGCTCAGGAGCCGATCTGGAGTTTAAAGTCGCGGTCAAGGTGTCATCCCAATGCCCCACTGCCGGTAGTGGCGCAGGTTCGTGGCGCAGCTTGTCGAACAGGACAATCATCAGCAGAATTACAGGCATCATCACAGGTGCAGTAAATTCATTCAGATCAGTCGACAAGGCATATTTATAGAATAGCCAGATCAGAATGAAAATCACGATATAAGGAATAACTGCAACGAAGGCACGCCCGGATTGAGGCGCAGCTACAGTAGGTGCAGCAATCCGGAATTTATTTTCTGCAAAGAACAGGGAAATTACCAGGAATAAAGTCGAACTGAGCAGGAAGACATAAATCCCGTAGTGATACAGCAAATCGGTGGTGACTTCTTTATTCAGTGAAGCCACGACGACGATCAGCAAACACGGGCGTAAGACTACGCCCAGTGAACCGGACATGGCTGTGGCCGCCAGTGCAAACTGACGGCGTCCACCCGCATTCCAGACTTCCTTATAAATAATCGCACCTGCGGCAATGACGAAAATCCCTGATGCTCCGGTATAGGCGGTTGGTAATGCAGCGGCCAGCAGGATTAACCAGGTCAGGGTTTCAGGTGCCAGATTCCAAGGACGCAGAATATTCAGGAACATGTCCACGACACGAGTCTGTTTCAACAACATACCGGCCCAGATAAACAAAGCCAGATTCAGGAAGATACTAGAAAATTCTACCAATTGACCGAGGTAAATCCCCTGTCCCATTGGATAGTCCATAAAGAACGTAAAGTTTATCCCGGTAGTAATGGCCATATAGGCATACAGCGGCACACTCAGAAAGGCCAGACCAAAATTACCACCCTCACGTGTCGGTTTCGGTGGTTTGATGACCTGATAAAGGCTAATTAGAGTGAGTGTGCTAAACAGAATCATCCACAGCCAGTAGATGTATTTCATTTCGCCCATCGCCACGCCCGAATTCAACACAGACTGGTATTGGCTATAAGATGAGAATGCCAGAAAAGCATTAGCAACCAGCATGGCCACCGAATAGACTTTAAAGTCCATTCGGGTACTTGGACTGCGTAGGCCAATATGATGGGTTTTTAGGGTGGCACTGATTGCAGCGAAAACCACCATGATGACCAGAAGCAAAGCCCGGTTTTCAGTACCAAACTTGAATATGCCAAAGAAAGAGGTTTCAAATGTCCGATAAGCCCGAATACTTGGATGGGCTTCTACATGCTGAATGGCTTTGTCATAAAACAGGTAAGATTCTTCACAGACCTGCTGTGCCTGTAATACCGCAGCACGGACATCCGCTTCCGAGCGCACGCCAAAGAAATCGGCATATTCATCGGCCGCATCGGCTTTCATCTGTTGCTGAACACGCTGATCGACATTGATATTACGTTCACATTGTGGGCGTGTCGGTTCAGCACGTAAAAATGAATATTGCATTCCGGTTGCCGGATCGCCGTAAATACGCTCGCCCATACGCAGCAACTGGCCGTGAATCATTTCCCCGGTGCCGATAATCAAAGTGAGCAAAAGTAAAACCAGCACGACAAAGGTCGAGATCCACTCTGTCCATATATAACGCAACAGACCTAATCCTGATCTGTTTTGATCATCATTTTGCATATGTTTTCCTATTATTGTTTTAGCGGCCTGTCGCTTGATCCAGATCGCTGATCTTGCCTTCTGCTCCCGAAAATTCCTTTTCAAAAGTCAGGATATTTATTCTATGTTTTGAATCTGCATGAAAACCGGCATAATAAAAATGACAATTTATATTTTCTTTTAGTTTTTTCTGCCAAGTAGCTGTCTATTCCTACACTTTAGCTATCCCTAAAATAATTGGTCACAATATAAATGACTGCCAGAATCACCCCCCAGATCACCCCCAGTAAATGTGCTTCTACCAGCACTGGACTACCAATGAGTTGGGCTGTTCCGGAATTACCAATGGTATTTTCCCAGACCAGTTTGGCCAAGATGAGAAACAGCACCAGCGCCGCAAATCCACGTTCCCGCTTATACTGCAAATGCACACAGGCTACGGCGACATACGCGCCATGCAATACGCCTGACAACCCTGCATATGCTTCAATATTCGGCAAGAAAAAATAAAAACTCAGACTGATCAAAGGTGACAAGATCAGTAAAATGGCGGAAAAATGCCAGATATTAACGCGTGGAAAAATAAAAGGAAGACAGATAAACGCAAGAATATTAAGGAAATAATGGGTCCAACCTACATGAACCCAGTGTGCCGTCCAGAGTCGCCAGAATTCACCAAGCAGACTCTCTCGCCAATAAATGAAATCGTCCTTGAAAATTTGCAGACAAGCACAAAGAGAGACAAAAGCCGCTAGAAAAATAATTTTTTGTCGAAAATGTTGCTCTAGCATCGGCCTATTGCCCTCCTTGCTTCTCTAGTTTTGACTTCACTCCTGAAGCTTATATGGTGCTGCTTACAAATCCGCGCTGAACAGCTCATCGAGTTCGGAAGAGCTGTCTGACTCATCCCAGAAACGTTGCATGCCATCATCGCCACTGCGTACACCGGTATTTTCTGTCCAATAGCGATCAGATATACCGCTGACCATAATTGCAGCCATACTGTCAATCAGCTTGAATTGTGGATTGACTGGCTTGTCTTCAGTACGGGCCTGAGCAAAAGTTTTAAGGGCATCGCGGACTTTGGCATCATCACCACTAGCCTGTGCGGCTACGGCATACAAGGCATGAGATAAACGTACACCTTTTTGCTCACCAATTTGTGTAGATTGTTTTAAGGTTTGGTAAGGGTCAGGTTTACCGTCCCCGGCGCCTGGCAACAAGGTCCAGATCACCGCACGAGTGGCATTCGGTGCACCCCAGAATTTCGCGTTATCCAGACAAACCATGCCTCGCTCGACCACGGCAGCAATATCTTTCGGTACATGCACTGCACCACCCGAGTTAATATCATTGGTCATGGCCTGCAAGCCACTGAGCATGCCCAGCAGATAAACGGTTTGCTCGATGTCACTGTTCATGCGCGGGCATTCTTCACCCAAGGCTTTTTGATATTTCTTTTCATAACGGCTTTGAAACAGCTGATAACCGGTATACTGACGCTGTGCTGCCAGTGCCGCCCAGCGCTTCTGCTCGATCCGGGCATCCTGGGCTTCTGCTACCTGATTGGTTTTTGAAGCACGTAAATAGCGCAACTCGGCTTCAAGTGCTTTTTGTTCAGCACAAATACCGGCAGCTGAATACATCAGTACAGCCACCCGGGTTGGATCTGCTCCCATTTCTTTGGTTGCCATAATGGCCGGCGTTAAAGAATTTCCTGAATTGCACACCATTTCAGCATCATCCATCGCTAAAATCGGTGGGACGATATGATTTTCGGTGAAACCCAGTGCCACATTGGCACCAGTTTTAATAACCTGAGAACATCCCGTCAAAACTGTAGTTGTTATTGCAATAGTCGCCATACCTTGGCATATTTTACGGACGCCTGACATTTTCCTGTCCTCTATAATTGTGATTATGTCCATCTTTCTGCTAAAGATATCAGAAGCATTTTGTGAATAAAAGAGTATTTACTCTAATTTAGACCAGACACTTTGCCATTAAATGACCACGCTGCAATTGACTGTATTTAGGAGAATACCAAATTTTGGGCAAAAAAAAGTAGCATTGCGACGGTTCAGCACATGCTACTTATTAACTGTACAAACAGAGAAGTGGTTTAAACCCTGCTTGATTAAGATGAAAATTTATCCTTCAGCACCGTCCCGATTCGTCCAATTACCAGGGCCAAAACAATCGCTGCAATCAGAAACATCCACACTGGAAATTCCATCAGGGTCTCCCGTATTTGCTGTTGGTAGACTCAATGTACAGGCTAAAAATAAAACACAGGGGATAAATTGTCAGACAATTCATCTAAGTCATGAATTAACCTTGATTTTTGTCTGACAACAAAAAGACTACAATAGGCTAAGTATTTGTTTATTTTAACTTTTAATAAAAAAATTAAAAAACATTTGTCTTACAATTAAATTAATTTAGTCAATACTTTTAAAGCTTTCCATTGCTTGAGTGACAATTGATCACACCAGATCAATAAAGGCCGAGCCTTGGCATGCTGGAAATACACCACAATATATGCCTGATGATCAATGACATGACTAATAGATACCCGATGGGTTGGCATTGCTTTAGCGGTCAATGACCATTCACGGCCATCCAGATATTCAAACTGTTCAATTTGTGGCGTCTTGCGGTAAAACAGATGGTACACCAGCAGTCCTGTGAGTGCACACAGCAACCAGAGTGCAAACGGTAGTAACTGATAGAGCAAATACATTAACAGTGCAAAAATAAAAAGCTGAAACGCCAATGCACACAGACTGCGTTTCAGCTTGAAGCAGCGATTATCCATGAACGTAAAATTTAAGCTTCTTGATAAAATCTTTCAGTTCAGGACGCGGTGGCTCGGATACTTCCATAAACCAGTCCAGCAAATCCGGGTCTTCCTGCTCCACCAGCTCTGCAAACATCTGCTTTTCAAAAGGTTCAGCATTCAGATAGTAATTTTTGACGTAGGGATCAAAATAGACATCCAGTTCTTTTAAACCACGACGCGCACGGTAAATCACTTTGCGCTCTTCCAAGCTAATGTCATCAGTCATCGAATTTCCCCAATTCGTTATAAACCCGAATAGTTTACCTGAAGCGTCAACTGAATTTCGAGGGATTTCATAGAAATGACCAAAAGCATCAGCAGATTTAGCTGATTTGAACATTCCGCTCATTGCCGCTGTTCCCGGCTTGACCTAAGTTAAAGTAAACCGATCAAAATAAGGAATAACAAGATGCAATCTGCAGCCATTCGCCCGCTTACTCCCATGCTGCCCCGCCAACTTTTTACTGCCGAGCATGAAGCTTTTCGCGAAACGGTACGCAAGTTTTATGAAAAGGAAGTTATTCCACATACCGAGCGTTTTGAAGACCAGCAACATGTAGATCGAGAGTTATGGAATAAAGCTGGTGAGCTTGGTCTGCTCTGTGCGACCATGCCTGAAGAATATGGCGGCTCTGGTGTAGATCGGCTGTATAGCATGATCTTGATTGAAGAACAGGCCTATGCCGGAGACTCAGCCACCGGGTTTTCCCTGCATTCGGATATCGTCGCCAATTATCTGCTGAACTTTGGCAATGAAGCTCAAAAACAGCAATGGCTACCCCAAATGGCTTCCGGGGAAGTCGTCACCGCTATTGCGATGACCGAACCAGGCACGGGCTCTGACCTGCAAGCAGTGCGCACCTCGGCAGTACTGGATGGCGAAGACTATGTCATTAATGGTTCCAAGATCTTTATTACCAATGGCTATCTTTGCGATATGGCCATTGTGGTCTGTAAAACAGGTAATAGTGACAAAGGCTCGGCCAATCTCTCCTTGATGATGGTCGAAGCCGACCGGCCGGGATTTAGTAAAGGCAAGCCCTTAAATAAAATCGGTATGAAAGGCCAGGATACCTGCGAACTGTTTTTTGACAATGTTCGGGTTCCTAAAGAAAACCTGCTTGGTCTGGAAGGCATGGGCTTTATGATGCTGATGAAGGAACTGGCTTGGGAACGCCTGATTGTGGCGATTATCTGTCAGGCAGGTGCTGAAGCGGCTTTTGCCCACACAGTAAAATATACCAAGGAACGTCAGGCATTCGGCAAGAGCATCAGCCATTTCCAAAATACCCGTTTTAAACTGGCAGAACTGCGTACCGAGATCGATGTCTGCCGCGCTTATCTGGATCGCTGTATGCAGCTGCAACTCAAGCAGGAACTGGGTGTGGATGCCGCTGCTGCGGCCAAATACAAGATTTCAGAAATGTACAGCAAAGTCGTAGATGAATGTCTGCAACTGCATGGCGGCTATGGTTATATGCTGGAATATCCAATTGCCCGGGCTTATATCGATAACCGTGCCAACCGGATTTATGCGGGTACCAATGAAATCATGAAAGAACTCATCGCGCGCTCACTGTAAAACCGACGAATTAAAAAGGAGTCACTCAGGACTCCTTTTTCTGTACGCTAAAAATTCAAATTCAAGAAACTAGACGCGGCTTATGATTAAGTGCATTGCTCTTTTTCCTGAATTTCAGCACGCCATCTTCAAACGAAGCCTGTTTCAGTTCCTTACGGTCGGCGAGATAATTATTGCTGACTTTCCACGGAGCATGTTTACCCTGCTTTGGCATCACATTTGCTGCACGGGCAATATATCCCGATGTCAGACTGCCCATCACAGTATCATCCATCAGTTCTGTGGCATCGCCTGTTGCAATGACTTCATCAAAATGTTGTTGGTCCATATGGTTAAGCAAACGGCAAATATATTCTGCTGCAATGTCCACTTTAAGCGTCCAGGAAGCATTAATATAGCCAATAATCAGCGCCATATTCGGAAGGTCACTCACCATAACGCCTCTATACAGCATATGCTGCGAGGTATCGACAGGCTGACCATCCATCGTCGCCTGAATCCCGCCAAGAATTTGTATGTTCAGGCCAGTGGCAGAGACAATAATATCAGCATCCAGATGTTGACCCGATTTCAGCTGAATCCCGGTTTCGGTAAAAGTTTCTATCTGATCGGTTGTAACTGATGCCTGCCCTTCACGTAAGATTTTAAACAGGTCACCATCTGGCACTACACACAGACGCTGATCCCAAGGCTCATAATTCGGGGTAAAGTGTTTCATGTCCACTTTACCTTTCAGTTGAAATTTTACTGATTTAAGCAACAGCGTTTTTAACAATTTGGGTTGCTTTTGTGCCAGGGCATAAATTCCACGCTGCATACCAATGTTACGCGCCCGCGTCAGCTTATAAGCCAGATCTTCAGGCAGATATTTACGCATTTTTGAATATATAAAATCGACAGAAGGCACAGAGGCAATATAAGTCGGTGAACGCTGCAACATGGTCACATGACCTGCTCCACCTTTAGCCATGGCAGGCACCAAAGTAATCGCAGTGGCACCACTGCCAATGATGACCACTTTTTTGCCCTTATAGTTTAAATTTTCCGGCCAGTGCTGCGGATGAATGAATTCCCCCTTGAATGCCTGCTGATTTGGAAACTCCGGCTGGAAACCTTGGTCATAATTATAATAACCGGTACAACCTAGTACGAAGTTAGCGATCCAGATCTGCTTCTTGCCCTGCGCATCCAAAATCTCTACTGACCATTTGCAGGTGGCAGAATCATAATTGGCACTCAGCACCCGATGCTGGAAATGGATTTTTGGCTGAAGTTTAAACTCTTCTACCACTTCAGAGAGATAGCCTTTGATGGACGCTCCATCGGCAAGCACACTTTCCTTCTGCCATGGCTTGAAATTAAAACCAAAAGTTGACATGTCAGAATCGGAACGGATACCCGGATATTTAAACAGATCCCAAGTTCCGCCAATACTCTCACGACGTTCAATAATATCAAAAGAGCGTTGTGGACAATGTTTAGAAAGATGCACTGCTAGACCAATCCCCGAGATCCCCGCACCCACAATTAAAATATCTACCTGCTTTTCCATATTGTTCTTTTACCTAAGCGATGCTATCGGTTTTAATTAAATCACAAAACTGACAATACACAATGTCAAGTTGATTAAAAAGCCACTATTTTTTTATCTTTTGAGGCCAAATCAATTATGCAGGATGTATAGGTAAACCAAATTCAGATTTATTCAAATAAAGTTTTCAGGCATTAAAAAAGGCCGGTTTATTCAACCGACCTTTTTGAACAACTTACGTTATTCTTCACGAAATTAGTTAACTTCGCGATCTACTAGCTCAACGTAAGCCATCGGTGCAGCATCACCTGCACGGAAGCCCGCTTTAAGAACACGTAGATAACCGCCGTTACGCTCTTTGTAACGAGGGCCAAGAACGGTAAATAATTTACCAACAGTTGCTGCTGAACGAGTACGAGCAAACGCCAAACGACGGTTTGCTACTGTATCGTTTTTAGCTAAAGTGATTAAAGGCTCAGCTACACGACGTAACTCTTTTGCTTTAGGCACAGTTGTTTTGATCAACTCGTGCTCGAACAAAGAGTTAGCCATATTTTGGAACATCGCTTTACGATGACTGCTTGTACGGCCTAATTTCACACCACTATTACGATGACGCATGGTGATAGTCCTACTTAATTAACGGCTACGATAGGCGAAACGATCGTCCATACGGAGACTAGCCGGTGGCCAGTTCTCTAAACGCATGCCGAGTTGTAAGCCTTTAGAAGCCAGAACATCTTTGATCTCAGTAAGCGATTTTTTACCCAAGTTAGGAGTTTTAAGCAACTCAACTTCGGTACGCTGTACAAGATCACCAATGTAGTAAATGTTTTCTGCTTTCAAACAGTTAGCAGAACGAACAGTTAGCTCTAGATCATCTACTGGGCGAAGCAAGATTGGGTCAACTTCTTCACGAGGTTCTTGAGCCACAGGTGCTTGATCTTTCTGAAGGTCAACAAAGATTGCAATTTGTTGTTGCAAGATTGTTGCCGCTTTGCGGATTGCTTCTTCAGGATCAACAGTACCATTGGTTTCAAGATCAATGATCAGTTTATCAAGGTCAGTACGTTGTTCCACACGCGCGTTTTCCACGGTATATGAAACACGTTTGATTGGGCTGTAAGAAGCATCTAACTGCAAGCGACCCACTGGGCGAGTTTCGCCTTCTGGGAAGCGTGAATCAGAAGTTTCGTAGCCACGGCCTTGAGCCACTTTCAGGCGCATTTTTAATGAGCCTGAGGCACTTAAAGTACCGATCAAATGTTCAGGGTTAACCACTTCAACATTATGAGGTAAACGAAGGTCAGCCGCAGTTACGTCGCCTGCACCTTGTTTCTCTAATGTTAAATAAGCTTCATTTTGATCGAACAGCTTAATCGACAATCCTTTTAGGTTCAGCAAGAGCTCGACGATGTCCTGCTGCAAGCCTTCCAAAGTACTGTACTCGTGCTCGACCCCTTCAATCTCAACTTCTACCACAGCTGCGCCAGGTAGAGAAGAAAGAAGAATGCGACGTAAAGCATTACCAAGAGTATGACCAAAGCCACGCTCTAATGGTTCTAGAATAACTTTTGCCGAGGTCCCGCTTGCCGCTTCGACCTTGATCGCTTGCGGAGTTAGAAACTCATTTGCAGTACGCGTCATATTGCTTCCTCAAGGATTATTTAGAATACAATTCTACAATCAAGCTTTCGTTGATTTCAGCAGGTAAATCAGAACGATCCGGTGCAGATTTGAACGTACCTTCTAATTTAGAATGGTCAATTTCCATCCAAGAAGGCAAGCCACGTTGAGTCGCCAATTCAATTGCGTTTTTAATACGTAATTGTTGTTTAGCGCCTTCGTGAACTGCGATCACATCACCCGCTTTAACTTGGATAGACGCAATGTTAACACGACGGCCATTCAAAGTGATGCTACGGTGAGATACTAACTGACGAGCTTCTGCACGAGTAGAACCGAAACCCATACGATAAACGACGTTATCAAGACGGCTTTCAAGTAGCTTCAACAGGTTTTCACCAGTTGCGCCTTTAACACGAGCAGCTTCTTTATAGTAGTTACTAAATTGACGCTCTAAAACACCGTACATGCGACGTACTTTTTGTTTTTCGCGTAATTGTAGTGAGTACTCAGATTGTTTACCACCACGAGCCCCGCCGTGCTGGCCAGGAGCTTTCGCATGTTTTTTAGTCTTAACATCAAACGGTTTAACGCCTGATTTAAGTTGCAGGTCTGTCCCTTCGCGACGAGAGAGTTTGCATTTTGGACCAATATAACGAGCCATGAATGTTTCTCCTTACACGCGACGTTTTTTAGGTGGACGGCAACCGTTGTGAGGAATTGGAGTCACATCGGTAATGCTATTAATTTTATAACCCACTGCACCTAAAGCACGAACCGCAGATTCACGACCAGGACCAGGACCTTTTACAAGGACGTCCAAGTTTTTCAAACCGTAATCTAAAGCAGCTTTACCAGCAACTTCAGCAGCTACCTGAGCAGCAAACGGAGTTGATTTACGTGATCCACGGAAGCCTTGTCCACCTGAAGTGGCCCAAGCCAGTGCATTACCTTGACGATCGGTAATAGTCACAATGGTGTTATTAAAAGAAGCGTGAATGTGTGCGACACCTTCAGAGACGGTACGAGTGACCTTCTTGCGTGCGCGAGTATCTTTAGCCATCTTTTAGCTTCCAGAAATCTTATTTCTTAATAGGTTTGCGCGGACCTTTACGGGTACGTGCGTTAGTTTTGGTGCGTTGACCGCGGACAGGCAAGCTGCGACGATGACGAAGACCGCGGTAGCAGCCTAAATCCATTAAACGTTTAATGTTCATGGAAATTTCGCGACGTAAATCACCTTCGGTCGGAACCTTAGCAACTTCTGCACGAATCGCATCAAGCTGAGCGTCATCTAATTCACGGATCTTAGTAGTTGGAGCAATACCAGCAGCAGCTAAGATAGCTTTTGAAGTATGGCGGCCAATACCAAAGATATACGTTAGAGAGATAACAGCATGCTTGTTATCCGGAATGTTTACACCGGCAATACGAGCCATTCAATTTTCTCCAAAAAGGCAGTAGATAATCAACCGCCCCACAAAAATCTTGAGGGGCGGATAATAACCTAATTCGCCTACAGAAATCAACAGGTCTTAATCAGATTAACCTTGACGCTGCTTATGACGAGGTTCTGCGCTACAAATTACGCGGATAACCCCATTACGACGGATAACTTTACAGCTACCACAAATTTTTTTAACAGAAGCTTGTACTTTCATGATGAAACCTCAAGTGCGCTTATCCCTTAGGATGAGCAGTCGTTTTTCTCATTAACGTTTGATTATCGTACTGGTGCAAAGTGAGATGTGATTGCAGCTGAGCCATAAAGTCCATCACCACTACCACAACAATCAGCAAAGAAGTACCACCCAAATAGAATGGAATACCAAATGAACTTTGCAATATCATCGGCATCAAACAAATGACGGTGATATAAATCGCGCCAATAAACGTCAAACGATTGAGAATATGATCTAAGTAACGAGCAGTTTGCTCACCTGGACGTATACCAGGCACGTAAGCTCCGCTGCGTTTCAAGTTCTCTGACACTTCTTTAGGACTAAATACCAGTGCTGTATAGAAGTAACAGAAAAAGATAATTAACGCACCAAAGAGCACCAAATACAACGGCTGACCAGGCGACAACACCAATGCCAAATCTTGCAGGCTACGTTTAATAAATCCAGCATTTGGATCTGCACTGCCCACCCATTGACCTAAGCTCGCAGGGAACAAAAGCAATGAACTGGCAAAAATTGCCGGAATCACACCCGCCATATTAATTTTTAATGGCAAATGTGTCTGCTGTGCAGTAAATACACGACGACCCTGTTGTTTTTGAGCATAGTTCACCGGAATGCGACGTTGCGCTTTCTCGATAAATACGATCGCTGCCAAGACACCTAAAGACAGTAAACCAAAAATTACCAAGCCGATTAGGCTGGTCTGGCCATTATCTACAGATGACAATGATTGCATAATCAGATTAGGCAATCCGGCAACAATACCCGCAAAGATGATCATGGAAATACCATTTCCCACCCCACGTTCGGTAATCTGCTCACCTAACCACATCAAGAACATGGTCCCGGCAACCAGTGAGGTTACTGCAGGAACATAAAAAGCCAAACCAGTATTCAGGGTAATTCCCTGACTGATGAGGCCCGCACACATACCTATTGCCTGTACCAGCGCCAAGAATAAGGTGCCTTGTCGTGTGTATTGATTAATTTTACGTTTGCCTTGCTCGCCTTCTTTCTTTAAAGCTTCCAGCGAAGGAACCACCGTTGACATCAGCTGCACAATAATCGATGCAGAAATGTAAGGCATGATCCCCAAAGCAAGAATCGACATTCGTTCTAATGCCCCTCCAGAAAACATGTTAAACAAACCCAGGATCGTACCTGAGTTTGCATTAAACAAGTTTTCCAACGCAGCATTATTGATGCCTGGTACTGGAATATGCGCTCCTAGTCGAAACACCAACAACGCACCAATGAGAAACATCATTCGACGAATAATTTCACGGTATTTCACATGAAATGGTTGGCCTTTCATCATGTTGACATGACCTGAAGAACTAGGAGTCATAGACACTGGGGATTACTCCTCGACTTTGCCGCCAGCAGCTTCAACAGCAGCTTTAGCGCCTTTAGTCAATGCAACACCTTGAATAGTGAATGCACGAGTAATTTCACCAGAAAGTACGATACGAGCACGAGTCATGTCTTTACGTACAACGTTCGCAGCTTTTAAAGTTTCTAGAGACACGATGTCGCCTTCAACTTTAGCAAGCTCAGATAAACGTACTTCAGCAGTTTTCAAAGCCAATTGGCTAGTGAAGCCGAATTTAGGCAAACGACGATAAAGTGCTGTTTGACCGCCTTCGAAACCTGGACGAGTACCACCGCTCTTACGTGAGTTTTGACCCTTGACACCACGGCCACCGGTCTTACCAACGCCAGAACCGATACCACGGCCTAGACGAAGGTTGTCACGTTTAGCACCTTCTGCAGGTGCAATTGTATTTAAACGCAGAGTCATGGCTTATTCCTCTACACTAACCATATAGTAGACTTGGTTGATCATACCACGGTTAGAAGGTGTGTCTAACACTTCTACAGTATGACCAATACGACGCAGACCTAAACCTTGCAGGCTAAGCTTGTGATTTTTCAAGCGGTGCGATGCAGATTTAGTCTGGGTAACTTTAATCGTTTTCATGATTGATTACCCTTGAATTTGTTCTACTGAAAGACCACGTTTCGCAGCAACCTTTTCAGGAGTAGTCATATCACGCAAACCATTGAAAGTTGCGTTTACTACGTTAGCAGCGTTAGTAGAACCACGGCATTTAGTCAACACGTTACGTACGCCTACAGCTTCTAGAACTGCACGCATAGCGCCACCAGCAATTACACCTGTACCTTCAGAGGCAGGCTGCATGAATACGCGACTAGCGCCGTGACGTGCATGAATTGGATGCTGTAACGTACCATCAACAAGGTCAACAGTAATCATATTGCGACGAGCAGCTTCAAGTGCTTTAGAGATAGCAGCTGGAACTTCACGTGCTTTACCACGACCAAAACCTACGCGACCATTACCATCACCCACAACAGTTAATGCTGTGAAAGAGAAGATACGACCACCCTTAACAACTTTGGCTACACGATCAACGGCAACCAGCTTTTCAACAAGACCTTCGTTTTGTTCAACTTTAGCCATGATTAGAACTCCAAGCCGTTTTCACGAGCAGCATCAGCCAAGGCTTTGATACGACCATGATATTTAAAACCAGAACGGTCAAATGCAACTTTAGTAACACCAGCTGCTTTAGCGCGTTCTGCGATTAAAGCACCTACTTTTTGAGCTGCTTCAACGTTACCAGTTGTACCCGCACGTAGAGTAGCGTCTAAAGTAGAAGCTTGCGCTAATACTTTGCCACCATCTGCAGAGATAACTTGAGCATAGATGTGACGCGGAGTGCGGTTTACACACAAACGAGTCGCACCCAATGCACGGATGTGCAAGCGTGTGCTTTTCGCACGACGCAAACGGGATTGTTTCTTTTCGTTCATAAGAACCTCGCGCCTTATTTCTTCTTAGCTTCTTTACGAAGTACAACTTCGTCAGAATAACGAACACCTTTGCCTTTATATGGCTCTGGTGGACGGTAACCACGGATATCTGCAGCAACCTGTCCTAAAGCTGCTTTATCAGCAGATTTAAGAATGATTTCAGTTGCAGTTGGAGTTTCAGCAGTTACACCTGCAGGAAGTGCATAATCGATCGGGTGAGAGAAACCAAGGTTAAGATGAACAACGTCACCTTTAACCGCAGCTTTATAACCAACACCGATAAGCTGTAACTTACGTTCGAAACCTTCGCTCACACCTTTTACAAGGTTGTTAAGCACAGCGCGAGCAGTACCAGCTTGCATCCAAGCGTCTTTCGACTCTTCTACTGGAGCAATAGCTAATGTACCGTCTTCCTGTTTAAGCTCGACCAGCGCATGCAGGTTGAAAGACAATGTACCTTTAGTGCCTTTCACTTCGACCTGCCGGCCGTTCTGAGTAACTGTTACACCGTTAGGTACAGTTACTGGGGCTTTAGCCACACGAGACATGAGGAATCACCTATTAAGAAACAAAAGCAATAACTTCACCACCAACGCCTGCAGCACGTGCAGCGCGATCAGTCATGATGCCTTTGCTTGTAGAAACAATTGCAATACCTAAACCTTGCTTAACGCTTGGAAGTGCATCTTTACCGCGATACTGACGTAGACCTGGACGGCTTACGCGTTTCACAGTTTCAATAACTGGTTTGCCTTCGAAATACTTTAAAGTCAAAGTAAGAGTTGGTTTGCCTTCAGCATCCGCAACTTCTACGTTTGAAATATAACCTTCTTGTTGAAGTAAGTTAGCAATTGCTACTTTCAACTTAGAATTAGGCATAGAAACAGATTGTTTCTTCGCCATTTGTGCGTTACGAACACGTGTTAGCATGTCGGCAACGGTATCTTGCATACTCATCTATAGTGCTCCTTACCAGCTTGCCTTAACAACGCCAGGTACATCACCTTGCATTACTGTTTCACGTAATTTGTTACGGCTTAAACCGAACTTACGGAAGTAACCATGAGGACGACCAGTTAAACCACAACGGTTACGTAGACGTACTGGAGATGCATTACGTGGTAATGCTTGTAATTTCATCATCGCTTCGAAACGTTCTTCGTCTGATGCATTTACGTTTGCAATAACAGCTTTTAATTCAGCACGTTTTGCAGCGTATTTAGCAACAGTAGCTTCGCGTTTCAATTCGCGATTAATCATACCTTTCTTAGCCATATCGACCTCTTATTTGAACGGGAAGCCGAATGCACGCATAAGCGCACGGCCTTCGTCATCGGTGCGAGCAGTCGTAGTAATGGTAATATCCATACCACGAATACGATCAATCTTGTCAAAATCGATTTCAGGGAACATGATTTGTTCCTTAAGACCCATTGAGTAGTTACCACGACCGTCGAATGATTTCGCAGAGAAACCACGGAAGTCACGAATACGAGGGATCGCAATCGAGATCAAACGGTCCAAGAATTCGTACATGCGTTCGCCGCGTAAAGTAACTTTACAACCGATCGGCCAACCATCACGGATTTTAAAACCAGCGATTGATTTACGAGCTAACGTAAGTACTGGTTTTTGACCAGCGATAGCTTGCATATCTGAAAGAGCACCATCAAGGAGTTTTTTGTCAGCAGCAGCCGCGCCAACACCCATGTTGATCGTGATTTTAGTGATGCGAGGAATCTCCATCACATTCTTAACGCCCAATACCTCTTGTAACTGAGCTTTAAGTTCGTCATTGTAACGTGTTTTAAGTCTGGCCATGGCCTATATCAACCTATTACTTCGCTACCGCCACTGATTCACCATTTGATTTGAATACGCGAGTTTTCACGCCATCAATCACTTGGTAACCAACACGGTCAGCCTTTTGGGTTGTAGCATTAAAAACTGCCACGTTTGAAATATGAAGCGAAGCTTCCTGAGTTACAACGCTACCTTCAGCGCCTGTAGCACGGTTCGGCTTCTGATGCTTCTTCACCAAGTTAAGGCCTTCAACCTTAACACGGTCATTAGAAACAGACAGAACAGTACCCTGTTTGCCTTTTTCTTTACCTGCGATCACAATTACTTGATCGCCTTTTTTAATCTTAGCCATGATCGCCTCTTATAGAACTTCAGGAGCCAATGAAATAATTTTCATGAACTGTTCAGTACGAAGTTCACGAGTCACTGGTCCGAAAATACGAGTTGCAATCGGCGCTTTGTTGTTGTTCAAAATAACAGCAGCGTTATCGTCGAAACGAATCACTGAACCGTCTGCACGACGGATACCGAATTTTGTACGAACCACAACCGCATTCATCACGTCACCTTTTTTAACACGTGCGCGTGGAATTGCTTCTTTTACAGTAACTTTAATAATGTCGCCAACAGAAGCATAACGACGATGCGAGCCACCAAGTACTTTAATACATTGTACGCGGCGTGCACCACTGTTGTCTGCTACGTCGAGCATAGTTTCGGTCTGAATCATTGCCCTACTCCAAAACCGAGCAACACCGGTCGAAATTTCGAAAGGCTCAAAGAGTACTCGAAATTGACCGATGATGCAACAAGAACGTTAATTACTCAGCAGCTGCTTCAACAACTTCAACTAGAGTCCAAGACTTAGTTTTAGAAATTGGGCGGCTTTCTTTAATGGTTACAACATCACCAGCTTTCGCTGTGTTGTTCTCATCATGAGCATGTAATTTTGTTGAACGGCGGATTAATTTGCCATACAACGGGTGTTGAACTTGGCGTTCAATAAGCACAACGATAGATTTATCCATCTTGTCGCTTACAACTTTGCCAGTTAACGTGCGGACTGTTTTATCACTCATTGTCCGTTCCCCTGTTTTTCGGTAAGGAGGGTCTTAATACGAGCAATAGTCTGACGAGTAAGTGCAACTTCATGCGATTTACCCAATTGACCAGTTGCTTTCGCCATACGAAGACGGAATTGGTTAAGCTGTTGCTCATCAAGCAAAGCTGTCAACTCTTCTACCGACTTTTCACGTAGATCTTTAGTTTTCATTACATTACCGTCCGAGTCACGATAGCGGTTTTAAACGGAAGCTTAGCTGCTGCAAGCGTAAACGCTTCGCGAGCCAGTTCTTCGTTAACACCATCAATTTCGTACAAGACTTTACCTGGTTTGATTTGGCAAACCCAATATTCCACAGAACCTTTACCTTTACCCATACGCACTTCAAGAGGCTTAGAAGTAATCGGCTTGTCCGGGAATACACGGATAAAGATCTTACCACCACGCTTAATACGACGGCTAATTGTACGA
The DNA here is from genome assembly GCF_001647575.1 of Acinetobacter sp. SFD. Taxonomy (NCBI): domain Bacteria; kingdom Pseudomonadati; phylum Pseudomonadota; class Gammaproteobacteria; order Moraxellales; family Moraxellaceae; genus Acinetobacter; species Acinetobacter sp. SFD. Next base: position 51,159 of record NZ_LSZJ01000001.1, read on the forward strand.
CGCGCTGCTTCAATTTGACGCGCAGTCATTTGACCACGTTCAACTGATTTAAGTGCAATAGTACCGAAAGATACTGTGCTACCGCGGTGTGCTAGACCAGTGTTACGGCCTTTCTGCACTTTACGGAATTTAGTACGCTTAGGTTGCAACATGGATTATTCTCCTTTTTCAGCAGAACGATCATTGCGACGACCACGACGCTCTTGACCTTCACCACGACCACGACCGCGTTTAGCTGGACGTTCTTCTGCTGGAGCTGGGTTCATGACTTGTTTCATGCCGCCCAAGATCTCACCACGGAAGATCCAAACTTTAACACCGATCGTACCGTAAGTAGTCTCAGCACGCATAGTCGCATAGTCGATATCTGCACGAAGCGTATGTAGAGGTACACGACCTTCACGATACCACTCAGTACGAGCAATCTCAGCACCACCTAAACGGCCTGAAACTTCTACTTTGATACCTTTAGCACCAGCACGCATGGTGTTTTGTACCGCACGCTTCATAGCACGACGGAACATTACACGTTTTTCCAATTGAGAAGCGATAGCTTCAGCAACTAGACGCGCGTCTAAGTCTGGACGATCAATTTCATTGATACTTACTTGCGCAGGAACACCCATGATAGATGTCAATTCGCGTTGTAGTTTCTCAATATCTTCGCCTTTTTTACCGATCACGATACCAGGACGCGCAGTGCTAATAGTTACTTTAGCAGCGCCTGTAGGGCGTTCGATAAGAATATTGCTGATCATCGCGTTTTTAAGTTTTTTAGTTAAAAACTCACGAACTTGAAGATCTTTAAGCAAGTATTCAGCGTATTGTTTCGGATTCGCATACCAGTTAGCGTTATGACGTTTCACAACACCTAGGCGGATACCGATTGGATGAACCTTCTGACCCATATCAAACCCCTACCTTAACGGTGATGTGACAAGTACGCTTAGTAATACGATCTGCACGGCCTTTAGCACGTGGCATAATACGTTTCAGGCTCATGCCTTCATCAACGTAGATCGTAGAAACTTTAAGATCGTCTACATCTAAACTGTTATTGTGTTCAGCGTTTGCAATTGCAGATTCCAACGCTTTCTTAACTAGAACTGCAGCTTTTTTGTTGCTGAAGTTAAGAATGTTAAGAGCGTGCGCAACAGATTTGCCGCGGATAAGATCTGCAACCAAACGAGCTTTTTGTGCCGAGATAGCGGCACCGCGTAATTTAGCAGTTACTTCCATCATAGCACCCATTAACGTTTAGATTTCTTGTCAACACCGTGACCGCGATAGGTACGAGTTGGTGCAAATTCACCAAGCTTGTGACCAACCATGTGTTCAGAAATGATCACAGGAACGTGGTTACGGCCATTGTGTACAGAAATTGTTAAACCAACAAAATCCGGTAGGATCATCGAACGACGCGACCAAGTTTTGATCGGCTTACGGTTATTAGCCGCGATAGCCGCTTCAACCTTAGCGAACAAGTGCGCATCGACGAATGGGCCTTTTTTCAGAGAACGAGGCATTGTCAGATTCCTTTACTTGTTACTTAACGCGACGGTCGCGAATAATCATCTTAGTCGTACGCTTATTGGTACGTGTTTTGTACCCTTTAGCTTTTTGACCCCATGGGCTTACAGGTTGAATACCTTTATTACGCCCTTCACCACCACCATGTGGATGGTCAACTGGGTTCATCGCCATACCACGAACGGTAGGACGAACACCACGCCAGCGTGATGCACCAGCTTTACCTAGTGAACGAAGGTTGCTTTCTGAGTTAGATACTTCACCTAACACAGCACGGCATTCAACGTGAATTTTACGCATCTCGCCTGAACGTAGACGAACGATAGCGTAAGAACCGTCACGACCCAACAGCTGAACTGAAGTACCAGCTGAACGAGCTAACTGCGCGCCTTTACCGATTTTAAGTTCGATGTTGTGAAGAGTAGAACCGATTGGCATGTTGCGAAGCGGCAAGCAGTTACCTGGACGAATTGGAGCATCGTTACCAGACTGTACTTTATCGCCAGCGCGAAGGCCTTTAGGAGCGATGATATAGCGACGCTCACCGTCAGCATACAATACAAGTGCAATGTGTGCAGTACGGTTAGGATCGTATTCGATACGCTCTACAGTTGCAGGAATACCATCTTTGTTACGTTTAAAGTCAACTAGACGGTAGTGCTGCTTGTGACCGCCACCAACGTGACGAGTCGTGATGTGACCGTTGTTGTTACGGCCGCCAGTACGTTTTTTAGCTTCTACCAACGGAGCGTATGGTGCGCCTTTGTGAAGGTGATTATGAACCACTTTCTCTACAAAGCGACGTCCTGGAGACGTTGGCTTACATTTTTGAATAGGCATAATTCTCGTCCTTATTCCGCTGTGCTTTCAGCGGTATCGCCCAAGTCAGCCATTTCTACATCTTGGCCAGCTTTCAGGGTGACGTATGCTTTTTTAACATCAGAACGACGTCCTAATGTTTTACCAAAGCGTTTAGACTTACCTTTAGTGATAGTCGTGTTAACTTTAACAACTTCCACACCAAAGAGTTGTTCCACTGCTTTTTTGATTTCAAGCTTGTTTGCATTTAATGCAACTTTAAACACTTGAACACCAGCAGTTTCACCTAAAACTTGTGCTTTTTCTGAGAATACAGGTCCTTGCAGGACTTGATAGATACGTTCGTTGTTCATCCGAGTTCTACCTCAATTTTCTTAGCAGCAGCTACAGACATAACAACTTTGTCGAACGCAATCAAGCTAACCGGATCGATTGCAGCAGCATCAACCACATCAACGTGTGGAAGGTTACGTGCAGCAAGATACAGGTTCTCATCAACAGCATCAGTAACGATCAATGCGCGAGTCGCATTCAAGTCGTTAAGTTTTGCAAGCAATTCTTTAGTTTTTGGAGCTGCAACAGCAAACTCTTCAACTAAAACTAGGCGATCTTGACGAACAAGCTCAGCCAGGATGCATTGCATAGCACCGCGGTACATTTTACGGTTTACTTTTTGAGACCAGTCTTGTGGACGAGCAGCAAAAGTTTTACCACCGCCAACCCAGATTGGGCTACGAATAGAACCAGCACGAGCGCGGCCAGTACCTTTTTGACGGAATGGTTTTTTACCACCGCCAGAAACGTCTGCACGTGATTTTTGAGCTTTAGAACCTTGACGACCACCAGCTAAGTAAGCTGTAACAACTTGGTGTACAAGAGCTTCATTAAATTCACGACCGAACGCAACTTCTGATAATTCAACAGCAGAGCCGGAAACAGTATTTAAATTCACGTTATTTCCCCTCAGGCCTTGATAGTAGGACGAACAGTTACGTCGCCACCAGTAGCACCAGGAACCGCGCCTTTAACAACAAGAACTGAACGCTCAGTGTCGATAGCAACGATTTCAAGACCCTGTGTAGTTACGCGTTCAGCACCTAAATGGCCAGCCATTTTTTTGCCTTTGAACACGCGACCAGGAGTCTGGTTTTGACCAGTAGAACCTAGAACACGGTGAGAAAGTGAGTTACCGTGAGTAGCGTCTTGAGTACGGAAGTTCCAACGCTTAACACCACCTTGGAAACCCTTACCTTTAGAAGTACCAGTTACGTCAACAACTTGACCAACCTGGAACATTTCAACGGTAAGCGTACCACCAACTTCACGACCTTCAAGCTCAGCTTCTGAAACACGGAATTCTTGTACCAGACGACCAGCAGCAACACCCGCTTTCGCGAAGTGACCTTTCTGAGCGTTAGTTACGCGAGATTCGCGACGTTCACCAGTAGTGATTTGAATCGCTTGATAACCATCAGTTTCAAGCGTTTTGATTTGAGTGATGCGGTTAGGATCAACCTCAATCACTGTAACAGGCACAGAAACACCAGCATCTGTAAAGATACGTGTCATACCGCACTTGCGACCGACTAAACCAATAGCCATGTGCATAAACCTCTAAAAAAGCGGCCTAATTAACTTAGAGTGTTAATTAACCCGAAAGCCTTAACCCAATGCGATCTGAACATCAACACCAGCTGCAAGATCTAACTTCATCAATGCATCTACAGTTTTGTCTGTAGGTTGAACGATGTCGATCAAACGCTTGTAAGTACGGATTTCGTACTGGTCACGCGCGTCTTTGTTTACATGTGGTGATGTTAAAACGTTAAAACGTTCAATACGTGTAGGCATTGGAATTGGACCACACACTTGTGCGCCAGTACGTTTTGCGGTTTCTACGATTTCTTGAGCTGATTGATCGATCAGACGATGATCAAAAGACTTAAGACGGATACGAATTCTCTGGTTAGACATACCAGTAAACTCCAAGCCAAATATATAAAGAATCACTCTTGACGCATCTCACCCCACTTTAATGTGGGCAAGTGTCAAGAGCAGTGAATTATCACTAAGGTCATGATCGATGCCACGACTGTAACGATAGTTAACTACTTTATTCGCAGTTAACCCCCTTCCTATTGAAGGGTCGCTTATTATAGCCATTGTTTATTGCATAAGCAAATCTCTTTTATGGTTTTATCCAAGTTTTAAATTCATGACTTAAATAATGGCTTATTGATTGAATATCAGGCAGTTTTTGCTAGAACATATTCTATCGCACGGTTTAATATATGATTTCCTTCAATAAATTTCTGTTTTTGGGTTTTTTTTAGCTCAACCAAGTTTTGTACATATTTTCCTGAGAATTGCCCCAGTTCTTCCTCATTTTCCAAAAACAACTCGAGTGTTTCGGGTGTAATTTCTGGATGAAACTGGAAACCCAATACATTTCTGCCCAGTTGATACATCTGATTACGACAGGCTTCATTTTCTGCCAGATGGATTGCACCTTTAGGCAGTTCAAAAGTTTCATTATGCCATTGTAGAATATTGAACTGCTCCGGCAAGCTAAAACATGATTCCGGCAGATTGACTACCCTCTGCACCGTGGTCCATCCCAATTCCTGCTCTGGATTGCGGCTAACGCCTGCACCCAGGGCATTTGCAATCAACTGCCCGCCCAGGCACAGGCCAATTGCCGGTTTACCGTGTGAAAGATAGCGACGCAACCAGCGTTTTTCTATTTTTAACCAAGGGAAATTTGCTTCATCATTCACACTCATGGTTCCACCCATAATGATCAGCAAATCCACCTCTTCTACTGCAGGCAATGCCTCGATCTCCAGAGGTGGGTCTACAGGTAAAGCAAAAAATTCAGTCGCGGTAATTTGCGCCTGATGCTGCTTCAAAAACTCATAACAACTACCGAAACCTTCACCAGCAATATGCTGAAAATAATGCACTTTTAAATGCGACTTCATGCTCCTCAACCTATTTTTTTAGCTATATGGCTTTAGCTTTTGCAAAAATGAAGCCAAGTTTTTTCTACCCCTGCTGTTTTTAAACAATTCATAACGTAACTGGCAGTGAGTCACAGATTCTCTTAAGCTAGAGTAATATTTGATTACATTTGAGCGCATTCACGTGAAACAAGACTCTCAAACTCGCCTGATTCATGCACCACGAAAGGCCCCTCAATTAATTTCGAGCATTCAGCCTCCCCTCTATCGTGCATCGACCATAATTTTTAACAATACCGATGCCCTGTTTAATCGCCATTGGAGCGATGAGTATGATTATAGTTATGGCACGCATGGCACACCCACTACGTTTACTCTTGGCGACAATATCGCCCAACTCGAAGGTGGCTTGTATCATCTGCTCGCACCGAGCGGTTTATCTGCGATTAATCTGGTGAATTCCTGTTTTTTAAGCCAGGGGGATGAGGTTTGGGTAGCTGACAACATCTATGGCCCAAACATGGAACATTTACGCAATCTGGAGAAGCGTTATGGAATTACGGTTAAAGTCTATAATCCGATAGAGATTGAAACTTTTCAGCCTACAGATAACGCCAAACTGATCTGGCTCGAGGCTGCCGGCTCAGTGACCCTGGAATTCCCAGATTTGACCGGTTTGGTGAAAAAGGCGCAGGCGCATAATATGGTGACTGTACTGGATAATACCTGGGGTGCAGGTCTGGCTTTTAATGCCTTTGATTTTGGTCATGAACATTTAAGTGTAGATATTACGGTACATGCACTGACCAAATATCCAAGCGGTGGTGGCGACATCCTGATGGGCTCAGTGGTCACACGAGATAAAGTCTTGCATAACCAACTGTTCCGTGCGCATGCCCTTCAAGGCATTAGTGTTTCTGGGGATGATGTGGCTCAGGTACAACGCAGTCTGGCGTCTATGCAACTGCGCTATGAACATCAGTCACAAAGTTGTCTCACTATTTTGGACTGGCTTAAACAGCAAACTGAGCTTATACAGGTATTGCATCCTGCTGATTCTGACAGCGCAGGCCATCCATACTGGAAAGAAATTTGCAGGCAAGCGCATAGTGCCGGTCTGGTCAGTGTAATCTTTGACAGCAAATACACAATACAGGATATCCGGAATTTCTGTGACAGTTTAAGCCTGTTCAAGCTTGGCTTTAGCTGGGGTGGTCCTGTCAGTCTGGTCATGTTATATAACTTAAATGACATGCGCGTGCTGCAACATTCCCACCTAAAAGACGGCTTACTGGTGCGATTCTGTATTGGTCTGGAACACCCGAAAGACTTGATTCAGGATATCCAGCACGCCTTGGAACAAATGAAAAAACTTAAACATGAATAATAGAAAGATCTATGGATAGATCAGCTGTTATTGCTAAAACTATTCCAGATAGGATACCGACGATGTTCTGTAATCATCATTTGCCCAGCGACCTGGCTTGATTGCAGGCACCACCGGTATCGTAAAGCTCCCGTGTTTAAAAGTATTGGCAGAGAGTTTTTTGAATTGGTGTACCCATGCCAGTGCCGATCTGGGATAGATCTGATGCAAAAAACCACTCCATTCGCCTTCCGATTTCTGCAATGAGCTTGCTAATGCTGGCATCTAAACAACCCAACAAGCTGAAGAACATACAGCCAAGCAAGGTAGAGAAATAACTTTAGATATTATCGGCACGTTGACCACAAGTGCTGCCTATAGTCTGGACAGAAGAAGAACGAAACAGAAAATTATCCAAGGTTTACTTAACCCCCTTTTCAGGCGCACATAACCCTCTATTTTCCGATCATTATCACACTTCTTATGGAATATTTTTATATTCCATAATTTTTATAGGGTTTTATGGAGTGACACTATTGTAAAGCTTTTTTAAAAGATGTAATTTAAATACATCTTTTAAAAACAACTGCAGACAGCTCCCATGAATCCACAACATATTGAACTTGTACAAGCGACTGTTCCTGTTTTACGTGAAAACGGCGTAGCACTTACTACATATTTCTATAACCGCATGCTGAACAACCATCCTGAGTTGAAAAACACCTTCAACATGGATCATCAAAGTACCGGTCGTCAACCACGTGCCCTGGCTGCGGCAGTCTTGGCCTATGCCGAGAACATCACCAACCCGGGTGTTTTGGCCAAAGCCATCGAACGTATTACCACCAAACATGTCAGTCTGGATATTCAGCCAGATCAATATGCGATTGTCGGTGAAAATCTGTTACATTCGATCAGCGAAGTTTTAGATGTACCCATGGACTCCGAGCTGATTGCAGCCTGGAAAGAAGCATATATGCAACTGGCTGACATCCTGATTGGTGTAGAAAAATCCAAATATGCCACTCTAGCTTCTGAAAATGGTGGCTGGGCCGGCTGGCGCGAATTTGAAGTGGCAGCAGTCAATGATACGGATGCAGGTAAAATCTTTACACTCAAAGCTAAAGATGGTGCAGCGATTGCAAGTGCGGACGCAGGTGAACATATTTCAGTACGAGTACAGGTGCCTGAACAGAACATTCGCCAGCCACAGCAGTTCAGCTTTGATCAGGCTCAAAGTGGACAATATCAGATTACTGTGAAAGCTGAAGAAAACCCAACCGCGTTTTCAGTGGCACAAACACTGATTGACCATTATCAGGTGGGTGATATCGTCGAAGTGTCTGCCCCGCTCAAGCTTTAATGTCAAAAACGGTTTAGACTAACATCAGATCCTGATTAAAAGCTCCATTCGTGGAGCTTTTAGCATTCAATTCTTTCATTTTCTAGCTGTTGAACTTATGCAACTCAATAAATTCACTGACTATGCGCTTCGAATCCTGATGTATGTCGCACAGCCACGTGACTTCCCCTATACCATTGCAGAACTAGCCGAGCGCCTACAGGTTTCGCAAAACCATGCCATGAAAATCGTGCACTTTATGGCAAAACAGGACTGGCTGATTACTACCCGTGGTAAAGGGGGTGGCATACGTTTAAATCCAGCCAGCCTGAACCTTCAACTAGGACAGATTGTGCGGATTCTGCAACACGACAGCAATGTGGTGGAATGCAATAATCCCCCCTGCGTATTACGTCCAACTTGCGGTTTGAAAGGTATTTTAGATACTGCAGTCGATCAGTTTTATCACAGTCTGGATCAATATACGCTTCAAGATGTTGTTCTACCCAAAGATGCACGCTTTAGTTCAAAGTCCCCGATCGGCCTGATTAATCTTTAAAGTCTTTCAGTTCACATCTTATGAGTTATTCTTGCGGCAATGTTCGCTTGCCTGTGCGACTTCCTTTATAATGCTTCTTTGTAGATCATTTATTGAAGTTGAGTTATGCACCACAGCAGAGGAAAATCCAAAAACAGTAAGACAGCTCATGCGCCTAAGCAAAAGATCAGCTACGAGAAAAAAGTTGATTCTGCCATTACTGAATATGCTGTGCGCTCACTCAACTGGCTACGTAAAGCCGAATTTTTAATGAGTGCGCCCAAACTTAGTCTTTGTGTAGAAGATACTGGCTATGAAATTGCTTTTGCTGGTCGCTCGAATGCAGGGAAATCCAGTGCGATTAATGCCCTGACCAACCAGAAACAGTTGGCACGCGCATCCAAAAAACCTGGCCGCACCCAGATGATCAATTTTTTTAGCCTGGGCAATCCAGATCAGCGTCTGGTCGACTTACCCGGTTATGGTTATGCAGCTGTACCTGAAAAAATGAAACTGGTCTGGCAAAAAGAACTGGAAAATTACCTGATTCATCGCCAGAGTTTACAAGGCCTGGTGCTGCTGATGGACATTCGCCATCCACTGCAACACTTCGATGTGATGATGCTGGAATGGGCCTATTCCCGCCAGTTGTTCGTACATGTCTTGTTAACCAAGTCAGATAAACTGAATCGTGGTCCTGCATCCAAAGCCTTGCAGGAAGTCAAAGCGGCATTGAAAAAGATGAAGCTGGATTTCTCGATTCAACTGTTCTCATCAATGAATAAACAGGGTCTGGAAGAACTGGCCAGCGTCATGGGTGGCCGTTTGAACTTTACTTTAGATCAAGCCTCTCAATATGATCTGGACAGCATTCCGGAAGCATCAATCCATGATTTCAATGAATCGGATGAACCCCTTGAAGAACTCGAGCTTAGTGAATCTGATTTGGAGCATGTTGCTGAAGTATCGATGCATGCTTTAAATGAAGCTGAAGAGCCGCTTGAACTGCTTGAGCAGGATCCATCTGAGCTTAAAGCAGCAGATGAACTGAATCAGAACAAGCATTCTGAAGATTAACCATCTCATCAGAATTGTCTGGGATCATTCTTGATTTATTAAAACTTCCCTTATAAAAAGCAGACCAATGGCCTGCTTTTTTTTATTTTTAAATGCTTTAGCAGTCTGCTGCTTGAAGATCGGGTTCACGTGTATATCGATCCACCACGACACTGATCATCATATCACCCTGAACATTCACGACTGTGCGTACAGTATCGAGCAAGCGGTCGATCGGTAACAAAATGGCTATCGCCTCGGCAGGCAAACCGACCGACTGCAAGACCATGATCATGGTCACCATACCGGCACTCGGAATTCCCGGCGCACCCAAGGATGCAATCATCGCCGTGGCACAGACCACCAACTGCTGTCCCAGACTGAGATCCAGCCCCATTAAGTTGGCGATAAACAAGGCTGCTGCCGCTTCATAGAGTGCCGTGCCATCCATATTTAACTGGGTACCCAGTGGAATCACAAAACCTGCAGTCTGGGGCCGTACCCCTAAATTTTCCTGTGCGCATTTCATCGACAAGGGCATGGTAGCCGAACTGGAACTGGTGGCAAATGCAGTAATCAGGGCGGCTCTAGTACCCTTAAAGAACGTGATGGGATCCATCTTGCCGAAAACCCACAGCAATAGAGGCAAGACCACAAGACCATGGAAAACTGTGGTACCTGTGACCACTGCAGCAAATTCAGCCAGACGACTCAGTACAGAAATATCTTCAGTAGCGATCAGCTTGGCAAGTAGTGCAAAAATTCCGAGCGGTGCCAATTTCATGATCCAGCCAATCATCAACATCATGATGTCAAAAAACTGGAGACTCAGTTTGCGTACGGTACGGAAGCTGTCTCCACCTGCCACTAGCGCCACACCGATAAACAAGGCGAAAATCACCACTGCCAAAACGTTGCCATCCGCAAAAGCTTTGAACGGATTGATCAGGGTATTCTGAATAAAATTGGTAAAGAAAGATGAAGGTGTCAGGGTATCCGGTGTTTGATGTTGCGCCATGGCATCCTGGAACATCAGTACATCAACACCCTTACCGACATTAAACAGATGGGCACAGGTCAGACCTAAAATGAGCGCCAATGAAGTGGTTGTCACACAGCACATCAGGGTGATTTTCCAGGTTCGACTCAACTGTCCACCGGCCTGCAGATTCGACACCCCGACCACGATTGAAGTAAAAATAAGAGGGATCAAAATCATTTTAAGCAGCCCAATGAAAAGACTGCTGGCAATTCCAACCCCGTACAGGCCGATATCAAAAAACGTGCTTTGTGGAAATGTCGTCAGCAGGAATCCAAACAGCACCCCCAGTATGGCGGCAATTAAAATTTGCGTATTTAAACTCATCTTTTCATGCATTTTTAATATTGATCTTAAGCCGCACTATGCCATGCGTGTTCTATAGAATCGAGTAGTATTTTATAAACAGGTCATGAAAACATGACATTAAATAGCCATTTATATGCTACTTAAAAAAACAAAAAAAAACGAATCTGAACATTCGGTTTGTTGAACAAGAATAACCATTATTGTGTTTCGATTTCACGCAAACGGATCAGGCCTTCCTGAGTCGTACTACAGACCAGTTCGCCATTTTGCCACATCCGGCCAAAGTTCAGGCCACGTGAACTGGCACTTTGAGTCGCATCCATATCATATAGCATCCATTCATCCACCCGAAACGGTCTATGGAAGTACATGGCATGGTCAATACTGGCACATTGCAAACTTGGTGAAAGATAACTCAGACCATGGGGGCGCAGTGCAGTCGTCATCAGAGTAAAGTCAGAATAGAAAGCGGCGATGGCCTGATGCAGGGAAATATCATCCACCTCTGTGGCAATCTGGCCGTGGGTACGGATATAGTGCGCATAAGAAGGTGCTTCAGGTTGCGGCTGGAACGGATTCTGCGGATTGACCGGACGAATCTCGACATGACGATCACGTGTAAAGGTGGCCCGTACATTTTCCGGAATAAACTCGATAATCTGCCGGGTAAGTTCTGCTTCATTTTTCAGGCTTTCTGCCGGTGGATACTCGGGCTCTGAAATCTGATAGTTCAGACCTTCTTCCTGTGGAGCGAAAGACACCATACACATAAAAATGGTACGGCCATGCTGAATGGCACGTACTTGACGGCTGACAAAGCTCTTGCCGTCACGGATACGGTCTACTTCATAGATAATCGGTGCGTTGACATCTCCGCCAAACAAAAAATAGGCATGTAATGAGTGAGCCGGACGGTCTGTGGTATAAGATGCGGCGCGTAATGCCTGCCCTAAAACCTGTCCACCGAACACACGCTTGCCCACCAGATTCCGGCTGATTCCCCGGAAAATGTTTTCTTCTAACTTTTCTAAGCTGAGCAGCTCGACCAGTTCCTGTGTTAAGGCATTCATAAGTAACCTACGTAATATTGGAGATATCCCAAAATGGAAAAACAGATTTAAACAATTGATCTGGAATATTCTGCCACAAAATCAGACTGAAACTCTAAAGATTGCATGACTGTTCTGTCATACTCATGTCATAAGTCACTAGGAAAAGCATCTACTTTCACGCTAAAATTGAACTACTTCTGTTGAAGTTGTTAAAAAAAGATATATCGTTTCATCTTAGAAACCCGCAAAATAAATCCCCTCAGAAGCCCTGTGGTTTTGGTCAGTAAAATTAGGAGCAGCTATGTCCAAGAATGGCTTTGGTCAAATGTATCGCAAGCTTTCAAGTAAACTACTTGATCTTGTGGTTACCCCTCATATTCTTGGGGAAGTACCAAGTGAAGTGACAGCACCTGAATCTGATCAGACTACAGCAGAATCGCAAAAGCTGGTCTGCTACGTTTTACAGAACCATTCACGTAGTAATGCCCTCGTGGTCGATGCAGAAACGCGCCGTTTAAAATTACCGGCTGCACTTGATCCCATGCAACTGGGTAACCACAAGGAAAAAGCATCGTTGCTGTTTTTGCAGCATCATGATGAAAACAACCTGTTGAGTTCTCCCCCGCATGCTTTTCCGCCACGTCTGTTACGCCTGATTGAGGTTCTGGAACAGCATCCTGAGCTGGATGTCGAACTGGTTCCGGTAACAGTACTTTGGGGACGCGAGCCTGAAAAAGAAGATTCCTGGTTTAAGCTGCTGTTTACCGATACCTGGTCTACACCGAGCCGGGTCAAGCAACTGGTCAATATCGGCCTGCATGGTCGCCAGTCTTATTTAGAGTTCCATGAACCGCAGTCTTTACGCGCATTGATTAACTTTGCCAAAGAGACGCATCCAAATTCCGCGCCGGCAACCTATATTGTCAGCACTTTAAATGATTATCTAGATGGTCAGCGTGAAGTCATTCTCGGGCCGGATCTGTCCGACCGCCGTAATGTGATGCATGGTCTGATCAAGTCACCAGATGTACAGGCGGCGATTCGCAATGACAGTATCCGTAGTAAAACCTCGATGCTGGAATCCGAACGTCGTGCCATCGGTTATCTGAACGAAATCGTTTCCGATTATTCTCATTCTACCGTACGTTTTGCCGACAAAGCCCTGACCCGCTTATGGACCCAGCTTTATGACGGCGTGGAAGTCCATAATTTCAGTACCGTGCGTGAACTGGCCAAGGATTATGAAATTGTCTATACCCCCTGTCACCGCAGTCATATTGACTATCTGTTATTGTCTTATGTGATCTATCGCCGTGGTTTGATGGTGCCTTACATCGCAGCGGGCGATAACCTGAATATGCCTTTTGTCGGCCAGATTTTACGCGGTGGCGGTGCTTTCTTTATTCGCCGTACCTTCCGCGGCAACGCGCTCTATACCACGGTCTTTAAGGAATATCTGTATAGCGTCCTGTCACGTAATACCCCGCTAGAATACTTTATTGAAGGTGGCCGTTCACGTACCGGTCGTTTGCTACCGCCAAAAACCGGGATGCTGGCAATGACCGTGCATGGTCATTTACGTGGCAAGTCCAAACCGATTGTATTTGTACCGACCTATATCGGCTATGAACGCCTAATGGAAGGTGGTACCTATGTCGGTGAAATGAGTGGTAAGCCAAAAGAAGCCGAGTCTATTTTTGGTATTTTGAAAACCCTGCGCAAGATTGAACGCATTTTTGGCAAGGTGCACCTGAACTTCGGTAAACCGGTATTTCTGGATGATATCCTGAAACAGCATGGTGCAGAAAATATCAAGATCGAAAAGAACGATGATCCGGTTCCACAAGCGGTTTCTGACGCGGTGAATAGCTCTGCACAGGCTATTCTGGAAAATATTAACAGTGCAGTCGTGATCAATCCGGTATCGTTATTATCTTTAATCTTGCTGGCCACGCCAAAACATACGCTGGATGAAGAAATCTGTATCAAACAGCTGGATACTTATCGCACCTTGCTCACCGCTCTGCCTTATGATGAACGCATGCAGGTTACACCGCTGTCAGGCAAAGAAATAATTGCCTATGCGATGAAGCTGAAACTGATCAAACGGGTGAAGCATGTACTGGGCGATATTATTGCGATTGAAGATAATCAGGCGGTTCTGCTGACCTATTTCCGTAATAATATTGTGCATACTTTTATATTGCCATCCCTGATTGCAGCCCTGACTGAACATAACGGCACCATCCGCCGTCATGATGTGGTCAATATCAGCAGCACCCTATATCCTTTCCTCAAAGCTGAGCTATTTTTAAAATGGCATGAAGATGAGATTCAGGATCAGGTCAATGCCCATATTGACAACCTGATTTCTTCAAAACTGATCACGCAAGATGGCGAAAACCTGATTGCACCTGCACCGAATACTGAAGCGCATCATCAGCTCGAAGTTCTGGCTGCCCCAGTGACCCAAAGTCTGGAACGTTATTACATGACTTTGGCACTGATTACCCAACGTGGTTCAGGCAATATTTCGACTCGCCAGGTGGAAGAGCTGAGCTATCTGGTTGGTCAGCGTCTGTCTGTATTGTATGAGTTCAATTCGCCTGAGTTCTTCGATAAAGCCCTGTTCCAGAGCTTTATTAAAGTATTAACCCAGAAAGGTTATCTGTGCACCAATGAAGACAATGCGATTGTCTTTGATGAACAGCTGGCCAATGTAGCGAAATATGCCGATCTGGTATTGGACGAAGTGAAATTGCAGATGCTGCATCACATTACCGCCTTTACCGATGAAGAACTTAAAGAAGCCCTGGATGCAGTTGCGGCTGAACAAGCCAAGAAACGTGCGAAGCGGAAAAAGAAGTAAGATTAAATAAAAAAGAGAGGCCTTAGCCTCTCTTTTTTATTTAAGAATTTATAAGAAGTGAAAACTGAGAAGCTAATGCCATTATTTAAATATAGCATTCCCTCTCCTGAGCGAGTTTTAAAGCACGGCTTTTAAAACGAAGCGCAAGTGAGGATTAGGGAGAGTTGGTTTTAGATAAAATCCTCCCCTAACCCCTCCTTTGAAAAGGAGGGGAATTCCTCCCTTTAAAAAGGGAAGTTAGGAAGGGTTATTTTTCCCCATCAACTCCAAATAATCCTCATAACAATCTGGATGCTCTAACTCAAATCCCATTTTTTGCATTCGGGTCGCATAAAGTTTCTTACCTGTCACCTGCTCACTTTCCACCTTAAGCAAAGGAAGCCCCATCTGCCGTTGGAACCATTGCAATATTTCATGCAATAATTTTGGATCATTGTTTGTCACAATATAAGACTTTTCAGGATGTTCCACGTGAATCATCTGTGCTAAGAAACGTGATAAATCTTCAATGTGAATCCGGTTGGACCAGTGCAGATTCGGATAACTCGTCATCGAGGCGGCCATTTTTTGCAGGCGTATTACTGAAGTACCGTAAATACCGCTCGGACGAATGATCGTACATTGCTCAGGATAAGCAGCGAAATAAGCCTGCTCCATCTGCTGCAAGATTTTGCCCTGAGCATCAATTGGGTGAATTTCGGTTTCGTCATCTACGATTCCACCGGAATTTTGACCACACACTCGTGTCGATGACACCACTACAATCCGTTTCACCGGATGCTGTTTCAAGGCAGCCACAATAGGTTGAACCGAATCCAGATAAGTCTGCTGATAACCTTCAACCGTACTTTGTTTTGGACTAAGTAATACATAGACCCAGTCAATTGGTGTAATTGCTGTTAAATCCAGTTGATGCACATCCTGAATCAGATGAGTTGCGAATGAATCTGTTTTGGGACTCTGGCTAATTGTGCTAATTTGATGACCTTGCTCAAATAGTTGTTTAGCCACACGTCGGGATGTTTTACCATAACCGATAAATAAAATATGCATTGAGCACCGAATCACAAATCTGGTTGAGGGGACATGGCTGCAGTCCATCAGTTACAAGGCGTTGGCAATGCCGCCGCCGCATTACTCGAAAAACTAAATATCTTCAATACTGATGATTTGCTTTTTCATCTACCACGTGACTATGAAGACCGTAGCACGATCATCCCCATGAATCAATTGAGCGTGGGACGCAGCTATCTGCTGGAAGGTATCGTTAAAGGCGTGGATTTTCCACCTGGCAAACGCAAATCCATGGCTGTGCTGCTAGATGATGATTTTGGCAAAGTCACTTTACGTTTTTATCATATTTATAAAGGCATTACCGACCGCTGCAAACTGGGTAACCGTTTAAGAATTTTTGGTGAAGTGCGGGTAGGTGCGCGCGGTCTGGAAATGTATCATCCCGAATTGCAAGTCATTACTGAGGACACACCTTTACCTCAAACCCAGCTCACGGCGATTTACCCTGCGACTGAAGGCCTGACCCAGCCAAAAATACGGGACTATATTCAGCAGGCCTTGGCTCAATACAGCGATCATCTGCCTGAATTGCTGCCAGCAAAATTTAGCAATGGTTATGCGCTGAAACAGGCACTGGAATATATCCATCACCCGCCAGTCAATGCCAATATGCTGCAGCTCGCACAAGGCTCACATCCTGCACAGCAGCGCCTGATCTTTGAAGAGCTGGTAGCGCATCAGATCAGCCTATTGACACGTCGGGCCTTCATCCAGCAGGTCGAAGCGCCTTCATTTGCGCCAAGTCAGACCTATGCCAAACGGTTACTGGCCAGTCTGGCTTTTGAAATGACCGGTGCGCAAAAACGTGTATCCAGAGAAATTGCACAGGATTTAAGAACCAATAAACCGATGTTGCGTCTGGTGCAAGGCGATGTCGGTGCCGGCAAAACTTTGGTTGCTGCTATAGCGGCCTGCCATGCCCTGGAAGAAGGCTGGCAAGTAGCATTAATGGCACCGACCGAGATTCTGGCCGAGCAGCATTATCTCAACTTTAAACGCTGGTTTGAACCTTTAGGCTTAAATGTAGCCTGGTTGTCCGGCAAGCAGAAAGGTAAAGCGCGCGCAGCAGCAGAACAGCTGATTCGGGACGGAAGTGCCCATCTGGTCATCGGGACTCATGCCCTGTTTCAGGAGAATGTCGAGTTTGCCAAACTGGGTCTGGTGATTATTGATGAACAGCACCGCTTTGGTGTGGATCAGCGCCTTGCACTCAGAAATAAAGGTCTGGATGGTATGTCACCGCATCAACTGGTGATGACTGCGACTCCAATTCCACGCACACTGGCTATGTCTGCCTATGGTGATCTGGATACCTCTGTGATTGACGAGCTGCCGCCGGGCCGTACCCCGATTCAGACCGTGACCATTCCATTAGACCGGCGCGAAGAAGTCTTGCAACGGATTGCCAGCAACTGTGGTGAAGGCAAGCAGGCATATTGGGTGTGTACACTGGTAGAACAGTCCGAAACTTTAGATGCCCAAGCCGCAGAAGCCACTTTCACTGAAATTCGCGAGCGCTTTCCTGCGCTGAATATCGGACTGGTACATGGCAAGATGAAAGCCGATGAAAAACAGGCGGTAATGCAGCAGTTTAAAAATAATGAATTACAGCTCCTGATTGCCACCACCGTGATTGAAGTCGGCGTCGATGTACCCAATGCCTCCATTATGGTGATTGAAAATGCTGAACGTCTGGGCTTATCTCAACTGCATCAGCTACGTGGTCGGGTCGGTCGTGGCGCCAAAGCCAGCTTCTGTGCCCTACTGTATAAACATCCGCTGTCGCAAAATGGTCAGGAACGTTTAAGAATCATGCGCGAAACCAATGATGGTTTCATGATTGCCGAGAAAGACCTGGAATTGCGTGGCCCAGGTGAACTGCTTGGAACCAAGCAGACTGGCGACATGAATTTCCGTGTGGCCAAACTGGAACGTGATGATCACCTGCTCAATCAGGCACATTATGTGGCCCAGCAGATGCTCAAGGATTATCCTGATCAGGCCGAAGCATTATTGCAACGCTGGCTACCGGAAGCACCGCGCTATGCCTATGTTTAAATTACTGCAACACGGAAAATCCTGGCTCACCCGCTTACAGCCCTGTCAGCTCTGCCTGACCGATTATCAGTCCATTCATTCAGTCTGTGAAGATTGCTGGCGACAATTACCCTGGGCACATCAAACCATTCAACGGCAGGAAATGCAGTTCCAGATTGCCTGCGACTATGCCTATCCGATGGATCGTTTGATTCAACTGTTTAAATATGAACAGAAACTGCATTTGCAAAATTTACTGGCAGGTGCGCTGTTAAGTTTAGACCTGCCTAAAGTCAGTGCGATAGTACCGATGCCGATCTCGAATGAGCGTCTGGCCGAGCGCGGTTATAATCAATCTCTGGTACTGGCCAAACATGTGGCAAAACAGTTGAATGCACCCATCTGGCAACCTGTTCGACGACTAAAACAACACTCGCAAAAGGGCCTAAGCCGGCTGGAGCGAATTGAAGATATCCAGTCACAATTCCAGATCAGCACCATTTCCAAGCTGCGGTATCGTCGGGTGCTGATTATCGATGATGTCGTCACGACTGGCAGCTCGATCCGGGCACTCAGCCAAACACTTGAACAACTGGGTTGTCAAAAAATTTATGCGGCCTGTCTGGCCGGTGCGGGAATCTGAACATTTACGCCTGAGCAAGTAACTGTGACTTCACCCATGGAATGACAATTTCAGTGGTCAAGGGTGCCAGCAAGACCTGCTTTTCGTCCAGATCTATCCATTTCATTTCAGCAATTTCCGCTTCAATTTTTGGTGCCTGATCCAGTCTTACCCAATAGACATAACTCACCAGTTGATGATCAGGCTCATTGGCTGTTGCCGTTTCAAAACGTCCAATGAATTGCTGAATGTGTGCTTGGGCGCCAATTTCTTCCTGAATTTCACGTAACATCGTTGCTTCTGGTGCTTCATTTGGCTCCAGCTTGCCACCAACCTGCATAAAGCAGGACGTTCCTTTCTTGCGAACCACAAGCAGTTGCTGCGCTTCATTTAAAATAATGGCTGCAGCCACTGTAATTATCTTCATCTCTGGTTTATGACTTTATGCTAGGGGGCAGCTTATTTTACAAGATCGGTCTGATCGCTCCTACCCCATTTAGGCTCAGGTGGCTGATAAGTTTCGAATTGACGTAAAATTTCTTCCAGATCATCGCTGACAATTAAAGCATCACTAAAACGTGCCTTGGTAAATCCTTTCTCGGTGGTCATGTAGATAAATTTAAGCAAGTCATCGTAGAAACCATCAACATTTAGAAAAGCACAAGGCTTTTTATGAATTCCCAGTTGCGCCCAGGTCCACTGTTCAAAAATTTCTTCCAGCGTTCCCGCACCACCCGGAATGGCAATAAACCCTTGAGCCAGTTCTGACATTCGGGTTTTACGCTCATGCATATTCTCCACCACGAATAACTTGGTAATATGCGGATGTGCCAGTTCACGATTCACCAGTTGCCTCGGAATTACCCCAATCACCTTGCCACCGGCGGCCAAAGCACTATCAGCGATAATTCCCATCAAGCCAGAACGACCGCCCCCATATACCAGCGTCTGATGCCTAGCGGCCAAGGTCTGACCCACCTTTTTAGCGATCTGGGCATAAAGAGGATCCGAGCCTAGGGCTGAACCACAAAAAATTGCGATAGAATTCATTATTTCATCCTCTAATTGACGGTATATTGTACGTAATCGCTTCCAGCGCGTTTTTTCCAAAAATAACCACTTAATATCAGTGTTTTTATTCAATTCCTTGTCTAAAATACACCCATTCCAATTCACATACTGCGCTAGGGAGAAAAGACAGCATGCTTGAAGCCTTTTACGCCACAGAGCGCGGTAGTTTAGAAGATATCACGATTAATGGTGATTTCGACTTACATCCAGATTTAGTGTGGCTTGACCTGATTGCACCTTCACAAGAAGAGCAGCAATGGATTCTAGATGCCTATGGGCAAAACTTACCGACTTTAAAATCGCTAGAAGATATTTCCTCCAGTGCCCGATTTTACCGTGATGATGACGGAATTTTGCACATCAGCACATATTTCTTAACCAAAAATAAAAACTATCAGGTCGAGAACGAAAATGAAGATGAGTCCAGTATGCTGGCCACGGTACAGACTGTGGCATTTATTCTGCATAAGGATCGTCTGTTTACCTTGCGCGGTGAAAAGCTGGTGGCTTTTCGTGCCTTTCGTGCCCGGGCACGCCGCAATGATTATGACATCGATTATAAAGATCCGACCTGGATTTTATTGGGTCTGCTCGAAGCCAAGCTGGATGAACTGGCCGACATCCTGGAAGATGTCCATAAAGATTTAGAAAAATATTCAACCGAAGTATTGAATAACCGTCATCGTGAGCAAATTCTCGATCTGGATGACATGATTACCCGGCTGGCGCAACTGGAAGATATGCTGGGTAAAGCGCAACTCTGTCTGATCGATTTACGTCGTGTTTTGACCTTCTTGGCGCGTCCACGCGCTTTAGGGAGTCATATTTATGATGCAGATATCAGGGAGCTCAGTGAAGATGTCCGCTCTTTGGTGGAGCATGATGCCTTCCTGTTCCAGAAAGTGCGCTTCCTGCTCGATACTACATCAGGATTCATTAACACCGAACAGAACGATACCATTCGCCGCTTCTCTATTCTGCCAAGTATGCTTGCGCCACCGATGCTGATTGCCAGTATTTATGGGATGAATACCGATGTATTGCCCTTTGCTAAAGGCTCCATGAGTTTCATTATGGTCAGTATTATTTTGATCGGCTTTCTGATCGGACCATTAATTTACTTTAGATGGAAGAAATGGATTTGAGCGAGCTTTAAAGCACTACTTTTAAAGAGAAGCTCAAGAAATACATCTCATCTGATCCATGCCTATTTGAAAAGTAATAAAAAAGCACCTTTCGGTGCTTTTTTATTACTTCTACTGAATGATTTTTAGATCATCCTGGAGATGGCTGGCCTGAATGATATTCATCATCTTCGGTGGAACAGCTTTAAACTGCAGGCCTTGTGCTTTAGGCGTCTGACGCAGCCAGCGCACCAATACTGCCAGAGCCAAGGTACTGCCACTTTCAAGCCCGGCCAGATTAACTACCAGCGGAAACTTGTTCTGTGACTGAATCACACGCAGGCCCTCTAGGTAATAGTCCTGCGCATTGGCATAGTCAATGTTGCCTGACACCTGCAATTCCTGATCCTTGAATACAATCACGGCTCACCTATCTGGTTATTTCTTTTCAATTGCGGCTTCTGCATCTGGTTTAAAGTTGGCAATCGCTGTATCTATATTACCGCCATTACGTTTGACTGTCGCAGCAAACTGGTTACGGAACTGCAAACCTAGGTCAATACCAGATACGTTGATGTTACGGATTTTCCACTGTGAACCTTTATCCACCAACTGGAACGCTACCGGTATTTTCTCACCCTTGTTATTGAAGTCGATGGTCACCACAGGGTTTTTGCTGTTGCTGGCTTTATATGGACGCATGCTGTAAGTCTGATTGCTATATTTCGCAAATGCCGAACCATAGTTTTCAATCAGGGTTTCACGGAAATTCTTTTCAAACTGGGCACGCTGTGCTGGAGTACTTTGTTGCACATAAGTGCCCATGACTGTACGCACAAAAGCTTGTGAATCAATATATGGATCCAGATTTTGACGCACAATGGTTTTGACCAAGGCTGGATTACTCTGTAATTTGCTATGATCAGCCTGTAAACGTTTAACCAAATTATCCGCCACTTGTTTAATAAACTCAGGAGGCGTTTGGCTTGGAGCTGCAAACACTGTACCAGCAACCATGGTGGAAAGAATGCTTGCTGCAAGCGTTTGTTTTACTAAAGTCTTCACTGATATCTCCTCAATCTATTATTCAACGAATGCAGGTTCTGCATCGGTCGATCCTGAAACTGTCGCCTGTTCTGGGGCTGCTTCTTGACTATCCGAAGACTTACCGGCACCGCCAGTAATAAACTTCGTGACTAAATCTTCAATTTCCATGGTGCCTTGGGTATTAGCAATCTGATCACCGCGTTGCAAATAGTTCAGACCTCCACCTGGAATAATTTTCAGGTATTTTTCACCCAGCAATCCATTGGTTGCTACCATAATATAAGCATCTTCATCAATATTAGTGATGGATTTCATGTTAGCTAAGAGTTGTTTTTCCATGTCTTTTTGTTGTGCCGGAGTAGCCGCTGTATAGTCTGAACTATAACGCAACTCTTCCAGCGCATTTTGCTGAACCTGCTTTAGCTGTTCGGCATTAAACGAGGTCAACGAGCCATCCAGCGTCATATGTACGGTCGCCAGACGAGTGACAGGATCCAAGGTAATCTGGTCCACCTGTCCTACTTTTACACCACTTAATGCCACTTTGGCCCGTGGCTTGATCCCATTCACATTTTCAAAAGTTGCCGTCATTTCATAGCTGTCGGAAATATTGTTCCCAACCAGGCCACTGACTCGCATTGCCAGGAAAAATAAGGCAATACCAAACAAAATAACAAAAACACCAACGGCCAGCTCACTAGTACGTGATTTCATTAAACACCTCCGAACATGACCGCAGTCAACACAAAGTCAAAGCCTAAAACGCACAGTGAAGAATATACGACTGTACGGGTTGTAGAAGTTGCAATACCTTCCGAGGTCGGGACACAAGCATAACCTTGGTATACCGCAATCCAGGTACAAATTAATGCAAATACAAAACTTTTAATGATGGTGCCATTCAAGACATCTTTGTAGAATTGCACGCTGCTTTCCATGCCGCTCCAATACGCGCCTTCGTCGGCTCCCAGAAAGTCCACACCGACCATCTTACCGCCCATAATCCCGACTGCAGCAAAGATAACCGAAAGCATGGGCAAGCTGAAAATCCCTGCCCAAAGACGTGGCGAAATTACACGCTTTAATGGATCTACCCCAATCATTTCCATACTGGACAGTTGTTCAGTGGCTTTCATCAGGCCAATTTCTGCGGTCAAGGCTGAACCGGCACGTCCAGCAAACAGCAAAGCCGCAACTACTGGCGCCAGCTCACGCAGCAAAGTCAGTGCAACTGCTGTTCCCAGCATCGACTCACTGCCAAAGGTCGACAAGATGCTAAACATCTGCAAACCAAGAACGGCTCCAATAAACAGGCCAGACACCACAATAATCAGCAGGGACAACACCCCGACCCGGTACATCTGATAAACAAACAGTTTCACTCCAAGCCATGTCGGCATGGAAAATAAAATCTGCAACAGCATCAGGGTCGCGACCCCAATCCCCTGTACACGTTCAATAACGCGTCTACCTAATGCGGCAATTGCATTCATGAACGTACCTCATCACTTAAATAAGCCCGATGACTAAACTGATAATCCACCGGACCTTCTACCGAACCGGTCAGGAATTGCTGTACAAAAGCAGACGGATGCGCCTTGAGTTCTGCCGGCGTACCTTCGCCCTGAATTTTGCCCTCTGCCACCACATAAATGTAGTCAGCAATGGATAGGGTTTCTGCGACATCATGCGAAACAATAATCGTGGTCAAGTCCAGTGCTTCACGCAAAGAGCGGATTAAACGGGTCAACACCCCCATCACAATCGGATCCTGCCCGGCAAAGG
The DNA here is from genome assembly GCF_001647575.1 of Acinetobacter sp. SFD. NCBI lineage: Bacteria > Pseudomonadati > Pseudomonadota > Gammaproteobacteria > Moraxellales > Moraxellaceae > Acinetobacter > Acinetobacter sp. SFD. The sequence goes on from NZ_LSZJ01000001.1 coordinate 74,799, forward strand.
GTTCATCGTACATGATCAGCTCAGGATCCAGCGCGATTGCCCGGGCCAAAGCTACGCGTCGGTTCATACCGCCAGACAGTTCAGACGGCATCATCTGCTCTGCACCACGCAAACCAACTGATTCCAGTTTTAGTGCCACGATTTCTTTAATCAAATGCTCTGGCAGTTTGGTATGGGCACGAATTGGAAACGCGACATTTTCATACACACTCATATCGGTAAACAAAGCACCGCTCTGAAATAACATGCCCATACGTGCACGTGCTGAAAAAAGCTCGGAACGCGACATTGAGGCAATATCTTTGCCGTCCAACAAAACTTGGCCATGTTCCGGTGTCAGCTGTCCACCAATTAACCTTAATAAAGTGGTTTTACCGGTTCCGGATGGCCCCATGATGGCAGTAATCTGCCCACGACGAATATTCAAACTCACGTCGTCATAAATCACGCGCTCACCCCGCTTGAAGCTCAAATTCTTGACTTCAATCAGAGATTGACGAGTATCTCGCGCTGTTTGATTTTTCATAGCTGAGTTTATTCCTGCATTTTTTCAGCATGCATACTATAAAGGAACGACGTTCAAAATGTTAGCAGTTGAAAAAGATGGGTTAATATCATAATAAAATGACAATAATTGAATATTTCGGATTTTTTATAGAAAAAATATGTACTTAAGTTTAAGTCAAATAGCTTGCTTAATTAAAAAGACTGTATAAATAGTAGATAATATTACATAAAATCAAGGTCAATGCGATATATGGCATATACACCTCTATCAATTGAGATCGAACAGTTAAGCTTTTCATATCAATAATTATCATAACCCTGACTAAACATGAATTAGTAGACATTTTACGTTAAAAAGTAAAAAACTCAATGCATAAAAAAACCGGTATTTCTACCGGTTTTTTATCTTCATCTAGCGACTGAATTAGTCGTTAAATTTGCGACGTGGACGATCTTCACCACCGAATGAACGTTCAGTACGTGGCTTGTCATCAAAGTTGCGACGAGCTGGACGATCACCAAAATCACGTTTTGGACGGTCATCACCGAATGAACGTGCTGGACGATCACCGAAACCACCTTCACGACGTGGAGCTGGACGATCACCAAAATCACGTTTTGGACGATCACCATAACCGCCTTCACGAGCTGGTTTGTAATCTACACGGTTACCACGGTTGTCATCATTAGAGCGAGGACGGTCACCAAAACTACCTTCACGACGTGGAGCTGGACGATCACCGAAGTCACGCTTTGGACGGTCATCAAATGAACGTTGTGGACGATCACCAAAACCGCCTTCACGACGTGGAGCTGGACGATCACCGAAATCACGCTTCGGACGGTCATCAAACGAACGTTGTGGACGATCACCAAAACCGCCTTCACGACGTGGAGCTGGACGATCACCGAAGTCACGACGTGGACGATCTTCGCCACCGAACGCTGGACGTTCGCCACGAGGTTTGTCATCGAAGCTACGACGTGGACGATCATCACTGCCTTCACGACGTTTGAAATTGCTTTCACCTTCAAAACGACTACGACCACCGCCATCACGACCACGACCACCGCCGAAACCGCCACGACCACGACCACCGCCATCACGACCACGACCGCCGCCATCACGACTACCGCGTGCAGGAGGTGGAGATGGCTCAAGGCCTTCAATTTCAGATACGTTCAGACGCGCATCAAGGAAGTCTTCCAAAGCACGGATTTTACCGCGTTCACGGTAAGTCGCCAAAGTAATGGCTTTACCAGTACGACCCGCACGACCTGTACGACCGATACGGTGTACATAGTCTTCGTTCTTCATTGGAAGACCGAAGTTGATTACGTGTGAAATAGTTGGTACGTCAAGACCACGTGCCGCAACGTCAGTTGCAACCAAGATCTTCGCACGACCTTCACGAATGCTACGTAAACGACGGTTACGAACCGTTTGTGGCATAGCACCATGAAGCGCTACAACTGATAAACCTGCTTCAGCAAGCTCTTCAGCCAACATATCTGTGTCTTCTTGAGTTGACGCAAATACAACTGCTTGATCAACGTCTTCTTCGTTTAACCAGTGAGTCAGTAATTTTTTCTTGTGTTCGAAACCGTCAGTCCAATGCAAAGTCTGAGTAATATCAGTATTTGTAGAGTGACCTGTTTCGATCGAAATACGCATTGGATCATTCATCATGCGTTCAGCAAGTGTAATGATACGTGGTGCAAACGTCGCAGAGAACATAAGAGTCTGTTTGCGGTTTGCAGCCAACTCACCAATTGCTTCCAAGTCTTCAGAGAAGCCCAGGTCAAGCATACGGTCAGCTTCATCGACGATTAACGCGTCAACTTTATCCAATTTGATTTGACGACGATTCACCAAGTCAAGTAAACGACCTGGAGTTGCAACAACAACTTGCGCGCCTTTTAACTGTTGAATTTGCTTACCAAAAGGCATACCGCCCATGATTGCTGCAATACGAACACCTTTCATATGACGTACAAGCGCAATTGCGTCTTGACACACCTGTTGTGCCAATTCACGAGTCGGTGAAATCACCAAAATATTCGGTTGAGTAACCGCTTTCATACGGTCTTTAAACGGTACTAATGTATCTTGGTTTGCCAACGCATTTAACGTAGGCAGTAAGAATGCAGCAGTTTTACCAGAACCTGTTTGGCTTGATACAAGAAGGTCTTTACCTTCAAGTGCAGCTGGAATCGCTTGTTCTTGTACAGGAGTAGGAGTAGTAAAGCCTAAAGCGTCGAGAGCCTGGGTTAGAGATTCGTCGAGAGAAAAATCAGCAAAAGTTTTGCTCATAGAGAGTGTTCACCCTGAAGTGGGTGCTCCATTAAATAAATTACAATATGGACATCGGCAAAAAGCGGCACAGCAAATAGAGCTGAAAAAGTTAGGATTCAGCAGCGATCCGAATAACGACGATGTGGATATAACGCACGTATATGATTACGGCCGCAAACCTGAAGGAATCGCTTAAGCGATTGGGGCGCGAAGGATATGTCCTCTCTATGGACAGAACGCGCATACAATGATTAGAAGATAGTGTTCAGGTAAAGAACGGAAAATTAAGTGCGTGCCGAAATTATAGCAGAATATTCCACAATGTCATTAAGTTTTAAAACTAATTTTCTTTATTCATAAATTATGTATAATTTTCTTATACTTAAAGAATTATAAAAGTGTAGTTATTGGTCTAAAAAGTCAATTTTCTGTAATTCACCGGACATTTCCGATATCTAGTCAGTGTTAAAAATATAGACATTACCCGATTAAAAGAAGATAAGTATATAAAAAAGGCATCCCGAAGGATGCCTTTTAGAATATTAAATCTGCTTCATCTAAACCCGATTATTTTGCTGCTTCACCCCAAGCAGGAACAACTGCTTGCATTAAAGGCTTAAGCATTTTCATTGAACAAGCCAAAACTTGACCATTTTCCATAGAGTCGCTACCACCACGTGCATCAACTACAGTACCGCCTGCTTCTTTCACGATCAATTCACCCGCTGCGATATCCCAAGGTTTCAAACCAAGTTCAAAATAAGCGTCGAAACGACCGGCAGCCACATAAGCCAAATCCAATGCTGCAGAACCTGAACGGCGATATTGCGCACCAGCTTCAGTAACATTTAACAAAGACTGGAAATGATTCTTGGCATAAGACACAACTTCGCCATTACGTTTGGCACGATACGCATGACCAACAGCCATAAAGGTATTTTCCAGGCTGTCTTTGACATTCACACGAATACGGCGCTGGTTCATCATGGCACCACGACCACGACTGGCAGAGAATAGCTCATCTTTCACCGGGTCATAAATCACCCCGTGTTGAGTAATGCCTTTGTGCTGAACTGCGATAGAAATACAGAAATGCGGGAAACCGTTAATGAAGTTTAAAGTGCCATCTAGCGGATCGATCACCCAACACCAATCGGCGTCATGACCATTACCTTCCTGATAGCCAAATTCTTCACCAAGGAAACTGTGATTTTTATAGCTTTTACGTAGGGTATCGATGGTCAACTGCTCCAGATAACGATCTACACGCGTTACCGGACCATCAATTCCTTTTTCTTCGACTTGTAGATCGAGTTTATGACGATTCTGATGCGCTTTTAAAAGCTCTTGACCAACTAACTGAGCCGCACGCGCAGCCATCACCACCATAGGTTCCATTGAACACCCACTACAAATTTGAAGACACTGATAAAGAATAATGCATAAAAGCCCCAATATCTTAGCAAATATCGGGGCTTTTTTGGGAAAAATGTGTCTAAAATTTTTAAGAACTTATGACAAAACGCTTTGCCCTAAGCTGGACCAAGCCTGATTGATCGATTTTTCAATGCCTTGCGCATCTAGGCCAGCCTGTTGCAACATCTGGGTATGGGTCGCTTGCGCCATGAATGTATCATCCAGACCCAGATTCAGGATTGGTTTAACAATCTGTGCTTCTGCCAGATACTCATTCACTGCACTGCCCGCACCGCCCATCACCGCATGTTCTTCCACCGTGACAAACAGACTGGTCGTCAAGGCCAGATCGTCCAGCATTTGGGTATCTAGCGGTTTGACAAAACGCATGTTGATTACCCGCATGCCAATTTCATGTTTCATGGCAAATGCTTCAGCAGCGTCGACTGCAGCCTGTACCCGGCTACCAAATGCCAGCACAGAAATATATTCATCATACTGCCCGTTAAAACTGGCCACGATTTCCGACTGACCGATCGGAAACTCCATCATCTTTTGCTGGATCTCGACACCCAGTCCATTGCCACGTGGATAACGTACGGCTGCAGGTCCTGGATACAAATACGCGGTATGCAGCATTTGACGGCATTCATTTTCATCTTTCGGCGCCATGATTACGATATTCGGGATAGTACGCATATAGGCATAATCATATGCACCGGCATGCGTCGGCCCATCTTCACCGACCAGACCGGCACGATCAATACCAAAAGTGACATCCAGATTCTGCAAGGCTACGTCGTGTACCAGCTGGTCATAACCGCGTTGCAGGAAAGTCGAGTAAATTGCAACCACCGGCTTCAAGCCTTCACAAGCCATACCGGCAGCCAAGGTAACTGCATGCTGTTCGGCAATCGCGACATCAAAGAAACGTTCCGGATATTCTTTGGCAAATTTGACCATGCCTGAGCCTTCGCACATCGCAGGTGTGATTGCGAGCAAACGTGCATCTTGTGCCGCTTCATCGCAAAGCCATTGTCCAAATACATCCGAATATTTCGGTGCAGTATTGCTGGCGGCAACAGCATTGAGTTTACTAATCGCGTGATATTTGATTTGATCTGATTCTGCCGGAGCAAAGCCTTTGCCTTTCTTGGTATAGATATGAATCAGGCGGGGGCCTTTACGTTTTTTCAGCGCATTAAAGACATGCACCAGCTGTTTGACATCGTGACCGTCATAAGGACCAAAATAATCAAAGCCAATGGCTTTAAACAGGTTGTCTGCTGCATCGGTTGCTGCACTGTGTAATCGCGAGTTATACAGCCACTCCGGATGCGGCTGTACATAAGCCTCTCCCTCTTCAGTCACGTTGATGAATTCACCACGCTCCCAAATTGCGGCTAAATGCTTGGCAAAACCACCAGTACTGCAAGAAATCGACATATCATTATCGTTCAGCACCACCATCAGATCCGCCTGATGTGCTACCGCATCATTCATGGCTTCAAAAGCCATACCTGCCGTCATGGCACCATCACCAATGATCGACACCACCTCACATGGCTTGTTTTGATAACGGCGCGCTAGAGCCATGCCAAGACCGGCAGAAATCGCAGTAGACGAGTGGCCTACCCCAAAAGTATCAAATTCAGATTCTTCACGTGCCGGAAAGGCTGCCAGACCATCTTTAGCACGAATGGTGGTGAGCTGTTCACGACGACCTGTCAATGCTTTATGCGGATAGGCTTGATGACCGACATCCCAGATCAGGCGGTCATGCGGCGTATTAAAGCAATAATGTAAGGCCACGGTGAGTTCAATTACACCAAGGTTGGCACCAAAATGTCCGCCACTTTGCCCGGCAGCATACAAAATGAATTGACGTAACTCATCTGCCACTTGTTCTAGCTGGCTTTGCTCGAGTGCACGCAGTTGCTCAGGATGATTGATCGCATCAAGCAACGGTGTTACAGGGCGTTGAGTTGGGATTTCTGTATACAGCATATTATGGCAAAGCCTTCTAAAGCCTGGCAAATCTAAAGCTAGGTCAATGGGGAGTACCCGATCATATAGCTGAATTGTAGCAGCTTCAATTCAGCTACGCTTCTAGCGATGCAATATTAAACAATGATCTCGTCGGGGTGAAAAAATCGCAGCCTACGATTATCCTGAATAATCTTACTATTTATCAACTATTATCGTTCGCTTTCTACAAAAAAGAAAATCTAATGCAGAATTTCGACTTTGCAATTCTACCAATGTTCAATCATTACGCTATACTTTAGCTAATTTCAGGATTTAACGGGTTCAGCTGTGCCAATCGAGTTTGTCGCAACGTCAAGATTACCTACCGCTCACGGTGAATTTAAAATTACTGTATTTCAAGACCCTAAGACCGGTGAAGAGCATGTCGCACTGTCTAAAGGACTTGAGGAAGTATCAGATGAACCTGTGGTGGTCCGTGTACATTCTGAATGTTTAACCGGTGATGCCTTTGCTTCACTCAAATGCGACTGTGGCCCGCAATTACAAGCAACTTTAAAACTGATCAATGAATTGGGCCGCGGAGCTATTCTGTATTTGCGTCAGGAAGGGCGTGGTATTGGCCTGACCAATAAAATTCGTGCTTACGCCCTGCAGGATCAAGGCCATGACACCGTAGATGCCAACCTGATGCTGAACCTGCCGGCGGATGCACGCCAATATGATATGTGTAGCATTATGCTGGATCATTTACAGATAAAATCGGTACGTCTCGTGACCAACAACCCTTCAAAAATAGAAGCCTTAAAAGCACAAGGCATTAATGTAGTCGATCGTGTCCCGCTAACAGTAGGCTTAAACCCGTTTAATGAACAATACCTTAAGACCAAGCACGAACGCATGGCACATCTTTATAAAAAGGATGATTTTTAATATTTTTAAACCCTGTCCTACCTTATTTTAACTGAATCCTTCCAAACCTCCCTTTCTTGCGCTTCGACTTAAAGCCATGTTTAAGTCTGGCTCAGGGAGGCTTTCTCTCTCTTTCTTAAAAATGGGGTTTAGGAGGAGATTAAATCGTCATCGAGAAAATCCGACTTTCTGGCATCCGTCGCTTTAAACGTAAATCAAAAGCCATACAAATATTGCGTACAAATGGTTTCCCTTTCTCCAGAATTGTGACTGACGAGTCTGAAAATTCAATTAAACCATCCTGTGCCATTTCCTCAAGCTGTTCCAAAACCTCATCAATTTCAGGAAAAAGCATCTCGGAATTTTCCCATGAGGTGCTAAAGCTGCACATCAAATTTAGAATATGTTGCCGGATGATCAGATCTTCCTGGTTTAAGACATGTCCTTTAAATACCGGAATTTCATTGCGCGCCAGGCATTCATAATATTCTTCAATGGTTTTCACATTCTGCGCAAAGCTGTACCAGCTATCGCTGATTGAAGAAATCCCGAGTCCAATCATCACCTGGGTTTTAGAGGCTGTGTATCCCATAAAGTTGCGATGCAATGTTCCAGCTTGAAAGGACTGGTACATCGCATCTTTTTCTAAGGCAAAATGATCCATGCCGATTTCATGATAACCATGTGCCAGAAGTTTCTTTTTACCCGCTTCATAGCATTCCCGTTTGATCGCATCTTTGGGTACATCGGCATCTTTAAAACCGCGCTGACCATTGCCTTTAATCCAGGGCACATGTGCATAGCTATATAAAGCCAGACGGTCCGGCAAAAGCGAATTGGTTTGCTCAATAGTATTTAAGACATCATCCAGACTCTGAAATGGCAGACCAAACACCAGATCATGAGAAATCGATTCATAGCCAATTTCTCTTGCCCATTCGGTTACCTGTTTAACATTTTCATACGGCTGAATCCGGTGAATCGCCTTTTGCACGGTTTCATTATAATCTTGCACCCCATAACTGACCCGACGAAAACCAAGGTCATACAATCCTTGCAAATGCTCACGCGTGGTATTATTAGGATGGCCTTCAAAACTGAATTCATGTACAGGCGCTACGTCGGCTTTGGCCAGAATGCCTTGAATCAGTTGAGCCAGATGCGCCATTGAAAAAAATGTCGGTGTTCCCCCACCCAAATGAATCTCTTTAATTATGGGCTTTTCTTGTAATAGCTCACAATATAAATCCCATTCTTTCAGCACTGCCTGAATATAAGGCTGTTCAACTTCATGGCGTTTGGTCACACGCTTATGACACCCGCAGAAGGTACACAGACTTTCACAAAATGGCAGGTGGATATACAAGCTAATGCCTTCACTTTGATTGGATTCCGCAAAAGACTTTTTTAGCGTTTGCTTCCATTGTTCCAGCGAGAAATTCTGCTCTTCCCAATACGGAACCGTGGGATAACTGGTATAGCGCGGACCGGGAACATTATATTTTTGAATCAGGGAATTGACCTGTACCGACATGACACCCACCTTTACCATCGAAAAATGCTCAAGCCAATGAGCGCTTGCAAGTTATTGTGCTGAGCTTGAAAAAAGAATTCAACCTAGCCCTTTGGTCGGATTTAATGGTGCATTCTGTTTATGAATAGTGGAATGTAAGGTCTGGGCTGATGAATTGCATCACCAAATAGACCTTAATCTTTGACTGATTTTATGCTTTGATGTAATTAGTTTTTTATTTCCCTACGAGGGTTCTGATGCAGCATCCTACATCTACGGATATTCAACGCGTTCGTGAATTTCTCCTCGACTTGCAGGCACGGATTTGTGCGGCACTGGAGCAACAGGAACGTGCTGGCGGCGGTACGGCCGAATTTATTATTGATGACTGGGAGCGCCCGGAAGGTGGTGGCGGCCGTTCACGTGTTCTGCAAAACGGCACGGTCATTGAAAAAGGTGGGGTAATGTTCTCCCACATCAACATTTCCAAACTGCCCGCTTCTGCGACTGAACGCCATCCCAATATTGCCGGTGCCAAAGCGCAAGCAATGGGAGTATCACTAGTCATCCATCCAAAAAACCCGAATGTGCCCACCTCACATGCCAACGTGCGTTTATTTGTCGCAGAGAAAGAAGGTCAGGATCCGATCTGGTGGTTTGGTGGCGGTTTTGACCTGACCCCGTTTTATCCGAATGATGAAGATGTACTGTCTTGGCATCAAACGGCGCATGATCTGTGTGCTCCATTTGGTGCAGAAGTTTATCCTGAACATAAACAATGGTGTGATCACTATTTTTACCTGAAACATCGTGACGAGCAGCGCGGTGTGGGCGGCTTGTTTTTTGATGACCTGAATCAATGGGATTTTGAAACCTGTTTCCAGTATATGCAGGCTGTAGGCAATGGTTATTTGGAAGCCATTCTGCCAATTTTCCAGCGCAATCAGGATAAACCCTATACCGAAGCACAACGCGAATTCCAGTTATACCGTCGTGGTCGTTATGTAGAGTACAATCTGGTTTATGACCGCGGCACCCTGTTTGGTTTACAGACTGGCGGCCGGATTGAATCGATTCTGGTCAGCCTACCCCCGCTTACCGGATGGTCATATCGCCCGGAATGGGATGAAGGCTCACCCGAAAAACGCTTAACAGATTATTACCTAAAACCACACGACTGGTTAACAGAATTAAGATCCCAAGCAATGAAATGATACAAACAGCCCTCAAATGGAGGGCTTTTTTAATGGAAAGTTCCTCTATACTGTCGAATAGAAATATCTGATTTGATCGCAGCACCCTATCGCTACATCGATCAACTTCTATTTGATGTTTAGTGAGAAATAAAAATGCATAATCTTCAATTAAATCTACCTATATTGGCCTTTTGGCTTTTCCTTGCTCTCGCCATCAGTGCGATGAGTACCGCACTTTTGAGTCACAACCTGATTCTGGATGGCGCAGCTATTCTGGTGAGTATTCTGACTGGGGTTGGAGTCGTTTTTAGTATGGCGCTGATATTTGCGGAACATATTATTGATATTTGCAGTTCCTAACATGCTGACAACCTAGCAGTAATTAAAGATTGCGCAGGCTTTAGTCCCTGCGCTTTTTCACGTATATTGATGGCCATTTCCGCACATGGACATTGTGAAATGAGCAAACAATTTGCCGTGATTGGTAACCCGATTGAACAGTCACGTTCTCCAGAATTGCATCACGCCTTTGCTGCTAAAACTGGAGTCGACCTGAGTTATACCAAGCGTCTGGCTCCACTGGATGGCTTTGAAGCCAATATTCAGGACTTCTTTAGTCAGGGTGGTAGTGGCCTGAATGTTACTGTCCCCTTCAAAGAGCAGGCTTTTATCCAATGTCAGGTGTTGAGTGAACGGGCCAAAATTGCCAAAGCCGTGAATACCCTATGGATGGAAAATGGGGTCCTGCATGGCGACAATACTGATGGTCAGGGCCTAGTCGAGGCTATCCGTGCTTTAGACTGGCCACTGGACAATACAGCTATCTTAATTATTGGTGCAGGCGGTGCCACGCGTGGCGTGATTTATCCCCTGGCGCAGGCGGGTGCGAAAAAAATCGTGATTGCCAATCGCACCTTGGCACGCGCGAAACAGCTGGTTGCTGATATTCAGAATGCCGTACCGCAAATCGAATTACAGGCAATTTCTCTGGATAATCTTAGCGGTGAATTTGATCTGGTGATTAACGCGACTTCTGCAAGCCTCAGCGGTGATACCCTTATTCTACCGGAAACGTTACAGTTTAAGAGGGCCTATGAAATGGCCTATGGTAAACCCTCTTCCTTTCTGGATCAGGCCAAGGCGCGCGGTGTTCCCACGTCAGAAGGCTTTGGAATGCTGGTCGGTCAGGCGATTGAATCTTTTTACATCTGGAATGGCATCAAGCCGGACTTAAAAGAGTTTCTTTAAAAGCCCTATCTATCCAATGAGTTCAGTTCGGGTTGTAACTATAGCCCGCAACTGAATTTCCTCTAACCGTCCAGAAGCTGAGACACCATGGATTGGTTCTAGTGACATTTTAGAAGCCGGCCTGTTTTAACTTAAATTTGAGCACAATTCATACAAAAGTATACTGGACATATCACCTTTTAATTTATTAAAGTCCAATGTGATAACAAGTTTTCAATCTTCCTGCAATATCTATACTAGTCAATAAAATTAACCGAGTTAATTGACTGGAATTAAAAATCGATTCGCTTTTCTGACATTTTTATTCACTGAATTCATCAATGTTTTTTTATCTCCAATGTGAATAATCAAAGAATCGATACAGATAATCCAAAACTATTTCAATCAGGATTAAACGCATGCCAGCATATAAAGCCCCTTTACACGACATTCGCTTCCTTATGAATGAAGTGCTTGACTACCCTGCGCACTACCAGAATTTGTCGAATGGTGAATATGCCGATGCCGACACAGTAGATATGATCTTAGAAGGTGCGGCAGATTTTTGTGAAAATGTACTGTCACCTTTGAACCAAAGCGGTGATGAAGAAGGCTGTCATTTTGAAAATGGCGAAGTAAAAACCCCGAAAGGCTTTAAGGAAGCTTACGAACAGTTCGTACAAGGTGGCTGGCAAGGTCTGTCTTATCCTGAAGAGTTTGGTGGCCAAAACCTGCCCATGTCTTTAAACCTGATCAAATCAGAAATGATGGGTACTGCGAACTGGTCATTCCAGATGTATCCGGGTTTAAGTGTGGGCTGTATCAATACTATTATCCAGTATGGTACCGATGAGCAGAAAAACACGTATCTGCCTCACCTGGTTGCAGGAACTTGGGCGGGCACCATGTGTCTGACTGAACCACAATGTGGTACGGATCTGGGTCAGGTAAAAACCAAGGCAGAGCCGAAAGAAGATGGCACTTATGCGATTTCAGGAACTAAGATTTTTATTTCCGCAGGTGAGCACGACCTCACTGAAAATATCGTACATATTGTACTGGCACGCCTTCCGGATGCACCGCAAGGCACCAAAGGGATTTCCCTGTTTATCGTACCGAAATTTATTGCTGCTGCAGATGGTGGGATCGGTGAACGCAATCCAGTAAACTGTGGCTCGATAGAACACAAAATGGGGATTCGCGCTTCAGCAACGGCTGTACTGAATTTCGACAATGCGACTGGCTACCTGATTGGTGAACCAAACAAAGGCCTGCATGCCATGTTTACCTTTATGAACACGGCGCGTATTGGTACTGCAATTCAGGGCATCTGCCATGCTGAATTGTCATTCCAGGGTGCTTTGCCTTATGCCAAAGAGCGTATGTCAATGCGTGCCCTGTCTGGCAAAAAAGATCCAGAAAAAGTAGCGGATGCAATCATTCATCATGCCGATGTACGCCGCATGCTGTTGACGCAAAAAGCCATTGCTGAAGGTGGCCGTGCCATGATTTATCATGCAGCACAAATTGCCGATAATATGAATGATGCTTTGCTGCGTGGCGATACCGCTGCTTTTGAACAGCATGATGATCATCTTGGTTTCTACACCCCTATCCTGAAAGGCTTCTTGACCGAAATGGGCTATGAAGCATCAAATCATGGTATGCAAGTCTTTGGTGGACATGGCTATATCAAAGAATGGGGCATGGAACAGATCGTACGTGACTCACGTATTTCTACCCTGTACGAAGGTACTACAGGTGTTCAGGCACTGGATCTGATCGGCCGTAAAGTGCTGTTGACGTCGAAAGGCAAAGTGATTCGTGATTACACTGCTGAAATTCTGAAATTCTGCGGTCAGCATGCGCGCAATAAATACATGCGCCGTTTCGCCTGGGATTTAACCAAGCTCTGTGCACAGTGGAATGCCTTAACCGTGCGTATTATGCTGGCTGCACGTAAGGACCGCGACATCGTGTCTTCTGCGTCAGTCGATTTCCTGATGTTCTCCGGTTATGTGATGATGGCCTACTTCTGGGCACAGCAAGCTGCAGTTGCTTCAGCCAAACTGGCATCTGGTGATGGTGCGGAAGTTCCAGAATTCTATAAAGCAAAAATCAAAACTGCTGATTTCTACTTTGAACGTATTCTGCCACGTACCCAAGGTCATGCAGAAGCGATGGTGAATCCGTCTAAAACCATGACGGCACTCGCGCCAGAACACTTTAGCTTCGATTACTAAGCTGTAAATTGTCTCAAAAAGAGCGTTTCGGCGCTCTTTTTATTGACTCAAATATCTTTCTTTTAGCTTAAAAAACCTTTCTGGATATAAAATATACAAATTTAATTTTATATTTTTCAACACCCTAATAAATTAGCCAAATAAAACGCTTGTATATCTCAAAATAAGCGGTATGATAACCCCAACTAGAAAAATTCTTGTTTTGGTTAGTCTTCTTTTAAGTATCGCAGTTTTAGTCATAAACCTTCGTATTACAGATCAAAAAGCTCCATCCTTTTTATTTTTCAAAGTTACAGTTAGTCATCTGAAATTTTGGCTATAAATTCATACGATTCAATAGGTTATATTATGTCTAATACAGTTAACGGTACAGTAAAATGGTTCAACGAAACTAAAGGTTTCGGTTTCATTCAACAAGAATCAGGTCCAGACGTTTTTGCTCATTTCAGCGAAATCACTGGTTCAGGTTTCAAAACTTTAGTTGAAGGCCAAAAGGTTTCTTTCAGCGTAGCTCAAGGTCAAAAAGGCCCTACAGCTGTAAATATCGTTGCTCTATAATTTAGAAGCAAGATATTGAAAAAAAGCACTCCTAGAGTGCTTTTTTTGTGCCTGAGATTCTTAAAGTCTGCTCTTCTCTTTTCCAAGATTACATCGGAGATCTGAAAATAGATAATCTCTAGGCTATAAAAAATTCCTGATCTGGGGAAATCTGCGCAATAAAAAAACCCTCATATAGATTTACGAGAGTTTTTCCAAAAATGAGCAGCGAATTAAAATCAGTTAAAGAAATTCTTCCAGCACCGAATTTAAAAAGATATGCCCCTGCTCGGTACATGAAAGCCGGTCTTGATCATCGACCATTAATTTTCTGTCACGCAAAGAACTGAGCAACTCATTCAAGCGATCCAGACCTAAACCGGTACGTTCGGCATAGAGTTTGGCTTTCACCCCCTGATTTAAACGTAACGCATTCATCATAAATTCAAAAGGCAAGTCGGCATCTTCAATGCGCTTAAACTGCAGATGTTCGGCAGGTACTTTGGCTAAGTAGTCCTTAGGTAAACGGGTTTTCTGGAACCGATATACACCATCCGGCTGAGTGACTTTGCCATGTGCTCCAGCACCAATTGCCAGATAGTCACCAAACTGCCAGTAATTCAGATTATGCGCTGAAGGCAATTCTTTCCGCCAAGCCGAAACTTCATAGTTGATAAAACCCTGAGCTTTTAAGTAGAGCTCACCCTGCTCCTGAATATCTTCCAATACTTCATCCACAGGCAAAATCGGTTGAGTCCGGAAAAATACCGTATTTGGCTCAATCGTTAGCTGATACCAGGAAATATGCGTAGCACCCTGTTCTACCGCCAGTTTTAAATCATGTAAAGCTTGTTCTAAAGTTTGTTCCGGTAAACCATGCATCAAGTCGACATTAATGCGCTGAAAACCTGCTTCACGTGCCAGCCCAATGGCAGAAATCGCATCTTCATTGCTATGGATCCGTCCCAAACGCTTGAGATGAGCGGTATTAAAACTCTGCACCCCAATCGACAGACGGTTAATTCCGGCCTGCAAATAACCGGCAAACGGATCATGTTCGACTGTGCCGGGGTTGGCTTCCAGCGTAATTTCACAGCCTTCGGCAAAGGGAATAATGGCTTTGAGCTGATCAAATAACCATTGATAGCCTGGGGCGGAAATCAGTGACGGTGTTCCCCCACCAATAAAAACACTGTAAATCTGCCGGCCTTGGGCAAAATCGACCTGAGTTTTAAAGTCTTCCACCAGTGCTCGTAAATATTCCTGTTCCAATTCCAGTGATAGCTGACCATCCGGAACCGCATGCGAATTGAAGTCACAATAAGGACATTTGCGCACACACCAAGGCATATGAATATATAAGGACAAAGGGACAGCAGCAGGATTCAATTCAGCCAAAGAACTACTCAAAAACGATTACAAGATATAGCGGAATTTTAACATGACTCGGCGGCAACACTGCTAAAATTAAATTTGATCGTGTGATATGTCTAAAAATTTAAATAGAATTAGTCAGTTAAAATTATGAAAATATCTTCTCAACTTATTATTTTACTTCCTTTGGTTTTTGCAATCGGTGTTTTATTGACACTCCAGACTGCAATTAATACACAACTGAAAGAATATTTATATTCTCCTATTCAAGCTGCATTTTTTTCCTTTTTGATTGGTACAATAGTGCTCGCCGTAATCGTACTTTTTCAGTCCAATCCCAAACCCGGTTTACAGGAATTGATGAGTGTTCCCTGGTATTTATGGCTAGGGGGAATCGTGGGTGTATACGCGATTAGTATGAGCATTTATGCAGCACCCAAACTTGGCTTTCTGGTTCTTAGCGGTCTCATTATTTTTGGTCAGATGGTAATGTCGATGCTGGTCGATCATCTGGGATTATTGGGTAATGAAAAAATGCCGGTTAACTGGCAACGTCTTTTAGGCGGCGTGGTAATTTTTATTGGTGTGCTTCTCACTTTACAACGCTAAACCTTCTATTTAAGCACATGATCACGATGAGTAATTTTTGTGTCGAATGTTTCACCAATTACAACCTTTAGTTTTGAATTAAAAAAACTTTTTCATCTGATGCTGCCTATTCTGGTGACCCAATTTTCTCAGGCTGGTCTGGGCCTGATTGATACCATTATGGCCGGTCACCTGTCTGCTACCGATCTTGCCGCGATTGCCGTCGGAGTAGGACTCTGGATTCCGGTGATGCTGCTATTTAGTGGCATTATGATTGCCACGACGCCTTTGGTTGCCGAAGCTAACGGCGCACGTACACCTGAAAAAATTGCCACCATTGCACGTCAATCGCTTTGGGTTGCCCTGATTCTTGGGGTAATTGCCGGCCTGATTTTACAAGTTTTGCCAGCCCTTTTACCTCTCTTGGGCGTACCGGAAAGCTTGCAGCCTAAAGCCAGTTTATTCCTGCATGCGATTGGTTTTGGTATGCCTGCGGTAACCATGTATGCAGCCTTACGCGGCTACTCAGAAGCGATTGGAAATCCTCGCCCGGTCACCGTGATTAGTTTATTGGCCCTGGTTTTGCTGGTTCCGCTGAACTATATCTTTATGTATGGTATTGGTCCTGTTCCGGCCCTAGGCAGTGCAGGCTGTGGGTTTGCCACAGCGATTTTGCAGTGGTTAATGCTCATGACTCTGGCACTGTATATCTTTAAAAACAGAGCCTATCAGCGTACTCAGCCTTTTACTCACTGGGAAAAAATAAACCCGGAATGGGTGAAGCGTATTCTGCAACTGGGTTTTCCAATTGGATTGGCGATCTTCTTTGAGGTCAGTATTTTCAGTACAGCAGCAATTGTGCTGAGTCCTTTGGGAGAGACCATTGTCGCTGCCCATCAGATTGCTATTTCCGTCACTTCACAACTGTTCATGATTCCCATGTCACTGGCGATTGCCCTGACCATTCGGGTTGGCACCTACTATGGTGAACAGAACTGGCAAGCCATGCGAAAAGTGCAATATCTTGGCCTGATCACTGCCACTATTCTGGCGATCCTGACCATGATTCTGCTTTGGGTTTTCCGCAATGAAATTGTGGCACTCTACACTTCAGATCTGATCGTAAGCCAAATTGCGGTGTATCTGATTCTGTTTGCTATTGCCTATCAGCTGATGGATGCCTGGCAGATCAGTGCAGCAGGTTGTCTGCGTGGCATGCAGGATACCAAGGGGCCGATGTGGATTACCATGCTGGCTTACTGGGTCATCGCCTTTCCGGTTGGGGTATATTTATCCCGCTTTACCGAGATGGGCGCCGCCGGTGTTTGGGTTGGCCTGATCGTGGGTTTAAGTGTTGCCTGTGTTTTATTGCTGGCACGACTCTATAGCAATAACAGACGTTTAAGCTTAAAAGTGTAAAAACTTAGCGACTTTCAAGCAATCTTAAATATTGGGTAGGTGACATGGATGTCACCGTTGAACTGTGATACAGGGAAGTAGCATCAGATCAACGAGATGGTTTTGTTACTTTTGCCATGACAAAAGTAGGAGCTACACCTATGTGACAGCATAAAAATAAAAGATGAGAGCATAGCCTTGAGCATTCTAATTTCGATGTAGAAGTTAAGAATTAGCTCCCAAAGCCTCCTTCAATCCTTCTGGAATCTCTGATTCATCCGCTACATCTTTGGTCACCACCTGCCCCACAATCACATCCGTACCATTAAAAGTCATGGTGGGTGGACCATATAACTCATAACCTTCATTTAAGGCACGGGTCACCCGCGCACAAAAATGCACATCATCCTTCCCAGTAAAATATCGATAGACTTTCATTGAATTTTCTTCATTACAGCAATCTGTTTATTCTAAGCTTTTAGCCATAAAACAACATTCAGAATTAATACTCAGCCTTATCTAAAACGATGATGGATTCCGGCATATTCTTTTAGTTTAGCCAAGGAGATAAAGATAAATCTTTATCAAATCAAAGATGATGCATTAAACATGGAGAAGCAGAAGGAAATCACAACATAACCTCTACAATTAAATCTAGGCAATTGAACCGTTGTCACCTATGATCAAATACATCCATTCATTATTGGTTTCAAGGAATCTCGCATGGCAAAAACGGCTAGTACACCCGGTCGTCGCTTTATGAAACTTGCCGGAATGACCGCAAGTATTGCAGGTAAAACCCTCTCCAATTCCATTAAAAATTTAACTGCCGATGAAGAGCAGAAAAATACTGCGCGCAGCAAACTGTTTCAGGATATTGGGGTACAGATTGCAGATACCTTGGGAGAGATGAAAGGCGCAGTCATGAAAGTTGGCCAGATTGCCTCGCAATATAAAGACGTTTTCCCGCCCGAAGTCGCCAAAGCCATTGCCAAGTTACAACGTCAGGCACCACCCATGCCATTTAAAGAAATTCAGGCACAGGTAGAAAAAGAACTGGGTAAACCCTTAGCACAGCTTTTCCAGCACTTTGATGAACAGCCATTTGCTGCAGCCTCGATTGGTCAGGTACATAAAGCGATCCTGCCAGATGGCCAGCAAGTTGTGGTCAAAGTGCAGTATCCTGGGGTAGATGAAGCCTGCGAAAGTGACCTGAAACAAGTCCGTCTGGCACTGCGCATGATGGGCGTGTTAAAGATTGACCGTAAACTTCAGGATCAGCTGTTTAAGGAAATTCAGCAGAGTCTGGACAATGAGCTGAACTATGAAATCGAAGCACAGAATCTGGAAATCGCCCGGACTTTCCATGAATCTCTGGACAGTAAAATTATAATTCCGAAAGTGTTTCATGAGTACTCTTCACGGCATATTCTGACTTTGAGCCAGGAGCTTGGGGAAAGTATTGAAACCGCTAGCACTTGGCCACTCGAGACCCGAAATGCTTTGGGACGCCGTTTATTCCGTGCCATTGGTCAGGAAATTTTCTATCTGAAACGCTTTCACTGCGACCCGCATCCCGGCAATTTCGCCTTCCGTGAAGATGGCTCTGTAATTGTTTATGATTATGGTGGCGTCAAGACCTTGTCGACTGAAGTGGTTGAACATTTCAAAGAGCTGATCCATGCCGCACGCAAGAAGAATATTCCCGTAATCGAACAACAACTGGATGCACTGCATTCTTTGACTGAAACCGGAAAATTCCCAACAGAATTGTATGAACAATGGCTGGAAGTACTCATGCGTCCTTTAGTCACCCACTATGATTTCGCCGAAAACTCAGCGCATCATGATGGTATGGAACTGCTGAAACCTTCCTTAAAATACTGGGATGTGTTTAAACCTTCTCCAGATACCTTAATGGTGAACCGGACGATTTCAGGGCAGTACTGGAACCTGATTCATCTTAAAGTAAATGATGATTTAAGTGATGTATTTGAAGAGCTCGTACCCAGTCGCAGTTAAATAGAGACGACTGGCTTACGCGTTGTAACCCTAAATTACTTGAAAGCGTAAATGTTACATTATAACATTTGATCAATAATCAAGAGGAATTTAGATATGCGTTCAGATATCCACCCTGAGTATCGTGAAGTGTTGTTCCATGATACCAATGCCGATGCCTATTTTGTGATTGGCAGTACCATGAACTCCAGCCAGACTAAAGAATATCAAGGTAAAACATATCCTTATGTAACACTAGATATTTCAAGCGCTTCTCATCCTTTCTATACGGGTGAGCAACGTCAGACCAGCAATGAAGGTCGTGTGGCAAGCTTCAACAAACGTTTTGGCCGCTTTAAACGTGGTTAAAAATGAAAACCGTCGATTATCTCAATCTTCGAATCGTGGTTTATGTCAGGAAATAACCTCCAGTTTCCTGACTTTTTTATGTCCGTTTTAACTGTGCGATAGCATCCATGACGTTAAATAAAAGCCCAGCGCCAGAACCATAATGCCGATGATTAAGCTGGATAATGCATATAATACCGCTAGGCCCATAGCCCCTTGCTTGAATAGCAAAAAGCTTTCCAGACCGAAACTGGAAAATGTAGTAAAACCACCGAGAATTCCCACCATTAAAAACAGACGAGCTTCCTGTTGAAGGATTGGATATTTTTGGCTACAGGCAAAAAAAATCCCCGCACATAAACAGCCTAGAATATTGATCCACCAGGTGGGCCAAGGAAACTGCATTTGTGGTTTAAACAGCCAAAGTCCTGCTGCATAACGCAGACTGGCACCGACTGCCCCACCCATTGCCACCCAAAGCCAGCCCATATTTTTTCCTATCTATTTATTGATCAAGTTTATCTTATCCAAATTTTTAAACTCAACATGGATAATTTTCACTATTATCTTGAACGGAAAATCAATTAAATACCATGGAACTTCGCAAGAAAATTGCTATATTTATCGCATCGAATTTTCATGAATGGCACAGGAAAAACAGCATGGCACAGGATTTATTGGCCCAGTTAGCGGCAGGCGAAGCAAAATTTGCAGATGTGATTGCATATATTGACTCGCGCTATACGCATACACCAACTGCATTTAAAAATGGCCAGCAAAATAATACGGCTACAGAAAACCAGGGCAGCGCCAAAGTCTTTTCTTTTGCACAACTCAATGGTCTGGATCAGGCACAGACCTTAAGCCTGTTTGCTGAGCATTATGCTGCTGTACTGGCGACGCCAGAGTCGACCGATCATCAGAATATCCGCCAGTTTATGCTTAATGGGTGGGATGGAATTACCTTTGAAGGTCAGGCCCTAATTGCAAAATAAGTCTTCAACAGATAAAAAAACCGTTCATAGGAACGGTTTTTTTAGGCATCTCAGCAGTATGCTGGATGTCTGTTTAGCTCTTACCAACTTTTTCTATCCACTGAATGGAACTGACGCGGAAAACTTCACAAGCACCATCCCCCGTATCGGTCGGGGTTAAAGAAGATGTCCAGACCAGATCTTTATCCCGAACTTCAACCAGCTCCCCGTGCATACGCACCAAATCGCCACGCTTCACCTTTTTGATTGCCTTGGCAATTTCAGGATTGGCGGGAATGATATGCATATTGGACACCATCTGCTTGGCTTGTTCTACCGGTACCGGTACCCGATCCATTTTCCAGTTCAAATAACGGTCATATTGATTCACGGTGATATGCCGGGCAATTTCAGGCTCAGCAAATAACCCCCAACTGACTGCATAATCAATCGGAGAGAATTTGGCTTGCGGATCAGAACTATAAACCTTAGAACCCAAAATACGGAAATCACCTTTAAAAGGCTGCAAGACCGAAATTGACTGACCTTTGACCACAGGAGGCAAACCTTTGGCAATATTATGCTCAACAGAACTGTGGCCAGAAATAGGCAGTAACAGGCTGGCGAGCAAAGCATAATGTTTAAAGTGTTTGAACATAATTTTTAATCTAATCCTAATCAAGTTGCTTAAACGTTTTAAGGATATCTTCTTTGATCTTACGTATTTTTTAATGAATAAACAGTTGAACTTGGTAACAAACTGAACAAATTTGGTCAGCTCGGGATATGCCGATTATTTTATTTTCGGTTAAGCTAGAACAAATTCTCATCTCATTAAAATGGCCCGGATGCTGTATAAAATTTATCAACAACATATCTTTCCACATCTTTTAAATCAGGTCATGCAAACCCCGGCTTTGATGGACTTACGCCGCGAATTGCTCTTGGGGGTGTCAAATGAAGTGCTGGAAATTGGTTTCGGTACCGGGCTGAATCTGCCGTTTTATCAACTGGTTGACAAGCTATATGCGTTGGAACCGAATGCTGATATTTTCAAACTGGCAGAAACGCGGATTCAGCAAGCTGCGTTTCCGGTTGAGCATATTCAGGCCAGCGCAGAAAATTTGCCTTTTGCAGCGAATAGCCTGCAACATGTGGTTTCAACCTGGACACTTTGCAGTATTCCAGATCTCGAACAGAGCTTAAAGGAAATTTATCGGGTGCTACAGCCGGGTGGTACTTTACATGTAGTCGAACATGTGCTGAATCGGCAAAATTTAAATATCCAGTGCCTGCAACATTTACTTACTCCTATTCAAAAGAAAGTCGCAGATGGCTGTCATCTGAACCGCGATATTGAAAATGCCTTGCTGGAAACCGGTTTTGAAATAGAAAGCTTGAATTATATTGATGCGGCAGGTCTACCCCAGATTGGTCAGCATATGCTGTTGGCTCGACTGCGTAAGTCAAAAGACTAACTCCCTCTGATCTTTTTAGTGATGTTGAATCTGAGTCACTCGCAGTAACTGGCAATGGCCACGATATTTAGAACCTGTACCCACCGTAAATTCTTGTCCAGTCGTGCCTGAATGAACGGTAACCAGATCACCACTAAGAGTAATTTTCTGTCCTGGTTTTAACCGGCGAATCTGATCGGCAATTTTTTCAGTGGCAGCAATCAGACTGAAATGCTGTACATGCGTATTGATGAAGTTATGATCCGCCTCGCTGATTTGTCCTTCAACCTGATAACAGCGTTTTACTTCATCAAACTCCAATGTTGCCTGCATGGCTGGCAACGGCTGAGTCAGCAACAGCACATCAATATTGCTGAGATAGGCCAGATCATTAAAACTCCCCACCACAGGACTCGCCTGATGCAGAACCCGACGGGTGGGTTTTACAAAGCGCTGATCATGCACAATATAGATTTCTGAAATATGCTTGACCGGTTCTACTTTAAAATTTTTAAGTACGCCTTTTTCTTGCAGATGTGGAATAGCACGAAAAAACTCATTCCAGACCCAAAGTCCAAGTATAAACAGCAGTGCAGTGATCAGTAGTTTTTGCATAGTTTTTTATTCTGCATGAGGTTTGGATTAATCCTCAAAATCAATCCGAACAGTTTCAAAACGTACCCGTCCTTCCTGAATCGATCGGGCAATGGCTTGCTGGCCTTTGGTCAGACGTGCACCTCCACTTTTAATATCAATCAAGACGACTTCAATATCTTCGGCTGCGCCTTCCCCGTCACGAAAATCGCTATAGCCGTCAAAGACCACATAATCTACCGGATCGCCCAGAAACTTAGCATCACTCGGCAGATATTGAAATTCCGGCATGATCGGTGCGAGCTGTTCAGCCATTTTGCCTTTGAGAACGGCACGGCTAGTATTTACACTGCGCTTTTGCGCGGCAATGAGGGATTGCTGATGCTCCAGTTCCAGCTCGGCGATATACTGCTCATATTCGGCCTTGATCCGTCCGTTGCGTGTCTGACTTAAAATAATAGTGGTCAATACCACCCCGATACATGCGCCAATCAGCATGGCCATCCATATGGACATTCAATCTTCCTAATTTACTTGATTTTTATAACATCGCATTCGACTGAAGTTGAGGATATCGGCCATTTGCATACTTGAAAAGAATGATATGCTAGGCTGGAACAGAATAAAATCACCTTGAGTCATGAAAACAATTTTAGTTGCGAATCAGAAAGGCGGTTGTGGTAAAACCATGACAGCCATTAGTTTGGCGTCAGCACTCGCACAAAAGGGTTATACAGTGGCATTGGCCGATGCCGACAACCAGAAATCCACATTGCAATGGCTTAAGCACCGCCCGGCACAGGCGGCACCTATTCAAAGTCTGGACTGGCGCAATAGCAAATCCATTGGTGATGCTCCCAAGCAGATTGAATACCTGATTATTGATGCACCAGGTGCGTTAAGTGACGATCATGCGGAACAGCTGGTCAGTGAAGCACATGCGATTATCATCCCGATCCAGCCTTCTTTTTTTGATATCGATTCAACCCGCCGTTTTCTCAAACATTTACAGGACATTAAACGTATCCGCAAAGGCAAGGTCGAAATTTTGCTTCTGGCCAATCGCACCAAAGCAAATGCAGCCAGCAATCAGGATATACAACAATTTTTTGACAAAATCGACCAACAGCCGGTGGCCTGGATTTCGGAACGCGCCCCTTATAGCCGTTTAGCGATGGAAGGTCTTTCAGTCTTTGATAAACAACAAAAAATTTACCGGGAACTGCAGGATCAATGGCAACCGGTACTAAATGCGATTATTGATGATCCAAGTCAATGGTTTTGAGTCAATAGACTGAATCAGGCTGCAGCTCTTGGAAAATAATCACGCTACTTGGCAATGCAGCATTTTCGATCGCTTTTTTTTCAGTTAATATGCCTGAACACGACCTAAAAATGAGTCATTAAATTCAGTGCAACAATACGCGCCTATATTACAAAAAGTCTTATTATTTGGATTGTTCTTTATCCTGATTTTTTTGAGTTTTCATATACTCAAGTATTTCATCATTCCTGTAGTTTGGGCGGCAATTATTGCCTATATGACTTGGCCCCTGTATCAATCAGTGTTACGTATGTGTGGCAATCGCCCGACACTGAGTGCGACCCTGATGATTCTGGCCGTGATTCTGGTATTCGGTCTTCCGTTTATTTTTGCTATTTTCATGTTGCAGCATGAAGGCCGTAACCTGTATATGGAATTGCAGCGACAGGTCTTTTCCGGTCATCTGAATGTACCTGATTTTATTCGTGGACTTCCGATTGTCGGCAAGGAGATCAGCCGGACCTTAAATGAAATCAATACCGATCCGCAGAGTATCGCGCTGTCGGTATCGACCTGGATTCAAGGTCATCTGAATTATGGCAAAGTGGTACTGAACGAAGTCAGCAAAAATATATTTAAATTATGTTTTGCCATACTTTCGCTGTTTTTCTTCTACCGTGATGGTCAGACCATTTTAAATCAGGTGCGTAAAGCCTTTGAAATGGTGGTCGGACCACGTGTGCATCATTATTTTTCTACTATCTCTGCCACTACCCGAGCGGTGGTCTATGGGGTCGGTTTAACTGCAATTGCCCAGGCTCTGCTGGCAGGTATGAGTTATTTTGTTGCAGGTGTTCCAAATCCGATGGTTTTAACCATTGTGACCTTTATTTTTGCCCTGATTCCTTTCGGTCCACCTCTTGCCTATAGTTCGGTCGCACTGTGGCTGTTTTCGCAAGGACAAACCATTGAAGCTATTGGAGTCATGGTTTGGGGTGTCTGTGTGGTCAGTACCGCCGATAACGTCATTCGTCCCCTGGTAATTTCTGGTGCAACGCAGATTCCTTTCCTGCTGATCATGTTTGGAGTGCTGGGCGGTATTGCCAGCTTCGGTCTGGTGGGGGTATTTATTGGCCCGGTGATTCTGGCTGTACTCCTGGCTATCTGGCGTGAATGGTTACATGAAAGTAATATAAATGAACCATTAATGATGCCTAAAGCGACCCTGGCACATGAGATTGATCCGGAAACAAAAGAGACACCACCCAAAGCACCTTGAAGCATATATTTAATCGACTTAAACAAAACAAAACATTTAA
The DNA here is from genome assembly GCF_001647575.1 of Acinetobacter sp. SFD. Classification (NCBI taxonomy): domain Bacteria; kingdom Pseudomonadati; phylum Pseudomonadota; class Gammaproteobacteria; order Moraxellales; family Moraxellaceae; genus Acinetobacter; species Acinetobacter sp. SFD. Next base: position 99,949 of record NZ_LSZJ01000001.1, read on the forward strand.
GTACTGATTTTATATAGAGCTTCTGGTCTTGCTCTGTTTAAATGATTTCACCAAACAGAATAAAGATCAGGATGCCAGAATCATGTCTTCATTGTTTAAAATTACGACACTTTGCGCATTAAGCGCAGCACTTTTTACCGGTTGTGCCTCAACCTCTCCATCAAACGAAGTGGTCAGAGCAGTGACTTTAAATGCAGTAACTGCTCAAGGTGTAGGCCAAGAGATTGGTACCGTATTACTCAGTGACAGCCCAGCTGGTCTGGTCATTCGCACCAACCTGAAACAGCTTCCTGCAGGTGAGCGCGGTTTCCATATTCATGAAAATGGATCATGTGCACCTGCAATGAAAGATGGCAAGATGGGTGCAGCACTGGCAGCAGGTAGCCATTACAATCCGAATCAGGCACCACATCACGGTACGCCAACAACCGGTCACTTAGGCGATTTACCAGCGTTGAAAGTTAAGACTGATGGAACTGCGCGTGTCACCCTGCTTGCACCACGCCTGAAACTGGCTGATGTTCAGGGTCGTGCCATTATGGTTCATGCTGGTGGGGACAACTATTCCGACACCCCATTACCATTAGGCGGCGGCGGTGAACGTATTGCCTGTGGTGTGATCTAAATACCCTCATGCCAATGACCAAATAGAGAAAACGGGCAATATGCTCGTTTTTTCATGGATTTTTCTTTTATTTTGGCGTCTAAATTGCATTCAGAACTTTGCGTTTTTACTTTCCGGATCCTGTCCCTGTGAATGCTGCCCGACCTGCGACTGCTACTTTTGTTAAAATTATAAAACCTGTCCTGCTGCCCTTTCAGTCCAGTGCGCTGATAACTTATTGCCTGCAGATCCTGCTGGTGTTTTTAGGTACTACTTTCGGTCTGAAATTTCTGGGTTATGAGTTTTTGATCGTTCCAGTAACTTTAGGAGCAATTGCCACGGCACTGACTGATTTTGATGACCGGCTAAGCCTGCGTTTGCGCAACCTGTTACTGGTCATCATTCTGTTTTTTAGTGTTAGCAGCATTCTGGAATTTCTTGCTCCACATAAATTCTGGTTTGCACTGTGGCTATCGCTATCGAGTGCGCTGTTTATTCTAATGGGTGCCTTAGGCCAACGTTATGCCACAATTTCATTTGGCACCATTTTACTGTCAATCTATACCATGTTCGGCTTGGGCGAATATCAGCACTGGTATGAACAGCCGCTTTATTTTGTCATTGGAGCACTATGGTACGGCCTGACGTCTATTCTATTTTTTCTGCTGCGTCCTACCTTGCAGGTTCAGGAAAATCTCGCACAAAGCTTGCAGCACATGTCGGATTTACTGCTGAGTAAAGCCAAACTGTTTGATCCGGACCAGCATCCGAATGTTGAAAACCTGCTCTATGAGTTGTCCCTTAAAAATACTTTAGTCATTCAGAGTTTTAACCGCAGCAAAGATTCGCTATTGACCCGACTCAAAGCATCGCGTGCCAATCGCAATACCATTTACTGGCTGAATCTGTATTTTCTGATGCAGGATATTCATGAACAGGCCACAGCCAATTATCTGCATTATGAACAGATCGAACAGCATTTTAGCCGCACTGACCTGATTTTCCGGATTCAAAAAAATATCCGCTTGCAAGCCCTTGCCTGTCAGCATCTGGCAGGCTGTGTGCTGCGCAATGAAAAATTTTATCTGTCTGCAGATGATGAACTGGCATTAAAACATTTACAGGAATCGATGCAGGACTGGATTGCCCAACACCCACAGAATATTGAAGTTAAAAATTTACAGCTTATTCTGGCCAATCTGCTGAGTGTACATGAGCAGTTACAACACCTGCATGATCAACAGGCACTGTATAAGCCACGCTATCAGCAGCATTTTGATGACCTGAGCCTGTTTGATGATGATATTCGCGATAGCACAGATCTCTGGCTGAAACTCAAACCACACTTGAGTCCGCAATCGGCACTCTTTCGGCATGCGGTGCGGATTGCCATTGTGTTTCTAGTCGGCTATGCCATTTCATTATTGCCCTTTGCGAAAAATGGCTACTGGATTTTACTGACCAGCCTGTTTGTCTGTCAGATCAGTTATTTTGCCACCAAAAGCCGGCTCAAATTGCGGACCCTAGGAACATTATTGGGGGTCATGCTGGGCGTTCCCATTCTGTATTTTGTGCCAAGTGTCGAAGGTCAGTTACTCCTGACAGTAATTTTTGGTGTCGGTTTTTTCTATCTACGTTCCAAAAAATATGCCATGGCCACTCTCATGGCGACCCTGATGGTACTCCTGATTTTTAACCTGAAAGGTGCCGGTTATGCCATTATTTTACCGCGTATTATTGATACCCTCATAGGCTGTCTGATTGCATGGATGGCAGTAAGCTGGATCTGGCCTGACTGGAATTTTCGTAATATTTCTAGCAATATTAAAAAATCATCGCTTGCTACACTGGACTATTTTGCTGCAGTGGTCGAACAATATCAAAACGGTAAAGATAACAGTATTGCTTACCGGACTGCACGGCGTCTGGCCCACAATGCACAGATTGATTTATCCAGCATGATTTCAAGCCTGAGCACCGAACCGAATCCAGATCCGCAACTGGTTAAAAGTGCCTTTCGCTATCTGGTCTATAGCCATAGCCAGCTCAGTTATATTGCAGCATTGGGGAGTCACCGTGAGCAGGTTACTGATACACAAATTCTGGATTTAATGCGTTGGTGCAAGCAAACTTTAACTGGGGTATTGCTGCAACAACAGCCTTTAGATACCTATGACATTGATCATAAACTGGCAGAAATTCAACGCTTAAGTACACAGGAAAACCTCTCAGCACATCTGCTTTTGGTGCTGAAACAGATCAGTTTATTGCTGGAAACCTTACCGGAATTACTAAAATTACGTCATGAATTACTAGGTGCCGAGATTAAATAACCAACTGCTTTACTTGGTTATAACTTATTAAAAATATTGAATATATCTTTATTATTAAGATTCAATATTCAGGTGATATTCGGTACACTCAAAACTAATTTGGTTAAATCAATATGTATTATGAACATCAAAACTTTGCGTCTGGTCGGTTTGCTTGAAGGGATTTCATTCCTGCTGCTGTTATTTATCGCGATGCCAGTGAAATATATGATGGATAATCCGATTCTGGTCAAATATGTCGGTATGGGGCATGGGGTACTGTTTGTGCTATTTCTGGTGGTTTTATTCGCGGTATGTGAAAAACAGAAATGGTCTCTCAGCATGTTTGTGATGGGTTTAATCGCTTCGATTCTGCCTTTCGGTCCATTCCTATTTGATATGAAACTGAAGAAGCTAGAGCTACCGGTAGCGGAAGAAGCTTAATTGCTCCCTCTCTCTAACTCTCTCCCACAGGGAGAGAGGACCTTCAATATCTATCTATTCTTCATTATTAATTCTAAAAACCATTAAATTTAATGAAAATTCCCTCTCCTAAGCAAGTTTTAAAGTACCGCTTTTAAAACGAAGCGCAAGTGAGGGCTAGGGAGAGGTAAATTTCTTAGAAAATAATCTTTAAGCAAAAAATAAATTTTAAAAAATCAAAACTCTCCACGCTCCTGTCTTTCCAGCATTAACTGTTTGAGTTGCATGCGTGGCAAAGTAAACCAGAGTGCAATCAGAATCAAAGAGGCAGCACAGTAGGCCCAGATATCGTAGGTTTCATATGCCATTCTTACTGCTTCAATGACCACAAAAAAGCTGAGCATCAGGATAATAGAAACCGTCGCGGCCACCGTGCCTTTGGACACTTCTGAAGACATCAGTGCAAAACGGTAAAGTACCGAAAAACTTACCCCCTCACCTAGACTGATACAAGTGGTGCCGATAATCAGACAATGAACAAAATACTCTGGAATCAATAAACCCAGCATCAATAAACCGGCACCCAACAGCATCAGTGGCAGACCCAATAATACGGTTTTACCCAGCGGCATTTTATCGATAATTTTCAGCAGAATCAGATTACCTGCAATCAGGCCGCCCAAGACTGGAAACTGCGCCAGACCATATTGCACACTACTGAATCCAAATTGCTCGACCAGAATCACCGGTGACAAGGCAATCCATAACATCAAAGGCAAACTTACCAAAGGCAAGGCTACAGTCATGATCACAAAGCGTTTATTTTTTAGAACCTGTTTAAAGTCATCCAGAATATAGCTGACCGGCTGTCTGGGAATACTGACGTTCAGGTTTGGCATTTTAGCTTTCAGGCCGAACCAGCTCAGAAATGAAAGAAATGCGATCCCGATAAAACCCCAATGCCAGGAGATGTGATCAATCATAAAGGCACCCAGCACTGGTCCTAGCAAGGGTGCCAGCAAAGACACATTGGCCATCAGTGCCATGACTTTGATGGCATCACGTTCTTCAAAGCTTTCCTGAATGGCGGCATAACCTACAGCGGTAATAAAGGACAGGCCAAAGCCCTGTAAAAAGCGCAGAAATAAGAAACTTTCGATATTGGGTGTTAATAAAATAGCCAGACAGCTGATGGTAAAAAATGCCACACCACCAAGCAGTACCGTTTTACGTCCAAGACGATCGGACAAAGGTCCCAGAATCGCTGCGACAAATGCCCCACCCAACAGGAAAAAGGACATGGAGGATGGTGCCCATGAACTACTCACGCCAAAATCACGGGTAATCGCCAGCATGGCCGGCTGAATCAGGTCATTACAGATATAGACGGAGAATTCAAACAAGACCAGTGCCAGCGGGAACATGAGTGTGGCACGGGTCAGTTTTTGGATCTGGATATTTTGCATGGGAGTTTTTATTGTCAGTCTGCCGGATGAAGCAGAATGAGCTTTATCTAAAATAGAAAGCAGGAATTTTAGCAGATGAGATATTCAAACGCTCTGAATAAATATAATTGATCGTAGAGATAATCTTCCAAAACAAAAAAGCGCATCACTTAGATACGCTTTTAACCAAAATCTGTCTAAAGATCAAACACTATTATGGACAGACCGCTTTCTGGAAAGTTTTGGTATTTGCCCCACGCATGCAACGATAGGACCTGTCAGTATTATCCAGCTTCCAGCTCCCGTTTTTACGGCTAAAATAGTAAATGGTCTGGACTGAACGCACTGAATCGTCCTTTAAACGGGTTTCAGTTACTTTGACCTGCCCAATGGTAGGTGTCTCCGCCTTATTGAAGAACTGGCGCAATTCAACCGTCGCCAGTTCCTTACGCAAATCCGGTCTCATTTTCAAAACCTGTTCCAAGGGCGTATCTGAAGAAGACTGTACTTTTGCAATGACCTGTTGCGTGGTGGTACAACCCGACCCCATCACACCGAAAGCTAAAGTTATGACTGCCAATATCCGTAACATATTGTTTAACCCCAAATTGTCATTATTATTCCAACACATCATGCCGAGCTTTTGAATCGAAGACTATTTAGACTCTGTAACTGTATTTACACAGCAATAAAAAAGCGCACCTTTCGATGCGCTTTTTTAATTTCGAACAATTAAAGATCGAAAAGTTTACCCGGGTTCATGATGCCCTTTGGATCAAAGACTTTTTTCAGGGCTTTCATATATTCAATCTCTTCCGCAGAACGCGAATATTCAAGATATGGCTTCTTGGTCATACCTACACCATGTTCCGCAGAAATTGAACCGTCATATTTTTTCACGGTATCAAAGACATACTTGTTCACGACCTGACATTTGGCAAAGAATTCATCTTTGCTTAAGTTTTCAGGTTTCAGGATATTCAAGTGCAGGTTACCGTCACCAATATGACCGAACCAGCAGATTTCAAAATCAGGATAGTTCTCACTCACAATCGCATCGATTTCTTTAATGAATGCAGGAACGTGCGTGATCAGAACTGAAATGTCATTTTTATATGGAATGAACGGCGCAATAGATTCTGAAATATCTTCGCGTAAACGCCATAAGCTTTCTACTTGATCAAGGCTTTGGCTCATCACGCCGTCCAGTACCCAGCCCTGTTCCATACAGTGCTCGAAGATTTCCATCGCCTTGTCCATAATCGGTTCAAACGGCGCTTCAAACTCAAGCAACACGTAGAATGGACATTCGGTTTCAAATGGACGCTGTACATGGCCATTGGCCAAGACTTTTTGCATCGCCAGTTCACCAAAGAACTCGAATGCGGTTAAATCAATTTTCGCCTGGAAGGCATGCAATAACGGCATGATTGCATCAAAATCAGGTACACCCAGAACCATCACTTGCAGGTCTTGTGGTTGACGCTCTAATTTAATTTCAGCTTCAGTTACTAGACCCAGCGTGCCTTCACCACCGATGAATAAGTGTTGAAGTGCGTAACCGGTTGCATTCTTGATCATGCCCTTGTTCAAGCGAAGGATGTCACCTTTACCGGTTACCACAGTCAGGCCGAGTACCCAGTTACGGGTCATGCCGTATTTAATTACTTTAATGCCGCCAGCATTGGTCCCGATATTTCCGCCGATTTGTGATGAACCTGCTGAAGCAAAGTCAACAGGATAGTACATGCCCTGTTCTTCAGCATAGTTCTGCAACTGTTCAGTCACCACACCTGCCTGCACGCGTACCATACGGTCTGCCGGGAAGAATTCCAGAATCTGGTTCATCTTGTCCATGCTCACCACGATCTCGCCGTTGGCTGCAACTGCACCTGCGGAAAGACCGGTACGGCCACCCGATGGTGTCACTGCAACATTGAACTGGTTGGCCAGTTTTACGATGTCTTGGACCTGTTCCGTTGAGGATGGAAAAACAACGACTGACGGGTTTGGTTCAAAGTGCTTGGTATGATCGCGACCCCAATTCTGGAGGCTATCCGTATCGGTTTTAATACGGTTTTCACCCACAATTGCAGTCAATTGGGTCAATAACTCAGGGGTTAAAGCGACTGGAGCATTCATCGTTTGCAGACCTAGCATGATTTAAACAAGAAAGACTTCGCTGGTTCATTTGCACATTTTTTATGCATAAAAACATGGATACAAATCAGGCGAAACATGCTGATTAAAGCACCAAAAATGGGAGCTTAAACAGCATGGCGCAATATTATAAGCTATTTTTTGGCGTTTCCCTGAAAAAATGACAATTTTGATAATATACCTTTGAAAATGATGGTTTAATTCAACCAGTTCTATCATTTTCACTACTATCACTTGCAAAAATAGCTGATATTGTAGCCATCAAGGAAATGTATAACCGCCCCATTCCTGTGCTATCATACCGCGACTAAATTTGGCCTTTGTAGCGGAGCCGTAATGAGCCAACATCTTTCTCTACCTAAAGATAAAATCCGTTTTCTATTGCTAGAAGGCGTTCACCAGAACGCAATCGATACATTGAATGCAGCTGGATATACCAACATCGACTATCGCAAAACAGCGCTCGAAGGCGAAGCACTGAAAGAAGCGATTAAAGATGCACACTTTGTCGGTATTCGTTCCCGTACTCAATTGACTGAAGAAGTATTTGAAGCCGCGAACAAACTGATTGCAGTAGGCTGCTTCTGTATCGGTACCAATCAGGTCAATCTTGATGCTGCAATGCGTCGCGGTATTCCGGTATTTAATGCACCGTATTCAAATACACGTTCAGTTGCTGAACTGGTATTGGCAGAAACTATTCTTCTTCTGCGCCGTGTACCTGAAAAATCAACAGATACACATGCAGGTGGCTGGAACAAATCGGCTGTCGGTTCATTCGAAACACGTGGTAAAACTTTAGGTATCGTAGGTTACGGTTCAATCGGTTCACAACTTTCTGTACTGGCTGAAAGTCTGGGCATGAAAGTAATCTATTATGATGCGGTGACCAAATTACCTTTAGGTAATGCACGTCAAGTCGGCTCTATGGGCGAATTACTTGCCAATGCAGACGTGGTTACTCTACACGTTCCGGATCTGCCATCTACCCGTAATTTCTTTGGCAAAGAACAGTTTGCGCAAATGAAAGAAGGTTCAATCTTCCTGAATGCGGCACGTGGTACATGTGTCGTAATTGAAGATCTGGCAGATGCGATCAAGTCTGGTCACATTGCAGGTGCTGCCGTAGACGTCTTCCCGAAAGAGCCAAAAGCAAATGGTGAAGAATTCGTTTCTCCACTACGTAACCTGCCAAACGTGATTCTGACTCCACACGTGGGTGGTTCTACCATGGAAGCTCAGGCGAACATCGGTCTGGAAGTGGCTGAGAAATTTGTTGCTTACTCAGATAAAGGCATGACTCTTTCTGCTGTGAACTTCCCGGAAATTGCGCTTCCATTGACTGAGGGCAAACACCGTCTTCTTCACATCCACAAAAACATTCCAGGCGTCTTGTCCAAGATCAACAACCTGTTTGCTGAACACGGCATCAACATTTCTGGTCAGTCTCTGATGACTAAAGGCGATGTGGGTTACCTGGTCATGGATGTCGATGCGACTGCATCTCAGGAAGCACTGGAAACGCTTCACAACGTTGAGGGCACAATTCGCGTACGCGTATTGTTCTAATTCAGATTTTAAAAAAGCCACAGTCTTCGAGCTGTGGCTTTTTTTATTGCTTCAAGGTTTTTAGGTTTAAGCCTGATCCAGCGTTTGCTGCGCTCCCGCTCTTCGAGTCATCGAAACAAATTTAGTCATGCCAAATTTTAAAATTGCACCAGTGGTGCAAGCGCCGCTGATTTTGCTAATCGCCATGATCAGTATGCAAAGTAGTGGTTCCTTTGCCAAGTATCTGTTCGGTCAGTTTCCCATTCTGACCGTTTCAGCCATGCGCCTGCTCATCGGTGCATTGATTTTGGCACTGATTTTTAAAATCTGGCAAATTAACTTCAAACAGGTGAAATGGTCAGCGATTATCAGCTATGGGCTAGCTCTGGCTGGTATGAATATGCTGTTCTATCTGGCGATTGATCGCCTGCCTCTCGGAATTGCAGTTTCTTTTGAATTTATTGGCCCCTTAAGTGTTGCCCTGTTCCACGCCCGGCAAAAGTTTGACTTTGTCTGGGTTGGAATGGCAATTCTGGGACTGGTGCTGCTGTTTCCTTTTAATCAGGCCACGCAACAGCTTGATCCGATCGGAATTCTATTTGCCTTGGGTGCAGGTGCCTGCTGGGCACTGTATATCGTCGCTGGACAGAAGCCTTCTGGGGTTTCCGGCAATCATACGGTGTGTCTGGGCATGTTTTTCGGCATGCTGGTACTGATGCCAATTGCACTCTTTACAGGAATGCCAGCACATACTTTTGAACCGATGAGCTTGCTGTATTTTGTCGCTTTGGCTGTGCTGGCCAGTGCCCTGCCTTTTACGCTGGAAATGATTGCCCTGCGAAATTTAACTGCCTTGAGTTTTGGGACCTTGATGAGTCTGGAACCTGCAGTTGCAGCGCTTTCCGGTTTTGTATTCCTGGGTGAAACCTTATTATGGACCCAATGGCTGGCACTGGCCACCATTATTAGCGCTTCAATTGGCTGCACGGTCACGACTCAAAGACAAAAAACTTGAAGACAAATAAAGGCGCTAGAGCGCCTTTATTTAAGATAGCTGTATTAAAATGATTTTACCGTGGTGTAGCGTCTTTAATTGCCGTATTCAGTGCATTGGCTGCTGCAACATTGTAGCCATCACAAGCAGAAGCAAGCTGCTCATAACTGTATTCTGTCCATTTGATCATTAAAGAGCTTGCATCTTCTGCCTTTAATCTGTCCAAGGCAACCTGTCTTGATTGGGCAATATAATCGTCATGATCAATATGTTCCCCATGTTCCGAGAAGGCACTGTCATAAATTCCTCCCTGATATTCGATCGCACCGAAATATTTGTAATATTGCATGGCAGCATCTTTATATTCTGCCTTTTTATATTTCAAACCAGCCATGGTGCCATCTAGAATAGTTTTTGCCATCTCCTGGACAGAGGCTTGTGCCTGCCATTCAGCCAGTGTGGTATAGCGAGTTTTTTCTACCGGGTTAAATTCGATATATTCTTCTTCAGGGTGTTCAGCCAGAAGACGGAAACATTTAGATCCATTCGGGAACTTACGGGCCTTCTGCAAATCAATAAAATTGGTCGCAAAGGTATTATAATATTTGCGGTCAGCTGCTGTGGCGCTATCACTGTTAAACAAGGTTCTGGTCTCAGTATCCTCATACATTTTCACCCCAGCAATATTGGTACGCTCAGTTAATGCTTTGCCTGAAAGATCGTACCATGCTATGTGACGATGATTGCTGATGTTGTTCTCCGGTATGGTTACAGGACGGCTCTTATATTCAGTTGTCGTATTTTCCAGTACTTTTTCCATCTTATAGCCGAATGATGTACGGGTCTGATCTGCAGGGAATACACCTTTGTCTGTGACATAAGTCGGGAAGACCATGTCATCTTCAATATCATATTCAGTATCCACGGCGCTGTTATCATCTGCATATAATATGCCGTCAGTAATTTTATTTTTATGACTGGCCAATAGAAGTTTTTTCGACTCCATCTCTGGGGCTTCAGCATTCGGCAGGTTGAACTGGTAGTTATAGAATTCCGAAACCGTGTCTGATGCGCCATCACCCGGAGTTCCAGGATTATTCGGATTACTAGGATTGGTCGGAGCCGGTGGGCTAGGAGCTGGTGTATTATTATCAGAATTATCAGAGCCTCCACATGCTGCAAGCATACAGCTTAAAATCGCGCAGGAAAGTATTCTTAATTTCATTATTATCTACCTTATTATTTTCATTGTTATTTTAATGCCACCCCGAATCGGGATCTAAGACATTTTAATAAATATAAAAATAAGATCAAATTAAAAATTGATTAATTTGTAATCACACCTCAGGTCACTTTAATTTTGAAAAGCCGATCCTCATAGATTTGATCAAGCCAAAAACCCGGCTGGATTGAGTCCAGATATTACTGAACCCTGAGAAAATATTGCTCTGCCCTACTCATCAAAAATTAACCGTTTTGCTATAATCCCGCTTTCTTCAATGTCCTGATTACACCTTTCTGGTGTAAGTAACTCCCATGCCAAACGCCCAACTCCTTGCTGTGTTGTACATGGTTTTATCCATGACGTCGTACCAGATCAGTGCGTCCTTTGCCAAGCAGCTTTTTCTGGTCCTTGACCCTATTACAGTGACCATTTTAAGACTCTGTTTTGCCGCGATCATTGTCGGCGTGATGTTTCGTTCCTGGAAAATCATTCAGCGTTTGCCTTTTTTGAAATGGCGGGATTTACTCTGCTATAGTGCCGCTTTAGGCGTAATGAATATCCTGTTCTACATGTCGCTGGGCAAACTCCCCCAAGGGATTGCGGTAGGGCTAGAATTTATTGGTCCGCTCGGCCTGGCTCTTATTTCGATTCAAAACCGCAAAGATTATGTCTGGGTAATGCTGGCAATTCTGGGTATTGTACTGATGGTGCCCTGGGGACAGGCCAATAGCAGTAATTTCGACCTGATCGGCGCCGCCTGTGCTTTAGGTGCGGGTTTATGCTGGGCACTGTATATTTTCTTTGGCCAACGTGTGGTGCAGCAAAATATCGGCATGCATGCACTGACTATTGCGATCAGTATTTCAGCCTTATGCCTGTTACCGATCGGACTGTATAACAATGCTCCTGCCTTGATAGACACCCAGTATTGGGGCAAGGCAATTAGTATTGCTGTACTGGCAACAGCCATTCCTTATGCTCTGGATTTAAAGGCACTTCAGCATTTGAATAAAACCAGCTATGGTACTCTATCCAGCCTGTCTCCGGCTTTGGCTGCACTGGCCGGTTTTGTACTATTAGGCGAAAAAATTACGCTTCTTCAGACCGTGGCACTGATCTGTATCATGCTGGCATCAGTCGGCGTGACGGTACGTGCCGCCCGTCAAGGATCGGCAGAGCGGAATAACTAAAAGGCTTATTGGAATTTGAACAACTGATTAAATATTCTATCCATTCTGTGTTTTTACTTACTTTGAAAGAAAAATATAGAAGGCATAAAAAAGATGGCACTACTGCCATCTTTTTTATTTATTCAACTTGAATTTAAAGCTTAGCTTTGTACCAGCATATCTTTTTTCATGTCTTTATAACGCTGGTATTCATTCTGGTACTGCACTGCCAAAGCGGTCTTCTGCTTTTCATCCAGAATTTTTCCGGCCTGCTGGAAGAAACCATGTTCTTCTTCTTTTAAGTGATGATGCACCTTTTCGGAAAGTTTTTTGGCCATGGCAATCCAGCCCGGATTACTCAATTCAGTTGCGGTCAGTTCCTCGATCATTTCGTCCATTTCATGATGTTCGGCCAAGGCATGGCGGGTAATATTCAGGCCCGAATCGGTCATCATCAAGGGAATATAAAAATAACGGTCTTCCGCAGCTTCATGGGCAAACAATTCATTTTTCAGTTGCTTGAACAGCTCGCGGCGTTCTGGTGTATCCCCGGAAGTCTGTAATAATTTTTCTGCAAGATCACGCTGGATCTCATGACTCTCTCTTAATGCTTCAAAAATAGTCGTCATTCCGATATTTCTCCGATTGTTTTATTTTTCATATCATTGATTCTAGAAGATTTTCAGAACAGGTTCAGACGCAGTTTATACAGTGATTTGTTAAGAAATTTTAATATCGAGAATGATTTACATCGGGTTTAGATCTAAAAAAACATCTGGTATGCCATCCGGCAAATCAGCAGACTGACCAGAACCAGGAATAAAATCCGGATAAAACCACTACCATATTTAAATGCCAAACGCACCCCGACCAAGGAACCACAAATATTGGCTACCGCCATCATTGCCCCGACCATAAACAGTACATTGCCACTGGGAATAAAAAAGCTTAAGGCGGCCAGGTTGGTGGTGAAATTGGCAATCTTCGATAAGGCCGATGCATGCAGGAAGTCGACGCTCAAATAGCGAATAAAAAAGAAAATAAAGAAACTGCCGGTGCCCGGACCAAAGATACCATCATAAAAGCCTATCGCCAGACTGCCCAAAGCAGCCAGAATCAGCATTTTCCGATTCAGTTTTTGTTCGGTATGCACCTGACCGAACTGTTTTTTCATTAAGGTATAGATTGCGATCACGATCAACATGACCAGCACAAAAGGCTTAAGGATCTCGACTGGAATTAGCGTAACGCTGGCTGCACCAATAAAAGAACTGACAAAACTGCATAGTGCAATCACGCCCAAGAGCAACCAGGGCAGTTTTACCTGACGCAGATAGGAAAATGCCGCAGAAGCGGTGCCACAAATGGACGCGAGTTTATTGGTGCCAAAGACCGTAGCAGGCAGTAAATGCGGTAAACTCCCCATAATTGCCGGGATCTGGATCAGACCACCACCGCCCACGGCAGCATCAATCGCCCCTGCAAAAAATGCAAAGACAACCAGACTGATGATGATCTCAATTTCCATATCTTGGCTCGATTAAAGGTTCAGGACGCGTTTGGGTACCAGACGTTTTTTGTCGGTGATTTCTGCCAGACCCAGACATTTCTCGCTATCAAAAACCAGCACCTGTTCAGCTGCTTCATGTTCGATATTGCTTTCCATGCCGCGGCTAAAATATTCTGCACGACCTTCGGGTACCTGCACTTTTGGAAAATGATCAACCGGTGCATAGGCCGGCAACAACAGTGCATCACGCTCTGCTTCGCTCAGGCTTTCCAGATATTCAATGGTATAACTCGGAATCAAATCAAAATGGCCGGTTTTGATGCGGTGCAGATAAGTCAGATGGCCATAAGTTCCCAGCGCTTTGGCAATATCTTCCCCCAAAACCCGGATATAAGTCCCTTTAGAACAGGTAATATCCAGCGTGATACTGTTCTCCGTAAAAGATAAAAGCTCAATTGCTAAAATTGTAATCGGACGTGCTTCACGTTCAATCTCTATACCTTTGCGCGCCAGTTCGTATAAAGGACGGCCTTCTTTTTTCAAGGCGGAATACATCGGTGGCACTTGCTGGATATCACCCACAAATTGCGCCAATGTGTCCTGAATCAAAGACTCGGATAATTCAGGAACCGCTTTTTCCAGAAGCACCTCACCTTCCACATCGCCCGTGGTGGTGCTATGTCCCAAAAATACGGTCGTCTGATAACGCTTGACCGAATCTAATAAATAATGCGAAAACTTGGTCGCCTCCCCCAAACACACGGGCAATAAACCGGATGCCAACGGATCCAGTGCGCCAGTATGGCCAGCTTTTTGTGCACGATACAACCAGCGGACTTTTTGCAATGCAGCATTGGAACTGATGCCCAAAGGCTTATTAAGCAGGAAGACGCCACTAAGATGACGACGCTGAATTTTAGGAGATGATGCTTTCATGGCAAAAAATCAGACATTCTATAAATTGGCGCCATGGTAAAACCCTGCGAGAGGATTTACAACTTTTCTATAGTTTCTAATGATTTTTATGGCATATTGAGCCGGTTTGAACAACTCAACGCTTTTAAAAAGCTTAAACCTCTAAAAATAATGAAATAACGAGAAAAATAGGTGCATAGGATATGCAGAAATATAAAATATGGATCATTCTGGCTTTGCTGGTGCTGTGCATACTCACACTGATCTTATGGCTGTCCCCAAAAGAAAATACCCAGGCAGATACCGGGACAAAAACGCCTGTAACTGACACTCAGGCAGAGCAAACCGCACTCTTGGTCAATGGCCCTGCCAATGCAGCTTTCCCCAGTGCCAGCCAACAAGATACCGAAATTAATTGTCAAATGCAGTTAGATGCCAGCAATCGTCTGATCGTGAATGAACAGACCCGCAACTGTTTCGAATATTTTATTACCCAGTTTGGTGAAAAAAATCTGCAGCAGATCCAGCAGGATTTTAAAGCCTATATTCGCCAGAATCATAAAGAACCAGCACTCTCGCAAATTCTGGATTTATGGGATCGTTATATCCAGTACCGTCAGAGTTTGGGCCAACTCACTGCACCGGCCGGGCTGAATCAGGAAGATCCTGCCTATTATCGTAGCATCTATAACAGTACCCAGAATTTGCGCCAGCAATACTTTTCCAAGTATGAAATTGAGGGCTTGTTCGGCACAGAAGATGCCTATCATGAATATACCCTGGACCGGATGAGCGTACTGGCGGACAAAAGCTTGACTGAGGTTGAAAAAGCCCAAAAGCTCAAAGCACTGTTTCAGCAACTCCCGCAGGACTGGCAGGAAAATCTGGAACAACTAAATAAACTGGAAGACCTGCGCAAACTCACCGCTGATATTAAAGCCCGTGGCGGTTCCCGTGATGAAATCCGGCAGATGCGGATAAATCTGGTCGGTCCTGAAGCAACACAACGACTAGAGCAACTGGATGTACAACGCAGCGACTGGAAAAACCGGGTGACGGGCTATCTAGATGAACGCGATCAGATTACTCAGTCCAGCATGTCCGATACAGCAAAGCAGCAAGCCATTGCCCAGCTGCGTAGCAAGCATTTCAATACACCGCAAGAACAGCTACGGGCAGAAACCTTTGAACAGGTCCATGATCAGGGGGCCAAGTTACCCTTCGCGGATTAAATCCAAAAGCCATCACCTGTTGATGGCTTTTTTATGACCTCAATATTTAAGACTTAATTGTTGTGCTAAAAACAACTCCTAAGAGTTGTTTCCAAATATTTCTTATTTACACAAAATAACCCGCACGAGCTTTTTGTATTTCAGCCACTTGTAATTTAAATACATGTGTAAATAAAACATATGCTTACAATGTAAAAACCTCCTGTCCTGCATGTCCTGAAATGACATGGTTTAAACGCTTTGAAATGAAAAAATACCCTTTTTAAAAAAGAAAATTTGCTCAGCCACTGAAGGCCGGAACTGTATTTTCATCCTCTGATTTTGTGGCTTGCAGCACTTTATACAAAGCAATGATTGCTTGAATAACGATAAAATTAAAAAGGGACAGTTATGCGTACTTTTAGTAAGACAGCACAGTTTATGACTGTAGCTTTAATAACAACGCTGGGATTCAGCTTTTCTGCACAGACTCAGGCCGCAGTGAGTGCAACACAAGTCACCGAAAAGAGTAGATCCGACTATGCCAAGACCAAATATCCGATCCTGATGGTGCATGGCTGGTTAGGCTGGTCACGTATTGGCACCGATAGTATCGGGCTGGATTACTGGTATCAGATTCTGCCAGATATGGCACGTAATGGCTCAACCGTGTTTGCGGCACAATTATCGCCGGCAAATACTACGATGCATCGCGGGGAACAACTGATCCATCAGGTTGAAGAGGTTCTGGCAATTACCGGCAAGCAAAAACTGAACTTGATTGGCCATTCCCATGGCGGACCAACAGTGCTGTATGTTGCAGCGACCCAGCCGCAGTATATTGCGTCTATCACTGGCGTTGCAGGAACCTACCATGGCTCCAAAGTGGCAGATGATATTCAGAATAATCGCCTGACCCGTACCGCCTTTAACATTTTAGGTGATTATATTATTGGTCCATTGATTGCACTGGGCCAGTTTAAACCTGAACTGGAAATTGATTTTGATGCTTCCATGAAATCCCTGACCCAGACCGGCTCAAATACTTTTAATGCCACCGTGGCGCAGCAGGTGGTCAAAGATGGTGTATTGGCCTCCACAGAAAACTGCAATAAAAATTTAAAGCAGAAAGACAGTAAAGGAATCCATTATTATTCATGGACAGGTGTAGCCCAAGCCACCAATGCCCTGGATATTGATACGATTCTGATGCAGCTCGGCCCTTTATCTTATGGCAGTAAAGACAATGATGGCATGGTGTCACGCTGTAGTGCGTTCATGGGCAAGGTCATTCATGACCAGTACAAACTCAATCATACGGACCTGGCCAACATGATGTTTGGTCTGAAGGGTATGTTTGCACCCGATCCGGTCGCCCTCTATCGCCAGCATGCCAACCGGCTCAAATTAGAAGGTTTATAATCCCAGAGTGCCTATATTTCAGCTGAGATATAGGCTTTTTTCTGATTATTTTTTATTTGACCTATCCGTGATCGGGAAGCTGCAATGAAAAAAATAATATCGTACTTAAGCTTTTTGCTATTGGTTTCCCTATTAACTGGCCCTGTGCAAGCCTCGGCATTACAACAATATAAAAGCAATTTTATTCTCTCAAGTTATGCCAGGACAAAATACCCGATGGTCTTTGTGCATGGTTTTGGTCTGGGTTTTAACCGGATTGGAACGGAGAGCATCGGTCTGGATTATTGGTATCAGATTCCCCAAGATCTGAGCCGGCATGGTGCACGGGTGTTTTCTGCCGAATTGTCTGCTGTTGCGTCCAATGAACTGCGCGGCGAACAGCTCTTGATGCAAATTGATGAAGTACTGGCACTGACAGGCCATAAGAAAGTCAATCTGATTGGGCATAGCCAAGGTGGCCCAACGATTCAATATATCGAGGGCGTTGCACCGCATAAAGCCGCCTCTTTAACCGCCATTGCAGGCGCCATGCAAGGCACACCGGTTTTTGTCAATGCCAGCCAGACACCCCTCCTTGAACCCTTTATTCATGCCATCGGGAAAATTCTGGGCCACAGCATGAATCTGGTTACAGGCAACCAGTATCCGGTCAGTATGATCGAGGCACTGCAAGCCATGAACCCAGAGGCGATTCAGGCTTTCAATAGAAAATATGGTTCCGTTGCTATTCCCCAAAACTGTCAGTCTCAAGGCAGCAAACTTACACCCAATGGAATTTACCACTATTCCTGGATGGGCAACCGGCAGGCAACCAATTCCTTGGATGCGATTGAATCTACAGTCGTGACTTTAGGTAGCAGTTTTCTGAAAGGAGAAGCCAATGATGGTGCCCTGCCACTGTGTAGCGGACGCTATGGCCAGATCATCCGTCAGGACTATGCCCATAACCATTTTGATGAAGTAAACCAGTTTTTCGGCATTTTGGGGGCCTTTGCGCAGGATCCGGTCGCCCTGTATCGCCAACATGCCAACCGACTCAAACTGCAAGGCTTATAAATCACTCATCTTTATGAATAGATCATCTCTATTAATTAAAAAAACTTAGGAAACTAAGTCCCTGCTACAGAGGGGAACTTTAGGCAACTGGATGAGGATCATCCTGTTAAAACAACAAACGTGAGGAAAATATAATGAAATTCGGAATATTAATCACCGGCCTGCTGCTGGCAGGTACATGTCTCAGCACCCAGGCATCCACCCAGGCCAGTCAGGTCACAGCAAAAGCCAGTTCACAATATGCCAAGACCCAATATCCGATTGTCTTTGCACATGGGATGGCGGGTTTCATCCGGATCGGTACTGACCAGTTTGGACTGGATTACTGGTATCAGATTTTACCGGATCTGGCGCGTAATGGCGGCAATGTCTGGGCAACCCGTGTCTCACCTTTTAACTCATCGGAAATTCGTGGTGAGCAACTTTTAGAGCAAGTAAATGAAATTCTGGCCATTACCGGTGCAAAGAAAGTCAATCTGATCGGTCATTCGCATGGTGGCCCGACCATTCGTTATGTCGCAGGTGCGGGGAATGGAATAGTTGCTTCCCTGACTTCCGTCGGTGCTCCACATAAGGGCTCCCCGGTTGCAGACCTGATCCTGCAAGCAGAAGGTACACCGATACAAGGGCCTTTAGTGGGTGGCATCAACCTGGTGTCTAAGGCCATCACCTGGGCACAAGGGTTAGACCCGAACAGTTTCCCGCATGATTCTCTGGCTGGTGGTCGCAGCCTGACCCTGGCAGGATCTGCGCAATTCAATCAGAAATATCCACTGGGTATGCCGACTACCACCTGTGGTGAAGGTGCATATCAACAAAAAGGTATCTACAACTATTCATTCACAGGTGTAGGCCAAGTTACCAACCCGCTCGATCCTGATTCAGCACTCAAAGTTACAGCCCTGCTCATTGATGGCGGCAAGGAAAATGATGGTCTGGTCTCCCGCTGTAGTGCCAAATTCGGTAAAACCATTCGGGATAACTACAACTGGAACCACCTGGACGAAGTGAACCAGTTACTCGGGTTAAAAAATGTCTTTGCTCCAGACCCAGTCGATGTTTATCGCCAGCATGCCAACCGCTTAAAACTGCAAGGTTTATAGAGCTACACAAGCCTCTATTCATCCAGAGGCTTTTTCCATCTTATTTTTCGCTAAATTTTTTCTTAAAATTTACTTGTTAATCATGATTAAACTGCATATAAAATATTCATCAAATATAAAAAGAACTGTGAAATAAAATAAATGCAGATACGTTCTATAGAAATCAAAAACAGATTTAAAAGAATCTGCCCCTGTTGCAAACGAAAAGTGATTAATCCTTTTCAATTTAAAAAATATGAGCCTTATTATTGCCCCTCTTGTCATCGACATATTATCGCAAATGTATGGATCAGTATTTTACTGGCTATCACACAATGTTTTATTTGCATTCAACTTTTTAATGCAGGATTCCAGTCTTGGGGATATTTTGTATTATTCCTGATGTTTCTGCATAAAATTTTCTTGGATATTTTGGATGCCATGATCTTGCCTTTGCAGGAACATTTCGAATAAATCTAAATAAAAATCAGGCATAAAAAATGCGCCCAGAGGCGCATTTTTTTCACTCGTATAAAGCTTAAAATTAAGCTTTAGTTTTACGAGCTGGTAATTTTTCACGAATACGTGCAGCTTTACCAGACAATTCACGTAGGTAGTAAAGTTTAGCACGACGAACGTCACCACGACGTTTCACTTCGATACCAGCAACGATTGGAGAGTGAGTTTGGAATACACGCTCAACGCCAACACCGCTAGAAATTTTACGTACTGTGAACGCAGAGTTCAAACCACGGTTTTTCTTAGCAATTACAACGCCTTCGAACGCCTGTAAACGCTCACGCTCGCCTTCTTTTACTTTAACTTGAACAATAACTGTATCACCTGGTGCAAAAGCAGGGATGTCTTGTTTCAATTGTGCGTTTTCAATTACTTGAACTAAAGGATGCTTACCGCTCATGGGGTATCTCCAATATGTGCGAGTCAGAAGAGGTCTGATCATCGCTGGGTATAGAGGCTAAAGCGCATACACCCGATTATCTTTCCCTTTATGGTTGACCATCTCAACCATAAAGAGCCTATTAAAGAATACTTAAATCATTTTAAGTACTTGCTTGAAGACAGAAATGATCACTCATCAATATCTTACAAATCTTTTAGCCATTTTTTCTGCTGCTTGCTCAGTTCGACTTTTTCCACCAACTCTGGGCGGCGTTCAAGTGTACGCTGATATCGCTGCAAAAACCGCCATTTTTCAATATTGGCATGATGCCCGGACTTTAACACCTCAGGCACATCCAAACCTTCAAAATGATCTGGCTTGGTATATTGTGGGCAATCTAGCAGACCATCCACAAATGAGTCTTGCACGTGTGACTGTTCATCAGACATGGCACCCGGAAGTCTCCGGATAATACTGTCCAATAAAACCATCGCAGGAAGTTCACCACCCGACAACACGTAATCTCCAATTGACCATTCCTGATCAACATATTGCTGGATCAAACGTTCATCGACGCCTTCATAACGTCCACAGAGTACAATTAATCCGTCATATTTGACAAAATCCTGTACCGCAGTTTCGTTTAAGGTTTTTCCTTGCGGTGACATATACACCACAGGAACCTGAACTGCACCCGCTTGCGTTGCAAGCTCTTTGGCATGCTGGATTGCTTTTGCCAGAGGCTCAGCCATCATCACCATACCCGGACCACCACCGAATGGACGTTCATCCACGCGTTTATAGTTGCCCGTCGCATAATCGCGAGGATTGATGCAATGAATTTGCATCAATTCACGTTTTGCTGCGCGCCCGCTAATACCATAGGCTGTAATCGCTTCAAACATTTCAGGAAAAAGCGTAATGACTGCAAAGAACATCGCAGACTCCCTTATTTCCGAAAAATTCTTAGTAATCTACGCCCCAATTGACGTAGATACGACCAGCTTCAAGATCAACGCGTTGCACCACATCTTTATGCCATGGAATCATTCGCTCTTCGCCATCGATGCTGTCGGCAGTTGCGCGAACTACCATCACATCATTAGCACCTGTTTCAAACAGCTCAAAAATTTGACCGAGATTGATTTCTTGTTCCTGCTCATCCAGACCTAACACCGTTAGACCTTTCAAATCAGACCAGTAATACTCATCTACACCAGCTTGAGGCAGTTGCGATTTAGAGATCCAGACATTGGAGCCAACCAGTTCGTCTGCAGCAGTGCGATCACTCACACCTTTCAGCGAAACAACCAGGCCTTTACCATGTGGTTTCCAACGTTTTACATCGACAATTTGCCAACCTGCTTTGGTCTCAATGTACCAAGGCAGATAGTCAAATATGTTGCTCATGGGGTCTGTATTGGAATAGACCCAGAGCCACCCATTTAATCCATATGCTGAACGTAACTGTCCAATCTGAATACGATCTTCGGGAACATTCTGTGTTGGTGTCATGGGCAAGCTACTACCTAATTTATATAAAAATTATGCAGCAACTGCAGCTTTTTTAGCTTGAGCAGCTAAAGAAGCAACACGATCAGAAGGTTGAGCACCTTGAGAAACCCAGTGAGCAAAACGGTCAGCATCTAAACGAAGTTTTTCTGCTTTACCTTGAGCTGTAGGGTTGAAGAAACCGATACGTTCGATGAAACGACCGTCACGTGCATTACGGCTATCAGTCACAATAATTTGATAGAACGGACGTTTTTTAGCACCACCGCGTGCAAGACGAATAACAACCATGATAGAACCTTATAGTTTTTACGGATTATCCTTGTACCGACCATCGATACAGCTCAAACCCCTTTCATAGAGGGCAGTATTTTACTTGAACTTTGCCCTGAATGAAAGATCAAAAAGTATTTAGGTAGAATTTTGGATTTGAGTTAGCGACCGTCCCAAGTAGATGTTTCACTCAAGGCACAAGCTACCGCACCCTTAGCCCAAAATTTCTGGTTTCTTTGATTTAAACAAAGAACACCATTGTTAGCAACCACAGTACCGGTTTTAGGAGTAGCTACAAGTGTCCATGTACTCAACCCGACATTAGTTAAAGCGACGGTATATAGGACTTCACCTTGTGATGGAATATTTCCTGAGTGCTGTATATCTGCTAACGTAATAGCCGTTGGTGTCCCTCCAACATCTTTCATATAAGAAAAATTAGCAATTTTATAGCGCTGTATTTTTTGAGCAATATCCAATAACTCAGCTTGAGCTTCAGTTCTTTTCGTTTTTCGAACATATTCCTGATATGAAGGATAAGTAATCGCAGCAAGGATACCTATAATTGCCACCACAATCATGAGTTCGATAAGCGTAAAGCCTTTATTTTCATTTACCATTCTTCATGCCCCGCTCCACACGTCATGGTCGTGGTATTAATATTAGCCCAAGTCTTATTTTTACAGCGCAAGCCTGTGCTTGACATTAAGAAGCTAAAGTTTCGCGTATCTTGACTTTCAGCTGTCACAACCCATGTTTGTCCGGTGGCGCCAGGAACTAAAACAAAATTGTACTTAACAGCTGTTCCAGTTGCACCTTTAGGCAGCACCCTCAAATCCGTTGGCACATTAGCTCCCTCATAGCTAAAGTTGCGAGACTTATGCTTATCTAACATCATTGCTATTTGTTGGAGTTGATCTTGTGCTTGCGCAGCCTGACCACGTCGTACAGTAGCTTGATAGGATGGAATCGCAACCGCAGCAAATATAGCTACAATTACGACCACAACCATGAGTTCAACCAAAGTAAAACCCTTTACTGGTGAAATATTTAAATTCATAAGTCACCTATCAGTTTTTACGCGCTAGTTTTTCATACCAACGTTGGGGAATCAGACACATTTCTGTTGCTTCACCACCACCGAAACCACCCGTCACAGTTAGAGCAATACGGCCACTTGTTTGAATACAGTAATTTTTTGCACTAGACTCACCTTCCGCTTCTGGTGGACATGCTTCATCACCACAAGTTACAGGTGGACAGCTGTCACCTTCACAATCAGGCTTTCCTCCACCTCCATCATCTTTACCACCAACGGTTACAGTATGAATACCTACACCAATTACAGCACGTGAATCAGCTGGCTCCGAAGCACATTGGCCATATGGCAAACAAAAAGCTGTAATCATACTTTCACCTTTAACCCCAGCACCACAGTCACCTGAAATACCAGGTTTACTCGCATCAAAGGTAGAAACATATAATTTATAGTTCATCGCCAAGGGTGTACCAAATACTTTCTCGCTTTGTTTCTTATAGCTACTACAATTGTTAGTTGTACCATCCACACCCGCTGTGCACGTTTTAAACCTATAGAACCAACCGTTAGTATTAGTAAAGTTAGCTATTAAATTCATATTTGAGAAACGGTTTGCATCTGTTATCTCACCTAAACTCGATTTAGTAACATCTTTTGTATTGAGCCTAGTTGTTGTAGTAAATAAATCACGTCGAGCGACATCTTTATCATATATATTATAAATAGCATCATAATCGTAAGTATTATCAGAAGCAGTATAGTCTTGTAATGGCTTACTACGATTTCCACTACCGGTTGATATTAATGCAAACGTAGTTCCGCCATGATTATAAAGAGAAAAAGTTGGCATATCATAAAAACGCGGACTTTTCGCTCCGGCATTTAGGTTTAGTAATCGAGTTGGTGTTTTAGGTACTGCGCCCCTTATATTCTTTGAGTTATCAAAGTCAATTCTAAATAATTGGCCACCTAAATCACCAAAATAGATATGATCAACTAATTCATCTCCATCACGATCAACCGTACGAATTTGACTGGTCACACTATATTTTAAATCTGCATGCTTTGTTGCAATCACGCCTGAGTTAGTAGAAGTTCCCGAACTGCTCGCTACGTTATCACTTGCCCACCACAATAGGTCACCATTATCGGCATCAAACATATAGATGCCAGCACCTTTTTTATTAATTTGGTTGTAATTATGGTCTTCATAACCGCCATATACTCCTTTTATCCCGTTGGTACGTGCATCACCATCATCACCACCGGCATCATATCCTCCGCCTACAAACATAACGCGTTTACGTACGCCTCCCCAATTGATCCATGCAATCGAGGGTTTTGACCAGCTCTGACCCATATATTGCAATTGTGAGAATGTCTTACTTGATGTGCCACTGTAAACAGTATTTGTAGCTGGATCTATATGAAATTTTAAACTCGGGGCATTAATATTACTAAGATCTAAAGCGTAATAGCTTCGGCCTCCCATGCGCAAACCACCGTATGCAATTTGCCAGCCCTTTTGACTACTGGTTCGACCATTACCTACAGTTAGATTACCAGAACCATCAATCACATAACGCGTATCTAATGCCCAAGGACCATCTATACCATAAAAAAGCTTATCCATCCCTTGATTTGTGACACTGGAAAGTCGGAATGCATCCTTCTGATTTTCAACCATCTCATTAGGAACAAATGCAAATTTTTCAGCACCTGTTTCAGCATCTACAACATGTAACAAACCTTGAGTTGTTCCAAATAATACATAGTCCTCTCTATTAGTAGACTGCATAACTTTATCAGTCGAGTTATAGCTTAATTTACCTTTATTTGTAACAAGTACAGGGTAAGAGTGCATGACTGCACCCATCTGACGTAGAGCTGGTTGGGTAATTAAATTTGCAACTGTCGTTGGCGGGCTATTAACATCGATGTTATAACCTAATAATGATATTAAATAACCACGATTCGGATCATTTTGATAAGTTGTATCCAATATATCTGAAAGATCTACTTGTCGTAATGATCCTGTACCATCAAAAGTAGCCGTTGATCCAGTTCCGATAGCTTTTCGATTAGTTAATAATTTTCGCTCAGCCAGATCATTTGCTTTAGCTCCTAATAACAACTTAGACCATGCCCCGCCCCTAGCTGCAAATTTTTTACTACCTACTGTATTTTCATCTGCATTTTCAACAGCTGGATTAATTGCTTTAGCCCAAAAATCATAAACAGCTGAGGTAATATTTCCATTCGCATCATAAGTTGGCTCAATAACACTTCCATCACTCGCGAAAACAGATGCATTATTTCGAGCTTTCAATACGCCATTGTCTGATACTACATATTTTTTTAAGTTACCTAACCATAATTGATAATTAGTATTGGGCGTAGGTTGGAAACTTTGATAGTAAGCATTGTTCTGCAGCTCTGCAGGGTTTAAAGCATCTCTTGGAATTGTCGGCGAACCAGTTGTAACAGATGGAATTTGTTGTCCTAAATTGCTAATAAAATCATTTACACTATTAACTACATCACGAGAGCTATTGCCTGAATACCACCCCCCCTCAGACTCTACTCCCCAACGAGCAGCATTTTTAACATCGGTTGTTGCAGTTGATTTCGTAATATTATCTAAGTTTTCCTGTTGCGTTAACTCCTTACTAAATGATGGAATATTATTGAAGTCACCGCCAAAACCAACCACAGCTGTTTTTAGAATCGGTCTATTACCATTCCGCCTAGTATCCAGAATATTTGCAGCAAATTTTTGAATACAATCCCAACCAGTTCCACTATCACTACAAGAAAAACTATTATCACCTAATGCCTTTCGCATTAACCCTCGTGCATTATTATTATTACTTGGCACACCATCTGTTAAGACGTATACACCTTGACCACTACATTTACGACTTTCTAAATCATCCATTTGGCGCTGTATACTTGTAGGCCGTACATAGTTGTTACCTGAAGTAACCCCTGTACCTGCATAACCGAAACCACTTTCTGTTGCATCTTTTGTAGACGTCCCCCACAACGCCGCTACTGCTTCTGCATAAGCATGAGCTGTTGGTGTACCACCTCGTGCACCTAAGATAGCAATCTCATTAAGCAATAATTGGCGTTGAGTTACCCCATTAACTAACGTACCGAGTGGACGAGCTGGGATTCGAACTTGCCCCCTCACATTGTCCGCTGTTGAAGGTCGTCCTAAATTATCAAATCCTGTTGGGCGAGAATATGTAGTAAGACCTATAATTTTATCATCTGTTAAACGTGGAATATTATTCGCAGTATTACCATTTAATAGATCAAACATTCCGTCTTTTACACGGGTAATACGGTCGTAATACTTTCGCTCCATACCTTCATAAGCGACTGTATAATCGCTACCTCCTATACGTACTGTCTCTTTGTATAAACTATCGTAATCTGAAGGTTTTTGATTGTAACGACTGCTCCAAGTACACAAACTAACATTGTGACTATTATTTTCACAAGTCCAATAACGGCGTGTACTACTCTCTACTCTTGATCTATATTTATAGGTTTTAGTTTCTATAGCATTACAATAATATCGTCTATAAGTAGGCGTACCATTAGTAGAATCTTCCCACCCATCATCAGTAATAGTAATTCCCGCAGGAACATCACAGGAATCACGATCACCAGTTTGCTGAGGCGCCCCCATACTTCCTGAGATATCCAGTGTAAACATTAAAGTAATGTCACCTGACTTTGCATTTTGATAAATTTCAATATCACTTGCCTGAGTTACACTTGTAGTAACACATACAGTGGAAAGAGCAGTCATACTTGCAACAAGAACTTTATAGCCATATGAACTTAGAAAATTATTTTTTAATTGTTTCATTTCATTACCCCAAATTTAGACAAAGTCCTGAACAATGACATATTCAGTCACATGAGAAGTAAACGGAACATTGAGATCACTCAGGCATTCTGTGACCGTTCTTCTACTCGGTGCATTTAAACTTACCGTAGTCCCTACAGGAATTGTTACTTCACTCATATGATTTTGAAAACATGCATTAATTGCTGAACTCGTTGCAGACGTAAGATTAGGCATAACTGAAACTGCAAAAACCTTTACTGCCTTACTACGCTCGAATTTAACTGCTTCTTCATCCGTACCAAATTGCGCCCCAAAAAATGGATCATTTTCAGAAATACTAGAAAACTTGACCGCGACTTGTGTCATTACCACTTTTCTTCCACTTGTAAAAAAGTTAGTAGAACTTCCTGTACTCGAATCACAGTAACCTTCTGTACCAAATTCATTATTTGTTGGTGCAGTTGTTCCCGCTTTCCAATAGATGATACTTGCACGATTGATGTCAAAGAAACTTGGTTCAGCACCTCTATAGCAAAATACAAGTTCCTTATCTCTATCATCAGCCCCACCAATATAGCCAAACATCCCACTGCCACTGAGTGCCTGAATGATATTATCTTCTCTTTCAATATTGAAAAATGCCGAGTCCGAGTTTTGTAGCAACAGCTGCTGCGCTTGACTATTCGTTGCAATTCCCAGAGAAACCATTCCTTGTCGTACTGCAAGCGTTCCCAAGACAATAACAGCTAACAATATAAGTAGAACCACTATAAGCGTTGCACCACGTTGTTTCTTAATCATTGCCCTCTTTCCCCAAATGTATTTCTCAAAGCGACTGTTTGTGTTACTACTTGACGAGCATATTTAGGAGAGTTCGCTGCAGGTGTTTTAATTTTTACAGCTTGATCTAATACTTGAAACACTTGGCTGTCTGAGAAGGTGCTGTCATTCCCCACTGACTGATTGGAGCGCCCAAGAATCCCTAATTGAATTAATAGAATTCGCGGTCTTGGAGCTGGCAATGCAAGATAAGTAGCAGCATCAACATAACGATAATTAGCCCCATTTTGAATACCATACAACACCCTGAAATGATCGGCGCGTTTTAAAATAATCTGTCCAGCATCTCCAAATCCTGTAATAGAAGTTGGACTACCATCTAAAGGATAATACCCTGCATCACAGGCAAGCGCTAAAGGCTGATTTGGCTCATTATCGCTTTTATTACTATCAGCTCTTAAGAAGTAACGCTGTACTATTACCTGTCTCCCCTGTGCCAGGGTAAATTCTAAATTATTCCCTTCGCAATCAAATCCTCCATACCAAACATCATCTGTAGTGGCTAGGGTGCCTTTATCATCTTTGATGTATTGAGGTAAATATTGAATTGTTAATTGGTCACTAGAAAAAGTATTTATATTTGAGATACCAGACCACTGTGGGGCACTTCCTACTGTCTGACCATGACTTCTGGATAATAAATTCTGTGCCACAGTACCCCCAATAAGTGTAATAGGCAGATTAGCTCTTTCTGTTCCTGTTACAGTCACTGCATTTGCACTCGACCTAAATACAATACCGCCATAGGTACTAAGATCATTGATACTTGATTGAACGGTATTCAAATTACCCAAGCGAATATCTTGAATAATTGTATTTAAACCAAAATTTGCATCATCTTGTAAACTCGCCTGTCCTTGTTGTAATGCTTGACTTCTTGATGCAGTTAAAAACAGCATCAAAGCTGCTGCACTAATTACCAAACCAAGTGCTAATGCGATCATCAACTCGATTAAAGTGAAACCTACTTGTTTATTCATATCAGTAGACCTCCATAATTAAACAGGTTGAATCAGGATCATATGCAGTAGTCGAAGTACAGTTTCCTTCCCCAACTGCTCCATGTGTTGGTGCAGTGTCTCCCCATGCTACATAAATGCAACGGCGCCCATCATTATTTCCTTGGCATGGCAAATAATTAATCATCATGCCAATTGAACGTGCTTTTCTAGAAATTTCGGACACATCAAAATCAGCAAAGTCAGTACTTGTACAATTAGTTGCAGTAAAGCAGTTTTTCGCTCTATCCAGTTGTTTCCCTGGTGTATTCAAGTTATATGTATAAACATTTTCTGCACCACGATTCACTCGCATTCTTTCAGCCAAGTCACGACCTAAATTAATCGCTTGAATACGCGAACCACTTTCTATAGTTGCTTCAACCGCTCTATACTGAAGCGCAATAAATCCCATTACGCCGATTGCCAGAATAAGCAATGCAATGAGTACTTCCATTAGTCCAACACCCTGTTGATGGTTTATTCTATTCATCAGCATGTTCCCTTCACCACTTGTTGAACCGTTCCCATTTTAGATACTGAAATAGTTTGAGATATTCCGCCCGAATTACTACATAAGATAAATGTCGTATCTGTAGTTGCACCAACTACACCGCCATTAAATCCATATGTAATTTCTGTTGCACTACTTGGAAGTAATGTGGTGGAGCCATAAGGCATCCAATTTAAAACCGTATCAGTATTTGCTACCCGAGTTGGTGTTTCTACAGACTTGAGCTCAATCTTTACATTCCGACGTTCTAAAACAGCTTTAGAGCGTGCTTCTTGCAATACTCCGATGAGTTCATTAGTACTTTTCTTGAGATTTTGTTGTGTCATCATATTTCCAAAAGAAGGAGCAGCTATTCCTGCAATAATCGCCAACACCGCAATCGTGATCATTAACTCAATTAAAGTAAATCCTTGGCTTTTATACATACTTCCTCCCCCTTGGGCCTCATATTCACCCATTTAAACTATTACTTATTAAAATTACAAAAACTACACAGAACAGATAAAAGGCATAAAAAAACAGATAACTGTCAGTTCACAGCCATCTGTTTATTTTTAAATAAAAAACAGAATGTTAAGCAGTTAACAGTCTAGCCTTGGATTACAGGAATACGTAACTCTTTCGGTAGGCTGAATGTAATATTCTCTTCTCGCCCATCCAGCTCATGTGGTGCTTGGGCACCCCAGTCCTGTAACCGCTGAATGACCTGCTTAATCAGAATTTCCGGTGCTGACGCGCCTGCTGTTACCCCAATCTGGATATTTTCTGCAAACCATTCCTGTTTGAGCTCATCGGCATTATCAACCAGATAAGCAGATTTACCCATACGTTCAGCCAGTTCACGCAAACGGTTTGAGTTAGATGAATTTGGTGAACCCACAACTAAGACTACATCACAACGTTCAGCCAGATCGCGCACTGCATCCTGACGGTTTTGCGTAGCGTAGCAAATATCATCTTTACGCGGGCCTTGGATCATTGGGAATTTTTGACGTAAGGCATCAATCACTTTCGCCGTATCATCAATTGATAAAGTGGTTTGAGTGACAAATGCTACTTTTTCAGGATTTCGCACAGTTAACGCAGCAACGTCTTCTTCGTCTTCTACTAAATAGATATCACCGCCATTTTTCTTGTCATATTGGCCCATGGTACCTTCAACTTCTGGGTGTCCCTCATGCCCAATCAGAATGGCTTCCACTCCTTCGCGTGCATATTTCGTCACTTCAATATGTACTTTAGTGACCAACGGGCAAGTCGCGTCAAAAACTTTTAAACCACGGCGTTCAGCCTCAAGCTGGACGGCTTTCGAAACACCATGTGCACTAAAAATCACGATATTATCGTCAGGCACTTCATCCAGCTCATCAACAAAAATTGCACCACGCTGGCGTAAGTCATCGACCACAAATTTGTTGTGCACCACTTCATGACGCACATAAATTGGTGGGTTAAAGCATTCTAAGGCACGGTTCACGATCGCAATGGCACGATCCACACCAGCACAGAAACCACGCGGGTTGGCTAAAACAATTTCCATAGAATCCTCAATACTCACACCATTTTTAGTGGTTCAATTGAAATAAATGTAAACAATCGGCTGACAACTATTTAGTTTAAAGCCGCTCTACTCTAAAATAGAGAAGATATTTTATCATATCAGGAAAAATATCATGTCGGGTCTCTTGTTTGTCGTTTCTGCAGCGTCTGGAACAGGCAAAACATCCCTTGTTAAAGCCCTACTTGAGCGTGTCAACAATCTTCACGTTTCTGTTTCACATACTACACGTGGTCAACGACCTGGCGAACTCGATGGCGTGCATTATCACTTCTCCACCAAAGAAGATTTTTTAAATCTGGTCAATGAAGGTGGTTTTATCGAATACGCTGAAGTATTTGGTAATTACTATGGTACCGCGCAGGCCACGGTGAAAGAACAGTTGGCTAAAGGCCATGATGTACTGCTGGAAATTGACTGGCAGGGCGCACAGCAGGTTCGTCGACTTTTTCCTGAATCAAAACAAATTTTTATCTTGCCGCCAAGCCAGTTTGATTTGCGGGAACGCTTGTCTAACCGGGGCACTGATACCGTTGATGTCATTGAACATCGCCTGAGCTGCGCAGTAGAAGATATGCAGCAATATAGCAACTTTGACTATATCATTATCAATGATGACTTCAATAAGGCGCTGCATGACCTTGAAGCAGTGATTATTGCCAATCGTCTGGTGCTTAGCCAGCAAGCCAACCGTCATGAAAAGCTAATTCAGAAACTGATCACGCCGACTGAGCAGTGATTAAAACTTGAGTCTATAGACAAAGCCTTTTATACTGTGCAGTCTGTTAAAATTTATTATTCAAACGAGAATTCTTATGGCACGCGTCACCGTTGAAGATTGTTTAGACCATGTAGACAACCGCTTTGAGCTTGTACTAGTGGCAAGCAAGCGTGCGCGTCAATTGGCGCGTCAAGGCATTGAACCAACTGTAGAATGGGACAATGACAAACCGACTGTTGTTGCTTTACGTGAAATCGCTGCAGGTCATGTATCAAAAGATATTTTGAAGCAACGTGATCAAGACTATCAGACATCAAGTCTGGACCTTGCACTTTCTGCAAACAATCTGAACTTAGACGGTTTTTCTTTCCAATAAGAGATCGTCAATCAAAAAGCCTAGTTTAAAACTAGGCTTTTTTTGTTATGTGACTTTTATATTTATACCAGAACGGTTATAACATAAGGGTTAGCTCATGCAAACTGCTAGAGATTTTCTACTTTTTATAGTAAAAATTAATCAGCTCTGTACTTTGCATTTCATTAGAGCTTTCTCGGTTTAATTTGTAAAAAATTCAGTTTTAAAGGTGTTTTATGCCAGGCCCACAGGTCAGTCAAGCCAAGCAACAGCTAAAGATCATTATCGACGCGTATTTAAGTGAAAACGACGTTGAACGTGTGCTTGCGGCCTGTGATTATGCAGATATCGCCCATGACGGCATTATTCGCAAAAGTGGTGAACCTTATATTCTGCATCCAATTGCGGTCAGTTGCATTTTGGCGCATATGCGTCTGGATACTGAAACCTTAATGGCAGCCCTGCTGCATGACGTGATTGAAGACACTGAGTTCAGTAAAGATGATATTGCTGAAAAATTCGGCAACACGGTCGCAGAACTGGTCGATGGCGTGACCAAACTGAGTCATTCCAGCGATAAAGAATATAATAAAGCAGCTTCTTTCCGGAAAATTCTGCAAGCGACCTTACAGGATCCGCGTGTCATTATTGTGAAACTGGCTGACCGCTATCACAACATGACCACCCTGGAAGCATTACGCCCAGACAAACGTGCCCGTATTGCCCGGGAAACCTTTGAAATTTTTGTTCCGATGGCACGTATTGTCGGCATGAATGAAATGGCCGACAATCTGGAGCATTTGTGCTATCAGAATCTTGATCTGGATATGTACAACAATGTTCAGACTGCCCTGCAGGAAACCAAACCGAAACGCTGTGAATATCAGGCCAAATGGGAAAAAAACCTGACCGAACTATTGCAGAAAAATGGTATTCAAGGCCGCATCAAAAAGAAAAATAACAATATCGAGTTACTTCGTCATTTTGTTAAAAATGACATTGACCTGCAAGAATTGACGCATAGCCATGCTTTTGAAATTATCTTACAGAGCATTGCCGATTGTGATCGTCTTGCAGAGATTCTGACCCAAAGCTTTAAGATTCAAAGCTATGAAGACCATATCCGTCGCCCCTTACCCGGTGGCAACCAGTCCCTGATGATGCGCCTGAAAGGCGAAAAGACCACTTTGTCTTTAACCATTCAAACCGAACTGATGCGTAAAGCCGCACGTTTCGGTGTAGTTTTGGGCGAAAATGCTCCACAAGCCTGTCGTTCTGCGATTCAGGCGTCAATGCAGAATCTCAATGTACTGGTCGATGGTGAATGTGCCAAAACCACATTTAGTGAATTACTGGATTATCTGCATCAGGAAAAAATCTGGGTCTATACCCCACATGGGCACCTGCATGAATTACCACAAGGTGCTACAGCAGTTGATTTTGCTTATGCCGCCAGCTTGTTCCTTGGCAACCATGCGGTGGGCGCTAAAATCAATAATGAAACCAAACCTCTATCAACGCCATTGGCTAGTGGTCAGGTGGTTGAAATCATTACTGATGTACTCGCGACACCCAATCCCGACTGGCTCAGTTTTATCAATACTCAAAAAGCCCGCCGCGCAATCCAGAATATCTTGCGCGATCAGGATCTGGACGAGCAGCGTCTGGTGGGACAGCAGGCACTGAATCGTGCATTAAAACTGTTTCATCGCTCGATTCAGGATCTGACCGAGGCTGACTGGAAAAACCTGCTGGAATGGCGTCACATTGCCAGTAAAGAGCAACTTTTTGAACAGATTGCGGTCGGTGATTTATTACCGCAACTGGTGGCCAATCATTTGTTTGCCCAGGACCAGCATCAGAATGTTGCGAGTTCGGGCCGCTTGATTCAGGGTACGGAAGGGGTTGATGTTAAATATGCACATTGCTGCAATCCGGTACTTGGCGATCCGATTCAAGGTCATTTGACCCGTCGTGGCCTGATTGTGCACCGCTCACGCTGTCATAACCTGCTGCATGAACAGCATCAGCATCCTGAAAACATCATGCCATTGCAATGGACTGCCGATGATCTGGACGATATCAGCTTTACCGCCTATCTCTGTATTGACCTGGCGATGGATGATGAACAGATCTCTGACCTGATCTATCAATGCCGTAAAGCACATTCCGGTGTAGAAATGGTCCGCTCTCAAGATAACCAGACCTACGTCAATATAGTAGTCCATAACCGCAAACAGATTGCACAGATCATCCGTGACCTGCGCATGTATTTCGGTTTTCCCCGAATTACCCGTCTGTCCCAACCCGTCATTCTGAGTGAAGCGTCTAAAGCGAGTTAATCATTTAAAACGATAATGCTTTTGTCAGCCGAAACGATCGAATATGATGTATGTTGATGATAAAGGAGAAATTAATGTCCCGCCAAGTAATCCATACTGAAAATGCCCCTGCTGCGATTGGCACCTATTCGCAAGCCATTTTAGTCGGTGATACCCTCTATCTATCTGGTCAAATTGGCTTGGATCCTTATAGTATGGAACTGGTTGAAGGCATTGAGGCCCAGATTCGTCGCGTATTTGACAATTTAAAGGCTGTTTGTGAAGCAGCGGGTGGCTCATTGGCAGACATCGCCAAACTGAATATTTTCCTGACGGATTTATCGCACTTCCAGCTGGTGAATCAAATTATGGGCGAATATTTTGCCCAGCCTTATCCAGCCCGTGCAGCCTTAGGCGTTGCCAGTTTACCTAAAGATGCTTTGGTTGAAATGGATGGCATTGTCATCATTAATCAATGATTTATATCATTAATTAAGTAACCAGATTTCAAGACTCTGTTTTAAATTATTCACTTATTTTGTGCGGAAATCCGGATAACACTCGGATTTCCGTTCAGATCATCTTCTTTTATCTAAATCACCAATTATTATAAAAAAGATTTCAAATGATTTTTATTGACAAACGATAACAATTATCAATAATATTACTTATCTTATTTAATCACTGTGGTTGTGTCCTATGTACGTTTGTTTATGCCGTGGCATTACAGATCAAGACATTAAAGATGCTATTGCAAATGGCGCTGAAAGTTATCGTGATGTGCGCGATATGCTGGACTTGGGTACATGCTGTGGCCGCTGTGCGCCAGAAGCCCGTATGATCATCAGTGATGAAGTATCACAAATTGCAGCCCGCCTGGGAGTGGCTGCCTGAACTATAAACACAATCATAAATCAATGGTCTTCGATCATTCCTCCTCCCCCGCCTCTGACTCTGGCGGGTTTTTATTGCCATTTATCTGAGTCTGGATGGATTCGATTGCGATTTTCATTTGCTGTTCCATAAATTACTCGCCATTGGCCACTGACTTGCTTTACTATCAAAGTTAAAACGCTTTCTTAGAAAGATAAAACAGATTTAAATGGAGTGATGTAATGAAAGGCAATCGTGATGTGATTAATCAGCTCAATCAGGTGTTGTATCACCACCTAACCGCGATTAACCAGTATTTCTTGCATTCGCGCATGTTTAATGACTGGGGCATTGAGAAACTAGGCTCGGCAGAATATAAAGAATCCATCGTTCAGATGAAGCATGCCGATAAAATTATTGAACGTATTTTATTTTTGGAAGGTTTGCCGAATTTGCAGAATCTGGGCAAACTGTATATCGGCCAGCATACTCAAGAAGTACTGCATTGTGATGTACGCAAAGTGAAGGAAAATATCGAAGCTATCCAGAAAGCTGTCGCACTGGCTGAAACCCAAATGGATTATGTGACCCGCGATCTGGTTCAGGAAATCCTGGAAAAAGAAGAAAATTATCTGGACTGGACCACAACACAAATTGATCTGATTGAAAGTGTTGGTATCGAAAACTATATCCAAAGCCAGCTCTAAAACTGGAATTAAATTAAAAAAGCCAGCATCTGCTGGCTTTTTTGTATTTAGCGTGGCATATCCTGCGTTAATTCATCATAACTCAGTTCAGTCTTTTGAATGGTTCTTAAGCGCTTCAGCTGGTACTTGGCTTCCGCCTCATAGCCATTAAAAGCTAAAAGTTTGGCATATTTGATCAGGTTATATTTGGTTGGGTAAGTTAACACCATCTGTTCACCTTCCTTAATCTGCTCAGCAGAGGCGTCGCTATAAGGATTTAAACGAATCCAGCCAATACGATGATTAAACTCGGTCAGCAGATAAATTGGTTTTTCATTGGTGATTTTTTCCGGCTGTTTTTCATAACGAATACTTTGTCCAAGTTTTGGCACCGCAACATCATAGTCGCGATAAATCACAATCAATAAAAGCAACCCAACAGCAAAAATGAATTTCATACCGATTGATGGCATAACTATTATTTTAATTTTTGGATTTTGTGCCAGAACCGTACCCAGAATAAAACCCACCGGTAACAGGAAATAGGCATAATGCTGTGGAAACTCAAACATGGCATGTATCACAAAAGCCCCGATCATGAGAATACCGATCACTGATTCTGGCGTATTCACCCAGCGTTGTAACTGATAGCCCAGACAACCAAAGTACGCCAGAAATGGCAGTCCAATAATTAAGCCATTCCAGAGCAAAAAGTCCAGAATAAAATTATGCGCACTACGAATCCAGACCGGACCTTGTACCGTATCACTAATCGAGACAAAAGCCACACTGGTCTGATACCAGCCATAGCCAAACCATGGCTGCGCCTGAATCGCGGCAATCATTTGCTGCCAGATTGCGAGGCGTGACATATCACCGGTGGCACGCGCTACTACATCCCGGCTTTGAACTACGTCCGTATCCATTGCCTGCGCAGCCAACTGACTGAGTAAAGGAAAGGCCACAATACATGCAATAAAGAAAATGAACCAAGCGATGCTGTAATACCATTTCAGGCGAATAACACCTTTATATTGATAGAAAGCTAAATACAACATGATCGCAATTGCAGCGACCCAAGCAGTACGTGACTGACTTAAAGCCACTCCCATAACAATCACTACAGCACAGACAAATAGCCACTTGGTCTGAATTTTTTTCTTTTCATATAAATAAAGGCAGCTCATCAATGCCATGACTAAAAACGTCGCCATATTATTCGGCTGAGCAAAATTGGCATAGGGTCGTTGATTACCGTTAATATTGACCATGCCCGGTAAAATTGCATCCAAATTAGACCATTGACACAGCGCAATCAGACCTGTCACTACACCCGAAACTACGAATACAAAACTCAGATAGGTAAATGTTTGTTCCCTGTTATATTGCCTTGTTGAAAGTTGATAACCCAACATACTTGCGAGCCAAAAGCTAAAAACAAAAATAAAGCCCATCATGGCGATGCTAAAGAAAAATACCTGCCCCAGTAGAAATTGAGTCAAGGGCGCGCAGGCAAGCACTAATAAGGGCAGACTGACCGCAGGAATTTTGAGTTTTTCTTTTAAGCAAATTGCAACTAACGCAAATAGCGCAAAAAAGGCATAGAGTTCACCCGTATAAGTCACCCATGGGCGGTAATGTACAGGCATGAGCCATGCAAAGGAGATCAGGATTGCTGCGATGAGGGCGAGCGTGAATTTCATGGAAATATCATGCAGTGGAAGTTTGGCACATGATAAACAAAAAAGCAGATTTGGGGTAATCTGCTTTTTTAAAAAGTATGCTAAACCGAAATTAGCGCCACGGGCGTAAGTCTACTATTTCAAAATCGTTTTCTGTATTCCCTACTAAAACAACCATATCTACTTCTTTTGCTTTTAATGGTAACCAATGGTGGTGTATTGAATAGCGTTCTATGATGGCATCTACGCGAGCTTGATCATTATATTGATATAAATCTTGTAGTGGATAAGATGATTTTACAATCTCTGGGAATACCTGTTTAATTTCCACATAATTTTCAGGCTTTTGGGCTAATGATATACCCGAAAAAACTTCTTCCATGATTTGTGCTTCTTTCACCTTAGGGTCACTTGAAAGTTTTACCGCTACAAATTTAGGTTTTGACCAATAATGACTACTCAAAAACTCCTGTAGTGTATTTTCACCTGTATAAATGATTTCATTTTTCTGAATTAATTCAAACTTATTACCATTAAATGCAATCCATACAGGTTTGGCTAAAGCTAAACTGCTTATACCGAAGGCCAAAGCAATTACCTGAATAAAGCCAATCACTACTAAGTCCATTTTCAAGGTTTTTTTATTTTTTTTATACACGATAAATGTCAATAATGGTCCCAATACCACATCAATAAGAATTACCAACAATAAAATTTTACTTGCTTGAACAGCCTGTAAAATCGGCCCCGGATACCAGACAAAATAAATAAAACTTATGATCAAACTTAAAATCAAGAAAGATAATGCAAAATGGACTGCAAATGCTTTGAACTTTTCTTTTACTATTTGCTTTATATCTTTCATATAATTCCCCTATATAGAAAGACTTAGAAGGATCTCTCAATGTTCCATATTATAAACAAATCGTTGCTTATTTTAATTCCCATTTTCTGTTTTATTGCATTTTCAAGTTTAAGTGCATATTGGGTCAAAGCGCCTTATGATGCATGGCGAATCTACGAAATTTTATTATTACTGACAACCAATGTTCTAGGCCTTCATCTACTCTTTAAAGAAAAATATCAAATATTTGACGAAAAAATAAGAAAAATCATCTTTCCACTCATCGCATTATTAGCGACTTTGGTATTTATTTCTGCTTGGCAAGCAGATTATTCCCCTCGTGCTTTTGCGGATGCCTCTTTATATTTTTTACTCATGAGCGTTTGCCTCATCTATACCAACCTCTTTCAACACTATAAAAAAATTACAGAAAATATGCTTGCATGCGTAGCAATTCTACCCATGCTGACACTTATTTTTTTACCTGTTGCGATTTGGGATCGGTTACAAGGTGGCATTGGTGCTTGGACCCAATCCTTTACCAATATTCGGATGCTTGATGATGCTCTATTGCCCTGCTTATTTCTTCTATGGCTCCGTATTGGCTTTTTGAAAGGATCTGATCAACTCTCAAAACCCAAGCAATGGCTACTCAAAGTTTCGCTCTATAGTATTTCAATCATTTACTTACTGAGTTTTTTGTTTCATGGTGCAAGAGCATGTTTACTTGCGATCATCACTGGGCTTATATTGAGTTTTATTTATCATAAAAAAAACAAGCTATTTGATTTTAAGCTCCCTGTTTTATCAGGTCTCGGTGCACTTAGCCTATATGTTATCTATCATCAAATTTTACCCAATCCAATCGGATCTACTCTAGCAAGAACTAGTAGCTCAGGTCGACTCGATTTATGGTTAAAAGCATTGAATACTTGGCTTGAACACCCAATTTTAGGAGTCGGAGGCAATCATTTCCTTTTGCAACAGCCTTATACCGTCATTGCACACCCACATAATATTGGGCTGAAGTTTTTAAGTGAATGGGGCATTTCTGCATGCCTGTTACTTGGACTGATCGTTCTGCTGTATAGACAAGTTAAACATAAAATTAGTAATGTTCCCCCTATTCTACTAGCTGGAACTGTGGCTATTTTTGTCAACTCAATGCTGTCAGGCAGTTTGCTTTACCCAGTCAGTCAAATCACAAGTTTGTGTGTCTTGGCATATACACTCAGTTTTTGTCTTAGCCTCAATACTGCACCTTCAGATAAAAACTCAATGAAATATCTATGGATGCTTTTAATTGTCCTCTTTTCGAGCATTCTTTTGGTGGTACATGGACAGGATATTATCTGTAAAGACTGTGTTAGCATTGATTTTGAAGGGGCACCAGCTTTTTGGGATTCAGGACGATCTCTACATTTAGAACCTTATATTATGAACAATTTAGGCAACCCAATAACAAATATTAAGCTATAAAAAGAGAGAGCCTAACGGCTCTCTCTTTTAACTTAAATTCAAATTATGAACATGAACCTGGTTTGTATTTAGCATCTAAAGTACCAGTCGTCGTACAAGCCCAAGTACCGGTTGCATTATCACGAGTTAAAGTAACACCCTTACCATTAATTTTAGTAGCATTACCATTCTTGAATACACATGCAATAGAGCCGTTGGCTTGAGCTGTAGGAGCTGTAACAGTCACTGTACAGTAACGTGCTGTCGCAGTTGAAACACCAACATAACCAGGTGCTGTAGAATCATGAGAAGGTGCTTTACCTTCATTTACAGCCACTTCAAATGCAGTTTTAGCAGGTGAAATTTCAGCAAGACCGCCAGTTGCTTGAGATTTTGCAATATAGTCTTGGTAAGCAGGAATCGCAATCGCAGCCAAAATACCGATAATTGCTACAACAATCATTAATTCAATAAGGGTAAAACCCTTTTGTACTGTATTCATAACATTCTCCACAAATGTTTTTTGTTTATTTATAAGCCTAAAGAAAAGCTCATTTAGCTTAATTTTATATTTAGCACTAAGTGTGCCAAGTTTTATTATAATAAAATTGAGAGAAAAAACAGCACTTTAAAAAAATATTTTTATTTTTGTAATTTTTGTGTTTTATTTTGTGTAACTAACTGACAAAAAATGTCAGTTAGTTGACTAAAATCACCCCAATATAATCGGTTTATTACCTAATTCATTCTCTAAATCATCTTTTTTTCGATCATAGTAATGATCTAAAACCTCTCCAATCTGTTTCACGCCTTCAATGACACCTTCTTTAAACCTCTGCTGAGCCAGATTTTGAATGATGTTTTGACAGATTTCATCCCAGACCTGCTGGGTCGTCGCATTCTTAATTCCCCGATCAATCACAATTTCAACCTTGTGCTCGCACAGATTCAAATAGAGTAATACCCCACTATTATATTCAGTATCCCAAACCCCAATTTCAGCAAATAACTGTCGGGCACGACAAAGTGTATCTTGATAATAAGCAGATCGTGAAGGCAGACAGCCTTCAATCACCACCTGAATCTCTCCCACATGTCCATGCTCTGCTTCTTCCACCGCCACTGCAATCGCATGCTGATCCTGCTTGGAAAAAAAGCGCTTGGTTGCCGGCATATAAAAGAAATGCTTGAGCCAGCGTTTAAAGCTTGGCTGTGCATGTTCTTCCAGTTTGGGCTGCGTGACTATATCTGTTGTATCTGTCGTTGTTACCATGAGCCTGATGCTCCTCCCCCGCCAAAACCTCCACCGCCACCGCCGAAGCCGCCGCCACCAAAACCACCACGGCCACTACCGCCGCCTCGACCGCCACCGGCCAAAAAGGCATGTAAAATCAGCTGGGCTATAGAGGTGATCAATAAAAAGAAAATACCTGCGCCAATCATCAAACTTGCAAGCAAACCCATGCCATTTACCAGACCGGCAGCAGTCCCTGCAACTGCGGCAGTCGCGGCGCTCAGTTTTCTGCCAAAAATCATGGACCCCACGACACCTGCGACTACAATAAACAGCACGCTACTCAACGTCGCTTTACTGGCTTTTTGTGCCTGATAAGCCTGTTCCTGACGCTCTTTAAGCTCATCGGCCGCCTGTGCTGCAATTTCAGGATCAAGATTTAAAATCCGCTCAATTTCAGTCAGGCCTGCAGCAATCCCTTGCGCATACTGGCCCTGCTTAAAATACGGCGTGATGGTGTCATGAATAATACGGCCTGCCACAATATCGGGCAGCACGCCTTCCAGACCATAACCGGTCAAGATCTGAATGCGGCGATCATTGATAGCAATGGTCATCAATAAACCATTATCCCGTTTAGCCGAACCAAGCTGCCAGGCCTCCGCCACCCGCATGGAATAATCAAAAATATCTTCCTGGCCCGTCGTTGGCACAATCACTACACCAATCTGGCCTTTTCCTTCCTCATAGAGTTTCAGAATACGCTGACTGAGTTGCTGCTTTTCAGTAGCACTGAGTATATTGGCTTGGTCAATAATAGGCTGGTTCAGGCTTGGTAAGTCGCGCTGCAGCTGCCCTTCAGCCATATCATTAGCAATTTGTGGCTGTGATGCTGCTGCAGTTTCTGTTTCAAGTCCACTTTTTTGAGCTGGAACATTTTGACCCGTTTTAGGCTGCAAAATTTCACGGGCCACGACGACTTCTTCAGTATCCGTAGCTGTGGCTGTTTCTGCTGACACAGGCGCTACCATCCCCATGCCCAACATGAGGAGCAAC
Source organism: Acinetobacter sp. SFD (assembly GCF_001647575.1). Lineage (NCBI taxonomy): Bacteria > Pseudomonadati > Pseudomonadota > Gammaproteobacteria > Moraxellales > Moraxellaceae > Acinetobacter > Acinetobacter sp. SFD. Next base: position 141,755 of record NZ_LSZJ01000001.1, read on the forward strand.
CCGGCACAGTATTTCAGCAGCATATCAGGCATCCGATTTCTCGCTTATTTTTAAATCAGTTATTACTCAAAGGAAACCGTTGGAGCTTTCTGGGCACTTTGCTCGGCGCTAAAGTTCGGTTTAGGCTCCATTCCGATCACTTTGGCAGTCATGACTTGCGGGAACTGACGTGCATAAGAGTTAAAGTCCTGAACCGTGGTAATGTAACGGTTACGTGCCACAGCAATCCGGTTTTCAGTTCCTTCTAGCTGTACCTGCAAATCACGGAACTGCTGGTTGGCTTTCAGGTCCGGATAATTCTCTGTGACAGCCAAAAGACGCGACAAGGCGCTGGTCATCTGCGCCTGTGCTTCCTGATAGCGCTGAAACAGTTCAGGATCTTCCAGTACTTCACGATCTACTTTCAGGCCGGCAACATTGGCACGTGCTTGGGTCACTTCTGTTAAAACCTGCTCTTCATGCGAGGCATAGCCTTTGACTACATTGACCAGATTAGGTACCAGATCGGCACGGCGCTGATACTGGTTCTGGACTTCCGACCAGGCTGCCGTTACTGCTTCATCTTTGACTTGCAAGGTATTATAGCCACAGCCACTCAGGGTCAAGGTACTGGCCAGCATCAAAGCTATGAGAGATTGTTTTAATACACGCATGATGTCTCGTCCTCAATTCTTTATTGATATTTATATAATTAATTTGATTTTAAACACTATTTTCTGAAGTTTTGTTACTTTTTATAATATTTTTAATGCTTTCCATTTTAGGACTCAAACTTAACAAAGATTAAAAAACCCGCCGTGGCGGGTTGTTTGAATGATGACTATTGATCGTTAACAGTTAGACATCAAGGTAATCCAGGATACCTTCAGCTGCCTGACGGCCTTCCCAGATTGCGGTTACCACCAGATCAGAACCACGAACCATATCACCACCAGCAAAGATTTTTGGATTCGAAGTCTGGAATTTGTATTGTTGCTGCTCAGCGGCAACGACACGACCTGAACCATCCAGATTGATTTCCACATCGGTGAACCAGTCTGCTGGACTGGTACGGAAACCAAAAGCCAGCAGAACTGCATCTGCCGGAAGAATTTCTTCTGAACCTGGAATCGGCTCTGGACTACGGCGACCACGACTGTCAGGCTCACCTAGCTGAGTAGTAATAAATTTCACACCCGTAACCTTGCCATTTTCACCCACAATTTCAATTGGCTGGCGGTTGAACTGGAAACTCACCCCTTCTTCACGCGCATTTTGCACTTCACGGCGTGAACCGGGCATATTTTCTTCATCACGACGGTAAGCACAAACTACCGATTCAGCACCTTGACGGATCGAAGTACGGTTACAGTCCATAGCCGTATCACCACCGCCTAAAACGATGACTTTCTTGCCTTCAACACTGATGTATTCAGACGGATCTTTTTCCCAGCCTTGGCAACGATTGACATTCGCAATCAGGAAATCCAGCGCATCGTAAACACCATCCAGATCTTCACCGGCAAAACCACCTTTCATATAAGTATAGGTGCCCATACCCATGAATACAGCATCATAGTCAGCCAGTAACTGGTCAATGGTCACATCGGTACCAATCTCAGTGTTCAGACGGAATTCCACCCCCATACCCGTGAAGATTTCACGACGGCGTTTCATTACGTCTTTTTCCATTTTGAATTCTGGAATACCAAAAGTCAGCAAACCACCAATTTCCGGACGCTTGTCAAACACGACCGGTTTTACCCCGTTACGCACCAGAATATCTGCACAGCCAAGTCCAGCAGGGCCTGCACCAATGATCGCAACTTTTTTGTCTGTCCATTTCACATTGGACATATCTGGACGCCAGCCCAATGCAAAGGCCGTGTCATTGATATATTTTTCTGCATTCCCGATCGTCACCGCGCCGAAACCGTCGTTGAGAGTACATGCCCCTTCACACAAACGGTCTTGCGGACAGACACGACCACAGACTTCTGGCAAGGTATTGGTCTGGTGACATAGTTCAGCCGCCTGGAACAGACGTCCTTCTGACACCAGTTTTAACCAGTTGGGAATATAGTTATGTACCGGACATTTCCACTCACAATACGGGTTACCACAGCCTAGGCAGCGATGCGTCTGGTTGGCTGCAATTTCCGCAGTATAAGGCTTATAAATTTCCACAAATTCTGCTTTGCGGACATCAATCTCTTTTTTCTCTGGATCTTGGCGTGCGACATCCAGGAATTGAAAGTCATTATTCAGGCGTTCTGCCATGTCTCTCTCCGTGGGGAGATGTAAGGGGTTCACAGTTGCCTTACATCTGCCTATGTTTCTGCAGTAGTGGAATTATTGTGGATCAGCTTGAGTGGTTTTCAACAGTGTTTGCAAGTTGGCTGCTTTTGGTTTTACCAACCAGAACTTGCGGCTGTAAAAGTCAAACTCATGGCGGATCTTGTACGCCCAAGCACTACCCGTTTCTTTAATATGTTCATCGAGAATACGACCCAGGAAGGCTTTGTGCTCTTCCATCGCTTCAGTTGAAATGCGATTCAGCTCAATCAGCTCGTGGTTATAATAATCAACGAAGTCATTATCCAGATCAAGCACATAAGCAAAACCACCAGTCATACCCGCACCGAAGTTATGTCCAACTTTACCCAGCACTGTCACAATACCACCGGTCATATATTCACAGCAGTGATCGCCTGCACCTTCAATTACGGCAAATGCACCCGAGTTACGTACTGCGAAACGTTCGCCTGCCGTACCGGCAGCAAATAATTTACCGCCAGTCGCACCATACAGACAGGTATTACCAATAATTGCGGTATTTTGCGTCTGGAATGGCGAACCTTTTGGCGGGAAGATAGAGATACGACCGCCAGCCATGCCTTTACCAACATAGTCATTGGCATCGCCTTCCAGACTGATATGCAGACCACCGGCATTCCATACACCCAGCGACTGGCCCGCAGTACCATTCAGGTGAACTTTTACCGGATGGGCTTCCATGCTCAGGTTGCCATAGCGTTTCGCAATTTCACCAGACAGACGGGCACCAATCGAACGGTCACAGTTACCGATCATGAAGCTATATTCACCGCCAGTTCCCGCTTCAATTGCAGGCAGAATCTCATCCACCATTTTTTCAGCCAGAATGCCTTTATCAAATGGTGCATTGCCCTGTACTTCGCAGTACTGTGCTTTACCTTCTGCAGCAGGATGTGACTCAAGCAATTTGCTTAAATCAAGATGTGCATGCTTTGCAGTTTCACCTGGCAAGACTTCAAGCAGATCCGTACGGCCAATCAGGTCTTTCAGACTCGATACACCAAGTGCTGCCAGCCATTCACGGGTTTCTTCAGCAATAAAGGTGAAGAAGTTAATCAGCATCTGTGGTTCGCCGATGTAGTGTTCCTGACGCAAGTGATCTTGCTGAGTTGCTACACCGGTTGCACAGTTATTCAAGTGACAGATACGCAGGTATTTACAACCCAATGCGATCATTGGGGTTGAACCAAAGCCGAAGCTTTCTGCACCCAGAATTGCTGCTTTGACAACATCCAGACCGGTTTTTAAACCGCCATCTGTCTGTACGCGAACTTTACCACGCAGGTCATTCACACGAAGGGCCTGATGCGCTTCAGAAAGACCCAGTTCCCACGGTGAACCTGCATGATGAATTGAAGAAAGTGGAGAAGCCGCTGTCCCGCCATCATAACCAGAAATGGTAATGAAATCGGCATACGCTTTCGCTACACCTGCCGCAATCGTACCGACACCCGGTTCAGAAACCAGCTTAACTGACACCATCGCCTGTGGGTTAACCTGTTTTAAATCAAAGATCAACTGTGATAAATCTTCAATTGAATAGATGTCATGATGCGGAGGTGGCGAAATCAAGGTAACGCCCGGCACAGAGTAACGTAAACGGGCAATGAGACCATTCACTTTACCACCCGGCAACTGACCACCTTCACCTGGTTTTGCACCTTGCGCGACTTTAATCTGGAGAACTTCTGCTGATGTTAAATAAGCAGGCGTTACACCAAAACGGCCCGATGCAATTTGTTTGATTTTCGAGTTACGGATGGTGCCGTAACGCGCTGGATCTTCACCGCCCTCACCCGAATTTGAACGACCGCCAATGGTATTCATGGCAATCGCAATCGCTTCGTGTGCTTCAGGTGACAATGCGCCCAAAGACATACCCGCAGAGTCAAAGCGAGGCAGGATCTCTTCCACAGATTCCACTTGTTCGACTGGAATCGAGTTGTCTGTTTTCAGTTTAAATAAGTCACGGATCGTTGCGATCGGACGGTTGTTCACCAGTTCTGCATATTCTTTAAAGTCCGCATAATTACCCGAACGCACTGCTTTATGCAGCGAGTTGATCACGTCCGGATTAAAGGCATGGTATTCCTTGCCGAATACAAATTTCAGCAAGCCGCCCTGATCAATTGGCTTACGGTTTTTCCAGGCAATATCCGCCAACTGTTTCTGATCATTTTCAAGATCGACAAAAGTGGCACCCTGAATACGACTTGGCACACCGATGAAGCATTTATCCACCACTTCATTAGATAAGCCCACTGCTTCAAACAACTGACCGCCGCGGTAAGAGGCAACCGTAGAAATACCCATTTTCGAAAGTACTTTCAGTAGACCTTTTTCAATCCCTTTACGGAAATTGTTTTGTGCATAAATCGGATCACCCAACAACTCACCTTTGGCGACCAGATCATTGATCACGTCATAGGCCAGATATGGATAGATCGCAGTTGCACCAAAACCAAGTAGCACTGCAAACTGATGGGGATCACGGGCAAAACCGGTTTCAATAATCAGATTCGCATCGGTACGTAAACCAGTCTTGATCAGGTGATGATGCACAGCACCGGTCACCATGAATGCATTGGCAGGCAAGTAGCCTTCACGGATTTTCTTGTCAGAAAGCACCAGTAAGGTTTTACCATCACGAATCGCCTGTGCAGATTCTTCACAGATACGCGCAATCGCTGCTTCCAGACCTTCAGATTCGGTATAGTTCAGATCAATATCTGCAATTTCATAGCCCGCACGACCCAGGGTACGGATTTGATGCATTTTAGAATTGGACAGTACTGGACTTGATACAATCAGACGATCAGCATGTTCAGGACCCTGTTCAAATACATTTTGTTCACGGCCAAAACAGGTTTCCAGTGACATCACAATTGATTCACGCAGTGGATCGATTGGCGGGTTGGTCACCTGTGCAAACTGTTGGCGGAAATAATCCGATACATGACGAACCTGACGTGACAATACCGCCATCGGGGTATCATCCCCCATTGAACCTACAGCTTCCTGTCCACTTTCGGCAATCGGACGCAATAACTGGTCACGTTCCTCAAAGGTCACCATGAACATTTTTTGTGCCGCTTTCAGGCCATCGCCTTTTAAGCCTTGATCACATAAATATTCTTCCAGCTCTGGGCTGCCTTGCAGACGCACAGAATTTTCACGTAACCATTCGCGGTATGGACGCATACGTTTCAGATGATTATTGACATCTTGCGTATCCAGCACCTTGCCGGTTTGTGTGTCGATTACCAGCATTTGGCCGGGGCCAACACGTCCTTTAGAAATAACATCTTCAGGTTGATAACCCCAGACGCCAATTTCAGAAGCCAGCGTGATATAACCATTTTTGGTGATGACCCAACGTGCAGGACGCAGACCATTACGATCCAGCATACAGATCGCATGTCGGCCATCCTGAATCACCAGACCTGCAGGACCATCCCAGGCTTCCATATGTTTTGAGTTGAATTCATAGAAGGCACGCAAGTCAGCATCTAAAGTTTCCACATTCTGCCAGGCAGGCGGAACCAGCATACGCAGGGCACGGAACAGATCCATGCCGCCACCGACCAGAATCTCCAGCATGTTGTCCAGGCTCGAAGAATCCGAACCGGTGCGGTTCACAATCGGATTCAGTTCTGTTAAACCGGGCAATAACGGATTTTCAAATTTTGGTACCCGCGCCATGGCCCAGTTACGGTTCGCAGTAATGGTATTGATTTCACCATTGTGTGCGAGGTAACGGAACGGCTGTGCCAACGGCCAGCGTGGCAAGGTGTTGGTCGAGAAGCGCTGATGAAACACCACGATATGCGATTCCAGACGCGGATCTGCCAGATCTGTATAAAAATCTGCAATCGCTTCTGGCATCATCAAGCCTTTATAGCTGATCACCGTTGAACATAAAGTAGTGACGTAAAAAGAAGTATCATTGCTTAACAGCTGCTCTGCACGACGACGCGCCAGGAATAACTTACGGTTAAATTCAACCTCAGTAACACCCATCGGGCAGTTTACAATCACCTGTTCAAATGCTGGCATCGATTGCAAGGCAATTTCACCCAAAGCATCGACATTGGTTGGAATCACACGCCAGGCCAGAACGATCAAACCTTCAGCTTCAATCTCTTTGTTTAAAACCTGTTTGGCGTGTGCCGCAAGCGCAGGATCAAGATTCAGGAATACCGAACCTACAGCAAAGACTTCACTTAAGGTGGTATCGCTTAAGCGTTTTGCTTCTTCACGGAAGAATTTTTTTGGCATCGCCAAGAGCAAACCACAACCATCTCCAGTCTTGCCATCTGCGGCAATACCACCACGGTGGGTCATGCAACTCAAACTATGAATCGCAGTCTTGACGAGATCATGGCTTGCATCACCCTGCATATGGGCAATTAAACCGAAACCACAGTTATCTTTAAACTCATCCGGTTGGTATAAACCTTGAGCGGGAGCTACATTATTAGGCGATGGCATGTGCATAGCGTACCCTTCTTTCACGAAGCCTCAATAGGCTGTTAAACAATCTAAATTCTTCTCTGCGCTGCGTTTAATGAACTTTCGAAGACTGTCTTGATAGAGCAAAAACATTGTTCTCTATTTCTTCAGCGTAGTCCTTTTTCAGACAGAATGCATAAAAAATAAAGTTTATTTTGCTGATGAATAACATAAAAATCAGGAATAAATATGACATTCACATAGTGTCATCGAATCATTTTTCGCGCTAAAACAGGGAGATTAATTCAATTCATGCACCAATAAAGCAAATTCCATGCCAATAAACAGAGCAAAAATTAAAACTATACAGATGACAAAGATTTAGCGCAGATAAGCGCCAGACAGGTGATTTTCAATGTGCATTTTTTGCACCAAAAGCGCTCATTTTTGATTCTTTAATTTTCTAGGTGCGCTATTTTAGACCGGACTAATTAAATGGATCACTAATCTCGTTATTTTGAGGACGAGGATTAGTGTTCTGACTAGGACGAGAATTGTTTTGCGGTTGGGGCATACTCTCTACAGCGCTTTCAGATTTCTGCACATCGACCACATTTCCAGAGGTGTCACGACGCACAATTGTGGTACTGGTTGTAACGGCATCAGGACTACGTGGCTTGATTTCCGGCTGGATTTGCGCTCTGACTCTTGCCGATTCATCTATTTTTGGCAAAGGCACATTTTTCAAATGAATGTCATAAATCTTTTGATTACTGGCTAATTCTTCTGAACCCAAACTATTCACCAAACTGACATACTGCTTGATTTGTACCACTTCAGGCTTGACCGAAGCAGGTAAATTCAAATTGAGGGTTGAAAGCGCCTGATTCGCTTGTGCCGCAGTCTTAAATTGACCATATAACAACACATACTGCTCTGGCTGATTTTCACCCGATATTCTTAAGTAAACAAAAGGCTTACGATCTGACTGTTTTTTAAGGAAACTTTTTAATATTGCTTCATTGGTCACGCGAAACAATTCAATTGCATGTTGGTTTTTCGCTTCATTAACAAACTTGGTACCGCGAAATTCCGGTTCATGACTGGCATTCACGATAGTACGCGTGGTCAGATCAAGTGGTTTCACTTCATCAGAAAGTGCACCAAGATGGATCATTGTTGAGACTTTTTCTGGCTGAATCTGCAACTGAACTTCAGTTTCAGGCTTTTTTTCAATTTCGATGACATCATCTGAATCAGTAACCGCCCAAAAGACTAAGGCAGCAAATAGGCAGCATACACCACAGACCAGCCAGAAATAATGCTGAACCTTTTGCCAAGGAGTATGTAACGCTGCCATAAAACTAAACCTATACCTGATTGGCTAAAATTGCCTGTTTCATTAACTCGAAATCGAAGTCCCGGGTAATCACTGCTTGGCCTAATTGCTTTAACAACACCAGACGCAATTGTCCATTCAAGACTTTTTTGTCATGGGCCATATAGGCCAGAAAATCATCCAGAGGGATTTTAGGACAAACCACAGGAAGTTTGGCACGAGAAATGATTTTTTTTGTACGTTCTAAATCTTCTTGAGAAATCCAGCCCATACGCTGTGACAGATCCGCAGCCATCACCATACCGGTGGCAACCGCCTCACCATGTAACCAGACACCATACCCCATATAGGATTCAATCGCATGACCAAAGGTATGACCTAAATTGAGTAAAGCACGTTCCCCTTGCTCCTTCTCATCATTGGCTACGATCCGTGCCTTATGTGCACATGAACGATAAACGGCTTCGGCAAGCAACTGCTCATCACGAGCAATCAGGCCTTCCATATTCGCTTCAAGCCAGACTAAAAATTTTTTATCACCAAGTAGGGCATATTTAATCACTTCAGCCAAACCTGCTGAAAGCTCACGGTCCGGTAAAGTAGCAAGCTGCGACATATCTGCCAGCACCACCTGGGGCTGCTGGAAAGCGCCAATCATGTTTTTACCCAGTGGATGATTAATCCCGGTTTTCCCACCCACACTAGAATCGACCTGCGACAGCAAGGTGGTCGGTACCTGGATAAAATATACTCCGCGCTGGAAGCAGGCCGAGGCAAATCCGGCCATATCCCCAATGACGCCACCACCTAATGCCAGTACAGTACAATCGCGGTTAAACCCGGCTTCAAGCAGAGCATCAAAAATCAGGTTCAGATGCTGGCTATCCTTATATTTTTCACCATCAGGCAAAATACAGGTCGCAACACGTTTGTCCAGAGCTTCAATTGCAGTTTGATAACGCTGCAAATAAAGTGGTGCAACTGTGGTATTACTCACAATCATCACTTGCTTGCCCTGAATATAGGGAGCCAATAAGGCCTTTGGATCCAGATCGCTTCCAATAAAAATAGGATAACGACGTTCTCCGAGTTCTACATATAAGGTTTGCATGCTTGATTAACCACTTGATTCAATGAACTTAATTTTTAGAAACAATGAGATTGAGAATCCGCTGCGCCAGATCTCGCGCAGCACCCTGATTGGTCTCAATAATATGATGTGCTACTTCCCGATACAAGGGATCACGAACTGCCAGTAAATCACGCAACTTTTGTTCCGGATTTTCGACTTGAAGGAGGGGACGGTTTTTATCGCGATAAGTACGTTGCAGTTGAATTTCAACCGGCGTATAGAGATAGACAACGATTCCGCGCTGTTTCAGATAATCTCGATTTAAGGTCTGAGTAATTGCACCACCGCCGGTGGCTAAAACCAGATGAGGACGTGAGGTAAGGTCATTAATGACAGCAGTTTCACGGTCACGGAAACCCTGCTCCCCTTCTTTTTCAAAAATCCAGGGAATAGTCGCGCCTGTTTTACGTTCAATTTCATGATCACTGTCTAGAAATTCACGCCCTAACAATTCTGCGAGATGTCGTCCTACTGTTGTTTTACCGGCCCCCATCGGCCCTACCAAATAAATATTTGGTAGGGTTTCAAACTCTTTGCTTGGCAAGGAGTCACCTATTCGTTTTGTTAAATTCAAAATATATTAATGATTTCTTGAAACACTGTCATTAACAATTCGAGGTGTAACGAAAATCAGTAGCTCACGTTTATTATCCGACTTTAAATCTTTACGGAATAAACGTCCTACATAAGGAATATCCCCCAGGAATGGCACCTTTGTTTGTGCATTACGGGTTTCCTGCTCAAAAATACCGCCTAGAACCACGGTTTCGCCATTATCCACCAAGACATTGGTAGTGATCTGGTTTTTGTTAATAGTCAACTGCCCAGTCGGTGTTGGGTTACCCGGTGAGTCACTGGTAATATTGAGTTCCATCTGTACTTTGCCATCTGGCGTAATGCTTGGTGTGACATCCAGACTTAGCGTAGCATCAATAAATTCCGTAGTAGATACTGCATTCGCACCACCACCCTCTGCTGACTGATACGGAATTTGAGAACCAGAGGCAACAGTTGCTTTCTGCTTGTCCGCAGTCAGTACTTTAGGGGTAGAAATTACTTCACCATAGCCATCTGCCTGAAGTGCAGAAAGCTCAAGATCCAGCATAAAATCAGAAAGGCTGATTAAACCAAAGGCGATACGACTGGCACCTGGACTGGTTACCCCCAAATCCACATTCAGGTTTTGTGGACGCTGAATATCATAGGTATACCCACCCAAATCATTTTCTTGAGGATCTCTGAGATCCCATAACGTCGTGTCACTACCACCGACCAGAAGACTATCATTGTTGGTAATCCCTTGAGACAGAATTCCCCATTTTACTCCCATCTCTTTGGTAAAGTCCGTAGTTGCTCGAACAATACGCGCTTCGACCATCACCTGCTTCACCTGAACATCAAGCAGATCTACCATATTACGGATTTTATCAATAAAGAGCTGGGTATCATTCACAATAATGGTATTGGTTCGTGCATCAACAGACACAGAACCACGGGAACTTAATAAACTTTCCCCACCCTCATTATTATTCGTGCTACTCGAGCCGCCTGAACTAGATGCGCCTTTATTCTGCGTAATCAGTTTCTCAATATCTGCTGCTTTGGCATAACTGAGCTGCATATATTCCGTCTGGATAGGCGCAAGTGCGACACTCTGCTTAATCGCCTTAGCTTCTTCCTCTTCCGCCTTTATCAGCTCTGTAACTGGTGCGATCCAGATCACATTGCCATTGCGGCGTTTATCCAGATTTTTGGTTTTCAGTACAATATCTAGCGCCTGATCCCAAGGCACCTCTTTTAAGCGCAAGGTAATATTACCTTGCACACTGTCCGCAGCCACCATATTGATATCGGTAAAATCAGCTAAGAGCTGTAATACACGACGGACTTCGATATCCTGAAAATCTAAAGAAATTTTCTTACCGGTATAGGCAACGGTTTTAGGACGCAAGGGACTCTTGGCTTCTGGTCGTTTCAAGCTGATGGTCAGCTTGTTATCAGTCTGATAAGCCATATATTCATAACTTTCCGCAGACTGAATCGTAATGACTCCTGAACCATTTTGATTCACAGCATCCACACTTGATACCGGAGTCGCGAAATCTGTCACATTAAGACGGCGGGTCAAATGAGCCGGAATCTTGGAACCTAAAGTGCGCACAATAACCTTGGTACCCTGCTGCTGTACATCAACAGGAGTATTATTTCCTAATAGATCAATAACGACCTGGCCTTCACCTTGCGCACCGCGCTGGAAACCAATGTTGCTAATACCCTGAGCTGACTGTTGCTGCACAGGTTGAGCTATGGCTACAGGAGTTGCCGAGTTAATTTTAAGAATAAAAGTATTGCCTTCTACTCGAGTGGTAAAGGCACCTGCATCTGTCAGATTAACCGTCAAACGGGCACGCTGTGCATCCGAAGTAACATCAACCGAACTGGCTTCACGCGTTGCGACCGGAATTTTGCTTTGTTTTAAATTCTGTTGGGCCTTGTCAAAGTCCAGAATCAAACGTGACGGTGATTCTAATTGATAGGCTTGTGGTTGAGGTGGTAAACCATTAAACATCACCCGAATTTCAGTTCCTTGACCAGGAAGCTGCATAGGTACCACATTCGTTACGGCCACTTGTGCGCTGGCTGCTTGCATCACCGCAATCGCAACAGCACCCATTGAAAACTGACGAAACACACGATTCATTGTATTAGCATCCCCAAAAATAAATTCTTTAATACTCTTATTCATTGTTATTCCTTTAAAACCTTATGGCGCCGGCCCGATGAGAACCAGGCTCCGCGGACGTTCCACATATCCTTCACGGCCATCTGGAATAATCTCAATCAGATTGATCTGTGTTGGTGTAATCCCAATCACGCGGCCATGATTAAGCCCCATATAGCTACCACGCTGGATCCGCTCAACTTCACCATCAGGGGTCTGGATTAAAGCCAGAATCTGCCCGGCCTGATTACGCATGCTGCCTTTCATGGTCAAAGTTTCCAGCGGATAACTTTCTAGCGGTTGCAGTTGACGTGATAGGTTTGGATAAACCCGTTTCCCCGCCATAATTTTCAGCTCAGCAGCCAGAGAGCTTGGTAAAAATGGGCTTTTGATCTGGTGCGCTGCATAATTAAAGGTTTCAACTGGCATAAAATCAGGTGCAGGTTCAATTGGTAAAGGCGGCTGATTACGAATATTGGCCATTTCCTGATTGACCGCATCAATACGGGAATCACATCCCACCAATAAAAACCCGAGCGTTAAAGCCGAAGTAATTTTAATTTTTTTCATTACTGCGCCCCCTGAGCCGTGCTGTCAGCTGCCGGCATTGCAGCACCGTCAGCATTACCGACATAACGATAAGTTTTGGCTTTTACCACATAATCAATAACTGGAATTTCAGATTTTTTCTCTTTGTTTTCAGTACCGGTAATAGTGAAATCATGTAGCGTAACGATACGTGACAAGCCGGCAATACTGCTCACAAAGGAACCAAAAGCGTGATAATCCCCAGTAGCTTCAATCGCAATTGGCTGCTCAATAAAGAACTCTTGCTTAATTTCAGGTTCCAGTCGGATATTTTTAAACTTCAGGCCTGAATTCACGCCGCTCAGGTTAATATCTTCAACCAGACCCGGAATTTCAGTTTCTTTCGGCAATTGTTCTAACTGCTGGTTAAAACGGGCTTCCATTTCCTGCAGTTGGATTTGATATTGTTGTAAGTTGCGTAATTTGGATTCTTTTTCGCGAAATTCATTCAGCAGGTTTTGTTCTTGGGCACTGGCTTGCGAAATCGACTCAATCGTGCTTCTGATCATGACAAAGTAAATCACTGCAAATGCCAATGCAGCAATGAAGATCCAGCAGGTAATTTTGACCGCTAAAGGCCAGCTACCATAATTATTTGGATCTAGAGTATTGAATTGTTGAAAAAACTTTTCAACAGTCATTTTATTTTTGGATACAGCGACGACATCCTGGTTGAACTCATCGTACTCGTCATTACTCATGATGATGCCCCCGTAGTTGTAGTAACTGCTTGTTGTTCTTCGTTAAGTACTGGCTGAGCGATCTGATCCAGATCTACAGTTACAGTAAAACTGCCATAAGATTCTTCCACACGTGGAATAATCGAGCTCGGCGCCTTTTCTTTGGCTTCTTCAGCCACCAGGAAAGCGTTCATAAAGGCATTTCGATACCAAGATGAAGCTTCCAGATTGCGTAGCAGTTCAGCTACGGTATTAGGACTCTCAGCTTTACCTTCAATGGTAAATTTATCGCCGGTACGCTGGAATTTGGTGATGTACATATTGCTTGGGGTGACCCGCACAATTTCATCAATCAGATGTACTGCAATCGGACGCTGGGTCTGTAATCCCTGAATCAGTTTCATCCGCTCGACAATCGCATTACGCTGTTCTTGCAAACCTTCTAGTGCCTTTAACTGCACATCCAGATTCTGGTTGGTGCTTTGAATCAGCTGATTGGCCTGTTCATGATCCTGAAGTTTTTGATCATAATAAAACCAAGTAGAACCTGCTGCCGCTAAACCTAAGAACAGTGCCCCCACACAAATCGCCACGAATTCATTATTTCTTTTAATTCTTAGCTCATCACGCCAAGGAAGTAAGTTAATTCTTGCCATTAATCAAAACTCCTTAAGGCCAATCCACATGCAACCATGAGTGATGACGCGTCATTTTCAATTTTTTTAATATCAATTTGCGGAGAAAAGCCCATTTGCAAAAATGGATTCGCGATCGTGACACGGTAACCGAGTTTTTGTTGTAATAATTTTGCCAGCCCTGGAATATTGGCATTTCCGCCGGCCAGTAAAATATGGTCGATCTCATTGAACTGAGAGGATGAAAAAAAGAATTGTAATGAACGGGCTGCCTGCTGTACCACCGCATCCAGAAAAGGTTCCAGCACTTCAATATCATAATCATCTGGCAAGGCACGGGTTTTTTTAGCACGCCCAGCTTCTTCAAATGACAATCCATAACGGTTCTGAATTTCCTGAGTCAACTGCTTGCCGCCAAACACCTGCTCACGGGTATAAATAATCTTGTTGTTCTGCATGACCGACAAGGTGGTCATACTATGCCCAATGTCTAAAATGCCGACCGTATTAACCCCCATCGGCAAAGTATCCGAAAATACTTTAAAAGCATTTTCCAGTGCAAAGCTTTCTACATCTGCAATCTTGGGTGTCAGTCCGGCAATTTCCAAAACTTCGGAACGTGCTTCGACATTTTCGATGCGGGTCGCGACCAGCAGCACATTGACCCGGTTCGGATTGGCAAGACGGTCTGGCAGAACTTCAAAATCCAGACTGGCTTCATCGAGAGGGAAAGGAATATATTGTTCCGCATCTTCACGAATCTGAACTTCACGTTCGTCATCCGACATATCTGCATCCATCTCAATGATCTTGGTGATTGCCATTGAAGTGGGAATTGCAAAAGCGGTCTGATTCGACTGGGTATTGCCCAAATTAATTGCGCGCCCAAGCGCATCAGCAACTGCTTCTGGATTTAAGACATTTTTTTCAACAACACTGTTTTCCGATAATGGGACCAAAGCATAACTCTCTACCCAATAACGGCCACTTTTTACAGAAAGTTCTAAAACCTTAACAGAAGTCGAACTAATATCGACTCCTATTAACCCCTTATTCGGTTTACGATATAACCTGCGCACAATATACTTCCTATTATTTTTTTGTCCCCAATTCAATCTAACTTACCAATTGGTCCAGCCTATAATTTTATATAGATACAATAACTGATCTAACAATATGGATATCGACAGGATATACTGACCGGTAATTAGTTCGCCATTAGCTCTTATTAAAACTTACTTGTTATGAAAAAGCTATCTTGTTCAGGCCTTGTTCATCCATTTTTTTTGATCATTATCATTATACTGATCTCAATTCCGATGGGTTTCTATGGCATGTATCTCTATATTGCCCCATCTTTGCCTGAAATGTCCACGCTTAAAAAGGCACCTTTATTAAAGCCTTTACAAGTATTTAGTTCAGATAATGAATTAATTGCCGAATATGGCGGCAAGCTTTCAGTTCCCGTGAAATATGAACAAATTCCGCAGGAGTTTATTCATGCGTTCCTCGCAGCGGAAGATTCCAGCTTTTTTGAGCATAGCGGCATCAGCTTTAAAAGCTTGGGACGTGCCCTCAGCGAGACCGTGACCGGTTCAGATGTCCAGACCGGTGGCTCGACTATTACCATGCAAGTGGCAAAAAATTATTACCTCAGTCCTGAACGGACGTTGAAACGTAAACTGACTGAAATTTTTCTGGCCCGTAAAATTGAGCAAAATCTAAGTAAAGAAGAAATTCTGACCCTGTATGTCAATAAAATCTTTCTTGGAAAAAATGCTTATGGTATCGCAGCGGCAGCTAAAATTTACTACAACAAGAGTCTAGAAGAACTTTCAAATGCACAGATGGCCATGATCGCCGGCCTGCCTAAAGCACCTTCCCGCTATAATCCGGTTGCTAATCCCAAGCGTGCTTTAGAGCGTCGTAACTGGATTTTGGGACGTATGCTGCAATTGGGCTATTTAAACCAGAGCCAGTATCAGCAGGCCATTGCTGAACCGATTAATCTGGACATGCCGGATCGCAGTACCCGCAATAAATTCCCTTATGTGGGTGAAATGGTACGTTCTGAGCTGGTACAAAACTTTGGTGAACAGGCGATCGATTCTGGTTATAAAGTCTATACCACCATTCATAGTGAACGTCAGACCTATGCCGAGCAAGCGGTACAAGAAGGTTTAGAAGCTTATGACCGTCGACACGGCTGGCGAGGAGCTGAAGCACATGATCAACCCCTTGAAAATTTCCGTGCCTATGCCAATACCTATCCTGCGCAAGTAACCAAGGTAGGCACTTCCAGCTTTGAAGCACTCATGCAGGATGGGAGCAGCGTGACTGTTCCGTGGTCAGGCATGTCCTGGGCACGTCGCTTTCGTAACGTTAACAGTGTAGGCGGGGCACCTGGCAAAGCTTCCCAAATTGTTAAAGTCAAAGATATTGTCCGTCTAAGACCCAATGAAAATAAAACCTCTTGGTCACTGGTACAGATTCCCAAAGTACAAGGACAGCTGATTGCTATCAATCCAAATAATGGTGCAATTGAAGCTATTGTGGGCGGATATAATTTTTATCAGTCAAAATTTAACCGGGCCATCCAAGGCTGGCGTCAACCTGGGTCTACCATTAAGCCCTTTGTTTATGCACTGGCTTTAGAACGTGGCATGACGCCACATACCATGGTCAATGATGCACCTATTACCATTGGCAAATGGTCACCGCGTAACTCGGATGGCCGTTATCTTGGCATGATCCCGCTACGCCGTGCCCTTTATCTGTCACGTAATACAGTCTCGGTGCGCTTATTGCAGACGGTCGGAATTGAACGTACACGTCAGTTATTTATGGACTTTGGTTTACAGGACAGTCAGATTCCACGTAACTATACCATTGCCTTGGGCACCCCACAGGTTCTTCCAATTCAGATGGCCACCGGTTATGCCACCTTTGCTAATGGCGGCTACCGAATTCAGCCGCACTTTATTACCCGTATTGAAGATGCCTATGGCAACACCATCTTTGAAGCCAAGCCTGAATATGCGTGTATTTCATGTATTAATGAAAAAGAAGAACCCGTTCAAGTCACTGACCCCATTACTGCCGATGATGAAGCAATTGCAATCAACAATACGACCTTGGGCCAGAAACCCGAGACTCCGAAAATTTCAGATGAAGACAGCAATTATCGTCAGGCAGAACGTATTTTAAAATCCAGCTCTGCCTATGACATGGCCAATATTCTACGTGATGTCATTCAGCATGGTACCGGTCGTGCCGCATTAAGAATTGGTCGTAGTGATATTGGTGGTAAAACCGGTACCACCAATGATGCCAAAGATGCCTGGTTTGCCGGCTTCAATGGCAAACTGGTAACGGTTACCTGGGTCGGTTTTGACCAGCCGACGACCTTAGGTCGCCGTGAATATGGTGGTGTAGCAGCTTTACCGATCTGGACCGATTTTATGGGCAAGGCATTAAAAGGCCAACCGGAAGCCTGGGTACGTTTAGACCGTAATGCCAAGGCACCTGTAAATCGCAACAAGGTGGTTCAGGGTGAGGAGCTGCAAAATCATCCGGCTTCTCCACCTCTGGCGACAGCACTTTACCGCCCCGCTCCAGTTGTCGTGCCAAAACGTCAGCAAAATGATTTTGAAGATTTACCGGATCAGCCAACGCGCTTACCAGATAATGAATCTGTATCGCCAGAACAGCCGCTACAGCCGAACCGGGTAGACTCCTTGGAAAACCTGATCGAAGAAGTGCAGTAATCTGCTGCTATATAAAAATAAAAGCCCTCAGTTGAGGGCTTTTATATATTCAATTTTTATTTCTTCTGGAACAGGAAAATCTGGAACTGTGCCATCAGTTCAAACCGATCATGTTGCTCCAGAGCCAGACGGCGTTCCGGTTTGGCTTTATAGGCATAAGGGGTCATGGCAATCAGGTTTTTTAAATCAGCTTGTGGCAAAATCATTGGTGCATCAATTACCTGTTCACGAACCAGATCAAATTCATCTTGCAGTTGCTCAACAAACTTTTGTGGCTCATGTGGTTTGACTTCTTCAAACAGCGCTTCACGCATGGCATATAAATGTTGTGGTGCCGGGGTCACCACCATCAGATAAGATTTTGGCTTTAATACCCGCAGGATTTCCTGTTTTGGAATCGGACTAAATAAACTGGTACAGAGATCAATCGACTCATCCAACACAGGTAAAGTCGCCCCGGTTCCTACCACCCAAGTAATGTCTTTATTCAGTCTGGCAGCCACCTGAACTGCATTCTTGGCAATATCGACTCCCACACATTGCAGCACTTCAGCCTGCATGGCATTGGTGTAATAGCCTTCGCCACAGCCGATATCCAGCAGGTTTTCAATCCGTAAATCTCGGATTTTCTCGACCACAGCCTGCTGTAGAGGCGCATAATGACCTGCACTCAGGAATGCACGGCGTGCCTGAACCGATTCAGGTGTATCACCCGGATTTTTACTATGCTTATGCTGAACTACATGCAGATTCACATAACCTTGTTTGGCCACATCGTAGCTATGATGATTCTCACATCGCCATGTTCTTTCATTTAAGCTCAACTGCTGGCGACAGACTGGGCACATGAGTAAATTCATCATTTTCTCCAAAACAAAAAAGCCGGCATGCGCCGACTTTTTCTCATGCATTTCTTAGCGCAATTTTAAGGTCATTAGGCCCAAAACTACCAGCATAATCGTAATAATCCAGAAACGGATCACCACCTGGGTTTCACGCCAGCCTTTCTTTTCATAATGATGATGTAGCGGCGCCATCAGAAATACGCGTTTATTACGCATTCTTAATGAACCGATCTGCAAGAATACTGAAATCGCCTCAACCAGAAATACACCCGCCATAATCGCAAACACGATTTCCTGACGAACCATGACAGCAATGGTACCCAGCATCGCACCGAGGGATAAGGCTCCAACATCTCCCATAAATACCTGGGCCGGATGGGCGTTATACCAGAGAAATGCCAGACCGGCACCGATCATGGCTGCACAGATCACCACCAGCTCAGACGAGTATTTCACATAAGGAATATGCAGGTAGTTGGCGAAACGCACATCACCCGCGAGGTAAGCGAATACGCCCAAACCTGCAGCCACCAGTACAATCGGCATGATCGCCAGACCATCCAGACCATCGGTCAGGTTCACTGCATTGGATGCCCCATTAATCACGAAGTAAGTGAAAATAATGAAGCCAATACCCAATGGGATCACCGACAAAGGAATGGTTAGATCCTTAAAGAATGGAATCAGCAGGTCCAGCATATTGGCGGTATGCACCGGATTGGCCTGCTGCTGTGCAATCACATACAAGGCAATACCAGCACCCAACGAGCCCACTGAAGTCCAGAAGAATTTTTTCTTCGCAGGCAAACCGGCATTGTCTTTATAACGGATCTTAATCCAGTCATCAGCCCAGCCCACGGCACCAAAAATTACCATCACCGCCAGCACAATCCAGACATAAGGATTAGACAGGTCCGCCCAGAGCAAAGTCGAAATCCCGATGGATAACAGGATCAGCACCCCACCCATGGTCGGTGTGCCCATTTTCTTGGCATGATTTTCAGGAGCAAACGAACTGACCGCCTGACCATATTTCAGCGCCTGCAGTTTGCGGATCATGATCGGACCCAAGACCAAACCAATGGTCATTGCCGTCAAGACACTCAGCAGAGCACGTAAAGTTAAATAACGAACTACCTGAAACGTGCTATCAAAGCCCGCCAGATGGTCAAATAGCCATAACAGCATTTAGAGTTTCTCCATCAATGCAGCCATCAATGTTTCCATATGGGTATAACGCGACCCTTTGAACAGCAAAGATATCGGCTGGGGATGATGTGTTTCAATCAAATCAATTAAAAACGGTAAGGCCTGCTCCTGATTCAGGAAAGCCTGCATTTTCTTACCATATTGCGTACTACGGGCACCTTCTTGTGCGGCAGGAGCGAATTCACCCACAGCCACCACAAAATTAATACCTTTTACCGAGACCAGATCCCGACCGAGCTTGTAATGCTCGATTGCGGCAGATGAACCGAGTTCACCAATATCGCCGGTCACCATCACCCGGATGCCTTGCTGCTGTGCTAACACTTCAGCCGCCGCTCGCATTGAGCCCGGATTGGCATTGTAGGTGTCATCAATAAATAAAAATTCTTTGTGCGGAATAAAGTTCAGACGGCCTTTAGCACCGACTGCCTGTTCCAGGCCAGCCACGATATCATCAAGATTAATACCAATCGCCAAGGCAAATGCAGCGGCAGCTGTGGCATTCTCGACATTATGCTCGCCGGCAAATGGTAACTGAACTGTTTTCGAGCCTTGTGGCGTATTCAGTGTGAAGCTTGAAGATTGAGCTTCAAGCACCATATCGCTGGCATAGACTTCACCACCCGTACCAAAACTTAAGCTTTTTTCAGTTCTTACTGCGGCACGAATGGCTTCAGCAAAATCATCGGCAGCAGGAATAATCGAAGTCTCAGAGATATGCGCATAAATTTCGGATTTTGCACGGCAAATTCCGTCACGGCCGCCAAATTCACCCAAGTGTGCCGTGCCAATATTAATAATTCCGGCTACATGCGGCTGCACCATGTTTGAAGTGTAATCAATTTCACCCTGATGACTTGCACCGAGTTCCATCACCGCATATTGATGTTCAGAACGCAGCTCCAGCAACATTACTGGCACGCCAAGGTCATTATTCAAATTACCACGCGTCACCAAGGTCGGCGCAAGACGCGACAGGATGCTCCCCAGCATTTCTTTAGTCGTGGTTTTACCACTGCTGCCGGTCAAGGCAATCACTTTGAGCTGAGGATTCTGCTGACGGCGATAAGCCCCCAACAATCCCAATGCCAGACGGGTATCTTCTACCACCAGCTGGCAAATCTCAGCATCCACCGGCCGGCTGACAATGGCAATGTCACAACCTTGAGCCGCCACTTGCGCAATAAAGTCATGCGCGTCAAAACGCTCGCCTTTCAGCGCCAGAAAAGCATCACCTGCTTCTGCATCACGTGAATCAGTCAAAATCCGCTTGATCTGGCCTGCAGGCTTTTTATCATTCAGCCAGTAGCCTTGGGTGGCCTGCTGTAATTGTTCTATGCTCCACGGCTCCAGCGCCGCAGTACTTGTTGTTGAGGTATGCATATCTGAATCCTAATGCGCTGAATAGGCGGTATCTGTGTTGCAATGCTGGGCATCAATCGCAGCCTGCACTTCGACCACGTCATCAAACCAGTGACGTACGCCATCAATTTCCTGATAATTTTCGTGCCCCTTCCCTGCAATTACCACAATATCACCCGCCTGTGCCTGTTTAACGGCGAACTTGATCGCTTCACGACGGTCATGAATTTCATGATAGGTTTTGCCGGAAAAATCGATGCCATTTTTCATATCCGCAAAGATTTGTGCCGGATCTTCGGTCCGCGGATTATCAGAAGTGAGAACTGCGATATTGGAACCCTCTAATGCAGTCTGAGTCATCAGTGGACGTTTACCGCGATCACGGTCGCCACCACAGCCGAAAACTGCCCAGAGATTTTGCGAGACATGCCGTTTCAAGGTCACCAGAACCTGTGTCAGGGCATCCGGGGTATGGGCATAATCCACCACAAACAGGCGCTCGCCATCACGCAGTACCTGCATGCGACCGGGCGCACCTTTGAGCTGTGGCACAGTTGCAATCAAACTTTCCAAGTCAAATCCGGCCTGTTTCGCCATGATCAGACTGGCCACCAGATTTTCAATATTGAAATGTCCCAGCAATGGACTATTAACACTATATTCAGCAGAAGCAGTTTTTAGTTTAAAGGTCGCACCTGAAATGCTGTACTGAATATCCTGAACCTGATAATCCGCTTTTTGCTTGGTGGAATAAGTCAAAATTTTAGGCTGTGCCGGATTATTTTTCGCAGCATCCAGCATGATCTGTGCATGTTCATCATCGATATTGATAACAGCCACTTTTAAAGATTCAAACCGGAATAAACCTGCCTTTGCTGCTGCATAAGCTTGCAGCGTTCCGTGATAATCCAGATGGTCACGACTCAAATTACTGTAGCCTGCAATCTCGATATCACAACCATTCAAGCGGCCTTGTTCCAGACCATGCGAACTGGCTTCAATCGAGGCAAACTCCGCACCGGCCTGCGCATAGTCATGCAAGGCATTTTGCAGTTGCATGGCATCCAGGGTGGTATGCGAAGATGCTTCCAGATTTGGTAAAATCCCGTTACCTGTGGTACCCATCACTGCACAGGCTTTACCTTGCAGCATGATTAACTCAGCCACCAAGCGA
Organism: Acinetobacter sp. SFD; assembly: GCF_001647575.1. Taxonomy (NCBI): domain Bacteria; kingdom Pseudomonadati; phylum Pseudomonadota; class Gammaproteobacteria; order Moraxellales; family Moraxellaceae; genus Acinetobacter; species Acinetobacter sp. SFD. The sequence goes on from NZ_LSZJ01000001.1 coordinate 163,976, forward strand.
GAAATCGTGGTTTTACCATTGGTGCCGGTAACTGCCAGAATTCGAGCAGCTTGAACAGGTTGAGTCGCTTGCAAATACTGCTTTTGCCACTGCCCCATCAGATGACGTACATCTGCCACTACCAGATTTGGAGATACCTCCAGCTCATTTTCTGAAATCACGGCCAATGCACCCTGCTCTAAGGCTTTCTGGGCAAATTGAGCAGTTTTTTCCGGTTGAGACAGACTGGTCAGGGCAATAAAAATCTGTCCCGGTTTGACTTTACGACTATCCAGCTCGAAGCCCTGAAAGGATTGCTTCATCCAGTCAGTGACCTCATGAGAGGTGTAGATATCTTGAAATGTAATAGACATTGATCACCTATTTACTGGACTTTGGGAGTTTCTAAAGGTTTGTCCAAAGGGACATTCAGAAGACGCAGAGATTCCTGCATCACCCGGGCAAAGACTGGTGCAGATACGGTACCCCCATAGTAGGTACCCTGTGGGTTTTCTACCACCACCACCATGGCGATCCGTGGATCACTGACGGGTGCTACACCGGCAAATAAAGCCCGGTATTCATTGGTCGAATAACCTTTACGGTCAGCACGCAGCTTATGTGCAGTACCGGTTTTACCTGCCACGCGATAGCCTGGAATGGTCGCGCGAGTCGCCGTACCACCTGGCAAGGTTGCGGTTTCCATCATCATCAGCACCTGATCGGCAATATTGGCATCGATCATCTGTTCACCCTGCGGCTGTTCTTCCAGCTTATACAGACTTAGCGGCATTTTTACGCCTTTATTGGCCAGCATGGCATAGGCATCAGCCAGCTGAAGTACCGTCGCATTCAGACCATAACCATAGGACATGGTCGCCACTTCTGACACATTCCATTTGCTAGGAGGCAGAATCAGACCGGCACTTTCACCCGGGAATTTCACTGCTGACCGCTGACCAAAACCCAAACGTTTATAGAAGGTCGGCAAGGTTTCATACGGCAGCGACAAGGCCAGTTTGGCCACACCAACGTTAGATGATTTCTGGATAATACCACCCAGAGTCAACTGACCGTAATTATGGGTATCACGAATGGTATGATTACCTACCCGCATACTGCCCGGTGTGGTATTCACCACTGAATTCGCTGTATATTTGCCACTTTCCAGCGCCATTGCCACGGTTAACGGCTTCATGGTCGAACCCGGTTCGAAGGAATCGACCGCCCCGCGGTTACGCATGGCATCCTTGTTAAGCAGGCTGTTTTTGTCATTCGGGTTATACGATGGCCATGAAGACAGCGCCAGAATTTCACCGGTTTTGACATCTACAGCAATCGCAGTCGCCGAACGGGCATTGTTGGCAACTCCGGCCGCAGTCAGCTCACGGTACATGATATATTGCAGACGCGAGTCGATACTTAAGGTAATATTTTCGCCCGGTTCAACTTCTTTAATCACTTCCGGTTCTTTAATCCGGTTGCCTTTCTTATCGCGAATGATCTGCTGCTCGCCATCCTTGCCGGAAAGACGGGAATTCAGCTGCATTTCCAGACCTTCAATCCCTATGCCCTCACTATTGGTCAGGCCAATAATCTGAGAGTTTGGCTGCGGCTGCGGATAATAGCGCTTATAGTTTTTCTCGGTATATACGCCCTGAAAATTACGCTTCATGATCAGTTCGGCCTGTTGTGGCGGAACTTCTTTTTTCAGGATCAGATAACGTGAACGCGGACGTTCTTGCATTTTTTTGCGCAGTTCTGCCCGATCCATACCGACTGCATCAGCCAGCTCATCCAGATTCAGGTTTTTATCCGGCAACTGGCGTTTGAGTTTACGGCTATTCGGTTCTTTTTCCAGCGCCAGCATGGTTTCATCATAGAGCTTTTTATTGTCAAAATAATCACGTGGATCAATCACAATTTTCATGATCGGAGTACTGATCGCCAATGGAATCCCATTACGGTCATAAATCACGCCACGCATCGCCTTGATGGTATTGGTTCTTAAAATATTGGCATTGGCTTTATTCTGCAAAAAATCTTTATTAATAATCTGCACATAGAAGGCACGGCAAATCAGTGTCACGAAACACAGCAACACCACCGCCCACATGATGTAAAAACGATTGATATAAACATTTGAGGCATTTTTGTCGGTGACCGATTGTTTTTTACGTACCGGTTGCTTCTTTCTCTTGTCTACCATGTCCGAACGCTAGCCTTATTTTTTCTCATCTGAAGTTTGTGGTAAGGAAATCACCACACTCTGTGAAACCGGAGGGGAATACATACGCAACTGTGTCACTGCACGCGTACCGATCTGTGCCGTCGCGCCAAAAGTTTGCTGTTCAATCAGCAAACGGCCCCACTCCGCATTGAGATCATCGCGCTCACGCAGATAAGTACTTAGCTTTCTGTTGTCCTGACGGTATTCAAACACCTGAAATACCACAAATACCGCACTGACAAAGACCATCAGTATCAGCATGAGATAAATTGCAACTTTTTTCAGCCACAATTTTTCTGTTTTTTTATCAACCACTTCCGTTCTCATGATCTGCCTATTAAGCTAAACGTTCTGCTACCCGGAGCCATGCGCTACGTGAACGGGGATTGGCTTTAACCTCCTCCTCACTGGCTTTAACACGAGCAACTTTCTTCAAACGTCGCGTATCTTTCTGTTGTTGTGGCATTCCCCAGCCTGAATCCTCTTCAAGCGTTGACTCTTTTTGAATAAATTGTTTAATCAAGCGGTCTTCCAGTGAATGGAAACTAATCACCGCCAAACGCCCTTGCGGCTTCAAGATTTCTACCGCCTGAGGCAAGAAGATTTCAATATCTTCTAATTCCTTATTAATAGCAATACGAATCGCCTGGAAAGTACGGGTCGCAGCATGCTTGTTTTTTTCCCATTTCGGGTGCGCTACTTTTACAATCTCGGCCAGCTTGGCTGTGGTATCAATATATCCGGCAGCCTTAATGGCCTTGGCAATACGGCGACTATAACGCTCTTCACCATATTTAAAAATGATATTCGCCAGTGCTTCTTCTTCAATTTGGGTCAGCCATTCTGCTGCCGTTGGACCTTGCGAGTTGTCCATACGCATATCCAGCGGGCCATCTTTCATAAAACTGAAGCCACGTTCAGCCTGATCCAGCTGCGGTGAAGAAACACCCAGATCCGCCATTACCCCATCAACTTGTTCAATGCCCAACTCAGCCAATGCCTCTTTCAGATCAGCAAAGCTGGCATGGATAATTTTAAAACGTGAATCTTCTTGTTCGAGTTCGGCCGCCACCGCCAGTGCCTGTGGGTCTTTATCAAAGGCATAAACACGTGCATGTTCATCTAATTTAGACAATAATAAACGCGTATGTCCACCACGGCCAAAGGTTCCATCCACATAAGTTCCCGTATTGCGATCCGCCAACAAGGCATCAATCGTTTCGTGAAGTAATACAGAAATATGTGACATAAAAACTCAATCAGTAGGGTGAAAAATTTAACTGCACATTATCACCCTGTTTGAGCAAAGCTCCAAACGACTTTTTGTAGATAAATATTACTTTCCATAGAGAAAACCGTTTTAGCATTTTCTGCCACAAAAAAAAGCCTCCTGAACAGGAGGCTTTTTTTACCAGCAAGATGATTTCGCAGATCAATTAACGCTTGCTGTTATAAATCTGGTCGAAAATTGCACCATTGGCAAAATGGGTTTTCTGTGCATTGGCCCAACCACCAAAGACCTCATCAATCGTGAAGGTTTTGATTTTCGGGAACTGTGCCGAGTATTTCGCTAATACTTTTTCATTACGTGGACGATAGAAATGCTTAGCTGCCATTTCCTGACCCAATGGTGAATACAGGTAATTGATATAACCCGTTGCTAACCATTTATTGCCATTTTTGTCTACGGTACGATCTACAATGGCTACTGAGGGTTCAGTCAAAATGGTAATCGATGGATAAACGATATCAAACTTGTCTTTACCCAAGGTTTTCTGCGTGACCAAGGCTTCATTTTCCCAGGTCAGTAATACATCGCCAATACCACGCTCGGCAAAGGTGGTCATTGAAGCACGTGCAGCAGAATCCATTACTTTGACGTTCTTATAAAGCTTGCCGACAAAGTCCTGCGCCTTGGCTTTGTTACCACCCGGCTGTTTCTCGGCATAACCCCATGCAGACAGATACACCCAACGCGGCAAACCACCCGTTTTCGGGTTCGGGGTAATAATTTGCACCCCTGGCTTGGTCAAATCTTTCCAGTCCTTGATGCCTTTCGGGTTGCCCTTGCGGACCATGAATACAATCGTCGAGGTATAAGGTGCCGAGTTATGAGGAAATTCCTTTTGCCAGCCTGGTTGAATCTGACCAGATTTCACAATTTCTTCAATGTCATTGGCCAGCGCCAAAGTCACCACATCACCTTTCAAACCATCGACCACAGAACGTGCCTGTTTGCCCGAACCGCCATGTGACTGCTTGAAATTCACATCCAGACCAGTCCGGTTTTTCCAGTAAGCGCCGAATGATTTGTTAAATTCGTCGTAGAACTCGCGTGTGGCATCATAAGACACATTTAGAAATTGACGGTCTGCGGCTTGAGCGGCAGTTGCAGTCATGCCTAAACCGACCACCAATAAGGCAGCACTAAACAACGATTTGAATTGAGTTTTCATAGTAACAGGGAGTTTATCTTCATTGGTTATAACTATATGAAATAAAATCATTTATCGCAATTCACCCGCTACTGGTGCAACACGATAGAATGAAAGGTTTTTCTTGATTAGTATTTTGTTTTTAAAAGAAAAAGTTAATTATTATTCTACTTATCTCTAATATATAGAATTTTATGCATTAGATATAAAGAAAATGGATAATAACTTGACCATTTTCTTTATCTCATTCTAAACCGCTGTTTAGCTATCTTTTTTCATTATAAATCTGATCATAAATCGCACCATTGATAAAATGCGTTTTTTGCGCTTTGGCCCAGCCGCCAAAGACTTTATCAATGGTGAAGGTCTGGATGTTCGGGAATTGGGCTGAATATTTAACAGCGACTTTGGCGTCCCGCGGACGGAAGAAATATTTCGCAGCCAGCTCCTGTCCTTTCGGTGAATATAAATAGTTTAAATAGCCTTTTGCCAGATGGGCCGTGCCATTTTTATTCACGTTTTTATCGACAATTGCCACCGATGGCTCGGCCAGAATTGAAATCGATGGATAGACGATGTCGTACTTGTCTTTACCCAAGCCTTGTGTTGCCAGCAAGGCTTCATTTTCCCAGGATAAAAGCACATCCCCGATACCGCGCTCGGCAAAAGTGGTCAGCGAACCACGCGCACCGGAGTCGAGTACTTTGACATTGCTATAGAGCTTTTTCACCAGCTCTTTGGCCTTAGCATCATTACCGCCAGGTTGTTTCAGTGCATAACCCCAAGCAGACAGGTAGATCCAGCGCGGTGCACCCCCGGTTTTGGGATTTGGGGTAATAATTTCTACGCCCGGTTTGGTTAGATCATTCCAGTCTTGAATTTGCTTTGGATTACTTTTACGTACTAGAAATACGATCGTAGAAGTATAAGGTGCCGAATTGCTCGGAAACTCTTTTTGCCAGCCTTTCTCGATTAAACCTGCTTTGACAATTTCTTCGATATCATTGGCCAATGCCAAGGTCACCACATCGGCCTGCAAACCGTCGACCACTGAACGTGCCTGCTTGCCTGAACCGCCATGTGATTGCTTAAAATTAACCGTCTGTCCGGTTTTCTGCTTCCAGAACTTGCCAAATTCTTCGTTATACTCCTGATAAAATTCCCGGGTCGGGTCATAAGACACATTCAGGAAATCTTTGGCGATGGAATTCTGTACTGCTGTTCCTGCTATAATTGTCAAGATTGCTGATGCTATTATTCTTTTCATCATATGTAACTCATTGTTTATATGATCTGCACTATACAAATCAAAAATAAACCTAACAATCATATGCTTATAATAATATTTATAATCTATTTCTGATTTTGAGATATCTCCTAACAATTAAATCCGGATACATATTTCGCCATAAAATTAATCTTCTGCTACAATATAAGACAGTTCTTCACGTTGTCTTCACAGTTTTCTGTTAAAAATAGGCCACTAAAACAGGAAATTACGTTTTTTTAGTAATTTTCCACAGAGTTATATAATTTCTTTTGTAAAAAATGTGACTTGGTTCTACTTCTTTATGAACAACTGTGATTAAATTGTAGACAGAGTATTAAAAAAACATTTTTAACAAAATAAAACCAACCAGAAGTAAGGAGGAAGTTTGGATATGAAATTTAAATTGTTCACAACCAGCATCCTAAGCCTGATTATGTTGTTTTCGATTCAGCTCGGTCATGCCGTGGTTGTGAAGTCAGACTTGCCTAAACCTAAAACAGTAGTAAGCACCGCTGAAAACAAGACATCGCCGATTGAAAAAGCGATTCAGCAACAAAAAAGCGAAAAAACACTTCATACAGAAGATAATTTAAAAGTCTTAACTGCTCTTAAAATTGCACCCTCGCAAAATTTCTTGGCAGCACAGAATTATCGTTTTACCCGCTTCGTACAAAGTATTTTTTCGAGCGATCACTCTTAATCAGTACCAAAAGAGCTGAATACGTACAGATTTAAAAGCCACATTACTCAATGTTGAATAAAGCATTAAGTGATGTGGCTTTTTCGCTATAATAGTTACAATTTTATATTCAAGATTAGATCCGGCTATGACTGTTCGTACTCGTATTGCACCTTCTCCTACTGGTTTTCCGCATGTAGGGACTGCCTATATCGCCCTGTTTAACTTATGTTTTGCTAAACAGCACAGTGGTGAATTCATTCTTCGTATCGAAGATACCGACCAACTCCGCTCAACGCCTGAATCTGAGAAAATGATCCTGGATTCATTGCGCTGGTTGGGCTTAAACTGGTCAGAAGGTCCTGATGTAGGTGGTCCACATGCGCCTTACCGTCAGTCCGAACGTATGGATATCTATAAGCAATATGCACTTGAACTGGTAGAAAAAGGACATGCTTTCTACTGTTTCGCAACTGCAGAAGAACTCGATCAGATGCGTTCAGAACAGCAGGCACGTGGTGAAACGCCTCGTTATGACGGTCGCGGTCTACAACTTTCACAAGAAGAAGTTGAGCGCCGTTTGGCCGCTGGCGAACCACATGTGATTCGCATGAAAGTCCCAACTGAAGGCGTATGTAAATTTAATGACATGCTGCGTGGCGAAGTGGAAATTCCATGGGCGCAAGTAGACATGCAGATTCTGCTGAAAACCGATGGCCTCCCAACCTACCACTTAGCAAATGTGGTGGATGACCATTTAATGCAAATCACCCACGTGATTCGTGGTGAAGAATGGATTCCATCTGCACCGAAACATCAGCTTCTTTACCAATATTTCGGCTGGGAAATGCCTGTGCTGTGCCACATGCCACTTTTACGTAACCCGGATAAATCTAAATTATCTAAACGTAAGAACCCAACATCAATCAACTACTACAAAGATATCGGCGTACTGCCTGAAGCCCTGTTGAACTACTTGGGTCGTATGGGTTGGTCAATGCCAGATGAACGTGAAAAATTCACTTTGGCAGAAATGATTGAGCATTTTGATATTAAACGTGTCTCTTTGGGCGGCCCAATCTTTGATGTAGAGAAATTGAACTGGTTAAATGGTCAATGGATCAAGGCACTCAGCCCGGCTGAATTACTTGACACCTTATTGGCCTGGAAAGCAGACCGCGCAAAACTGGAAGAAATTGCAGCTGCGATTCAACCGCGTATTAACCTGCTGTCTGAAGCGGTGAACTGGTCGGCACATTACTTCAACCACTTCCCGACCCTGAGCAAAGAACAGTTTGTAAGCAAAAAACTGTCTGAAGAGCAAGTGCGTCAGAGCCTGCAATTTGCGATCTGGCGTCTGGAAAGTCTGTTCACCTGGAACAATGACACAGTGAGCCAGACCTTGATGGACTTGGCTGCACAAATGGAAATCAAGTTACGTGACTTCATGCCTGCGTTCTTTATTGCCATTGCCGGTTCGACAGCCTCTACCCCAGTCATGCAGACGATGGTCACCATTGGTCCGGATTTAACCTTTGCACGTTTACGTCATGCACTGGAAATTGTCGGCGGCCCGAGCAAAAAAGAGCTAAAAGTCTGGGAAAAGCTCAATGAAAGCTTAAAATTGCCGAAAAATGAAGCAGTTGATCAAGCTTAATTAATTTTTTTATTGACGTGTGAGTATGATATCCCTAATATAGCGCTCACACAGGCTGGGGTCATAGCTCAGTTGGTAGAGCGCTACAATGGCATTGTAGAGGTCAGGAGTTCGATCCTCCTTGACTCCACCAAATCAAGTCTTGCTTTAGCTGTGTAATTTGCCTCAATTGTCCCTATCGTCTAGAGGCCTAGGACATCGCCCTTTCACGGCGGTAACCGGGGTTCGAATCCCCGTAGGGACGCCATATTCAAGATGACCATAATAAATTATGGTCATCTTATAAAAAACCCAAGCATTGCGACTTGGGTTTTTTATTGCCTGTATATTTTATGTTGGGCAATATTTCGGTTTCTTCGCATCTTCCGATAAAATAATCAGTAATTTAGAATTTTGGAGTTGTAATGCAATATCGTTGCCCTAAGTGTCAAAGCCCGAAAATCATGCCGGTGGCCCAGCCAGGTCAAGCAGCTCCACGTCCAGTGGTTCCTAAAAGCCTAATGTTTCTGGTACCCGCCCTGTTCCTGTTGTTATTGCTAGTGATTATTAGCATTGCGATGTGGGTTTTTGGCGATGGTGCAGGTACGACTTTACAGACTGCAACTGTGATCGTTTTTATTCTTTCTTTGATCGCAGGTTTTATGTTCTATAAGGACTTACCTGATTTTAAAATTTCAATGCAGGCATTTATGCAAACACAAAAGAAATGGAAATGCCGTGAATGCAACCATGAATGGGAAGTCTAATTTACCCTTCAGCATGCAATAAGTATAAAAAAAACCAGCCCTGAGGCTGGTTTTTTATTTACAAAATTTAGGGTTATTAAGCACCAATTTTGCGATATTTTTGACGCTTCGTTACTAAGTCATCACCATCACGTTTACGGCGATATGCTTCGAATTCAGCATAGTTACCGGTGAAGAATTCAGGTGTTTCACCTTCGAATGACAAGATATGTGTTGCAATACGATCCAGGAACCAACGGTCATGCGAGATCACCATGACTGTACCCGGGAATACAAGAATTGCATCCTCAAGTGCACGTAAAGTTTCGATATCCAAGTCGTTTGATGGTTCATCCAGCAAGATCACGTTAGCGCCCATTTGCAGGATTTTCGCAAGTTGTAAACGGTTACGCTCACCACCAGACAATTGACCTACGCGTTTTTGCTGATCCTGACCTTTAAAGTTAAAACGACCGATATATGCACGTGATGCGATTTCGTATTCGCCAATCTTCAAGATATCCAAACCACCAGACACTTCTTCCCAGACGGTTTTGTTGTTATCTAAGGTGTCACGGATCTGACCGACATACGCTACTTTCACTGATTCACCCAGTGTTACCGTACCGGTATCAGGTTGCAGTTCGCCCGTCATCATACGGAACAGTGTGGTTTTACCTGCACCGTTTTCACCCACGATACCCACAATTGCGGCAGGTGGTACCGTGAATGTTAAATCTTTGTACAGTAAACGATCACCAAACGATTTGCTGATGCCTTCAACTTCTACAACCTTGTTGCCCAGACGTGGACCAGGTGGAATGTAGATTTCAGAAGTTTCGTTACGCTGCTGGAATTCGCGTGAGTTAAGCTCTTCAAAACGCTCCATACGCGCTTTGTTTTTCTTTTGCTGGCCTTTGGCATTCGAACGAACCCATTCAAGTTCTTTTTTCAACGCCTTAGCAAAAGATTCTTCTTGCTTGTTCTCTTGCTCTAAACGGGCATTTTTCTGCTCAAGCCAAGAAGAATAGTTACCTTGATATGGAATACCCATACCACGGTCAAGCTCAAGAATCCATTCAGCCACGTTATCCAGGAAGTAACGGTCATGCGTAATGGCTACGATGGTACCCGGGAAGTCTTTCAGGAAACGTTCCAACCAAGCCACAGATGAAGCATCCAAATGGTTCGTCGGTTCGTCTAGAAGTAACATGTCCGGCTTAGACAGAAGTAAACGGCACAGTGCCACACGACGGCGTTCACCACCTGAAAGCTTAGATACATCTGCATCCCAAGCTGGCAGGTTCAATGCCGCAGCAGCCTGATCCATCTGGTTCGCAAGGTTATGCGCATCCCAGGTCTGGATAATTGCTTCAAGCTTTTCTTGTTCTTTCGCAAGTGCATCGAAATCCGCATCTTCTGCTGCATATTCAGCAAAGACTTCATCCAGACGCGCTAAAGCATCAAGCGGTTCACGTAAACCATCTTCGACATTTCCACGAACGTCTTTGGTTTCATCTAAAGGTGGTTCTTGCTCAAGATAACCGATTTTAATACCCGGCTGTGCACGCGCTTCACCAGAGAAATCTTTATCTACGCCCGCCATAATACGAAGCAAGGTAGATTTACCTGCACCGTTTAAACCAAGCACACCAATTTTAGCGCCTGGGAAAAATGATAAGGAGATGTCTTTCAGGATTTCGCGCTTAGGCGGAACCATCTTCGACACTCGGTTCATCGTGTAAATATATTGGGCCACGTAGGACTCCTCAACTGAAAAACCAAATAGGGTTAGAACAACGACCCCAGCTCAAAAATGAGCGAAAAAATAATCGGCTATTATACGCAGAAAGCAGCAAAAACATAAGCCATTGCCATGAACTTGCATGCATTGTTACAAGTTTATTGCTGATGTTTTTTTAAACAACCGTTTTCAGTAAAATAACCGGATTAAATCCAGACTGGTATATGAATATTTCATATATTCATTTCAATAAAATTGCACTTTTACTTATATGTAAAAATGCTACACTCAAGCCATAAGCTTAAACAAGAAGATCAAACAGAATGAGTTATAAAGCAGAAACTTTAGCGATTCACGCAGGCTATACCCCCGAAGCAACCACTAAAGCAGTGGCTGTACCAATTTATCAAACCACATCTTATGCCTTTGACAATACACAACATGGGGCCGATTTGTTTGATTTAAAGGTACAGGGAAATATCTATACCCGGATTATGAACCCGACCACTGCAGTACTTGAACAACGTGTAGCAGCGCTCGAGGGTGGAATTGGTGCACTAGCTTTGGCCTCTGGCATGGCTGCGATTACCTATGCAATTCAGACCATTGCTGAAGCTGGGGACAATATTGCTTCGGTATCGACGCTTTACGGAGGTACCTATAATCTTTTTGCCCACACCCTGCCCAAACAAGGTATTGAAGTCCGTTTCTTTGATTATGAAAAACCGGAAAGTCTGCATGACCTGATTGATGAAAAAACCAAACTGGTTTTTGTGGAATCGATTGGTAACCCGCTGGGTAATATTATTGATCTGGAAGAAATCTCTAAAATTGCGCACGCATATGGCGTGCCGGTCATTGTCGACAATACTGTTGCCACCCCAGTACTTCAAAAATCTTTCGATTTCGGTGCAGATATTATCGTGCATTCCCTGACCAAATATATCGGTGGTCATGGCAATTCCATTGGCGGCATCATTGTGGATAGCGGCAAATTCCCGTGGGGTAAATATCCTGAACGCTTCCCTGCCCTCAATACACCAGATCCAAGTTACCACGGCGTGAACTATGTTGAAGTTTTGGGGGAAGCAGCATATATCGCACGTGCGCGTGTAGTGCCGCTGCGTAATACCGGCGCTGCGATTAGTCCACAAAATGTGTTTCTGATTCTGCAAGGTCTGGAAACCTTAAGCCTGCGAATGGAACGTCATACCGAAAACGCACTGAAAGTCGCTGAATATCTGCAAAAACATCCTAAAGTGAAATGGGTCAATTACGCTGGCCTGAAAGATCATCCACAGCATGCCTTGGCACAGAAATATGTGAAAGGTAAACCGTCTGCCATTCTGACTTTCGGAGTGCAGCATGGCCTTGAAGGGGGCACACGTTTTATTGATGCCCTGCAACTGTTCACCCGTCTGGTCAATATCGGTGATGCCAAAAGTCTGGCCTGTCATCCTGCCACCACCACCCATCGTCAGCTGAATGCTGAAGAACTGAAATCTGCCGGTGTCAGTGAAGATATGGTACGACTTTCCATTGGAATTGAGCATATTGACGACCTGATTGCCGATCTGGAACAGGCATTGGCCGCCGTTTAAAGCAGTGCTTAGAACTGACCCGAAACCTCATCATTTCTGATGAGGTTTTTTATTTATTTTCTAAAACAGCCACTTGCTTTGCTTTTTATTTTCATGATAAAAGTTAAATGAAATAGCGAACACAAATAGAGCAATTACTCTAATTTTTATTTTAATTTCAATAATTTAATGTATAGATTTTCCTGAAGAATTAGTTATCATATCCATACTCACCTTCGCTCTCGTCTTCTGTTAGAGCGCCATAGACCTTTAATAAAAATAATTTGAACGCAGACTTCAAATTAGGGATAACAAACGTGAAAACTAGACTACTCAAACAACTGGAAAAGTGTGTTGCAGGTAAAACCGTGCTGATTACTGGTGCATCCAGCGGTATTGGCCTAACCACAGCACATCAATTGGCCGATGCAGGTGCCCATGTTTTACTGGTAGCCCGTACTCAAGAAACCCTAGAACAAGTAAAATCAGAAATTGAAGCAAAAGGCGGTAAAGCCTCGATATTTCCATGTGATTTAAACAATATGGAAGCGATTGACGAAGTCTCCAAGCAGATCATTGCTTCAGTCGACCATATTGATATCCTGATTAATAATGCGGGTCGTTCGATTCGCCGTGCCGTACATGAATCGGTAGATCGTTTCCATGATTTCGAACGTACCATGCAGCTGAATTATTTTGGTGCGGTGCGTCTGGTCATGAATATCCTGCCACAAATGATGATTCGCCGCGCGGGTCATATCATCAATATCAGTTCAATTGGCGTGTTGGCCAATGCGACCCGCTTTTCAGCCTATGTAGCATCAAAAGCTGCGCTGGATGCCTTTAGCCGCTGCCTGTCTGCTGAAGTACATGCGCATAAAATTGCAATCACCTCGGTTTATATGCCTTTAGTGCGTACCCCGATGATTGCACCGACCAAAATCTATAAATATGTTCCAACGCTTTCTCCAGAACAGGCAGCCGACCTGATTGCCTATGCAATCATGAAGCGCCCGAAGAAAGTCGCGACCGGTTTGGGCCGTCTGGCATCCATTACCTATTCCATTGCGCCAGATATCAACAATGTCTTGATGTCCATTGGTTTCAACCTGTTCCCAAGTTCAAGTGCATCTGTGGGCCAACCACAAAAATTGAACTTGGTGCAGAAAGCATATGCGCGTCTGTTCCCGGGCGAACACTGGTAATTTTTCATACGGATAATTGAATCGCAATACGAGCCGCCAACTAGGCGGCTTTTCTCTGTCTCATTTTTACAAGATCTGAAATAAAGTGGACTGATTTAAAAAACCACGACACAGCCTGTCCTGAACAACACAGATTTTTGCCGCAAATGCTGCGAGATCACGTACACTATCAGCGGATATTTCCTATCCGTATTTTTATATTTTGATTGAAATGATGGAAACCCTTATGAACAATGTGCAATGGCTCGATGAAGTAAAATTTAACGAACAAGGATTAGTCCCTGCCATTGCCCAGCATCATCAAACTGGACGTGTGTTGATGGTGGCCTGGATGAACCGTGAAGCATTGGCTTTAACTGCCGAAAAAAATCAAGCAGTGTATTTCTCCCGTTCACGCAACAAATTATGGCATAAGGGTGAAGAATCAGGACATTTTCAGACTGTACATGAAATCCGTCTGGACTGTGATGCCGACGTGATTGTGCTGCAAATTGAACAGCATGGCGGTATCGCCTGCCATACCGGTCGCGAATCATGTTTCTATCGCAAACTCACGCCAAATGGCTGGGAAACTGTCGATGCACAGCTGAAAGATCCATCTGCGATTTATGGCGAAAAATCTACGAATCCGCATACGCTGGCGATGGAAGCATCAACCGCCCAATCTGAACAGGTCGAAGTCTTGTCTTATCTGGGACAAATGATGGCAGAACGCAAACAGGCCGATCCGGATTCCTCTTATGTAGCCAAGCTCTACCATAAAGGCCTGAACAAGATTCTGGAAAAAGTGGGTGAAGAAAGCTTTGAAACTGTGCTGGCAGCCAAAGACTTTGATCAGGATGCTTCGGCAGACCATAAAAATGATCTGATCTATGAAGTGGCAGATCTTTGGTTCCATACCATCGTCATGCTCGGTTATTTCGACCTGGATGTGCAATTGGTATTAAATGAACTGGCACGTCGCCAAGGCTTGTCTGGTCTGGTTGAAAAAGCCAACCGTCAGCATTAAGCCTTGAATTCATCTGTGTCTGATTTAAAAAAACCGACCGCGACCTATGAGCAGGCGACTGCCATTGATAACGCACGTCTGGGCAAATCCTTTAAGGTGATTGCCTATGCAGGTACAGGTAAAACGACTACCCTGCAAATGATCAGTGATGCCATGCCGCAAAGACGTGGCATGTATCTGGCCTTTAACAAAGCCATTGCCAGTGAAGCGCAGGCCAGGTTCCACCGGGGCGTGGATTGCCGGACTTTTCACTCGCTGGCATTTCGCAGTGTTCCACGTGGAGTGACCGACAAGCTGCGTCTGCCACGCTTGAGTCCGAGTTTTATTGCCAAAGAGTACCGGCTTGAACCGATGACCATGCGCCGCATGATGGGCGGACGCTATGAGAAATATGTCTTGATGCCATCAAGACTGGCAAGCTTGGTCGCCAATGCGGTCGGCTATTTCTGTTCGACCAGTTCGCAGTATCCTGCCCCGCGGCATATTCAGGCACCAAGCTGGCTACATCCGGATGATATCGAGACCTTGCAGCAAAAGCTTTATCCGGCAGTCGAACGACGCTGGCTAGAATCAATTGATCCAAATCATCAGGCAGGCATTGGTCATGACATCTACCTGAAACTCTGGGCACTGTCTGAGCCGAATATTCCGGCCGATTATGTGCTATTCGATGAAGCTCAGGATGCCGATCCCTTAATGCTGGGAATTCTACTGAAACAGCGCAGCACCCAAGTGATTTATGTCGGAGATGCGCATCAGCAGATCTATGCCTGGCGCGGTGCAGTCAATGCCATGCAGCAACTGCCTCTGCCTGAATCACGTCTGACCACCTCATTTCGTTTTGGTCCTGAAATTGCCCTGAATGCCAATGCCATTTTAGGTGCCCTCAATGAGACTGTGCCTTTGCTGGGCAATCCGTTGTTAGATTCTAAAGTCGTGAATAAACCGCATACCAAAATGCGTGATGCAATTTTATGTCGGACCAATGCCCGGGCCATGGAATTGCTACTGGCCGGACTGGTACGCGGTGACAAAGTCAGCCTGCAGGCCGATCATGTCAAACTGAATCGCTTTGTCGATGCGGCTGCCATGCTAAAACAGGGCAAGCGTGTGGTTGATGTGCCGGAACTGGCCTGGTTTAACTCCTGGCATGATGTCCATGAATACTGTGAAACCAATGAAGGCAGTGACATCAAGCCACTGGTCAAACTGGTGGACGAGCATGGCACCGATCCGCTGAAAAAAGCCCTGGCTAAAATTACCCCGATTGCCCAGGCTGACTATATTATTTCCACGGCGCACAAAGCCAAAGGTCTGGAGTGGGATCGGGTTCATATTGAAGATGACTATCAATTCAAGCTGAATGAAAAAGACCATAAAATTAGTGATGAAGAATTAAGATTACTTTATGTGGCCTGTACCCGTGCCAAAGTGAGTTTAAATATTCATCACATTTATGACCTGATTCAGCAACTGAAAATCAAAATGCCGCAGTCGCTCCGCCAGGCAGCCGGTTAAGATACAAATATAGATGTGAACAACATGGGACTAAAGTAACGTCCATCGAAGTACTTTATTCATGATAATTACTCTGTTTAGCAAAAATAGCCTGGCCATTTTCCAGTCTGCTTAAGCTCATGAAACAGATTTAGGTAGGTACCTAGTAGCCATTAGAAAATGTTTATATAGATAAAACTCCCCGAAAACTCAAAAATAACCAAGTACATTTTGGGGACCTGATATAGAGAGGCTTGAAAAGAAAAATATCAAGTCAGGCAGTTTCCCCAGCATAAGAAACCCTGTTTTTATTTATATTTACAATCAATGGCTGAGATCTAATCTTAATTTTCGGTCACTTCTGGATGATCTGTTTAAGCATCCCTCTGCGGTTAAAACCAAGCTCACGTATAATTTATAAGTTCCACATAAAAACGTTGATGTTGTTGTTATCCTGTAATATGATCGGATTTATTTGCGAATTTCATTGTAAAATCGGAATTTGCTATCGTTCATAAGTTGCGCAATACAACTGTTTTATATTCTTTTTGAATATTCTTTTGGCTTTCAAGATTGAGAAGTTTGGATCGCTCCTTGTGATCCTGTAGTCCTTGGAAGATAAAGATTCACCCTAGGTTGGTCACAGCCTAAATCACGACAATGGATACGAGTGTGCTGCCGATTATTATATTGTTACCGTTAGTATTAGGCACAACCCTTGTCTCGTGGCTGAAGCAATTTTCGCGCGAGGTAACGGCTTTAGGGGCAATTGGTGTCAGCCTCAGCAGTTTCTTATTATTATTGAGTCAGGCGCCTGCCATATTTGATGGCGCAGTGATTACCCAGACCTGGTCCTGGCTGCCGCAGCTGGGTATTGATTTCAGTTTTCGTCTGGATTCCCTGGGACTGCTGTTTGCCCTGCTGATCAGCGGGATTGGTACGCTGATTTATATTTATGCCTATTATTATCTGAATCCCAAAAATTCGCTGAGCAAGCTGTATCTTCTGCTGATGCTGTTTATGGCAGCTATGCTCGGGATTTCATTGTCAAATAACCTGATTCTTTTATTGGTTTTCTGGGAATTGACCAGTATTTCATCTTTCCTGCTAGTGGGTTACTGGAGCAATTACGAAGCTGCGCAACGTGGCTCACGTATGGCTCTGACCATTACTGGACTGGGTGGTCTGGCCATGCTGGGTGGTTTTATCCTGCTTGGTCAAATCACTGGTACCTACCAGATTGATCAAATCCTTACGATGACCGAACAGATTCAGTCACATGCTTTATTTGTACCGGCTCTCTTGCTGATTTTACTCGGTGCTTTTACCAAAAGTGCGCAGTTTCCCTTCCATTTCTGGTTACCGAATGCCATGGCTGCGCCGACACCTGTCTCGGCCTATTTACACTCGGCCACTATGGTCAAAGCCGGTTTATTTCTGGTCGCACGCTTGCTACCGATCTTCGTCGGTGCTGCACTGTTTCATAATATTGTAACCTTTGTCGGTCTGTTTACCCTATGTATGGCCGCTTTTTTTGCCATTTTCAAGGAAGACCTGAAGGGCTTACTCGCCTATTCAACCATCAGCCATTTAGGCCTGATCATGTGTCTGCTTGGGATCGGTTCTCCTCTGGCGGTTGCAGCTGCAATTTTTCATATTATTAACCATGCCACCTTTAAAGCGGCCCTGTTTATGATTGCCGGAATTATCGACCATGAATCGGGCACACGTGACTTGCGCAAACTGTCAGGCTTATGGCAACTGCTACCCTATACCGCTACCCTGACCATGATTACGGCGGCGGCTATGGCAGGTGTGCCACTGACCAATGGCTTCCTGTCCAAGGAAATGTTCTTTACCGAACTGGTCGCGAACTTGAGTGGTCCGGTCATGGTCGTTTCAGCCATTGTCGCAACACTGGCCGGGATTTTTGCAGTCGCCTATTCTACTCGACTGGTGCATGGGGTATTTTTCGATGGTCCGCTAGGCAAGCAGGTTCCGAATAAAGATGCACATGAACCTCCGTTTGGCATGCGTGCACCCGCAACCTTATTGGCAATCTTGTGTATTTTGGTGGGTATATTCCCGGCACTTCTGGTTGAAAAAATTGTAAACAGCTCCACCCGGGCATCGACTCAGGATTTTGCTTTTGAAGGCACTCATCTGGCACTATGGCATGGCTTCAACCTGCCGCTGCTGATGAGCGTGATAGCCCTCGTTGGCGGAGTCATCTTCTATTTTTCTCTTGCCAAAGGTGGTACCTTACGCGAAATCGACCTGGATCCAAAACTGGGCCGCTTGCAGGGCCGGGTATTGTTCGAACTGTTTTTGAAAAATCTGCTGCTGAATTCACGCCGTTTCCGCCGTGCCACTGAAAATGGCAAATTACAAAGCTATTTATTGTGGATCGTGATTTTTACTGTCGCACTGGTCAGTTTCCCACTGGTGAACAATGCGGTGGGCACGGGTACACGTGAACTGACCCACGCCCCTGCTCTGGCGATTATCTTGTGGTTACTCCTGTTTTCTGCCTGCTGGATGCTGCTGTGGTTCCATCATGAGCGGATTAAAGCTGTACTGATTAGCGGTGCAGTCGGTCTGGTCGTCACCATGGTTTTTATCGGTTTCTCGGCACCCGATCTGGCATTGACCCAGATTACGGTCGATGTGGTCACCACGGTTCTGCTACTGATGAGTTTATCTTTACTGCCTCAGTTAACACCGTATGAATCGAGTCCGACCCGTCGCTGGCGTGATGCCATTATTGCAATAGGTGGCGGTCTTGGAATAGCAGCTATTGCCTGGCTGATCATGACCCGTGATCATAATTCCATTTCATGGTTCTTCCTGCAACAGTCGATTCCACTGGGCGGCGGCACCAATGTGGTGAATGTGATTCTGGTCGACTTCCGTGGTTTCGATACCTTTGGCGAAATTACCGTACTTGGAATTGCCGCGATTGGTGTACTTAGCCTGATGGATGGAATGCGTGCCCATGGCGCCACCATCACCCAGGGTCTGACCTATCGTTTTAATCCTTCACCCCTGATGTTACGTATTACTGCATCATGGATCTTGCCTGTAGCACTGGTGGTCAGCCTGTACATCTTTATGCGTGGCCATAATTTGCCAGGCGGTGGATTTATTGCAGGCTTGGTCACCTCACTGGCACTTATTATTCAATATATCGCAGTGGGGCAGGATAAAACCGAACAGTTGCTGGGGGCCAAATCTGGCCGTCTCTATGAAATCTGGATTGGAGTCGGCTTAACCATTGCCGGTTTGACCGGTGTCGCGGCCTGGTTCTGGTCACGTCCATTCCTGACCAGTGCACATATCTATGTCTCTCCGCCAATGATTGGAGAAATGCATTTGGCTTCGGCTGCGCTGTTTGATGTTGGCGTTTATGTCACTGTTGTGGGTGCAACGATGCTGATGATTTCAGTCTTAGGCGATTCACGTCACTCAAGCATGACTGGCCCTGTACCAAGAGGATAATAGAATGATCAGTTTAGAATTTTTATTAGCCTCTGCGATTGGCCTGCTGACGGCCACAGGCATTTATCTGATCCTGCGTGCCCGTACCTTCCCGGTAGTGTTGGGTCTCGCCATGATTGGTTATGCAGTCAACCTGTTTTTATTTGCCATGGGCCGAATTCAGATGAATTCGCCTGCAGTATTGACTGAAGCCTCGAAAGTGACCGATCCCCTTCCTCAGGCACTGGTGCTGACAGCCATCGTGATTGGCTTTGCCACCACTGCCTTTATTGTCCAACTGGCATTGCGTAGCCGCTACGAATCAGGAACAGACCACGTTGACTCCAAAGAAGAAATACCAAATCTTGACCCGCGCGAGGATGAGCCTTAATGACTGATCTTCTCAATTTCTGGAATCAACATACCCCTATTTTCAGTATTCTTTTACCGGCCTTTACCGCTTTTGTCCTGGTTCTTTTAGGCAACCCGGGTTCAGGCTCTCTGGTGACGGACTGGCGTCAGCCCTGGCGTCGGGGTATCAGCTATGTCTCGAGTATCTTGGGCCTGATCATTGCTGTCAGCTATTTAGTAGACAGTAGTCAGGGTCAGATCAATGTTTATACGCTGGGCGAATGGGTCGCACCTTTTGGTATTGTACTGGTTCTCGATCAGCTCTCTGCGATGATGCTGGTTTTGACCTATGCCCTTGCAGTGCCGGTGCTCTGGTATGCCAGTAAAGAATGGGATATGCGTGGGCGTTATTTCCATGCCATGGTGCATTTCCTGCTCATGGGTTTGACCGGTGCCTTCCTGACCGGTGACCTGTTTAACCTGTTCGTGTTTTTTGAAATCTTGTTGATGGCATCCTATGTACTACTGCTACATGGACAAGGCAAGGCCCGTTTCCAGCTGGGAATCCACTACGTCACCATTAATCTGTTTGCTTCTGCCCTATTCCTGATTGGACTCGGGATGATTTATGGCAGTGTCGGCAGTCTGAATATGGCAGATGTGGCCCGCTTGATGCCTACCCTCGCTGAAGATCAGCACAAGCTGGCGGTTGCTGGTGGATTAATGCTGTTTGTCGTGTTCGGAATTAAAGCGGCGATGCTACCGCTTGGCTTCTGGTTACCCAAAACCTATGCCGTAGCCACCACACCTGTGGCAGCACTCTTTACCATCATGACCAAAGTCGGGGTGTATGCAATTTTACGGATTAATGGAACTGTTTTTGATGATGAATACAGCCACCAGATCCTGATGAATTGCCTGCTGGTGATTGGTCTGATTACGTCGGTTTATGGCGTGATTTGCGCAATCGGCACAGAACGTCTGCGCCGTTTTATCGGCTTTATGGTGCTGTCTTCAGTCGGAACAATTCTGGTAGCAATCGGCATGAATACAACTGCAGCCTGGGCCGGTGCATTGTATTATATGGTGCACAGTACCCTGATTGGCGCAGCCTTTTATATCCTGTCAGGCTGGATTACCTCACAGCGCGGCGAATTTAAGGATCACTTTAAAATCGCGCCACTGATGAAACAGAACAAGCTGGTTTCGATTGTCTATTTCATCATTGCCTTGATGATGGCCGGCCTGCCACCGTTTAGTGGTTTCTTCGGTAAAGTCTTTATTTTGCAGGCTTCTGCCAATTCAGACTATCAGATGATTATTATCCTGACCATTTTATTGGTAAGCTTCCTCAGTATTCTGGCCTTTACCCGGGTTGGTTTCGTGCTGTTCTGGCGTTCGACCAGACCTGAGGATGACCTTAATTCTGAAGATTTTCACAAATACGAAGCCCTACCAAGTAAGGCACCCGCACGTAATGATCGTGTAATCTATCTATTGCTTGCTGGCCTGACTGCCTATGTGGTGTTTGCCGGACCGATCTATCAATATAATTATCAGACTGCAGAACAGATTAAAAATAATCCGGTTTATGAAGCTGCCTTGTTAAAACGCGATGCAGAAGGCCAGTTTATCAGTGTGCAACCTTTTGATCCAAGCTATTTACCTGAAACCAAGTACGGTGGTGAGACAGTCGATCCGAATGCACATCTGGTTCCTTATACGATTTCGGAAGCCACTCTGGAAGGTGAAAACATTTCTGAATTCAAGCAACGCCAGATTGATCAGCAGTATGTTGAACAAAACAGATATGATGATAATCAACTTAAACCGGTGGAGGGACCTTAATGGCTGTATCATTCCTGCAACGTTGGTTCCCGCATCCGCTGGTTTCTGTGATCGTTGGGCTAAGCTGGATTCTGCTGGCACATAATCTGGAAGCTGGAACATTGCTTTTCGCGCTGGTTCTGGCGATTGTCATTCCGAAAATGGTTGCACCTTTTATTGACTATACCCCGAATATCCAGTGGGCTCCTGCCCTGCGCCTGTTCTTTGTCGTGGTTTGGGATATTGTAGTAGCCAATATTAAAGTCGCAAAACTGGTACTTGGTCCAACCAAGAACCTGCATCCGAAATGGTTTCGCGTGCCTTTGGAAACCGAGCATGAGGAAGTCAATGCCTTGCTGGCAATGATCATTACTACAACGCCCGGTACAGTATCTGCAGGCATTGATCAGGATCGTGGTGATATTCTGGTTCATGCCTTAAGCACAGAGGATGAAGCAGCAGAAATCGAAACGATCAAACAGCGCTACGAACAGCCTCTGATTGAAATTTTCAGCGCACAGACAGGAGAAAAAGCATGACTATTCTGCCTTATGCATTAATGATTTGCCTGGGTGCTATCACTGTCTCGATGTTACTCTGCCTGATCCGGCTCATCACTGGCCCTTCTATCGTTGACCGGCTCTTGGCACTCGATACCCTGTTCCTGAATGCCACCTGTCTGATTGTCATTTTAGGGATTTACTGGAGTAGCAGCTTCCTGTTTGAAGGGGCCTTACTGGTTGCGATGCTTGGCTTTGTTTCGACTGCAGCCTTGGCACGTTATTTCACCACTGGCCATGTGATCGACTAGGAGTTTTTAAATGTCCTTAATTTTAGAAATACTGGTGTCGATTTTTTTATTGATTGGTGCTTTCTTTATGTTGGTCGGCGGGATCGGTATGGTCCGTCTGCCCGATCTGTTTATGCGTCTGCACGCCCCGACCAAATCCAGTACTTTGGGCCTGGGCAGCTTTTTGATGGCCTCAATTCTGTTCTCGGCCATATATGGCCGTTTCGGTTTTGCTGAAGTGCTCATCACCCTGTTCGCCTTCATTACCGCACCGGTATCTGCCAATCTGATGGCACAGGCTGCATTACATTTGCGTTTACGCTCTTTGAGTGGCGAGGTTCCGGAAACGCTGGAACGCCCTCTGCCTTGGCAGCGCTCACGTCGCCGTGCTTTTTATGAGAAAAAAATGAACCATAAAGATGATGATCTCACTTAATCCAGACTATTTTTAGATTGGTCTATCAGTAGCTTAATTTTTGATACAACCAGACAATAAAAAAGCCACCCAAAGGTGGCTTTTTTATTGTGTTAAGACTTATTCATTGTCTTTTTTTGCTTCTGCTTCAGGTAAGTCCTTCACAGCTTCAGCGATCAAACCAAACATATAGTTACCATATGCATTGGTCTTATCATAATGGAAACGTAGACGAGGCGTAATACGGGTTTTAATACGACGACTCAGCTCATGGCGCAGGAAACCGGATGCTTTGTTTAATACATCCAGAGTTTCTTTATTTGCCGCTTCGCTTTGTTCGTCGCCAAGTTCACGTCCCATTACAGTGACATAAACTTCCGCATATCCCAGGTCTGGGCTCACCTTCACCGCAGAGATGGTCACCAGACCACCTAAGCGTGGATCTTTCAGCTCCTGACGGATCAGTTCTGACAACTCGCGTTGTACTGTATCCGCCATACGCTTCAGACGTTGACTACCCGCCATTAAAGACTCCGTTTAATCAGTTGAACATCGTACACTTCGATCTTGTCGAGAGGTTTGATGTCTTTATAGCCTTTCACCGCAAGACCACATTCCATACCGGCACGAACTTCTTCAACCACTTCTTTGTAGCGACGAAGAGATTCAAGCTCACCCTGGAACACAACCACGTCATCACGTAATACGCGAATCGGTTTGTTACGATGTAATACACCTTCAAGCACCATACAGCCTGCAGCCGCACCGAATTTACTTGAGTGGAATACTTCACGTACCTGTGCAACACCCAGAATCGTTTCACGATGTTCAGGTGCAAGCTTACCGCTCATTGCTGCTTTCACGTCATCGATCAATTGATAGATGATTGAGTAGTAACGAATGTCGATATTGTCCGCATCGGCTTTTTGGCGTGCTGCATTATCCGCACGTACGTTAAAGCCAAGCAGAACTGCTTCTGAAGATTCAGCCAGTGTTACGTCAGACTCGGTGATTGCACCAACGCCTGAACCGATAATACGTACTTTCACTTCATCTGTTGCAAGTTCAGCAAGTGCTACATGCAAGGCTTCCAGCGTACCGCGTACATCAGTCTTCAGTACCACATTGACGATAGGCACATCTTTCTTGCCCATAGATGCCATGATATTTTCAAGACGCATTGCAGATTGACGCTCAAGACGTTTTTGACGTTCACGGTCCATACGCGCATCAGCAACTTCACGTGCTTTCTTCTCATCGCTGACCACAAGAACTTCATCACCCGCCATTGGTGCTTCTGGAAGACCCAGAATTTCAACCGGAATTGAAGGACCAGCAGACTTGATACGTTTACCGTTTTCATCTGTCATCGCACGTACGCGACCATAAGACGAACCAGCAAGTACCAGGTCACCCACTTTCAGGGTACCGTTTTGAACAAGAATAGAAGTCACAGCACCACGGCTGTTATCTACACGTGCTTCAATAACCACACCTTGCGCAGCACCTTCTTCAGATGCTTTCAACTCTAACATTTCTGCTTGAATCAAAATCAGGTCCAGCAGCTCATCAATACCTTGACCCGTGTGGGCTGAAACCATGGCAACCGGCACATCACCGCCCCATTGTTCAGGCACGATCTGTTTAGCAGTCAATTCATTCAGAACACGGTCTGGATCAGCAGACTCTTTATCCATCTTGTTGATCGCAACAATGATCGGCGTACCTGCAGCACGCGCATGATCAATTGCTTCTGCAGTTTGTGGCATCACACCATCATCTGCTGCTACAACAAGTACCACGATATCAGTCGCTTTGGCACCACGTGAACGCATCGCAGTAAACGCTGCGTGTCCCGGAGTATCAAGGAAAGTAATAATACCTTTATCGGTAGTTACATGGTAAGCGCCGATATGCTGGGTAATACCGCCCGCTTCACCTTGAGCCACTTTGGCACGGCGAATACGGTCAAGCAGTGATGTTTTACCATGGTCAACGTGACCCATGATAGTCACAACAGGCGCACGAGTGGTTTGCGCACCACGTGCTTCTTCAGCTGCTTCCAGCAAGTTATCTTCAGCTTGTGTATCAGAAACCAGTACCGGATTATGGCCCATTTCTTCAACCACAAGTGCAGCAATTTCCTGATCAATCGCCTGGTTCTGAGTTACTAGCTCACCCATTTTCATGAGTGATTTAATCACTTCGCGAACCTTAACTGCCATTTTCGCAGCCAAGTCAGCAACTACAATCGTTTCACCGATTTCAACATCGTAAACCTGTTTTTTCACAGGTTTTTCGAAACCATGCTTGTTGCCCTGGCTGGTTTTTAAACCACGTTTAGGCTGTTTGCTGAAGCTTTGCTCTTCCTGACCACGACGGCCACCTTTTTTCGGTGCACGCGCGCTCGGCGTATTGGTACCACGTTTGATTTCGCGGTCTTCTTTGGCAAAAGAGTCTTCATATGCCTGGCCAACAAGACCGGCTGCCAGAGGAGAATCATCAACAACACGAATGGTTGCAGTGGTATCTTCAGCAGAGTACTTGGTCGCCATTTGACGCATTTGTTCAAGCGTACGTTGCTGCGCTTCTTCAGCCGCTTTACGACGTGCTGCTTCTTCAACAGCTTTTAATTTTGCTGCTTCCGCTTCACGTAGTTTTTTCTGTTCAGCTGTTTCTACTTGCTTAACCGTTTGTTTTACAATCGGTTTATTGGTTGATTTGCGTTTTACCACAACTGCAGCTTTAGAAACTTCCTGCTTGTCACTGGTTTGCTTTGCAGCAGCACGCATCGCTTCTAGCGCTTTACTGGCATTATTGACGCCAGTTTTTGGAGCTTCAGCAGAAGCCGCTTGCGCTGTATTCTGCTCAGGCGCAGCTTTGGCCTGTTGCTCAGCCTTGGCTTTCGCCAATGCTTCTGCTTTGATCTGTTCCGGATCTGGCTTAACAAATGTATGCTTCTTGCGAACTTCTACATTAATTGTTTTTGCCTTACCTGAAGTACTGGCTACTTTAGCCGTACTGGTCGTTTTACGTTTCAACGTGATTTGCCCTGCTTGGCTCTCTGAACCTTGTGATTTTTTCACATGGCTCATCAAGCTATCTTGTTGTTCGGTGGTAATAATATCGTCAGCTTTACGCTGTGGTAAACCTGCCTCACGAACCTGCTCTAGGAGCTTCTCAACTGGACGACCCACGCTGAGGGCTAACTCTTTAATTGACTTGTCCGTCATATACTACCTCCTAGTTAAACCATGATTCGCGCGCTTTCATAATGAGTTGACCCGCTTTCTCAGCACCCAAACCTTCAATATCTGCGATATCGTCGGTTGCCTGATCTGCTAAATCATCCACGGTTACCACACCACGAGCTGCTAGAGCTTGCGCGATCTCTGCTGTCATGCCTTCCATTGCAACAAGTTCTTCACTTGGCGCTTGGATATTCTCTTGCTGTTGTAATGCATCAGCAAGTGCAATTTCTTTCGCACGGCTTTGCAATAATTCAACTAGTTCAGCATCAAGTTCGATTTCATCGAATGTTTCTGCCGGGACGTAAGCAATTTCTTCAAGCGAGGTGAAGCCCATTTCTACTAATGCCATCGCCAAATCTTCCGCGATATCCAGACGTTGTACAAACATGTCCAGATATTGTTGCGCTTCGTTTTGTTGACGGGCGTAGTATTCCTCTTCCAGCATCATGTCCAGCTTATAGCCAGTCAGTTCTGATGCCAGACGAACGTTCTGACCTTGTGAACCAATCGCACGTGCCAACTGATCGCTGGCAGCGAAGATAATATCCGCAGTACGTGCATCTTCATCGATGACAATACTCGATACATCTGCTGGTTCCAATGCACTTGCGATATATTGCGCAGGATCATCCGACCAGACTACGACATCAATACGCTCACCATTGAGCTCTTGCTGTACAGCCTGAATTCGGGTACCACGCATACCAATACAAGCACCCACCGGGTCAATACGGTGGTCATTGGTTTTTACTGCAATCTTGGCACGCACGCCCGGTTGACGAGCTGCAGCTTTAATTTCAATAATTTCTTCAGAAATCTCAGGGATCTCTTTCTTCATCAATGCGATCAGCATTTCAGGCTTGGCACGCGACAATAACAATTGCGCACCGCGACCTTCACGGTTCACGCTATAAAGAATTGCACTTACGCGCTGCTTTGGACGAAGAATCTCTTTCGGAATCATTTCTTCCCGGGCAAGATAAGCTTCGGCATTGTCACCTAAGTCGATAATAAAGCCATCTTTGGTTTGTTTTTTCACTTCACCGTAGATCAGCTCGCCGACTTTAGATTCATAAGCATCTGCCACAAGTGCACGTTCTGCTTCACGAATTTTCTGTACGATCACTTGCTTGGCAATTTGTGCCGCAATACGACCGAAATCAATCGATTCAACTTCCAGCTCACGAATGTCGCCAATTGACCATTTTGCAGGATCAACATCAGAAATCGCATCCTGACAAGCTGGCATTTCATGATCTTCATCTGCAACCACTTCCCACTGACGGAAAGTGCGATAGTCACCTGTCTTGCGATCGATTTCCACACGTAAACGTGCTTCTTCCGAATTTGTACCTTCGTAGAATTTTTTCTTTGTCGCTGCAACTAAAGCTTGCTCAAGCGCCTCAAAGATCGCTTCACGAGGTACACCTTTTTCGTTACTAACCGTTTCAACGACGGTCAGAATTTCACGTGCCATACGTCACCTATGCGTTCAAATTCTTATTTATTAAATTAATCTTGGAAGACCAAATTTGCTTTATCAATATTGTGACTGTCGATCTCCAATACCTGCTGCTTTTCCACTTCAACCTGAATCATTTCATTTTCCAGGTCGACAGCAACCAGTTTTGCCTGGAATTTACGACGGTTATCTACTGCGCTGATCAATCGTAATGCTACGGTTTGACCAATATAACCTGACATCTGCTCAAGCTGGAAAAAAGGACGGTCCCAGCCTGGTGATGAAACTTCAAGTGAATACTCACCTGAAATTGGATCATGGACATCCAGCATTGCACCCACTTGCTGCGTGACACGCACACAATCCTGAACGCCAATACCACGCCCCTGTTCTTCTTCACCATCTTCATTAACGACTGGTGCAACGCTCTCATCGACTGGTTTGTCGATATAGATACGTAATAACGAACGTTTCCCTTGTGGCAGGAACTCAATCCCCCAAAGGTTTACATTACAGGCTTCAACTGCCGGTGCAATCAAGTCCTGAAGTGCTTGAGTTTTATTTGATAGCTTCATTTACTCTCGTCATCTGGTGCGATTTTATGATCTATTTGACCACTACAAACCAATACAAACTATAGTAGTAGTGAAACATGGAGATTTGATCAAATAATGTCG
>NZ_LSZJ01000001.1:192475-277087 GCF_001647575.1 Acinetobacter sp. SFD
TTTCAATCAAAACCGCATCATTCTGCATATTTGTGATCTGTCGCTGAAAAAATGGTAGCGGGAGCTGGATTTGAACCAACGACCTTCGGGTTATGAGCCCGACGAGCTACCAGACTGCTCCATCCCGCATCAGCGTACAAAAAACTTTCAGCTTAATATTCCAAGCTGCTTTTAAAGTTTGCATCTTTAAAAGATTGGTAGCGGGAGCTGGATTTGAACCAACGACCTTCGGGTTATGAGCCCGACGAGCTACCAGACTGCTCCATCCCGCAACAACATGCAAATTATATTTCTCAGCTTAATACTGGTTTAAGCTGCCTCTTGAAAGTTTGCGTCTTTAAAAAGGATTGATTGGTAGCGGGAGCTGGATTTGAACCAACGACCTTCGGGTTATGAGCCCGACGAGCTACCAGACTGCTCCATCCCGCATCAATAGAAGTTTTTCAGCTGCATACACCAACTTAAATTTCTGGATTATAAGTTGGTGCGGAAGGGGGGACTTGAACCCCCACGCCCGAAAGCACTACCACCTCAAGGTAGCGTGTCTACCAATTCCACCACCACCGCAGCTGTGACGCATTCTAGTCGCATCACTCAAAAAAAGAAAGGACTAATTAAAACTATTCGGCCGTTTTTGGTGCAGTTGGTGAAGTTTCAACCGGTTGTACCGGCGCAGTCGGTGCGGACTGGACTGATGACAAACTATACGCATTTGTTGTTTGCTTCTTGGCAAGAACCGCCAAAGTCAGACTGGTTACGAAAAACAGCGCAGTAAAAATCGCAGTCAAGCGGGTCATGAAATTACCCGAACCTGATGCTCCGAATACTGTTGCTGCACCGCCGCCGCCGAAAGAGGCACCAGCATCTGCACCTTTACCATGCTGAACCAAAATCAAGACAATCATCAAAACAGCTAAGATAATATGTACTACCAGCACAAAAGTTTGCATGCCGAACTCCTAATTATTGTGTATTTGCAAATGCCTGAGCAATTTTATGGAATGACTCAGCATTGAGTGATGCACCACCGACCAATGCCCCGTTGATATCCGGGCAGGCTGCTAACTCTACTGCATTTTCCGGCTTGACACTACCACCATATAAAATCGCCATAGTCTCGCCATAGCCCGTAATCTGGCTTAAGCCTTGACGGATTTGTGCATGCATGGCTTGCGCATCTTCAGGAGAAGCAGTTTTACCGGTTCCAATTGCCCAGATCGGTTCATAGGCAATCACGACATTTTTCCACTGATCAGCATCCACCACAGCTGCAATATCACAAATCTGCTGCAATACTACTGCTTCTGCCTGCCCGGCTTCACGTTGTTCCAAGCTTTCACCTACACAGTAAATCACGGTTAAACCGGCACTTAAAGCATGCTTGATTTTAGCATTTAAAATGTCAGTATTTTCCGCAAATATTTCTCGGCGCTCAGAATGACCTACCAATACATACTGGATTTGGCTGTCTGCAAGTAATTCAGCACTGACTTCACCGGTGTAGGCACCCATTCCTGAAATACGTGAAACATCTTGCGCTACTGTGTAAATAGGACGAGAAGCGGATGACAGTTCTGCCTGAATCTGGCTTAACGCAATAGCCATCGGCGCCACACCCAGATGACATTTACCCTCAGAGATTGGTGCTGTTTCCAGTAAACTCTTGATACCACGCACCAAGCTCAATGCCTCTGCCTGCACCGGATTCATTTTCCAGTTACCTATCACCCAAGGGGTAATCGTCGAAACCGACATAATTAACCTATTTCATTTACATATTTTCAATTGGGCACATTCTACACGGAATTGGAAAATTAAAAGAATAGTTTTCTTATCACTCATTCTAGGTTTAGACTATCCTAAATGGTTATTTTTTGTTATCACTTAAAAAAATAGGGACTTCTTCTAACCAGTTCATAGTTTTACTGGATATGAGGAAGGTGGCAGCACTCTTTGCTATGGCATTTTTACGTAACAAACGTATAATTTTAATATAGTAATTAAAAAAATTTGATGAGTAGGCATTTATAGCATGACAGCTTTACAGGGGTCGCCGAGATTTACCGGATTTATTCGTCGTTTGGTCGAGGAAGGCGTAATCTCGGCTGAAGATATGCGCAGTGCTTTGGCGCATGCCAAGCAGGAAAAAATAGATATTGTGGCCGAGCTGATTAACCAGCAACAGCTTTCTCCCACCGTCATTGCCGAAACGATTTCAGTCGAATTCGGAGAACCGCTATTTGATATCAGTGTTTATGACCCTGCTCAAATCCTGCGGGATATCATTGACGAGAAGCTGATTACCAAGCATCGCATCCTGCCAATTTTTAAAAATTCCAGTATTTTATATATTGCCATCAGTAACCCGACCAATATTGAAGCAATTGATGCGGTCCGTTTTTCCACCAAACTCAACATTGAAACCATTATTGTTGAACACAATAAACTTGAAAAACTGATCGAGCAGAATTTTACCGAAGAAAGCACTTTTGAATTCGATGAAGACTTTGATCTGGATGTTGATGTCGAATCTGCTGATCCGAATAAAGAAGAGGATGACAGTAACAAGGGTGAAGAAGCACCGATTGTCAAATATATTAATAAATTGCTGATTGATGCGATCCGTATGGGCGCTTCAGATCTACACTTTGAACCTTATGAAAAAATCTATCGGGTACGTTACCGGGTCGATGGCGTTCTACGTCAGATTGCAACCCCGCCCTTACAGCTGGCAAACCGCCTGTCTTCACGTCTTAAGGTTATGTCACAAATGGACATTTCAGAAAAACGGGTACCGCAAGACGGCCGAATCAAACTAAAATTATCCAAAAACAAAGCCATTGATTTCCGTGTCAACTCTCTCCCTACCCTGTTTGGCGAGAAGCTGGTACTGCGTATTCTGGATCCATCCAGCGCGATGCTGGGGATTGATGCTCTGGGTTATGAACCGGAACAAAAAGAACTGTTTATGCAGGCGCTGGACAAACCGCAAGGGATGCTGCTGATCACCGGCCCGACGGGTTCCGGTAAAACAGTTTCTCTTTATACTGGTCTGAATATCCTAAACCGTGAAGATACCAATATTTCGACAGCGGAAGATCCGGTCGAGATTAACCTGCAAGGGATTAATCAGGTCAACGTGAATAATAAAGTCGGCCTGACCTTCTCTGCCGCACTGAAGTCCTTCTTACGTCAAGACCCGGACATCGTAATGGTCGGTGAGATCCGGGATCTGGAAACTGCCGAGATTGCGATTAAAGCGGCGCAGACCGGTCATATGGTGATGTCAACGCTGCATACCAATAGTGCGCCTGAGACTTTAACCCGTTTACGCAATATGGGGGTGCCTTCTTTCAATATTGCCACTTCAGTCAACCTGGTTATTGCACAACGGTTGGCGCGTCGTTTATGTTCACAATGTAAAAAACCTGCCGATATTCCGAAACAAAGCTTACTGGAGATGGGTTTTACCGAAATCGACTTGCAGCAACCTGAGTTCCAAATTTATGAACCGGTGGGCTGCAATGAATGTCGCGAAGGCTATAAGGGTCGTGTGGGTATTTATGAAGTTATGAAAGTAACACCCGAAATTTCCAGAATTATTATGGAGGACGGCAATGCACTTGAAATTGCCGATGCTTCCGCACGTGCAGGTTTTAACAATTTACGCCGGTCAGGTTTAGTCAAGGTGATGCAGGGGGTGACTTCTTTACAGGAAGTCAATCGTGTCACCAGCGAATGATCAGGCGCTGATCTAAAATAAGGATAAAGGTATGGCAGCAGTAAAGAAAGGCCAGATGATGCCAATCTTCAGCTATGAAGGAATTGATCGTAAAGGGGCAAAGATCAAGGGGGAATTGCCAGCAAAAAATATGGCTCTGGCCAAGGTCACCCTTCGGAAACAAGGCATCAGCATAAAAACCATTCGGGAAAAGAAAAAAAATATCCTTGAAGGCTTGATGAAGAAAAAAGTCTCGACACTGGATATTACAATTTTTACCCGACAGTTGGCGACCATGATGAAAGCCGGGGTGCCGCTGGTACAAGGCTTTGAAATTGTCGCAGAAGGTCTGGAAAATCCATCCATGCGCGAAGTTGTACTGGGAATTAAAGGGGAAGTCGAAGGGGGTAACACTTTCGCTGGAGCACTACGTAAATATCCTCAATACTTCGATAAATTATTCTGTTCGCTGGTGGAATCAGGCGAGCAGTCGGGTGCTCTTGAAACCATGCTTGATCGTGTTGCGATTTACAAAGAAAAAAGCGAACTGCTCAAGCAAAAAATCAAAAAAGCGATGAAGTATCCGGCTTCGGTAGTCGTGGTTGCGTTGATCGTTACCATTATTCTGATGGTCAAAGTGGTCCCGGTTTTCCAGGAATTATTTTCTTCATTTGGTGCTGATCTGCCCGCTTTTACCAAGATGGTGGTCAATATGTCGGACTGGATGCAAAAATATTGGTTCCTGCTGATTATTGCCATTGGAGCCATCATTACTGCTTTTCTTGAAGCCAAAAAACGTAGCAAGAAATTCCGCGATTTTCTGGATAAAGCGGCGCTCAAGGCACCGATTTTTGGTGATCTGGTATATAAAGCGATTATTGCCCGTTATAGTCGTACTTTGGCCACCACTTTTGCAGCTGGTGTGCCCTTGATTGATGCACTGGAATCTACTGCGGGCGCAACCAATAACGTCGTATATGAAGATGCTGTGATGAAAATTCGTGAAGATGTTGCCACAGGCCAACAGCTGCAGTTTGCTATGCGGGTCACCAACAAGTTTCCTTCCATGGCCATCCAAATGGTCGCAATTGGTGAAGAGTCAGGTGCGCTAGATGCCATGCTGGACAAAGTAGCTACGCATTATGAAAATGAAGTCGACAATGCAGTGGACGGCTTAACTTCGATGATGGAGCCGTTAATTATGGCTGTTCTCGGTGTGCTTGTCGGTGGTCTGGTGATTGCCATGTACCTTCCAATTTTCCAAATGGGTTCTGTGGTTTAATGCAAGATCTTATTCAATATTTTATTCAAAACCCAACGGCGTTGTATATCGCAGTTGGGCTTTTTAGTTTATGTATCGGCAGTTTTCTGAATGTAGTGATTTACCGCACGCCCAAGATGATGGAACAGGAATGGCGTACTGATTGCCAGATGTTCCTGCATCCGGAACAGCCGGTGATTGATGAAGTGAAATTAAGTTTAAGCAAACCCGCTTCGACTTGTCCTAAATGTCATCAGCCAATCCGCTGGTACCAGAATATCCCCGTTATCAGCTGGCTGGTCCTGCGCGGAAAATGTAGCAACTGCCAGAATCCCATTAGTATCCGCTATCCATTTGTTGAAATTCTGACGGCAGTTTGTGCACTGCTTGTCGTAGCAGTATTTGGCCCTACCCTACAAATGCTGTTTGGTCTGATCCTGACTTATGTACTGATTGCGCTAACCTTTATTGATTTTGACACCCAGCTATTACCTGACCGTTATACCCTGCCCTTGGCTGCACTAGGTCTGGGGTTAAATAGTTATGCACTCTATACCTCCCCAAGCTCTGCCATCTGGGGCTATATCATTGGTTTTCTGTGTCTATGGATAGTGTATTACCTGTTTAAAATCATCACCGGTAAAGAAGGCATGGGTTATGGCGATTTTAAATTACTAGCGGCTTTGGGTGCCTGGATGGGTCCATTATTACTGCCTTTAATTGTGTTGCTGTCTTCCCTAGTAGGTGCGATTATCGGTATCATTCTGCTAAAAGTCCGCAAGGAAAATCAGCCTTTTGCTTTTGGTCCCTATATTGCGATTGCCGGCTGGATTGCTTTTCTTTGGGGTGAACAAATTATGAAAGTGTATTTAGGTCAATAAATTGAAATTTGTACTCGGTTTAACCGGTGGGATTGGCAGTGGCAAGTCTGCTGCCAGTCAGTGGTTTGAAGCACAAGGGATCACGGTAGTCGATGCCGATGTGGTAGCACGTGAAGTGGTTGAAATCGGGCAGCCTGCACTTACCCAGATTCAGCAGGCTTTTGGCGATTGGGTACTGCTTGCCGATGGCTCACTGAATCGGCGTGCCTTGCGTGAATATATCTTCCAGTCTCCTGAAGCACGCAAGACCCTGGAAAGTATTACCCATCCAGCAATTCGCACTTCCATTATCCAGCAACTACATGCTGTGCAAAGTCCCTATGCCATTCTGGTTTCACCACTACTATTTGAGACCAATCAGCACGAACTCACCCAGCATACCTTGCTGATTGATGCCACCATCGAACTGCAAATTGAGCGAGCCTCACAACGTGATGGCCAGAATATCGAACAAATTCGCAATATCATTGCCGCACAAATGTCCCGCGAACAAAAGCAGACCATGGCCGATGATATTGTCCTAAATGATGGTCATCTGGATCATCTCTATGCTCATCTCAGACTATTACATCAAAAATATTTAAACATGGCAGCCAGCTGAAGCATAAAAAAAGCAGTCTGATTAAGACTGCTTTTTTTGTTCTGCCAATTTTCGGCTCAGACTGTCCTGATGCTGTAACCAGCGCCACGGCTGTAAGGCCCCAACTGCCATACCCATCAGGCCACAGACCATGGCCAGACTTAAAGTTTCATTTAATAAAGGTACAGCCAGAATTGCCGCAATAAAAGGTGCAAGATTGGTAATACTGCCTGCCTTAAATGCACCAAGACGCTTGATGGCTTCTACATAGCTTAAAGTGGCAATAATCACCACAAATATG
This sequence comes from Acinetobacter sp. SFD, assembly GCF_001647575.1. Classification (NCBI taxonomy): domain Bacteria; kingdom Pseudomonadati; phylum Pseudomonadota; class Gammaproteobacteria; order Moraxellales; family Moraxellaceae; genus Acinetobacter; species Acinetobacter sp. SFD. The sequence goes on from NZ_LSZJ01000001.1 coordinate 199,220, forward strand.
CCGTGAAAAATGGTCTGAAACAGTAAATGCTTGGGTTCAGGCACACTCAAATTTTTCGGTAAAAATAGCAGATAAATCGGCACATATATCACTGCCGACCAGATCGCGACCCCACACATTGCCTGCCATGCAGTTAGCTGATATTTACGCAATAAAACGGTAAAAATCGCCCAAAGTATGGCACTGATAAAAAACAGCCCGTCCCCTGCCCCAAAGGCCACACCAGTTTCCCGATACATCAGCATACTCATGAGGCATAGTACTACGATCATAATGATCAGGCTGGCCCAGGTATGTTTATCAAAAGCCTGCCCCATCAGAAAAAAAGCCATAATCGCGGTACAGATCGGAATACAGCCATTCAAGAAAATTGCAGCATGGGCGGTAGGTGCGTAGTGAAAAGCACTATAGGCAAACAGGCAATAAATCACCCCGCCAATCATCGCTAAAATAAAAGGCTCTTTTTTCAGTAAAAAAGCGGCCTCTTTACGATAAAGCAAGATCGGCATCAGAATCAGGAATGCCAGAGAAAAACGCAAGGCCACGATATCCCAGGCACTGATCTGCCAAAGCGCATTCAGGCGGGCCGTTAAGGTAAAACCGCCCCAGATGCACATGGTAACAACTAAAAAAACATAGCCTTGCGTACGGTCTGACAATGTCATCATCAATTAAAGGTTACGCTGACGGCAGGCTTCATACAGCGCCATACCTGTAGCCACACTGACATTCAGACTTTGCAGATTGCCTGCCATCGGAATATACACGGTCTGATCACATTGGCTTTGCGTGATTGGACGCAGGCCAGTATCTTCCGCACCCATCACCACACAGACGCCGGTACCGGTGAAATCAAAATTCTGGATCGGTAGTGCTTTTTCATCCAGCATGGTACCGACCACACGAACATTAAAATCTTCTTTGATTTGACCCAAAGTACGCGCCAGATTGGTCACCTGAATGAATTTGACTTTGTCCGCACCACCTGCAGCCACTTTACGTGCTGTCGGAGTTAGGGTGGCTGAACGATCACGTGGCGCAATCACTGCCTCAACGCCCATTGCAGCGGCCGTACGGATACAGGCACCGAGATTATGCGGATCGGTAATATGATCAAGAGCCAATAACAACGCTTGAGGATTTGCGCTCAACAGTGATTCAAGATCTTTTTCATTCAGTGTCGGATGTGCACGTACCGCAGCGACCACGCCTTGGTGAAACGGCTGGCCGGCCAATTTTTCCAGTTTGTCACGGCTGGCTTGCTGCACACTGATCCCAAACGGTTCAGCCAGTTCCAGTACACGCTTTAAACGCTGATCATCGCGTCCTTTGAGAGTGAATAATGTCAAGACACGTTCAGGCTCAAGCTCTAACAATGACTCCACTGAATGTACGCCATAAAAATATTCAGGTTTTGCCATGAACGACCTCTAGATTAGTTATATACAAAAGAAAAATCCCGTAAAGCTGACTTCACAGGATTTCTGTAGCTGATTAGTTTAACCGATTCGCACTGAAATTTCTTGCCCGGTTTACACTGATCTTGAATCTGGACTTAACCTTCAAAATGGCAGACATAGTCCAGCACATCATCGGTTTCGATTTTAAAACGGCTATTGCCCGGTACATAGAAAGACTGACCGGCACGGAACAGCTCACTTTCTTCGCTATCGCCAATCTGAACACGGCATTCACCTGAAACAATTTCCATGCGCTCAGGAACATGTGTTTCAAAGGTCAAGGCATTTTCTGATGGCAGAATGACACCCAACGTTTTCTTGGTCCCGTCTTCAAATTGTACAATGTGACTAATACACAACCCGCCGAAATATACATTAGATTTTTTAAGTACCGATACATGATCAAACTGAGCTGACATGCGATTTCTCCAGATAAAGCATTTTGTAATATTTTGATTGCTGTAGTTTAAATGTGCACCCTCAACTAATCAATCGAAGTTTATCGACGTCGATAAAATATTCTGTATCGCTGAATCCCTTTTAGTTGCAGCATGTTTTGGCCTGTATTTTGCTGGCATATCGGCTTCAGTTTCGACTTAACCACCTTCTGCTGAAATAATTTTATTTCAACTATTAGCTTAGAGAATATTGATGGCAAAAATATGAAAATCAGCAATGAATTAACATACTTCTGAGTCAGCTTGTTGCGAAAATACAGTGAAATAAGCATATATGAATCTTTAAAATTTAAGATAGAATGAAATTGATTCGTCCTGATTTATAATAATCCCAGCCATGTTGCGACCCCCAATCCGACATCAGGCTATTTCAATCAAACTTTTCGCAGCCCGGATGCGTTTATGCTGACACATTTAACTCTGATCAATTTTGCTTTAGCTGAGCATCTTGCTATTGATATTGATAAAGGTTTTAACGTTTTAACCGGTGAAACCGGTGCAGGTAAATCCCTGTTACTAGATGCATTGTCTGCCTGTCTGGGTGAGCGAACCGATACCAATTATGTGCGTTATGGTACGGAAAAGGCGGATGTCACCGCCAGCTTCAGCTACCAAGAGCACAGTCCTGAAGCAGCCTGGTTGAAAGAGCATGAACTGGATGATGAATCAGGTGAAATTCATTTGCGTCGGGTAATTTTTGCTACCGGCCGCAGCAAGGCCTGGATCAATGGACGTCCGAGCAGCCTGTCAGAGTTGAAAGAAATTGGGCGTCTGCTGGTTCAACTTTATAGCCAGCATAGCCAGCAGCAACTTCTGGAACCACCTTATCCAAAACACTGGCTGGATCGCTATAGCAATTTTTATGCACCAGCTCAGGAAGTGCGGGACGCTTATAGCACCTGGCAGAAAAATATTCGTCAGCATCAGGCAGCGCTAGATGCACAAGCGACCCGTAAGCAGCGCATGGAAACCTTGGAACTGCAGCTAGAAGAACTGGAAGAAATTGTTCAGACGGATTATCAGGAGATTGAACAGGAATTTGACCGGCTTTCCCATCATGAAGCGATCATGCAGGACTGTGTCTATAGCCTGAATAGTCTGGATGAAGGCGAACAGAATATTTCCCAAGAACTGGCTTCCATTCTACGTCGCATGGAATCACATGCCGGTCGTAGCGAACAGCTTTCCCAGATTCATACTTCTTTACTAAATGCCCAGAGTGAACTCGAAGATGCAACGGCAACATTACGCCAGTTTATGGATCGGCAGAGTTTTGATCCGGAACGTATGGAAGAACTGAATTCAACGCTGGAAATTTTCCATCGTTTGGCGCGCAAATATCGCACCCAGCCGGAATTACTAAAAGAAGAATATGAGGCCTGGCAGCTTGAACTTGAACAGCTACAGCAACTGGAAGATCCGGAAACCTTGGCTGAGCAGGTCGAAGTCTCTTATCAGGAGTTCCTGCACAAAGCCCAGCATCTAGACCAGATCCGTCGTGATGCGGCTAAGCCACTCGCTAAAAAACTGACTGAACAGGTTAAACAGCTGGCTCTGCCTGAAGCGCATTTTGAGTTTAAATTTGAGCCTCTGGAGCATCCGTCCAGTGAAGGTCTGAGCTTTATACAGCTGCTTTTCACGGCCAATAAAGGCATTCCGGCTCAGCCGCTGGCTCGCGTTGCATCAGGCGGTGAATTGTCGCGTATTGCGCTGGTGATGCAAGTCATGAATGCGGAAAAAACCGAAGCCGAAGTTCTGGTCTTTGACGAAATTGATGTCGGGATCAGTGGCGGTACTGCAGAAATTGTCGGACGTTTACTGGCCGGTCTGGGCCAGCATGTACAGATTTTGTGTATCACCCATCAGGCACAGGTGGCAGCACAGTCTGATCATCATTTGCTGGTGAAAAAACAGCAGACCGATCCTGCCAGCAGCACCATTATCAATCTTGAAGAAAATAATATTATTCAGGAACTTGCAAGAATGACAGGGGGTATGGAAATTAGTGAAACGACTTTACAGCATGCCCGTCAGTTACGTCAGTTGAAATTTCAGCAGGCTTAAAACTTTACAATCCGGACAAATAAAATTTGGTGAATCCAAAAAGCTCGAGTAACGTAGCAATTAGGATCATTGGATTTCTCTGCGAAGAAATTAATTTTAAGGAGAACTGCTCAGGTGACCAAACAGTTTCTGACACATCGTTGTCTGATTGCACCGCCGCATGCGAATAATGATTTTTTTGCCCGGACGGTCATTTATCTCGCGCGTCATGATGAAGATGGTGCTCAAGGCATCATTATCAATCGACCTGCCGGCATTCAAATTAAAGAATTGCTGAATGATCTTGATATTGAGGCAGACAACGTCAATCCGCATGAAGTATTGCAAGGTGGCCCTTTACGTCCCGAGGCCGGCTTTGTCTTGCATACTGGCCAGCCAACCTGGCATTCCTCCATTGCAGTCGGAGAGAATGTCTGCATCACGACATCCAAAGATATTCTGGATGCGATTGCACATAACGAAGGGGTCGGTCGCTATCAGATTGCCCTTGGTTATGCCAGCTGGGGCAAGCATCAACTGGAAGAAGAAATTGCCCGTGGTGACTGGCTGATATGCGATTCCGATATGGATCTGATTTTTAACTTACCTTATAACGACCGTTGGGATGCTGCCTATAAAAAAATGGGCGTAGACCGCAACTGGTTATCTTCCGAGATTGGACATGCCTGATGTAAACGCGCCACAAACGATTATGGCGTTTGATTTTGGTACACAAAAAATGGGAATGGCTGTCGGTCAATCCCTGATTGCAAGTACCAATCCCTTAGCTTTATTTCCCATGAAAGATGGGATCCCCAACTGGGATGAACTGCTTAAAATCGTAAAAAGCCATCAACCGGGCTTATTTCTGGTGGGTTTGCCACTGAACATGGATGATAGTGAATCTGAACTGTCGACACGGGCGAGAAAATTTGCCCGTCGTTTACGTCATCAGACCAATATTGAAACCTGGATGGTGGATGAACGTTTGACCACCCGTGAAGCACGCGATGAACTAGATCATTATCAGGCGCAAGGTCGTGGCAAAAAAATGTCTGCGGACAGTATTGCAGCTGCCCTATTGATTGAAAGCTGGTATCGACATCCTGCCGGAATCACACCTTAATTTACTTTGAAAGTTTAAAAAAAGTATCCTTTGGGGTACTTTTTTATGACTGAATGCCACCTAAGGATAAAAATAACGAAAAGTCAGATTAATTCTAGGTTGCAGCACTTTAGTGGTTTTACGGATACAGTGCTTCCAGTATTGCTGAGTCTGTCCACGCATTACAATCAATTGACCACTCTGCAACAGCAGATCGACTGTTGCCTGCTCGGTTTTATGTTTAAAGCTCATCTTGCGGGTGGCACCCAGACTGAGCGAAGCAATAATATTTTCTCGGGATGTTCCCACATATAACGCAGCTTCATCATCACTGTGCCAGCCCAGACCTTGCGAACCATCTTCATATAAATTGGCCAGACAGGAATTAAACGAATGACCAACCAGCTTTTCAATATGCTGTTTTAACCGGAACAGACCCGGTGTCCAGATCTGAGCCTGCTTAAAACTTCCAGAGTAGTGATACTGATAGTGTTCATCACCATACCACACCACTTTGCGTCCCGTAATATAATGCTTGCCAAATAAATTCACTTCGTCCGGCTGCCAGACCAGATGAGCCAAAAAATGCTGTAAATATTGCTGGCTCTGCTTTTCATCCATAATCTGGCCATAATCCTCCACGACCCCATCAAAGGGTAATAAATTGGCTTGAGCTTCGGGCGCAAAAAGATCCAAAGTCATTTTAACAGATGGCCTAAAAGTACGATATTTGCTAAAAATCTTGGGACTTAAGCTGAAAAATTACAATTCGGTTTCACAAATAAATACAACATTTGCTCTTGTCGCCATTTTTATTCCTGCCTAGACTGAGTTCAACTTTGACAATAAAAATAATTACTTATGAACTTATGGCAGCTGTTTTTAAAACTTCGTCCCTTTGTACGTCCTTATCGGCTGCTGGTAATTGCCACCCTGATTTTAACCCTGATCGGCTCCTTTACTGCACAGGTCAATGCGCTGACCCTGCAATACGCTGTCGACAGCATCAATGCCCTGCTGGAAAAGGGCCAAGGACTGGAGCAAGGCTGGCATATTCTGATCACGATTTCGGCGATTTTGCTCGGCAAAGAAATTATCAATGCCTTTGTTCAGTTCGGGCAGAAGTTCTATGGAGAGAAACTGCGGATTTTTGTGTCTCAGGATCTGGCTCAAGGCATCATTGAAAAGTTTTTAAAATACCGGCTGGCTTTTTTTAATCAGGACAATAATCAGGCCGGAAAACTACAAACCCGGATTGACCGTGGCATCAGCTCCCTCACCCGGCTGGTACAGATTTTCTTTATTGATATTTTACCGTTGTTTACCAGTGCAATTGTGGCATTGGGCCTGATGTATTACGCCAATGTTTATGTGGGTCTGGTGGCCACTGCCATTGTCCCGATCTATTTCTGGCTGACCTACAAACAGGCGCAGAAACTGGGGGGCTGGCGTCGTAGTCTGCGAGATGGCCGGGAGAAAAAGAGTCAGGGCATTCTCAGCATCATCAATTCGATTACGGTCATTAAATCTTTTAACCGGGAATCGATTGAATCGGAAAAGCAGCTCAACTTGCAGCGCGAACTGACCGACAACCAGATGAAAACCCGTCAAACCAGCTTCCTGTTCGATGGCCTAAAAACCTTTATTGAACAGATCGGCATTGTACTGATTATTATTTTGACCTCCTATTTTGTACTGGATGGCCAGATGAGTATTGGCATGATTATGTACCATGTACTGCTCTTTAATAACGTCTCTGCCCCGATTCGCTCTCTGCACCGGATTTATGATGAAGTAAATGATGCCATGATCTATTCGGAGAGCTTTTTCAAGATTCTGGAAGCCGATGATGAAATTGAACCAAGTGGCCAGCAAACACCACCCGTAAAAGGCCGGTTTGAGCTGTGTGGGGTGAATTTTTATTATCCAAATGGCTATCATGCCCTGAAAGATATCAATATGGAAATCCGGCCCAATACGATTACAGCATTGGTCGGCTTATCTGGTGCCGGAAAATCAACCTTGATCAGCCTGCTGGATAAATTTTATGAACCGCAGCAAGGCCAGATCAAACTGGATGGCATTGATTTAAAAGACTATGACACCCAGTATCTGCGTGATCATATCGGGCTGGTACTGCAGAAAAACCATATTTTCCAAGGCACGGTTTTTGACAATATCCGTTATGGAAAAACCAATGCCAGCAGGGAGGAAGTCATCGCTGCGGCCAAAAAAGCCTCGATTCACGAACAGATTTTGCAGTTGCCGGATGGCTATGATTCCGATGCTCTGCAACTTTCTGGCGGACAGCAACAGCGGATCGCCATTGCGCGGATGTTCCTGAAAAACCCGCCCATTATTTTTCTGGATGAACCGACCGCGAGTCTGGATGCGATTGCAACAGAACAGATCAAACAGAGTCTGGACCAGATCAAGCAAGGTCGTACCGTGATCATCATTTCACATAGCCTGTCGCAAATCATTGATGCGGACTATACCTATGTCATGAAAGAAGGTTGTATTGCCGAACACGGTGAACATGATGCACTTTATCATCAGGATGGCGTGTATAAGGAAATTTTTGATGCGATGGCCAAAAGTCTGAATATTGAAAAAATAGCCAAGACTTTTGAAGATGATGCAGAAGAAGAAACCCATAGCTAGCTTTTCTATCCTCATCAAAAAAACCTCCAGTACGGAGGTTTTTTTATTTGAATTGGGGCGATTTAACGCTGCACTCTCTGTTCAATTTCTTCAACGCTGGTATGGCGCACATCAAAACCTTTGACCATATAAATGACCTGTTCCGAAATATTCCGGGCATGATCACCAATTCTTTCTAGCGAACGCAGTACCCATAAGACATTGATGACACGAGTGATATGCCGCGGGTCTTCAATCATATAAGTCATGAGCGTACGTGTCGCCGACTGATATTCACGGTCAATATCTGCATCTGCCAACATGACTTTCAGCGCCTGATCTACATCCAGACGCGCAAAAGCATCCAGTGCATCATGAATCATCACCCGCACCTGGTTGCCGATATGCCGGGTTTCCATATAACCGCGCGGTGAACCCCCTTCTTCACACAAGCTTTGTGCAATCCGGCCTATTTTTGAAGCTTCATCTCCGATCCGCTCCAGATCGGTATTGGCTTTCGACATGGCAATTACCATGCGCAGGTCAATCGCAGCAGGATGACGGCGCGCCAGAATCAGGGTCAGCGCTTCATCGATTTCACGCTCCATCTGATTTACGACATTGTCCTGGAACTGCACGTCTATTGCCATTGAAACATCTGTATCCAATAAGGCATGAATGGCGTTGGCTACCTGCTGTTCTACCAGTCCGCCCATTGTCATAAATTTGGTATTGACGTCCTGCAATTCATCATTAAATTGCGAAGAAATGTGATGAGTTAATACAGGATTATTTGGACACAAGGAAAGCTACTCCTGAACGGCAGAGAAAAAATGATCAATAATAAGTCATATTAAAGCATATCTATGATGAAAGTTTGATGACAATCGTGATGCTATAGAGGCTGCGATGGATCATATTCAATCAGCCAGGCATTCAGCGCTGCCAGTTCCTTTTCAGTCAACTGCCCGACCGAGGCCTGCAATTGCAGGACATGTAGCAGATAATCATATTTGGCATTCAGATAATCGGTCTTGGCAGAAAAGGCATTGCGCTGGGCCAGCAACACATCAACCATGGTCTTTAACCCTTCATCATATTGTGCTCTGGATGCCCGTGAGACAACTTCCGATGATTCCATCGCAGCTTGACGTGCATTCAGCTTGGCCTGATCGGTTTCTACCTGCATGAAGGACTGCTTTACATCAGCATTGGCTTTACGGATCGCAGCCTCCAGCTGGGCTTCACTTTTTTGTACATTGACGCCTGCCTGACGAATACTTTTTTGCGTGCGTCCCCCGGTATATAGATTCCAGTTCACTTCAACGCCAATCTGGTCAAAATCGCCGTTGCTGGACATAATCGTTTCCGGTGACTGTTTGAGATAGCCATAGGTGCCTACAGCTTCAACCTGAGGATATAACGCAGCCTGCTCGACGCGTTTGGCATCTTCAGAATATCGTCTTTGCAGACGTGCCTGCAGAATTTCCAGATTCTGGTTTTGCGCCAAATCTATCCAGGACTGCATATTGCTCGGAACCGGTTTCTGGAACTGAAAGTCGTTGCGTAATACTGCCAGATTTTCCCGATAAGGCCCAATTAACCGAGCCAGCTGCTCTTGGGCCAGAACCAGCTGGACCTGGGTTGAAATCCGGTTGGCCTGGGCACTTTGATACTGGGCATTGGCCTCACTCACATCACTACGGGCTACCAGACCTTCTTTCAGTTTGGCATTCATCATTCGTAGCTGTTCAGATAAAGCCTGTTCTTCCTGCAAATATGCTGTGGTCAAAGACTGCTGCCGCAAGACATTAAAATAAGCTTCAGCCACCTGTAAAATATGCTGCTGTTTTTGCAGCTGTAAATTTACTTCACTCAGTTCGACCGAGGTTTTGACCTGTTTATAGCCTTGCCAGGCATCCCAGCGGAATAAAGGCTGGCGTGCAGTGAGCGCGAGCTGACGAGTCGTGGTGCTGGAAGTCACCAAGCTGGAAAATTGGGGATCGGCAGGTGCATCCGTGGACTGGTTTTTACGGGTCACATTTCCTGAAAGGGTAATGGTCGGCAGCAAGTTGCCGCTAGCAATCCCCAGATTGAGCTGATCTGCCTGATACTGCAATACATTCGCCTGCCAGGTTGGATCATTTTGCTGGGCACGTGCATAGGCTTCTTGCAAATCCAAAGCAAAAACCGACGGACTGCTCATCAATAAAATGGCCACGACAACGAGTTTTAGTTTCATTTTATAGTATTAATCCCCAACCGCGATTCAAAGCAAAAAATTGCTGGCGCTTTAAGCCAAATTATACTAAAGATATCTTTTGAATTTTTACGTATGATTTTTATTAATTTTTTAATATAAAGATCAATTTTTATCCATCATTCATTCAATTTCTGCCCAGCCCTATCGGCAATGTAACAAAGCAATTCACAATACTAAACATAGTATTTTAATTTGATCTATACAATATCTTCCTACAAGGCCGTTATTTTCTGAATTCACCTATACAGAGTCCTGAAGCATAGTGTTAATGCCATTCCAGTCGATATTCAAAGCCTGTTTAGTTGCTGGCGGTGTGCTGTTTTTAGGAGGTTGCCAACAGCCCTCTGACCCACAGATCCAGATTGAACAGACTGAAGCCAAACAAAAGCAAAGTCCAGTCAATGACTTTAGCTTGATGTGCCAGAATATTGAAAAAAATATGTCCCAGATTAATGACCAGCGCACCACGTTCGCATTGGAACAGATTAATCAGGATCTTAAAGTGTGCCTGCCGTTGATGGATCTGGCGGAGCAGAAGCACCTGATGCTGCGTTCTACCGAAATGTATCAGCGCTTTTTAAAGGTAGACCGTACCGAGTTCCAGCAACGCGCTTTTGAGCAGTATGCACTGGAAATGGCACAGCATCCGACCATTCAGCAAGCTCATTTTCAACAGCTTACTCCACGGGACCAGTATCTGTTAAAGCATAAAAATCAGGCTTATGTAGAACTGCTGGACTTAGGCAATGGCAATTTGCAATATCGCCGTAGTCCGGAATATCTGGCCCGTATTTTTGCTCCGTATCTACCGGCTGCTGAAAAAGCCTTTATTGAAAATCTGGCAGAACAGAATAAGGACCCGATACTGGTTGAAAAACGCCTGCAGATTGAAGCATCTGAAATTGCAGCTCGTAGTCTTTTCTGGGAAGACTATCTCAAGACTTATCCCAACAGCAGCTATAAACGCGATGCCGAATATCTGCTCAAGCAATATACCTATTTCCTGTTTAGAGGTACCGAACAATCACCAGTTTCGGAAGACTATCGCGACCGTTATGCTGTGGATACCAGCCACCTAGAAACGATCATCGGGCTGGCAAACGGCCAGAAATCGAAGCTGTCTACACAGGCACGTCTATTCTTAGAGTTTCTGGACATGAATCCGGAACAGCGTCAGCAAGCCTTGCCTGCAGACTATAGAAACCGTTCAGCAACAGAACAGATTCTGTACTATGCCCAGATCAGTCCGCCCTCACAAAAATACGATAAAGACTGTTTTACCGATGCCATCTGCATCTAGTTCATCAGTGATAGATTCAGTTCATTTGACAAGGTCTGAATCACTCCTTGCTTAAAGTTGAGAGATTTAAACCTGTTTATTCTACCTAAACTGAGCTAAGCTTTAGCCTCGCTTGACGGAGCGCGAGTAAATCCTCGCTGAGATCATGAGATTCCTTTTATCGTTATCAGGAATTGAGCATGAGTACCGTTGAACCTGATCAGGTTAATACCTGCGTAGGAATCAAGCCAGCTAAAAACCCAGCCCTTGCTTTATCTGTTCAGGATAAATCTGCCTACGTTTTTGGTCGTGCTTGATTCGTTGATGTCATTCATAAGGATCATAGCCATGAACCAGTTAACGAATCTTTCTTCTGAAACTACCCTCTCCGCTCATGAACAGGAAGCACGCGATTTAACGCGAATTCTGCCTGCCTCACGTAAAGTTTATCTGCAAGGTTCCCGTCCTGATATTCAGGTGCCCATGCGGGAAATTTCCTTAAGTGAAACCCCGACCAGTCTGGGTGGCGAACATAATCCGCCGTTAATGGTCTATGACACCTCTGGTGTGTATACCGACCCCAATGTAACGATTGACCTAAACAAAGGTCTGCCGAATGTTCGTGAAAGCTGGATTGAACAGCGTAATGATAGCGAAATTCTGGATCAGCTCAGTTCTGAATTTGGTCGCCAGCGTTTACGTGATATCCGCACAGCCGCGATCCGTTTCGCGCATATCCAAAAACCACGTAAAGCCAAACGCGGCCGCAACATCACCCAGATGCATTATGCCAAGCAAGGCATCATCACCCCGGAAATGGAATACATTGCCATTCGTGAAAACCTGTGCCAGCGTGAAGGTGTCGATATGCGCCAGCATCCGGGCCAGAATTTTGGTGCAAAAAACCTGACTGAAATTACGCCAGAATTCGTGCGTCAGGAAGTCGCAGCAGGACGCGCAATTATTCCAGCCAATATCAATCATCCGGAACTGGAACCGATGATTATCGGGCGTAATTTTCTGGTCAAAATCAATGCCAATATTGGTAATTCTGCACTCGGTTCAAGTATCGAAGAAGAAGTCTCGAAAATGACCTGGGCGACGCGCTGGGGTGCAGATACCATTATGGATCTTTCGACCGGCCAGAATATTCATGAAACCCGGGAATGGATTATCCGCAACTCTCCTGTACCGATCGGAACCGTACCGATTTATCAGGCACTGGAAAAAGTCAATGGTGTGGCCGAAGACCTGACTTGGGAGATCTTTAAAGACACCCTAATTGAACAGGCTGAACAAGGTGTGGATTACTTTACCATTCATGCCGGCGTGCTTTTAAGATATGTACCGCTGACTGCCAACCGTTTGACCGGTATCGTCTCGCGTGGCGGTTCGATCATGGCGCAGTGGTGTCTGGCGCATCATCAGGAGAATTTCCTGTATACCCATTTCGATGAAATTTGCGAAATCATGAAAGCCTATGATGTGTCTTTCAGTCTTGGCGATGGCTTACGTCCCGGCTGTGTGCAGGATGCCAATGACGAAGCACAGTTTGCAGAACTTCGAACCTTGGGTGAACTGACCCATCGTGCCTGGGAGCATGATGTACAGGTGATGATTGAAGGTCCGGGCCATGTCCCGATGCATATGATCAAGGAAAATATGGCCCTGCAACTGGAGGTCTGTAAAGAAGCTCCATTTTATACCTTGGGACCACTCACCACCGATATCGCACCGGGTTATGACCATATTACTTCGGCAATAGGAGCCGCGATGATTGGCTGGTATGGTACCGCGATGCTGTGTTATGTCACCCCTAAGGAGCATTTAGGTTTACCCAATAAAAAGGATGTCAAAGACGGCATTATTACCTACAAGATTGCCGCGCATGCAGCCGATCTGGCCAAAGGTCATCCGGGTGCGCAAGCTCGGGACAACGCCCTGTCCAAGGCCCGTTTTGAATTTCGCTGGGAAGACCAGTTCAACTTGAGTCTGGATCCGGACACAGCACGCAGCATGCACGATGAAACCATGCCGAAAGCCGCACATAAATCGGCACATTTCTGCTCCATGTGCGGACCGAAGTTCTGTTCAATGAAGATTAGCCAGAATGTTCGGGATTATGCCAGTCAACAGGCTACTCCTGGTCAGCAGGCAACCTCTCAGGCCGAAATAGAAGCAGGTATGGACCAGATGAAAGCCAGCTTCCATAATTCCGGCCAAAATTTATATCACAAACTTTAAAACTTAAAAAAAACAGTTGTCTTCAAAAAAAACTCAGATAGGATGAAAATAAATCAATTCCTTCATTCTATCTGAGCATATGAATATTATTAAACAGGCCTCTTATAATAAAAAAGACTTTCACATAGAGGCACGTGAGTTCTTGTACCGGGGATTTATCCAGGTGGAAAAAGTCAGCCTGAAACATCGTTTATTTAATCAGGAAACATCGACTCCTGTTTTGCAACGCGAGCTGATTCACCGGCCAGAAGCCGCAGGGGTGCTGATGTATAATCACCAACAGCAGAAATTCGGTCTGATTGAACAGTTCCGGATTGGTGGACTGGACGATGTTGACTCTCCATGGCAACTCGAAGTAATTGCGGGTGTTCTGGATGGAGACGAAGCACCTGAAGCGTGTATCCGCCGCGAGGCACTCGAAGAATCAGGCTGTACACTGGATGAGTTACAGCATATTTTCAGCTTCTATCCTTCAGCAGGTGCCTGTTCCGAGCTGTTCCATTTATATGTGGCCCAGACCGAATTGCCTGAACAGGGCGGTACTTTTGGCATGCCGGATGAGGGGGAAAATATTCAGCTGCATATTCTGGATTATGCCGATATTCCCGTCTTACTCACCAATGGCCGCTTAAAAAATGCACCTGTCATTATGGCCTTGCAATGGTTACAGCAAGATATTCATACTGCAGGAATCTGTCTAAGGGGAAAGACATGAGTTTCGAGCAGTCGAGCATCAACACACAGCCAGATTGGACCATTATCCAGATTTCTGATACCCATCTGATGGATCGGGAAGGACTGGAATTTGCCCGGATGAATCCCGAGCAGAGTTTTCATGAAGTGATGCAGCATATTCAGCAGCGCTTTCCCCAAATGGATGCATTGATTCATACCGGTGATCTGGCACAGGTTCCGGTCGAAAGCACTTATCAGCGATATCTGGAATATATCCGGTCTTTAAACGTGCCGCATTACCAGATTCCGGGCAATCATGATGACACTCGGGTCTTCCCTTTTTACCAGAATACCAATCAGGCGCATGCAATTCATTTTGGTACCTGGACCATGATCCTGTTAAATAGTGCCGTTCAAGGCAAGGTTGATGGCTGGGTGGAACAGGACCAGCTCGACCAGTTAGACCAATTATTGCTTGAATTCAAGCATCAGCATGTCATCGTTGCTTGCCATCATCATCCTTTTGCGATGAAATCACACTGGATTGATCAGCACCGGCTCAAAAATGCTGAAGATTTGAAAGATGTACTGGCTCGACATCAGAATATCAAACTGGTTCTGTTTGGTCATGTGCATCAGGATTCCTGCAATGAATGGCAGGGAATCTACTTTTTATCTACACCATCCACCAGTGTGCAGTTCAAACCTGAGAGTCAAGATTTTGCGCTGGATCAGGCGGCACCGGGGTATCGTGTATTACATTTGCAACAAAATGGCGAGTTTGATACTTATATAGAACGGGTGGCAATGAGCCAGCAAAATATTAATACCGAAATTTCAGGTTATTAACTTTCCAATTTGTTTTTTTTGCATTACTTTATTGCAACCCAAGGAAATGTGATATGCATAGTCCATACATCAAAGACTATCAATAAGCATAAAAAGTCTATATGATGACGGCCCCCACAGGAGGATAATCCTTCTACAGGGTGGATAAAAATTGCATATCACCATATTTTTTGCGTAGCAATCATACGCATATGATGAGGAATGCCCTAAATGGCGAATGACAACCAAAATCAAGTCTTAGACAATCAAACTGAAGTTGTAGAAGAGAAAGCTGCAAAGCGCGTACGTAAATCTAAACCTAAAACGACTGATGGTGGTTCTACTGCTAGCTTATTTGGTATTGAACCTTATCAACCTAAAAAAAATGAAGAATATATGTCTGAAGGTCAGCTTCAGCATTTCCGCGAAATCTTGCTGGCCTGGAAAGCTGAACTGATGTCAGAAGTGGATCGTACTTTAAATACGATGCAAGACGAAAATACCGCTCTTCCAGATGTCAACGACCGTGCGACTCAGGAAGAAGAGTTTGCTATTGAGTTACGTACCCGTGACCGTGAGCGTAAACTGATTCGTAAAATTGAACAGTCGATCGAAGCGATCCAGAATGATGACTATGGTTTCTGTGAAACCTGTGGTATCGAGATTGGTCTGCGTCGTTTAGAAGCACGTCCAACGGCTACTTTATGTATTGACTGCAAAACCCTTGCAGAGATCAAAGAGAAGCAAAATAACGGTTAAGTATGTCTGTAAATAATCCTCCCCTAACCCCTCCTTTAAAAAAGGAGGGGGACAACAGGATGGCTTATGTGGGCCGGTTCGCGCCATCGCCAACCGGCCCTTTGCATTTTGGTTCCCTCATTACTGCTATTGCCAGTTACTGCGATGCCAAAGCCAATCATGGTAAATGGCTGGTCCGGATTGAAGACACCGATATTCCTCGTATTTATCCCGGCAGCGAAGAGCATATCCTGCGTGCCATGGATGCCTTTCAGCTTGAACCTGATGCCGAAATCATTTTTCAGAAAGACCGTTTAGATATTTACGAAGACGTCATTCAGCAATTACGTCAGCAAGGTCTAGTCTATGCCTGTCAATGCACCCGTAAAATGCTCGGTTCCAACCATATCTATCAGGATACCTGCCGCGACTTGGGTCTGGCTTTTGAGCATCAGGCCATCCGTTTAAAAGTTGAAGATGTGGAAATCTGTTTTGAAGACCGGCTGCAAGGTCGGCACTGTTCAGAACTGAAAAAAGATCTGGGCGATTTTGTCTTAAAACGTCGTGATGGCATTATCAATTACCAGCTGGCTGTAGTGGTCGATGACCATCTGCAAGGTATGACCCATGTGGTACGTGGGGCTGACCTTTTAGATAATACTGAACGGCAAATTTATCTGGGGCAGCTACTCGGTTATCCGCGTCTGAACTATATGCATCTGCCGCTGGCAATGAATGATCAGGGGCAAAAACTGTCAAAACAGAATCTGGCCCAAGCACTGGATTTGACTCAGGCGCCACAATTATTAAAACAGGCACTTCAGGCTTTGCATCAGGCTGAAGTTGATTTAGATGCTCCACAGCGGATGCTGCAACAGGCAGTGGCGCAATGGGATATCGAGCGGATTCCACATACAACTGAGCTACAAGGTCACTATTTATAAAAACAGCTTTTCACTTAAGCTAAAAATAACAACGAAAGCGAGAGAGGATTAAAAATGTTTTTTATTTTTGGTGTCGGCCCTAAAAGCAAAACAATTGAAAAAAGCCAGTTTCTGTGTCCAGTCTGCCGGACCCGTTCTGCTTACGAGCTTAAACAGCAACGTAATTATTTTTCTTTATTTTTTATACCTTTGATTCCACTTTCCAAGCCTAAAACTGCTTTTGTGACTTGTTCTAATTGTGGAACCACAATGCCGAGCACAGTGCTTGACCATGCTCAACCAGAGCCGGGACGAAATTCTAATCTAGAAGCTTGACTCTTCCCGGCTTGGATTGACCTGGCGTGTGGTTGAATCAATCTTCAGGATCAGACTGATCATGACTGCACAGATAATCAGGGATGAACCACCATAACTGATAAATGGCAGCGTCAAACCCTTGGTCGGTAACATGCCCATATTCATGCCTGCATTTACCAGAATCTGTAACAGGAAAATGATACTGATGCCATAGGCCAGATATCCGGCACGCAGATATTGATGCTGTAAGGCGCGATGTCCAATGCGGATACAGCAAACCAGCATGGTGAAGGACAGGATCAGGATGGTCGAAATGCCTAAAAAGCCAAATTCCTCACCCAAAATTGCCAGCATGAAATCGGTATGCGCCTCGGGTAAATAAGACATTTTCTGGATACTATGTCCCAAGCCTACCCCTGCCCATTCGCCACGACCAAAGGCCATCAAAGCATTGGAGAGCTGATAACCAGTGCCTAAGGGATCTTCCCAAGGATTTGAAAAAGACAGCAGACGTTGCAGACGATACGGTTCCAACAGAATCGCGGCAGCAAAAGCTCCGACCAGGGTCATGAAGGCCACACCGAACTGAATCCAAGGTGCGCCTGCCAGAAAGAACACGCCAAGCATGGTTAAAGTAATTACCACAGTTGCACCCAGGTCAGGCTCGAGGATAATCAAACCAACGGTAGCCCCCATGATGGCACTTAAACGGACCAGACCCTTGATATTATTGCGTACTTCCTCGGCACGGCGTACCACGTAGTCTGCGGTAAAAATCGCCATCATCACTTTAGCGACTTCCGAAGCCTGCAAGGTAAAACCAGCGACCCGGATCCAGCGCTTGGAACCATTGACTTCCGTCCCAACAAATAGCACGGCCACCAAAAGTACGATGGTAATAATCCACAAAAAGAAAGTGTTATTAAACCAGACTTTTAAGGGGATTTTATAAGCCAGAAAAGCTGCTACGGCAGCGACAAAAATCGAAATACCGTGCCGGCTAATATAGTGAAACGGATTTTCATGCATACGTTCTGCATAGGGCATCGAGGCCGATGCCACCATGATCGAACCGATACAGAGCAAAGCCAATACACAGAAAATCAGCACATTTCGTAGATTCAGCTCAGCAGGTAATCGAGGCACCCACTGCGTATAAAATTGATTTAATTTATTGATCGTAGTCTGAGCAAACCCAGCCATATCACGAATCCTTGTTATTCTTAATTGAGTTCATTCACATATGCAACAAACTTGCGACCACGCTCAGGATAACCCGAGAACATATCAAAACTTGCGCATGCAGGAGACAATAGCACGACATCATGTGCCTGGGTGTGCTTTTGGCAGATTTCTACCGCCTGCTGCAGGCTGTCCGCATGGATCAGTTCAGTCGTGCCCGCAATTGCCGCTTCAATGACAGGACGATCTTCACCGATCAATACCGCTACTTTGGCATATTTGCTTAATGATTCACGCAAGGCCTTAAAGTCCTGCCCTTTGCCCTGCCCACCGAGAATAATCGCGACCTTACCGCCTTGAG
Organism: Acinetobacter sp. SFD; assembly: GCF_001647575.1. Lineage (NCBI taxonomy): Bacteria > Pseudomonadati > Pseudomonadota > Gammaproteobacteria > Moraxellales > Moraxellaceae > Acinetobacter > Acinetobacter sp. SFD. The sequence continues at coordinate 217,740 of NZ_LSZJ01000001.1, forward strand.
CTTCAAACGCCATGCCCAGACCATCTAGCGCAGCTAAAGTTGCACCGATATTGGTACCTTTGGAGTCGTTATAATAGCGTACGCCCTGTACTTCCTTGACGAATTCACAGCGATGTTCCAGACCTTTAAAAGTCTTTAAAGTGTTCAGCATACTTTCTAGTGGCAAACCAATCGCTTCACCCAGTGCCAGACAGGCCAAGGCATTGGCAACATTATGCGTGCCCTGCATATACATCTCGCTACTTTTCAGCAGACGCTCACGACCACGCGCCAACCAGATGCTGCCATCGGTATCCTTGAGGATACCGTACTGGTTCATATCTGGCGCATTCAGACCGAAACTTTGCATCGGGGTCACATCTGGGACCAAAGGACGGGTCAAAGAGTCATCACGGTTATAGACGACTTTTTTCACACCCTGGAAAATCCGGTGTTTCGCCGTGTGATAACCCATCATATCGCCATGACGGTCGAGATGATCTTCACTCATGTTCAATACCACCGCGACTTCAGCCGCCAGATTTGAGGTGGTTTCCAGCTGAAAACTGGACAGCTCGAGTATATACAGCTCAGGGTCATCTTTGGTCAGATCTAGCGCAGGACGGCCCAGATTGCCACCGACAGCGACTTTTTTGCCTGCATCCGCTGCCATCAGGCCAATCAAGGTAGTCACGGTACTTTTGGCATTAGAACCGGTAATCGCCACAATAGGCTTATCCGTAGCACGGCGTAAAATCTGGATTTCACTGACTACCGGAATGTCCTTGTTAATCGCTGCCTGAATTTCAGGAAGTTTAGGATCAAGCCCGGGGCTGATCACGATTTCTTCTGCAGACAGCAATAACTCTGCATCAAACTGACCGAAACTGGTTTGAACCTCAGCCGGAATCTGCTCATGTCCTGGCGGGTTAGCTCTAGAATCTGTTACTGCAACGCGGTAGCCCTGACTATGCAAGAAATTGACTGCTGCAACACCTGATATTCCGAGTCCTGCAACGACTTTTAACCCACCACGTTGTATTAACATTTTCGCCCCATATTTTGGTCTATTTTGAAACTGACGAAATGGTAGCACTTTGCTGTTTTGAATGCCTTTTCTGATTGGCTTTTCTGCACATTTTTTTGTGTCCATGCGTAAAAAAAACCGTCATGATCATGACGGTTTTTAAAATTCAGCCAGAACAGGAAATTATTTCCATTTTACCGCTTGTTGAGCCGGCTTTACGTCTGAACCTTTTTCTGAAACCGGACAGGCACAGTTGCCACCGCAGCCTGCCGCCACACCCGGTTGCAGCCATTTGGCCAGACGCTGCCAGCCCTTGGCTGCACAGGCATCAGACAGCTTCTGGAAGACTGAGTTAGAGGTGTTCGGAAACACCTTTTTGAATACGACCAGCATGCTCCAAAGCACCAGTGCTGTCACAATTAGAATTTCAATCACCTCAATCTCCCATACATATACAGTGCAGCAAATTCAATTGGCCAAGGCCAAGTTGAGATTTAGCCCAAATAATATGAAGCAATTTGATAAGTCAGGAATGACATAAAATATGCCAGACCAAACAGGTAAACAGTCATGATACTGACCGTTTTCCAAGAACCGGTTTCACGTTTAACCGTTGCCAGAGTCGCCAGACAGTGTGGTGCATAAATAAACCACACCAGCAAAGACAAACCTGTCGCTACTGACCAGCCCAGATCACCTCCACCGCTAATCAGTGCAGCCAGACCTTCAGACATCGCATCTTCATCAACTGCAGACATCGCATAGACTGTTCCCAGTGCTGCAACCACCACTTCACGTGCTGCCATCGCCGGAATCAGGGCAATACAGATCTGCCAGTTAAAGCCGAGCGGTGCAAAGATCGGCTGCATCAGATGACCGAGCATCCCTGCCAATGAATAATCAATGGCCGGCAAGGTTGCCCCTTCTGGGGGCTGTGGGAAAGTACACAAGAACCACAGTACAATCGATAATGCGAAGATGATGCCACCGACACGTTTCAAGAAGATTTTGCCGCGATCCAATAAGCCGATCCAAACGTTCTTCAAGTCCGGAAAACGGTAGCTTGGCAGTTCCATCAGCAGCATGTGCTGTGATTTATCTTTGTGGAAGAATTTCAACACAAAAGATACCAGCAAGGCACTCACGATACCCGCCATATAAAGACCAAACAGCACCAAACCTTGCAGATTGAGGAAACCCCACACAGTTTGTGCCGGTATAAATGCTGCAATCAGCAAGGCATAAACTGGCAAGCGCGCCGAACAGGTCATTAAGGGGGCAACGAAAATCGTGGTTAAACGATCTCGTGGATCACTAATGGTACGCGAAGCCATAATCCCGGGAATGGCACAGGCAAAGCTGGACAATAACGGAATAAAGGCACGTCCTGATAAACCGGCTTTAAACATCAGCTTATCTAATAGAAAAGCAGCACGCGGTAAATAGCCTGATTCTTCCAGTACCAGAATAAAGAAGAACAGAATCAGAATCTGCGGCAGGAACACCACCACACCACCGGCACCGGCAATAATCCCGTCCACCACCAGACTATTCAGCAAGGGATGAGAAATATATTCACCAAGGAATTCACCTAGCCAGCCGAAGAAGGTTTCGATGCCATCCATAAACGGCGCAGCCCAGGCAAATACGGCCTGGAAAATCACGAACATCATCACGGCCAGACTAATTAAGCCCAGTACCGGATGCAGAAAAATCCTGTCAAGAAAATCAGTACGTTTATCTTCCTGATCGACGAAATTGACCACGTCATTCAGAATGTTTTCCACGCGCTGGTGACTGTTACCTTTCAAGCCACTGAGTTCGGTCTGCGGTACAGAATACTTGCCCTGATCTAGCGCATTTTTCAGATTTTCTATGCCTGAATTACGTACAGCCACCGTTTCTACCACAGGCACGCCCAGTCGTTCGGACAGCTTCTGGGTGTTGATCTGCATGCCACGTCGGCGTGCTTCATCCATCATGTTCAGCACAACCAGCACCGGACGGCCCAGCTCAATCATTTCCAGTACCAGACCCAGATGCAATTTTAGATTGGTGGCATCCACCACACATAAAAATGCATTCTGTTCCTGCTCTTCAGCAATTTTACCTTGTACGACATTACGGGTAATCTCTTCATCCGGACTGGTCGCATCCAGACTATAAGTTCCGGGCAAATCCAGTACCCGTACCGCTTTGCCTGAAGCAAGCTGAAATGTACCGACTTTACGCTCAACCGTGACACCTGCATAGTTGCCGACTTTCTGGCGAGTTCCGGTTAAATGGTTGAATAATGAAGTTTTACCGCAGTTAGGGTTACCGACAAGGGCAATACGTAATGTATCACTCATGCCGACACCGCCTGCTCGATTTCAATTTTGGCTGCTTCTGATTTACGCAAAGCAAAACGTGTAAATCCAACTTGAATCAAAATGGGATCTCCACCAAAAATACCTTTAGTAATCACCTGTACCTTCGTACCGGGCACAAAGCCTAGAGTTTCCAGGCGACTCGCTACAACATCGTTGAGAGCACCTTCACCATCAGCCGTTCGACTTACTTTTCGGATGATGGCTGTTTGTTTTGCTTTTAAATCAGACAAACGCACCGTGAAAATTCCTGAACTATTTTGGACAGTATACAAACAAATGAGAATAATTAACAAATAAGATTGATTACATGCTGAATTAGTTTCATATCACATCGACAGTTTGGTGAAATTAAACTACAGTGGAGAATATCTATTAAATTCATCGCTTTTTCAGATCAGATCTTTTCACTCTATGCTGAATAAAAAACCTCGTATTCCCGCCCCTGTCCAAATTCCTGAAGTATTCAGCTATTTACAGGGTTTTCGTGACTATCTGATTGCGCAAACGGTCAGCCCGCATACCCGCAACGCCTATCTGTCCGATCTGATGCAATGTGCAGAATGCCTGAGCAAACCCTTGCCACAATGGAGTCATGATGATATTTCCGATGTGCTGATTGCACTGACCAAACAGCAAAAAAGTCCGCGTTCGATTGCCCGCTGCCTGTCTGCTTTGCGTTCATTTTATAAATTTCTGCGTGAGCAAAAACTGCGTAGTGACAATCCGGTTGCTGCACATAAAACCCCGAAACTGGGCCGGGCCTTACCCAAAGATCTCTCCGAAACAGATGTAGAAGCCCTGATTCATGCCCCGAATATCAACACGGCATTAGGACTGCGTGATCGCGCCATGTTTGAAGTACTGTATGCCTGCGGACTCCGGGTGACCGAACTGATTAACTTGCGTCTGGAACTGATCAACTTAAAACAGGGATATTTACGCATTGTCGGTAAGGGCAATAAAGAACGTCTGGTACCGATGGGCCAAATAGCCTGTGAATGGGTAGAAAAATATTTAACCGAAGCCCGTCCGCAACTGTACAAGACTTCGACCGATTATCTGTTTCTGACCCAGCATGGTGGCATCATGAGCCGACAGAATTTCTGGTATGCCATTAAGCGTTATGCACTGCAGGCCGGAATCCAGGCCGAACTTTCACCACATACCTTGCGCCATGCCTTTGCCACTCATTTACTCAATCATGGCGCAGACTTACGCGTGGTACAGATGCTGCTTGGACACAGTGACCTGTCTACCACCCAGATCTATACCCATGTGGCACAGGTCCGAATGCAGCAGCTGCATGCAACCCATCATCCACGTGCTTAAATCTAATCCAGACCGAATAAACTGAGAAGTTTGACGTGTTTGCATTTTTTTTTGTTATGCTAATGCTCTGTTTTCAGTCCAAGAAGAAAAGGGTTATTTATGACATTTGCCCGCTCAAAAATTTTTATGGCTTGCACACTTGCTGCTGGTTTGGGTTTTGCTGCATGTTCCAACTCCAATAACGAAGCTAAAAAGCAAGATACACTGACTGCAAGCGCACCCGCAACGGGCGAAGCGTCTACCCTCACCGAACGTAATGCACAACAGCGTTTGGTTTCTACTCTGGAAAAGCATTTCAAAACTGCCGGTATCAATGCCAAGATCACCGATATTAAAGCAACCGAAGTGCCGAACCTGTACTGGGTCAGCCTAGAAGGCATGTCTGCGGTCTATGTAACCAGTGATGGCAAATATCTGATTCAGGGTGATGTGATCCGCCTTGGAGACAAACAGCTACATAACGTCAGTGAAAGTCTGCAAGCCGGGATCAATAAAAAACTGTTTGATGGACTGAAAGCTGAAGATCTATTGATTTATCCAGCCAAAGGCAAAGCCAAGCATGTGGTCTATGTATTTACCGACGTCAGCTGTCCGTATTGCCATAAATTTCATGAGCAAATGGATGAGATGAATGCCAAAGGTATTGAAGTGCGTTATATCGCCTGGCCGCGTGGTGAACAGCATATGCCGGCCATGGAAGCGATCTGGTGCAGTGCCGACCGCCGTAGTGCATTTGACCAGGCGATTGCGGGTGCACAGATCAATGCAGCCAAATGTAAAAATCCTGTTCAGGATCAATATCAAATGGGTCTGAATATAGGTGTAAATGGTACCCCTGCAATTTATAGTTCAGAAGGAATTTATCTGGGGGGTTACCTGTCTGCCGCTGAGTTATTGAACCGGCTTAAATAACTCATTTTAATACGTTATTTAACTTTAATTTATAAATAAAGATATTCTGAAATGACCCTAGAGTCAGGCAGTTTTTTTAGCTATGATCTAGGTTCTTGTAAAAAACTGTGTAATTTGGAGTGTGACGTGAAACCAGTTCGTCTGGCAATCCTCGGTCTTGGTACTGTAGGTGGTGGTGCCTTGAAACTATTAAAAGAAAATGCTGCTGAGATTAAACGTCGCACCGGTCGTGAAATTGAAATTACCTATGTAGGCACCCGTCGCCCACGTCCTGATCTGAATCTACCGGCATCGGTCAAACAGAGTGCAGACTTGATGGACATCGTACGTCAACCTGATGTGGATGTGGTGGTTGAAGTCATGGGTGGAATTCATCCTGCTTTCGAAATTATTATGGAAGCCATGAAACATGGCAAACATATCGTGACAGCCAATAAAGCACTCTTGGCTGAACATGGTAATGAACTGTTTAAGGCGGCTGAAGACAATGCCGTACAAATTGCCTATGAAGCGGCAGTCGCAGGTGGCATTCCCATTATTAAAGTGATTCGTGAAGGTCTGGCAGCCAACAAGATTGAATGGCTGGCGGGCATCATCAACGGTACTGGTAACTTCATTCTCAGTGAAATGCGTGAAAAAGGTCGTGCTTTTGACGATGTGCTGAAAGAAGCACAGGAACTCGGTTATGCTGAAGCCGATCCAACCTTTGATGTTGAAGGCATTGATGCTGCGCATAAACTGACTATTCTAGCTTCATGTGCATTTGGTATACCGCTCCAGTTCGATAAAGTATTTACTGAAGGCATCAGCAAAGTGACTGCGCAAGACGTGAAATATGCAGAAGACTTGGGCTTCCGTATCAAACACTTGGGTATTGCACGCCGCACAGATGCCGGAATCGAATTACGCGTTCATCCTACTTTAATTCCAGATGACCAGCTAATTGCCAATGTGAATGGCGTGAAAAATGCCGTGCTTGTTCAAGCCAACGCGGTCGGTCCAACACTGTATTACGGGGCTGGCGCAGGTGCTGGTCCAACAGCTTCTGCAGTAGTCGCAGACGTTGTGGATATTGTCCGTGATATTATTTACACCGAAGACGGTGCAGGAACCATTCCACAACTGGCCTTTGAAGCCCTGACCGATTTACCGATCTTAACTCGTGAACAAATGACGACCGGCTATTACATTCGTATTAATGCCGAAGATCAAATGGGCGTGCTTGCCGATGTCACCACGATTTTAAGCCGTGCCGGGATCAGTATCGATGCCATCATGCAGCAACCACGCTTAAAAGACCTTATTCCTATCGTGATTCTGACTGATCCAGTCAAGGAATCAAAAATGGATGAAGCCCTTCAACAAATTCAAGCATTACCCGTCATTCATGGCGAAATTGTACGAATTCGTTTAGAATCGCTTGATAATTAATCGGGTCGAGGGGACACTCTTCCCTCGCCAAGCTCTACACACAATTGGAACATCATCATGTCGAATGCCAATCGTTATACTGGTTTAGTTGACCGCTATCGCGACCGTTTACCAGTGTCTGCAACTACTCGTGCGATCTCTTTGGGTGAAGGTAATACTCCACTGATCAAGCTTGAGAATATTCCACGCATCATTGGTAAAGACGTTGAAATCTATGTGAAGTACGAAGGCTTAAACCCGACTGGTTCATTTAAAGACCGTGGTATGACCATGGCAGTAACCAAGGCGGTTGAAGATGGTTCTAAAGCCATCATCTGTGCTTCTACCGGGAATACCTCAGCTGCTGCTGCTGCCTATGCGGCACGTGCAGGCATCAAGGCGTTCGTTTTAATCCCGGAAGGTAAAATTGCCATGGGTAAAATGGCGCAGGCGATGATGTATGGTGCGATCACCATGCAAATTCGCGGTAACTTCGATGACGGTATGCGTCTGGTTAAAGAAGTTGCAGATCAGGCACCGGTGACGATTGTAAACTCAATTAACCCTTACCGTCTGCAAGGTCAAAAAACCATTGCTTACGAGATCGTTGAAGCTTTAGGTCGTGCTCCGGATTACCACTGCTTGCCAGTCGGTAACGCGGGTAACATCACTGCACACTGGATGGGCTATACCGAAGCGGTTGCCAACCAGTCGAAAGAAGAATTTGAGCAAGTCGTTTACGATGCTGAAACTGATGCTTTTACGGGTCCTAAACCGGCAGGTTTGCCAATCATGGCAGGTTACCAAGCATCTGGTGCTGCCCCGTTCCTTCGTGGCGGTCCAGTAGAAAATCCGGAAACTGTTGCAACTGCGATTCGTATCGGTAATCCACAAAGCTTCAATCATGCTAAAGCGGTTGTTCGTGATTCAAACGGCTGGTTTGATGAACTGACTGATGCGGAAATTCTTGAAGCTCAACGTCTGCTTTCTATGTATGAAGGTGTATTCGTAGAGCCGGCATCTGCTGCATCTGTGGGCGGTGCCATCCGTGATATTAAAGCGGGTAAAATTGCAGAAGGCTCAGTGATCGTATGTACCGTAACGGGTAATGGTCTGAAAGATCCTGACACCGCAATTAAACAATGTGCTGATGCCGTAATGTTGTCGATTGATGCAACTATGACTCAGGTAAAAGACTCTATTCTGTCGAATATGTAATTTCTGTCAGCATTAACAAAACCCTGCGATTGCAGGGTTTTTTTATAGGTAGATCAATTAGATTCGTTTTGGTTGCTGAGTTACCCAAGTCATTAAACGGGTGGCATCATTGGTGCGTGCCTGCGAGCTGTTAGCCCCCAATAATACCACCGCCACCGGACGGTTATTCAGGGTCGTGTGCATTACAACACAGCGACCTGCTTCATTAATAAAACCGGTTTTAGAAATATTGATATTCCAGCCGCCATTGCGTACCAGTGCATTTGTATTATTAGATTTCAGCACGCGGTAGCCCAAGTTAAAGTCATAGCTTGGTGTCGTTGAGAACTGGCGAATCAGACCATATTGAGAAGCAGTATTCACCAAAATCCCCAAGTCACGGGCGGAGGCCACATTACCTGGATGCAAACCTGTTGATTCCATAAAGTGAGTAGAATTCATCCCGAGTTCTTTGGCTTTTGCATTCATTTTGGCAATAAACGCTGAGCGACCACCAGGATAAGTACGTGCTAAAGCTGCGGCAGCCGGATTTTCAGATTTCATCAGGGCAAATAACAATGCTTCAGCACGGTTCATACTATCCCCTGCTCTTAAGGTCGAGCTTGAGCTCTTGCACCCTGAGCAGGAAAAATCAGCCTGTTGCAAGGTGATTTTTTCTGACATGTTCAAACGTGCATCTGAAATGACCACGGCTGTCATTAATTTGGTAATGGATGCAATCGGATAGGCCGTATTGGTATTTTTACTAAACAGCACTTCACCGGTTTGTGCATCCATGACCAGCGCAGCCCGTGCATTTACAGAAGGTTGATTACTAAAATGATTGGTATCAATAATCTGTGGTGCGGTATAGGCTGGCTTGACTGCTGCTGGCGCTACTGTTCCGGCCGGACGCAAAGTAGTCATCACTGTAGCTGAACCAGGTGGCGAAGGTTCGTTGGCAGATGCATTAAAATCATCGCTCATTAACTGGTTAACTTCTTCAGAAGACCAGCTGATACTGGATCCGCCCTCTGCTGTGCCAGAATTCATAATGATCTCGGCAAAACTTGTCGTGCTCATGCTGATTAACACGGACAGGCCGAGTAGATGCCTTAGAGACTTGTTTATTTTCTTCATTATTCCTTCACTCAACTAACAGAGGTAAGATTGATTTGCGTATTACCTCTAATATGCCTTACATTTAAACACAATCCTGAACATTTTTTGTTCTTGACACTGTGTGCTAGGTTTCAGATTTAATCTTGCGAATAGGATTGCTAATTTTGTACTTTCATTGCAAGCTTATTTTGCTTTATGTAACAAAAAAATGATTTTTTTAATAGAGGGAGAGTATAGGTGATCACAGTTTTAGTTGTGGACGACCATGAATTAGTACGTACTGGAATTTGCAGAATGCTGGAAGACCATGCGGAGGTTCAGGTAATTGGCCAGGCTGAATCTGGTGAAGAAGCAATCTCTCTGGTTCGTCAACATCATCCGAATGTAGTGCTATTAGATGTCAACATGCCGGGTATTGGCGGCGTAGAAACTACGCGCCGCCTGCTACAGACGGCGCCTGAAACCAAAGTACTAGCGGTCAGTGGCCTGGCAGAAGAACCTTATCCCTCTTTACTTCTTAAAGCAGGTGCCAAAGGCTATATCACCAAGGGAGCACCCATTACGGAAATGGTACGGGCGATTAATAAAGTCATGCAAGGCGGCAAATATTTTAGTGCCGACATTGCCGAGCAGCTCGCCAGTTCTTACCTTTCCGATACACAGCAGTCGCCTTTTGATGCACTTTCAGAACGGGAAATGCAAGTGGCCATGATGGTGGTGAACTGTATCAGCGCCCAGGAAATTGCCGACAAACTCTTTGTCAGCGTTAAAACCGTGAATACCTATCGTTACCGTATTTTTGAAAAACTGAATATTGATAGTGATGTCAAACTGACTCATCTGGCCATGCGCTATGGGCTGATTAAACCTTAGCCTTTGGTGAATCATGGTGCATATGGCACAACAAAAAAACTATGCTGAACTGAATCAATATCATCTAGGTATCTGGTATAGCGCTTATCGCCTGCTGATCAGTACCGGTCTGCTGCTGATTTTTCTGCTGACCTATCCCGAAGTAAATATAGATTACCAATATCCTCAGCTGTATTATTATGCGCTGGGAATCGGGGTAGCGATCAATACTGTACAGCTGTTTGCATTGAAATGGATCAGACATCTGATCCAGCCGCAGCTGATCATGATTTTCTTTAGCGATGTCTGCATTTTAAGTTTGCTGACCTTGGCCAGTGATGGTCCTAATTTGCAGATCGGACTGCTGTTTGTAATCACCATCTTTTCTGCATCCTTATTGTTGGATGCAAAAAAAGCCTTGGTGGTCACGCTGGTTGCGGTTATCAGCGTAATTTACCAGCATTTTATCGGCAGCATTTTTGCATTTTCTTCGCTGAGTAATATCAGTAATAGTGCCTTACTGGCTTTTTTATTCTTTATGGTTTATGGCACCGGACAAATTGCCGTACGCCGTTTTCAGATTCTGGAAAATCTAAACTTTTCTCAATCTCTAGAACTGTATCGCTTACAGAATATCAACCGCTATATTCTGGAACAGATCGAAACCGGCTATCTGGTACTGGATGAAAACTATCATGTGGTACTCAGCAATCCTGCCGCCTGCAATCTTCTGGGAATTGAATCGAAATATGGCCATGAAAAGTTCACCTTATACCACTCACAACCTGATTTATTTGAACTGATCCAGTTTGAAACGCTGGAAAATGGTGAGCGTTTTCAGTTTGATTCCCAGCAAAGTCGCTATAACATTCATGTGCAGGTACAAAAGCTGATTGTACCGCACCAGACCCTCATGCTGCTTGTGTTGCAGGATGCCAAAAAGCTGAATCAGCAAGTGCAACAGCTCAAACTTGCTGCTTTAGGTCAGCTCTCTGCCAGTATTGCGCATGAAATTCGCAATCCCCTGGCAGCCATTGTGCAGGCCAATGATTTATATCTGGACTCGGAAACTGAACAGCAACAGCTACTCCAGCAGATGATTGGCCGACAGGCCACCCGGATTGACCGGATTATTCAGGACACACTGAATATGGTCAAAAATAAAGAAACCCATCCGGTGCCGATTCATCTTAATGAATTTATCCCGTTATTTATCCAGGAAGATCTGGCTGATATTCGCGATCAGATTCAATTTAATATTGATATCCCCCTCATGATTCAGTTTGATGAAGCACAGTTCCGGCAAATCCTGATTAACCTGATTCGTAATGCCATTCGCCACAATGCAGCAGATGCAGCCTATATTCAGCTGAATGTGCATCCCTATGAACATCGGGTCTGGATTGACATACGGGATTTTGGCTCGGGCGTGGCTGTACATGACCAGGCCTTACTGTTTAAACCCTTTTTTAGCACTTCAATTAGCGGTACCGGATTAGGACTGTATTTATCACATAGTTTTTGTGAAGCAAATCAGGCACAATTAAACTATATACAACAAGAACAGGGCGCATGCTTTCGCATCAGCTGTCAACGTATCACGCTATAAAGGGGTCAAGGAAGATGAATGGGGAACAACAACCACTAGTACTCTTGGTGGATGATGAGGAGGATTTATGTACCCTCATGCAAATGTCACTACTGCGTATGGGAATTCGTACCCACATTACCCATCGACTAGAAGATGCTAAAAAATATCTTGCCAATCATCAATATGATGCCTGTCTGACTGACCTGAACCTGCCCGATGGCAATGGCCTGGAATTAGTGGACTGGATTGGTAAGCTCTATCCCGCAGTTCCGGTTGCGGTCCTGACTGCCTATGGCAACATGGAAATCGCCATTGCTGCACTTAAAGCAGGGGCTTTTGATTTTGTCAGTAAACCGGTTAACCAGAAACACCTGGAACAGCTACTCCAAAAGGCCCTGAATAAACCGGTAGATTATTCGCATAATAATCCGAATGAAGCGCTCGAACATAAAATGCTGATTGGACAATCCCTGCCGATTCAGCAATTACGTATTACCTTACAAAAAATTGCCCGATCCCAGGCGCCGGTTTTTATCACAGGTGAATCCGGCACTGGCAAGGAAGTGGTAGCCAATCTGGTCCACCGCCTGAGCAACCGTAATGAAGGGCCTTTTATTGCAATCAACTGTGGTGCCATTCCGACTGAACTGATGGAAAGCGAACTGTTTGGACATAAAAAAGGCAGCTTTACCGGCGCTGCGCAGGACAAACAGGGCCTGATTCAATCTGCACATGGTGGCAGCCTGTTTCTGGATGAAATTGCAGAACTGCCACTTTCCATGCAGGTCAAACTGTTACGTGCCGTACAGGAAAAACGTATTCGTCCACTCGGTTCAGATACCGAAATTGATGTGGATTTCCGCGTGATCAGTGCCACCCATCAGGATCTGGAAGCCTTAGTGCAACAAGGGAAATTCCGTCAGGATTTATATTTCCGTATTCATGTCATGGATCTGACTTTACCGCCGCTGCGTGAACGCGGCCAAGATATTCTGTTACTGGCTGAACACTTTATTCAGAAAATTTGCCAGGAATGGGGAATTCCCAATAAAAAACTGACTGAACGCAGTAAAGAGTTTTTATTGGGGCAATATTACCCCGGTAATGTACGTGAATTGCGTAATATTATGGAACGTGCAATTACCTTGAGTGATGAAGAACGGATTGATCTTCAGCATCTGCAAAGTGCGCCCCTACGCCAGGCACTAAACAGCTCTCAGGAGATAAATACACTTACGAGCGAGATCATTGCGACCGAAACCCTGATTGCCCCTAGAAAGCTGCCTGAAGAAGGATTGGAGCTATATCTGGAAAAGGTGGAAAAAGAAATTTTGCTTAACGCGCTGAATATGACCCACTGGAACCGGACACTGGCCGCCAAGAAACTCGGCATGTCGTTCCGTTCCCTGCGCTATCGTTTAAAAAAGTTCGGACTCGATACTGAAGAAGACGAATAATTATTTTTGCTGGAGCAGCAAGTCTGTGACATGGTCCAGATAGCTCTCCTCACGCATCTCCTGCTTGAATGGATAATTGAAATGCGGCTGTATTCCCCGCCCTTCAATCATCTGTCCGCTCGGGCTAAAGTACTGCGATACGGTCATCTGTAGAGCCGAACCGTTGCTTAAAGGAAAGAGTTTTTGTACCACCCCTTTGCCATAGCTTTTTTCACCCACTACCCAAGCACGGTTATGCTCTTTTAAGGCGGCAGTAAAGACTTCTGCTGCAGAAGCCGAGCGGTTATTAATCAGAACCCCAACTTTCAGATTCTGAAACTCAAAACTCGGCAAGGCCTGAAATTGCTGGTTACCTTCAGCCCGGCTTTTGGTCGATACAATCACGCCCTGATTCAAAAATAAATCGGCAGATTCTACTGCTGCAGAGAGTAAGCCCCCCGGGTTATTGCGCAGATCAAATAATACGGCTTTTAAGCGTTTATCCGAATAACTTTCAATCAGACGTTTGATTTCATTGGCAGTATCTTGCTGAAAAACTTTAACCTGTAAAACCAGGACCTGATTATTGTGCAAGCTCGATTTAATTTCGGTATCCAGTTTGGTATTGCGTACCAGACGAAAGGCCGGACTTTGGGGAGAAAGCTGAACCGTGAGCGTAGAGCCGACTGCTCCACTGAGTAACTGCCGGACCTGCGCCTGATTCAGGCTGCTTAATACCTGATCGTCAATTTTATAAACAGTGACACCATTTCGCAGACCCTGTTTGGCTGAATCGGCGTCGTCACTCAGACCTCGAATCACCCATTGCTTCAGTCGTGGATCAAACTGCAGGTCAAAATCAATGCTGGCCAGCTCTCCTTCGGTATATTCACGCAGCTGTTTATAATCTTCAGGAGACAAATAACGGGAATAGCGGTCCAAGCCACTGACCAAGCCCTGAATGGCCTGCTGAAACAAGGCATCGTCATTTTTATCTTGAATATAATTGTCTTTTACAATGCCATAAATTTGCACGAATTCCTGAATGGAAGCCACAGGAATTTCCGAATACACCTGTCCATCCATTTCCATATCATCGAATGCCGGCTCGTCGGAGCCGGCACTCCAGGCTGAATGACTCAAACACATCAGTAAGCATGGTATTACGACAGACTTCCAGCGTGTTCTTGTCATTCTTTTACCTTTTCAGAATTTTATTAAAGATTATGCATCAAGCTGAATCAGGTTACGACCCTGCATTTCAGCCGGCACCGGAACTTGCATCAGGCTTAATAAAGTCGGTGCGACATCTGCCAGTACCCCACCTTCCATGATTGTGGCCTGAGTTGGGCCGACATAAATAAACGGAACCAATTCAGTTGTATGCTGGGTATGTACCTGACCACTGTGGTAGTCCTGCATCTGCTCAACGTTACCATGATCGGCTGTCACAATCATATGACCTTTTTGCGCCATCACGGCTTCGTAAACCCGACCGAGACAGGTATCAACCGCTTCAACTGCTTTTACCGCAGCATCGAATACGCCAGTATGGCCGACCATATCCCCATTGGCATAGTTCACCACCAGCAGGTCAAATTCACCTGAATTGATCGCAGCAACCAGTTCATCGGTAACTTCATAAGCACTCATTTCCGGTTTAAGGTCATAAGTGGCTACGTTTGGCGATGGAATCAGGATACGTTTCTCACCCGGATATTCGTCTTCACGACCACCACTGAAGAAGAAAGTCACATGCGCATACTTTTCTGTTTCCGCGATACGCAGCTGGGTTTTGCCCAGGTTTGACAGGTATTCGCCAATCGAATTGACCAATGCTTCAGGCATATACGCCACAGGTGCATCAATCGTGGCTTGATAACGCGTCAGCATGACAAACTTCGCCAGATTTGGCACCACTTTACGTTCAAAACCGGCAAAGTCTTTTTCCACAAATGCGCGGGTCAATTCACGGGCACGGTCAGCACGGAAGTTCATGAACACCACGCTATCGCCATCCTGAATTTTTGCCAGCTCGCCAATACGCGTGGCTTTGACAAACTCATCCGACTCACCAGCTGCATAGGCCTGTTCCAGACCTTCGACTGCAGTGGCAGCCGTACGAGCCGCTTCACCTTCAGTCAGCAGACGATAGGCCTGCTCAACACGATCCCAACGGTTATCACGGTCCATGGCAAAATAACGGCCGATCATGGTTGCAATACGACCTTGACCTGGATATTGCGCAAATAAGGCATCAAGCTTTTCTAAAGATGGCTGTGCGCTTTTAGGCGGTGTATCACGACCATCTAAAAATGCATGTAAATAGACTTTGGCACCGCGTTTCAGTGCGAGCTCTGCCATCGCCACGATATGATCTTCATGTGAGTGCACACCGCCTTCAGACAAAAGGCCAAGCAAATGTACTGCCCCACCTGCAGCTTTGGCTTTCTCTACTGCATCGACCAGCACTTCATGTTCAAAGAAGTCACCTGTACGAATGTCTTTGGTAATTCGGGTAAAGTCCTGATACAGCACACGGCCTGCCCCGAGGTTCATATGTCCGACTTCCGAGTTACCCATCTGGCCATCCGGCAGGCCAACATCTTCACCTGAACCCGAGATCAAACCATGTGGATGCTTGTTCTGCATTGCAGTTAAATTTGGTCGTTTAGCTGCTAAAAACGCATTGTCTTCGACCGCTTCGCGATGACCCACACCATCCATAATCACCAAAACGTGAGGGATTTTGCCAGCAGTTGCATCCGTCATAATGAAATACTCTGTTCGTCTACGAATTAATCGCTCTATTTTAGCGAAGTTTATAAAAAGAGGCCATGACCCGGGTATGGTTTAGGCCTCTCATGATGATTGATTTGTTCTATTTCCCTGTGATTTAGCGTGCCCGATGCAGCAGATATCCTCCGATACCAAACATGATCAGAATGGGAATAAATACGAACCAGGCTGGTGAGGGTGCATAAATCAGACTGGCATAACCGAGGAAATCCTGCAGATAGAAGAAACCCAGTCCGGCAAATAAGGCGATCACCAGACGGAAACCCATGGATTGTTGACGCAACGGCCCGAAAATAAACGAACAGGCAATCACGACCAAAGCGATCAGGGCAAATGGGGAACCGACTTTCTGCCAGAAGGCCAACTGATAGGTTTTAGGCACTTGGCTGTATTCATGCATATAGCTCATAAAGCTCACTAGCTGGCTTGGCGATAAATCTTCTGGATCAATCGTCACCATATGCACATATTTCGGTTGCAAGGCTAGAGCCAGTGGCTGTTCAGCATGTTGCACCAGAGTCGCATTGCCATCTTTTAAAATATCAAACTGTTCGGTACTGTTTAATTTCCAGGCTCCATCTTTGACAAACTCACCCTCTTTAGCCTCTAAAGTGCCACGTAAACGGTAATTGTCATCGAAATCCAGCATCTGCACATTTTTCAGCTGACCTTTGGAGTTGGCATAATCGATATAAATAAAGCGCTGACCTTCGCGGGTCCAGTAACCACGGACTTCACCGAGTTGAGCGGCTTTACTGGCACTCTTGACGCTTTTAGCCTGTTCAGTGGTATACGGAATCACCCACTCACTTAAGGCAAAAGACAACACCACCAGCAACAGGGCTGAACGGATGACCCAGCCGACTATACGCCATAAGCTTACACCCACCGAACGCATCACGATCAGCTCACTATTCGAAGCTAATGTGCCCAATCCCAATACTGCACCAATCAATGCAGAAATCGGCAGGATTTCATACAAATATTTCGGCGCTTCCCAGAGTACATATTTCAAGGCATCCCAGGCGCCATAGCCTTCTTTGAGTGAGCCCAGCTCACCCAGATAAGTGAATAAAACCTGTAAACCCGCCAATACCGCGGTTGCACCCAGCATGGCCAGCGCAGTGGTTTGGGTCACATGTTTTGCAACTATACGACGTGCCAACATTGTTAAGACCTCACTCGCTGAATCTGTTTCTTGATTTTCGGACCCAATTTCTGTTTACGTGAGAACAAGGCACCTGCAATTGCATAGGCAATCAGGATCAATGGATAGGCCCAGATTCCCATTTCCTGTTTACTGATCCGGGTCTTTACTGCCATCAGGGCCACAATCAGACTGGCAAAGATCATGAGGGCAGGAAATAACTTAAGATAACGACCCTGTCGTGGACTTACCTCAGACAAGGCTACAGCCAGGATCAGGGCAATCAGAATGGCAAAAGGCAC
The DNA here is from genome assembly GCF_001647575.1 of Acinetobacter sp. SFD. Classification (NCBI taxonomy): domain Bacteria; kingdom Pseudomonadati; phylum Pseudomonadota; class Gammaproteobacteria; order Moraxellales; family Moraxellaceae; genus Acinetobacter; species Acinetobacter sp. SFD. The sequence goes on from NZ_LSZJ01000001.1 coordinate 235,215, forward strand.
AAACACCCGCCAGCCCAGTTCACTAGCCACCACAGGATCCTGACGGTTCTTCCATAATTGCGAAGTCGGCAAGGCTTCAACATCAGTACTGGCAAACTCTACTTCTTCATTACTTTCCAGGCGCAGACGATAACTTTCAAATTCAGCTTGAGTATACTGCGGCGTACCCGGATAAATCTCATAACGGCGCCCTTGGACCAGATCTACCACATTGGCAGCATCATTTGGTATTTCGATTCGGGTCGCTTCCTGTGCCAGAATCATCACATCCGGCTTGCCTTCTTTTTGCGCGCGCTGATAGAAGAATATATCTTTTAAGTTTTTACGGTCTTCAGACAGGTCACCCGCATAAATGGTATAGGGTCCGGAAGAGATAAATTCTTTGGGTCGTACCAGATCAAAACCGGTACGTACCGCCTGACTGGTGGTCAGGGCTTCAAACTGGCGTATTCCCCAAGGTGCAGCCCAGAGCATGAGTCCCGCCTGAGCAATCAAAAATACCAGGGTCATCGGCACTAGCAAGCGCGCCAGTTGATGCCGGCTGACACCACTACCATTCAGGACGGCCATTTCATGATCGACATATAAACGGCCAAAAACCAGCATCAGTCCAATAAAGAAACCGAGTGGAAGAATCAGGGTCAAGAATTCAGGCAGCCGGTAGCCAATAATGCTAAATAGAATGCCTGCATCCAGACGGCCTTGTGCAGCGACCCCAAAATACTTGATCAGTCGACCACCCATCATGATCAAAGTCAATAAGGCAATCACCACCAAGGATGTCGAGATAACTTGCTTGACCAGATAACGCCGAATAATCAAATTAATTCTTCCAAAATAAGGTCTATAAAACGGGTGCTAGTTTACCCGAATAGCAAAAATATAAAACCTAAGCCGCTCAGCCCATTGAAAATCTATTCAGATAAATGTTTCAATGACTGAATGATTTACCAATCTAGACAGGCGTGAAAACAGAATATGAAACTTACAATTAATACGTCATTCCCAGAGAATGGATCAAGTCAATCTTTGTTGATTTTAGTTGACTCAGAACAGCTTCAGAATACAACAGCAACCTATCAAATCAATAATTTAGACACATTAATTGAAGCCTCTCAATTCAAGGCAGCATTGGCTGAAAGCCTGAGCCTGATTGGTCAGGTCAGTCAGTCTAGCCATGCTGCACTGATCGGCTTGGGCAAAGTTGCTGAACTGCAACCGGCCAAACTTGCAAAAATCGCACAGACTATTATTCAGGCCACTCAAAAAAAATTCAAACAGATTTCTGTAGACCTGAACCAGCTTCCACAAGAATTCCATTATCTGTTTGCCCTGTTTCTAACTCAGGCCAGCTATGGTTATGATGAATACAAATCCAAGAAAAATGAATTTGTACTTGAGCAGATCGACCTGATTGCCACCCATAGCATATTAACTACCGAACAGTTGCAACTGGTACAAGCGGTGCAGAACGGACAAAACCTGGCACGTGACCTGGGTAACCGTCCAGGCAATATCTGTTTCCCTGAATATCTTGCAGAACAGGCGGTGGCTTTGGCCGCTGAATATCCAGACCTGCTTAAAGTCACGGTGCTGGACGAACAGCAGATGGCAGATTTAGGCATGGGTGCCTTCCTTGCAGTGAGTAAGGGTTCAGAGCGTCCGGGCCGTATTATCAGCATAGAGTATCAGTCAGAGCGTAGCGAAGCACCGGTTGTGCTGGTAGGTAAAGGCATTACGTTTGATACCGGCGGTATTTCTCTCAAACCAGGCGCAGGCATGGACGAAATGAAATACGACATGTGCGGTGCAGCCTCTGTGCTCGGCACGATGCGTGCATTGTGTGAGTCCCGCTTACCATTGCATGTCATAGGTACCATTGCTGCAGCAGAGAATATGCCTTCAGGCAAAGCCACCCGTCCTGGCGATATCGTGACCACAATGAGTGGTCAGACCGTCGAAATCCTGAATACCGATGCCGAAGGCCGTCTGGTGCTATGCGACACCCTGACTTATGTAAAACGTTTCAATCCTGCTTTAGTGATTGATATTGCAACTTTAACTGGTGCTTGTGTGGTCGCTTTAGGTTCAGTGCTAACCGGTATGTTCACACCAGATGATAAACTGGCAGCAGAGCTGGAAACTGCCGGCCAAGATTCGTTTGACCGGGTATGGCGTATGCCGGTACTGGAAGACTATCAGGAACAGCTTGACTCACCATTTGCAGATATTGGCAATATCGGTGGTCCAAAAGCCGGTTCTGTGACTGCTGCCTGCTTCTTACAACGTTTTACCCGTGAATATCGCTGGGCACATCTGGATGTTGCAGGCACGGCATGGAACTCAGGTACCAATAAAGGCGCAACCGGCCGTCCTGTCCCATTATTAATGCAATTCCTGGCCAACCGCGTTCAATCGAATGGCTAAGGTCAGCTTTTATTTATTTGAGAAAAGCCCTGAACGGCAAGTGGATAGCGCTTGCCGTTTATGCCGCAAGATTCTGCGCCAGCCGGCGCGGATCTGGTTACTGTGTGCTAATGCCGAATTGCAGCAACAGCTGGATGAACGCCTGTGGAGCTTTGATCCAGGCAGTTTTATTCCCCATGGCATTGACCAGCCTCAGGCCACTGTCTGTATTTCGGCAAGGCTACCTGAAGAGTCTGACTGGATTATTTTCAATTTTAATCCGGAAGCACTTGAACCTTACGCGAAATTTAGTCACATTATTGAGATTATTGAAAACCAAGAAACGGCTAAACAGCAGGGCCGTGAAAAATTCAAACAGTATCGTCGTTTAGGCATTGAGCCAAACACCCATAAGCTTTAACCGATATTATTCATAAGGAGAGGCACGTGGCATTAAATGTAGGTCCCGATTTTAAACAGCGCTGGTTAAATGTGCCGGAAGCTGTACGTCAGACCTTTATCGATGACCTCTCTCGTATCTGCGATATTTTAAAACCTGAAACGTCTTTGGAAGAATGGCAGAGTCGTGAGCAGCGCTTGCAGCAGGAATCTGAACGCAAGATTGAAGCAGCCTATGCGCAGCGCAAGGCCGAATTGATTGAAGAAGCCCGTATTCGCAAACAGCTTGCACTCGAAAAAGCTTTGGCCGAAAAGCGTGCCGAGGAACAGGCCTATCAAGAACAGTTACGTCTTGAAGAACAGCGAAAATTGAGCGAACAGACCCAAATGCTTGCTGAAATTAATATGCAGCTAAAGACTGAAGTGCAGCACTATGTTGACCGCTTTCAGAAAAACCCTGAGCATACTTTTGACTTTGCCAAAGGCCGCATCCAGATTGAGGATCAGAACATTTTATCCGAATTAGAAAGTGTGCGTTTACGCCTGGAACTTGAGGCAGAAGCGGTGATTGAACAAACAGTCAATGCACTTAGAGAGAAAATGCGTGCTGCAGCCAAAGAAGAAATTGAGTATATCATTCAAAACTCTGAATTTTCTGATCAACCAAGCAATAGTTAGATCATCCTTTCACATAAAAAGCCCGAACATTCGGGCTTTTTTAGTTTTATCCTAGAAAAAGTCGGCCAGCATAAAAGCGGCATTTCCGAGCAGATAACCAATACTTAATAAAGTGCCAATCCAGAGTATACCCCCCACAATATTATAGAAGCTGAATGTGGCAAAACTCATATGGGCGGATCCTGCAGCAAAAGGGCCAAATGAGCGAACAAAGGGAATAAAACGCGCAATAACGATAGTTTTACCACCATGTTTCATAAAATAGTGATTGGTTTTCACCATATATTCTGGCTTAAAAAAACGTGAATGCTGATTGAAATATTTTAAACCAAGAACTTTCCCAGTGTAATAATTCACGCTATAACCCAGCACTGTAGCAGTAAATAGCAACAGCCCCATGGAATGCAAGGTCACGATATCACTGCTGGCGCATAACGCTCCCACAGCCAGTAACAAGCTGTCACCCGGCAGAAAAAAGAAGAATACAGAACCGGTTTCTGCAAAAATCACCAGAAACAGAATTGCATAAATCCATACCCCGTATTGATCGAGCAATAGCGGCAATGACTGTTCCAAGTTAAGTAAAAAATCGAGCATTCGACCCGTCCACCCAGGCAATATTTGCAAGTTGAACTGCTGATTATCCCGAAAAATAAAAAAACAGTCTAATTTTTCAATCAGACTGTTCAGTAAATCAACATTTTTCTTATTTTAAGAAACCGTTTTCAGCTAGAAAATCCATGCTGATTTTCGATTGTTCAGTGGTTTCAGCTGCTTTATCACCCAGCAATAAACGTTCGATATAACGTGCCAGTACATCAACTTCCAGGTTGACCTTGGTTCCCACCTTCCAGGTACCGATATTGGTCCGCTCCGCTGTATGCGGAATCAGGTTGAGACTAATGACACTGCCACGCAAATGATTAATCGTCAGACTGATGCCATCGACTGTAACCGAGCCTTTTTCTGCCAGGTATTTGGCAATTTCGGCCGGTGCCGTCACTTCATAATAAATCGAGCGGGCGTCTTCACGAACCAGCGTGATTTCGCCGACTGCATCCACATGACCTGACACAATATGACCGCCAAAACGTGTGGTCGGCAACATGGCTTTTTCGACATTGACAGGCTGGCCTGCTTTCCAGTTACCCAGTGTAGTCCGGTTCAGGCTTTCACGGGAAACATCAGCCGCATACCAGTTCTTGCCCCAGTCAATGACTGTAAGGCAAATACCGTTGGTCGCAATAGAATCACCCAGATGTACATCGGACATGTCCAGATCGGTCTGGATCCGCAAACGTACATCACCGCCAACGCTTTGCAGACTTTCGACTTTGCCGAGGCTTTCGATAATACCTGTAAACATTTTTATTTCCTTTAAATTTCTTTTACCAGAGAGCCAGCTGGGTACTAACGCCGGTCGTATCCACACCGCCCAATTCTGCATAATGATGCAACTGGCTGAGTAACTGGCGGATTGGCGGACCGGACTTGGCATGCGTATCCGTAATCACAATAAATTCCAGTACCCGGGCACGTTCGGACTGACGCTGTTTACTAACACGATAACGCGGTACATCTTGGGTCAGCAAGCTGACCCGGCCACGTTTCAGGTTGGCCTGTAATAAATCGGTGGCGCTGATATTCCCGTCGGTTGAATAACTGGTCAGAATAAAGCGCGCGTTGATGGTGTCCAGCAGGCTCTCGTAGGCTTCTTTGGCATATTTAGAAGAGTTGTACTGGCTCGGACGCTCTTTACGCCATGCCCGGTCAATTCCGCTCTTAAAGCCTTTGGTGTCCGGGGTTGGCAAATCGACCTGATCCCATAAGGTCAATGCATTCAACACATGATAATTACTGCTATACGCATGCTGATTATATGGCGGATCCAGATAGGCCACATCCACTTCAAAGCCGCTCATCTGGTTGGCCAGATGCTGGGCATCGACACACCACATTTCTGCGGCCATTCCCTTTTTCTGATCCGACTCGCAAAAACGGCTTGGGGTCAGCCACAGCAATGATTCAATCCGTTCCAGCGCAGTTTGGGTTTTCCCGCCCCAGCCATGGTGGAAGCTTTTGAAAACACCAGACGTATTGCTGACAAAACTGGCTGAATACAGCAAAGGGGCCAGCAAGGCAGACATTTCCACATCATCAATTGCACCTTGGGCCTGCCAGGCGGCAATCTGCTGGCGAATCGCATCAATACGCATGCCGTTACGGCGTTTGAAGAACAAACGGTCACGGGCTGGATCATAGATTTCATCATTACGTGGACAGAGGTTGTGCGTGACCCAGCCTTTGACTTCAGGCAAACGGTTCAGGTAGTCAATGGCTTTCTGATAGCCACCCAACTCTTTAAATGCCGGTGCTTCCGTACAGGCCAGTACCGCATGATTCAACGCATGGCTATACGGTTCCCAGTCATTGGCAATGACGCGATAACCATTCTGACGGGCCAAACGTGAAACCACACCTGAACCGGCAAAAAAATCAGCAAAGATTGGCGCACGACCATCGCTACGTTTCAGGGTTCCTGTACTCTCCAGAGCTTCCAGAATCAAATGCAGTAAACGGCGCTTATTGCCCAGATAAGGAACCAGTTGATGGAAAAGATATTCATCGGTGGTACGCGCCGCATGGCGACGTTTATGATAAACCGTAGGCTCTGAACTCATAGTGTCTCTTGAAAAGGAATTAGCCTGAAGCGCACGTCATCACCCAAGCGAGTCACATCGCGCAGCTTAAATCGGAGTTGTTCGGCCATACGGCTGAATTCTGCATTGAACATAGTACGTGCAGACTGCCCCAATAGGGTCGGCGCAACGTAACTAATCAGTTCATCAACCAAGTGTTCTTGTAAAAATACGGTAGATAAGGTCGCCCCTGCTTCCACCAGCACATCATAAATCTGATGCTGTTGAACCAACAGCATCAATAATTCTTGTAAGGTTTGTACAGGCAAGTGTAGCACACCCAGATCAGCTAGTTCTTGACGAAAAGGCCCCATCACCATTACGGTGTCGGCTTGCGCTAAAATTTTTGCGTTGAGTGGTAAACGCCCCTGACGGTCCAGAATAATCCGTTTCGGTTGCACCACGGTCTTGATATCTTCAACGCCATCCAGTTGACGCACATTCAGTTCACAGTCATCCGCAAGGACCGTATCAATCCCGGTAATCACCGCGCCTGAAATCGCACGCCAGTGCTGTACATCCTGACGCGCTGCTGCACCAGTAATCCATTTTGATTCACCCGATGCCATCGCGGTACGGCCATCCAGGCTTGAAGCAATTTTTAAACGTACATAAGGTTGGCCGGTTGCCATAGCCTTCAGGAAACCTTGATTCAGCTGATGCGCTTCATCCTCACAGATGCCAACATCTACCTCAATGCCCGCATCTTTCAGGATCTGTACGCCCTTGCCGGCTACCAGCGGATTGGGATCAGGACAGGCAACAATAACTTTTGCCACGCCTGCCTCAACTAAGCCTTTGGCACAAGGCGGTGTTCGGCCATAATGCGCACAAGGTTCTAAAGTCACATAAGCGGTTGCACCACGTGCCTGTCCACCCGCCTGACGCAGCGCAAAGACTTCAGCATGTGGCTGGCCGGCTTGGGGATGAAAGCCTTCACCAATCACGATGCCATCTTTAACAATGACACAGCCGACATTCGGATTCGGTTTGGTGGAATATTGCCCTTGACGAGCCAATTCAATGGCACGCTGCATCCAGACTCGATCTTGATTCAATTCAGCCATGTTTATTCGTGTAATTCTCGTTGTTGCATCTGTTCAATCTGATGACGAAAAGCTTCGACATCCTGAAAATCCTGATAAACCGAAGCGAAACGTACATAGGCAACATGATCCAGAGCAAATAAAGACTGCATCACGATTTCACCGATGGTACGTGATTTCACGTCACGCTCACCCAGACGGCGAATCTGTAGCTGGATATCACTTAGCACGGTTTCAATCTGTTCCTGGGTCACCGGGCGTTTTTGCAAGGCATGCATCAGGGAGCGACGTAGTTTGGCTTCATCGAAAGGCTCATTCTTGCCATCTGACTTGATGACACGTGGCATCACCACTTCATAACTTTCAAAGGTAGTGAAGCGTTCATTACAACTGACACATTCACGACGACGACGAATCTGACAGCCTTCAGCTGCCAGGCGTGAATCAATCACTTTACTGTCTGCAGTATTGCAAAATGGGCAATGCATAGCGGTTTAATTGAGCAAATCCAGATGATTTCCGAGTGTAGCAAAAATTACAAACTTTGTAGAGCTTTACGCAACATATAGAAAAAAAACAGCCCATTCGGGCTGTTTTACACTATATATTGATTATGAGGTAGTTATTATTATTCGACACGTTCGCCATGTTGGCTCAAATCCAGCCCCATACGCTCATCATCAGATGTCACACGGATTCCAATGATCAAGTCGATGACTTTGAGGATAATGAAGGTCATGATCGCAGAGTAAGCAATTGTCGCCAACACACCTTCCACTTGCACCCAAAGCTGATGCATGACATTGGCAGGGGCATTGTCACCCATGATGAATTCGCTGGCAAAGAAGGCTGTTAAAATCGCACCTACAATACCACCTACACCATGCAAGCCAAAGGCATCTAAAGAATCATCGGCTTTCAATGCGCGTTTCAGTGCAGTAATCCCCCAGAAACACACCACACCACCGATCAGACCCATCGCCAGCGCACCACCTACGGTCACAAAACCTGCAGCAGGAGTAATTACGACCAGACCTGCAACTGCACCTGATACGCCACCCAGTACGGAAGCTTTACCACGCACCAGTTTTTCAGTAATTAACCAAGAGATAGCTGCCGCCGCTGCTGCCACTTGAGTCACGATCAAGGCATAGCCTGCAGAACCGTTTGCACCTAATGCAGAACCACCATTGAAACCGAACCAGCCTACCCAGAGTAAAGATGCACCGATCACTGTAAGGGTCAGGTTATGTGGTGCCATAGATTCACGGCCCAAGCCCATACGTTTGCCCAGCATATATGCCGCTACCAGACCAGCAACACCCGAGTTGATATGTACGACTGTACCACCGGCAAAATCAAGCGCGCCATCGTTACCTAACCAGCCGCCACCCCACACCCAGTGGGTAATTGGGGCATAGACAATCACCACCCAAAGTGCGATGAAAGCAACGAAAGCACCAAATTTCATACGTTCTGCAATCGAACCGCTAATGATGGCAACCGTAATAATGGCAAAAGTCATTTGGAAAATCACGAATAGGATTTCAGGAATCGTGCCCGAGAGTGCTTCTGTGGTGATTCCCGCTAACATGAATTTATCCAGGCTACCTATAAAGGCATTACCTTCCCCGAAAGCGAGGGTATAACCAATGATGACCCAGGCAATACTGACCACTGTAGCAGCAACAAAGCTATGTGCCATGGTCGCCAGGACATTTTTCTTGCGGACCATACCGCCATAAAATAGCGCCAAACCAGGAATGGTCATCAATAAAACCAGAGCGGTCGAGGTTAAAATCCAGGCGGTATCACCAGTATCTAGCGTTGGTTCTTCTTCTGCAGGTATTACGGCTTCGACTGGCGCTGCTTCAGCAATGACTGCTGTAGTCTCTGTTGTATTTAGTGTTGTATCGCCTGCTTCTTCAACAAGCACAATTTCTTCTGTTGGTGTTGTTGCTGTTGCAGCTTCTTCAGCCCATGCAACAGAACCACCAAAAAGAGCGCCGGCCATGCCGAACGCGAGTAGCATTTTTTTCATCGTATCCCCCAACCAAGTTTTTGTGAGTTATTAGGTACTCAGCAAACTTCGTGCCAAGTTAGACAGCGTCTGCCCCTGTTTCACCTGTACGAATACGGATGACTTGTTCCAAGTTAGTTACGAAAATTTTTCCGTCACCGATTTTTCCAGTGCTAGCCACACGGGTGATAGATTCAATTACTGAGTCAACCATGTCATCGCTGATTGCAATTTCAATTTTGACTTTCGGTAGGAAATCTACAACGTATTCAGCACCACGATAGAGTTCAGTATGGCCTTTTTGACGACCAAAGCCTTTCACTTCAGTTACAGTGATGCCTTGAACACCAATTTCAGACAATGCTTCGCGCACATCATCTAATTTAAAAGGTTTTACAATTGCAGTTACGAGCTTCATGTTTGTTTTCCTTCGGCTTATTTCACCAGTAAGGTTTTACGTTCAAATTTCATGCCAAGATCCCTAAGGTCGGGGGAAATTAGAAAGCTCGGCATGTGGTCTATTTATACCTTATTTTATACTTATAAAGTCCTTGAATCTTCAAAAAATAGACATTTTTTATGTGGATTTTTACAATATCTCTGCCCGAATAAGTCTATATTTTATCTGAAATACTATAGTCTGCATTTTAGCAATGCTAAACTGTGCGCTCCTTTCTATGGCAATGGATCAGACGATGATTGAAACCTTATTACAAGCAATTATGCAGCAAGTCGAACAACCTAAGAAAGATTTGGAACATAATCTCCGTGCCCTGTTAAATGAAGCTGTGGCTAAAATGGATCTGGTGTCTAAAGAAGAAATTGAACGTCAACGCACTGCCCTAAATAAAGCCAATTATCGTCTGGATGAATTACTCAAACAGGTTGAGGCACTAGAAGAAAAAATTTCGAACAAAAAATAAGCACAAGTACAGTGCACAAAAGACACCAGACTTATAAAAATAACGCACCAAATTGGAACAACAATAATGTCTTTTGCCAAAATTTATACGCGAGGCTTGCTTGGCCTGCATGCACCTTTAATAGAAGTCGAGGTTCATGTCAGTTCGGGCATGCCTTCACTCACTATTGTGGGGCTTCCAGAAGCAGCAGTACGGGAAAGTAAAGACCGGGTACGGTCGGCTATTTTGAATAGCGGCTTTCAATTCCCCACTAAACGTCTCACCATTAATCTGGCGCCAGCAGATCTGCCAAAAGATGGCTCACGTCTGGACTTACCGATTGCTTTAGGCATTTTAGTGGCTTCAGGCCAGCTCCCAGAAGATTGCACCGAGCATCTTGAATTTATTGGAGAATTGGCCCTTGATGGTCAATTACGTCCGGTCAGTGGAACCCTGAGTATTGCGATTGCCTGTCAGAGTGATCAGCATCAACTGATCCTGCCTGGCCCAAATGCCCAAGAAGCCTGTCAGCTCCCTGATTTTAAAGTCTTCGCAGCCAATCATCTGAAAGAGGTGTGTGAACATCTTTCCCAGACACAGCCCTTGCAGCAGATAGAATCCGGTTCACTTGCTACAGACCATTTTTATAAGTTTGATCTTGCGGATGTAAAAGGACAATTACGACCACGACGTGCTTTAGAAATTGCTGCAGCAGGTGGTCATTCCCTGCTGTTTCGTGGTCCGCCTGGAACAGGCAAGACTTTGCTGGCCTCCCGATTGGCCAGTATTTTACCGCCTTTAAAGACCCAGGAAAATCTGGAAGTCGCCAGTATCTATTCAGTGGCGAATGCCAATCATCCTTTTGGGCAACGCCCGTTTCGGGCTCCGCATCATACTGCTTCTGCAGTGGCACTGGTCGGTGGTGGTTCACATCCCAAGCCAGGAGAAATTACCCTGGCGCATTTAGGGGTTTTATTTCTGGACGAACTGCCTGAATTCGACCGCAAAGTTCTGGAAGTCTTACGGCAGCCTTTGGAGGCAAAGGAAATTGTCATTTCCCGGGCATCACGCCAGATTACTTTTCCCGCCAATTTCCAGTTGGTGGCTGCCATGAATCCATGCCCATGTGGGTATGCCTTTAATCAGGATATCCGCTGTCAATGTTCGCCTGAAAGTATTAAGCGTTATCAGAACCGGATCTCCGGTCCCCTGCTGGACCGGATTGATTTGCATATTGATGTACCTCCATTACAGGCGCATGAGTTACAGGACAATAGACCTACAGAAAACTCGGAAACGGTCAGACAACGCGTCATTGCCGCTTATGAAATTCAGATGCAACGGCAAAACACCTTGAATATGAGTCTGAGTCCGAAGCAGCTAGAGCAGTATGCCGCATTAGATCAGTCTGCTCAGAATATGCTTGAACTGGCGCAGCAAAAATTAAATTTGTCAGCCCGAGGTTATCATCGGGTCTTGCGTGTCGCACGTACCATTGCCGATTTGCATCAAAGTCCCGATATCCAAAGCCAGCATCTGTCTGAGGCTTTATCTTATCGCGGGCAGCAGCAGATTTAGAACATTAAAAAAGGCGACCTGAGATCGCCTTTTTTAAACACCAAAGATTAGAAGCTGTAGCCTAGTCCTAATACCACTTTATTTTTCTGTTTATCTTCAAAACGGTTATAACCACCAAAAATATAATTCATGCTGGCGGTGATGCCTGTATCAGCAAGTGGCTTGCTTAGACCGATATCGAAATGACGGAAACCGAAACTGTTTTCTGTTCCTTTTATGTCGCCATCTTTGGCATAAATATATAGGCCAAGTGCAGTATCCAGACTAAAATCTTTTGGCAGTGCATAGCTATAGGTGCCTTTTAGATAGGTATCCCCTGCATTACCCCAATCAAGATCTTCCAGTAATGTTTGAGCAGTCATACCAAAATCTTTGTACGTCAGACCCAGCATGGTTTCAAAACCATTTGATCCTGTATTGCCAATATCATAATAATAATAATAAGTTAAACCCGCTGTATAATCCCAGTCTTCATTGATTGAACCGTTATAGCCCGCATAAAAATCATTTTCAAAGGCATTGGGCAAATCATCACCATAGTCTAATGTCGAACCCCACCACCCTGCATAGAAACCAGAAGCATGATTGTAGTCCAGCCCCCCCTGTAAAGTAGCGCCCTTATTTTCTGGCGTATTGGTAATACCACGCAGGTTATAGCTTGAAAGTACGCTGATATTTCCAGATACCGTATGTTCAGCAGCCGGTTCCTCAGCAAAAGTAAAAGAAGATGCAGCGCCCAATAAAGCAAGAGATAATACTTTTAATGTTGATTTCATTGTGTGACTCCCCCAGATCGTCTGAGACGTTTTTTATGGTCATTGATTAAACTCAAGCTCGAAACTGCAAGAGCTATGCCAATCTGGATAAAGGACACTCGAAACAATGAAACCTACAAAATGATTAATACATAAGTTTCTGTTTTTAAATTAAAATTTAAATTATTCTAAAAAGTATGTGCTAGGTGATTTCTTGACTCAAAAGATTTAAGCACCATTCCTTTGTTTTTTAAGGCTTATACATAATTATTTACAACTTGCCCTATTTTGATTCTGTTTTTAAAAGGATCAAAATTTATGCCAAAAAATCGTGCATATTTTTTGATCATATTTTTTACACATTATTCAGTGTAAAAGTTATTTCTTCTTATTTTGCATTCTTAAAAAGATAAGTTTTACCTTCTAACAGGTTTTTGTTTATATTAATTTTTTACCAAATGGTTATAAATCCATCTTCGTTAAGTTTCGCTATTTTTTAATTTGAGTTAAAAAAATTAGACTTTAATAGAAGATCTGCAATAAAAAATGACATTTTTTCCATCAATTCTTATACAATTCTTAAAAATTCTCTACTAGTTTGTATAAGGTCATCTCCCAATGCAAAATATAAAAAAATTAACATTGATCGTTATGATTCAAGCTGCTTTGGTGTCATCTGTGTATGCCAATGAACAAGCTGAAGCTAAAGGTTTTGTTGAAGGTGCTGACGGTACGGTTTTATTCCGCACCGGTTTTCTAAGCCGTGACAAAAAGAATGGTGTAGCGGATACACGCTCATCTGCTCAAACGGCGATAGTTAAACTGGACTCTGGCTTTACTAAAGGTGTAGTCGGTTTTGGTGCAGGTATTATCGGTGATGCATCTTTCAAGATAGGCAAAAATGCACACGCGGGGAATAACATGATTCCCCTGCATAATAATGGTGCCAAAGATGCCCAAGGCCGGGTGGATCCTTATAGTACCTGGGCACGTGGTGGGGCATATGTGAAAGCTCGTGTTTCCAGTACGACAGCTACTTATGGTACTCAGGTTCTTGATATTCCTGTACTCGCAAGTAATACCGCACGTCTGGTTCCCGAGTATTTTACCGGTGTACTGGTCACAAGTAACGAAATAGACAAGCTGAAGCTTACAGCAGGTAAATTCACCAAAGATCAATATTCAGATCAACTTAGTACTGATGGCCGTCATCTGAAAAGTGCAGTAGTTTGGGGTGCAAAATACGACTTCAATGACCACCTTAACTCCTCTTATTATGGAGTTGATGTTAAAGATAAACTGGAACGTCATTATGCGAGTGTCAACTCTACCCATGACCTGAAGGATGATTCATCTTTAACTTTAGATTTGAGTGGATATCATACTAAGTTTGACAAAGATGCCAATACCTACTCTCAGACCACGACTGATCTGGCAGACCGTCATAATACAATCTGGGCGGTTTCAAGTGCCTATAACAAAGACGTGCACAATATCATGCTGGCTTACCAACAAAACTCAGGCAATGTTGGTTACGATTATGGTGAAAATGCTGATGGCGGTCAGAGCATGTATCTTCCAAACTCTTACCTTTCTGACTTTATTGGCAATAAGGAAAAATCTGCTCAGCTACAGTACAGCTATAACTTCAAAAATCATGGCATTCCAGGTTTAAACTGGACCACGGCTTTTGTTTATGGCTGGGATATCCATGTTGCGAATCCGGATAACCGCGCTGAATTAATCACCAGCAATGCTCAGGAACATGAATTTTTTAACCAGGTTAAATATACCGTTCAATCTGGTCACCTGAAAGATGCAAGCTTACGCTTACGTCACTCTTATTACCGAGCGAGTGATGACTATCAATCTAGCTATATTGGTGACACCAACGAATGGCGTATCTGGCTAGACATTCCTGTGAAATTATTCTAATTCACGCGAAATTCAAGCCATAAAAAAACCTGCATCATGTGCAGGTTTTTTTATACCAAGCTTTAAAAATTTAAAGCCCAATGAACAAAAAGCAATTATTTATTTGCTTCTGCATAAGCTTCAATTGAACTCATGACTTCCTGTTTTGCAACATCAGCCCCGTCCCAACCACTAAGCTTAACCCATTTACCTGGTTCAAGGTCTTTGTAGTGCTGGAAGAAATGTTCGATCTGGCTGATCAGTAATGGAGGAAGATCCGTATATTCCTGAACATCTTTGTAGATTGGCGTCAGTTTATCATGTGGAACTGCAACCAGTTTCGCATCAATACCACCGTCATCTTCCATGTTCAACTTACCCACAGGACGGCAACGAATCACAGAACCTGGTTCGACCGGATGCGGAGTTACCACCAGTACGTCTAATGGGTCACCGTCAAGTGACAGGGTGTTTGGTACATAACCGTAGTTTGCTGGGTAGAACATTGCTGTACCCATAAAACGGTCTACAAATAACGCATCAGAATCTTTATCGATTTCGTATTTGATTGGTGCTGCATTTGCAGGAATTTCGATGATCACATAGATATCGTTTGGCGCATCTTTACCCGCTGGGATATTGCTGTAGCTCATAGCATCACTCTTTAACAAGTTATATCTTTTAAAAAACCGCGACAATTATAACGGGTTTTAAAGAAATTTTTAGACTTTAAATCTCGAACTGTAAATATGTCCGCTGACTTGCTGATTTAAACGATCTTGATGATCAACAGCAATAAAGCCACCGGGCATAACATCGAGAGCAACCATACAATAGAACGTAAAGTTGCCCAGTTGGCCAGATAGCAAATTCCGTACAAGATACGAAAAACCAGATAGGCAATACCGAACGTCATGACTAACTCTTGGGGCACCACCATATATTCTGCCATCAAGATCGCAGCAATAAAGAGTGGCAAACTTTCAAAACTGTTCTGCTGGACAGCATTGGCACGACTAGCCAGTCCTGAAGACTTTTCTAAAAATTCCCGTGGATGCTGATTGTCTTTGGCGCTAAAGCCTGCAGTTTTTTTTGCAATCAATGTGAATACATATGGCAAAAGACAAGCGGCTAAAATGAGATAAATAATCCCACTAATGCTGTGCATCTGTTTTTTCTCATAAAATTTTATCCCTATCATAGCATGGCATTTCGTGAATAAATTTTGTTAAATAGAGTGCTTTTTATTACTTGTTAAGGATTCACTATGGTCACACCTGATCAAAATGAAATGTTCGATGTCCTCGAGAAACAACGCCAGCATCAACGTCAAGTGGATCGCGTATTAAAAATTGTGCTGCCGATTGTGGCATTTCTGATCGCCGTCATTTGTGCCAATATGAACATCTGGTCACCGATCTTCACCTTTGCTCTTCTGTGGATTTCTTTTTATGCTGTAGGAATCAAGCGCCTGCCTCTCTGGCACTGGTTGATCGCAACCCTGGTTTACTGCTTGCTAGATAATATTCTGAGTTATGGCAGCTTTAATCAAACCGGATTTACCCGCCAGTTCGGTACCATGTTTATTTTCTTGGGAGTAGTCGGAGTAGGCCGCCCTTATTTTGACCGCTGGTTAATGAAAAAATAAAAAGTCCAAATTAAAAAAAGCGCCTGACGGCGCTTTTTTCTTACAGAATTTAGGCAGATTTACGTAAATCTTTGCGCAGGATTTTACCTACATTCGATTTTGGCAATTCATCCATAAACTCGACATAACGTGGACGTTTATAACCGGTGAGGTTTTCTTTAGCAAATGCCAAAACCTCTTCTGTGGTTAGAGATGGATCTTTTTTCACCACAAACAGTTTCGGCACTTCGCCTGATTTTTCATCTGGTACGCCAATCGCAGCCACTTCCAGCACTTTTGGATGGGTTGCCAAAACTTCTTCAATCTCAGATGGATAAACGTTAAAACCAGAAACTAGAATCATGTCTTTCTTACGGTCTACGATTTTTACATAACCACGTGAATCCATCACACCGATATCACCGGTACGGAAGAAGCCATTAACCATCACTTTGTCAGTTTCATCTGGTCGGTTCCAGTAGCCTTTCATGACCTGAGGACCACGGATTGAAATTTCACCTTGCTCGCCCAATGGAACTTCATTGCCTTCATCATCCAGAATAGCAACTTCGGTTGATGGTAACGGGATACCAATGGTGCCACTAAATTCTTCAGATGCAGGTGGGTTTGCCGTAGCGACTGGAGAGGTTTCAGACAAGCCATAACCTTCAACAATATTGGTTCCGGTGACTTTCTTCCATGCTGCTGCAGTAGAAGGAAGTACCGCCATACCACCGCCCATTGCCATTTTTAACTTGCTATGATCAAGCTGTTTGAACTCTTCATTGTTTACCAGCGCATTGAATAGTGTATTCACTGCCGGGAAGAAAGTCGGCTGGTATTTACGTAATTCTTTCATCACTGCCGGCAGATCACGCGGGTTCGGAATCAGGACATTCGCTTGGCCTTTGTACATGCCATACAGTGCGCACACCATAAACGCAAAGATATGATAAAGCGGCAAGGCACAGAAAATACGGTCATCTGGCTGACCATCTTGCGCACCAAATTTACTCTGGAAAATACCGTCACACTGTAACAGGTTCGCGACCAGGTTACGGTGCGTCAGCTCAGCACCTTTAGATACGCCTGTGGTACCGCCCGTATATTGCAGTACAGCCGTATCGCTTAGGCCTAGTTCAGGACGCTTGTAATTGTTCGGACTAACTTTATTTAAAGCGGTATTGAACTTGACGTGGCCTGGAATATCCCATGCTGGAATCTGCTTGCGCACAGAACGCAGTACAAAATTTACCAGTGTTCCTTTCAAGGCACCCAGCATGTCACCGACAGAAGCTACTACAACATGCTTCACTGGTGTTTTACCGATAATCGCCTGGTAAACAGATGCAAAGTTCTCAATGATCACCAGAACTTCAGCACCTGAGTCATTCAATTGATGCTCAAGTTCACGTGATGTATAGAGTGGATTCACGTTGACCAGTACCAAACCTGCGCGGAACACCCCAAGTGCCACGACCGGATACTGAAGCACGTTTGGCATCATCACTGCAACACGTGAACCTTTTGCCAACCCCAAGCTTTGTAAATAAGTTGCAAATTTGCGACTCGCCTCTTCCAATTCATTGAAAGTCATGGCCTTATCCATAAAGATAAAGGCATCACGCGAGCCGAATTTTTGGAAATTACGTTCAAAAATATCTACTAGAGAAGTATTTTCTGGTGGTAATTCTACTGTTTCTGGAATCCCTGTTTTTTGGTATTCAGCAAACCAAATTTTTTCCATAATGGCCATCTCTCCAATCATAATCCTTAGTATTTCAACTGTTTTTTTCAATATCACACGCCGTTTTTAGACTTGTATATGTGCAATATTGCATCCATCTTGTCGAATCGTTGTTCATATATAACGTATTTTACAGGATGGATGCTAGTCTTATCTTTGAATCAACAGTTTATTTGCTTTTTGGTATCCGCGTGGTAAAAGCTGACCTTTTGCACCACGTTTGCCGAGATATTTTTGCAAATCATCCCCTTTTAATTTTAACTGCTGCTGTCCTGCAAGCACTTGAATTGTTTCATCAAGCTTCAATAGTGTCATGGACAAAATTTGATCACTAGCCTCAAGTTGTATCAATTTATTTCCTTTGCCTTTATTCAACACCGGCAACTCTGCTAAATCGACAATTAACAGGCGCCCTGCCGAACTGAGCAGTGCAACATGCGTGGCATCTTTGAGTAGCTGCAGGTTCATCACTTCAGCTCCTTCAGATAAATTCAGGAAAGCTTTCCCGGCTTTGGCACTGGTATCCAGCTGCTTGGCCTGGGTTTTAAAGCCATACCCTTTACTACTGATGGCCAGAATTTCAGCTTCGTCATCAGCCACCAGAACCTGTTTAAAACCCACTCCGCTGGCAGGAGAAAGTTTTGAACTGAGTGGTTCACCGAGACCACGTGCCGATGGCAGGCTATTGATTGGTAAGGCATAGCTACGGCCGGTATCATCAATCACATAGACCCGCTGGTTGGACTTGCCTTGAGCATGACTCAAGTACTGGTCACCGGCACGGAAATTCAGATTTTCAGCCTCCACTTCATGACCTTTGGCACAGCGAATCCAGCCAGCTTCAGATAACACTACCGTCACCGGATCGGCAGGCAACATTTCAGTTTCATTGATCGCAGCAGCTTCGGCACGCTGTACGATTGGCGAACGGCGATCATCACCAAATTTCTTGGCATCTTCTTTTAGTTCAGAAATGATCAGGGTCTTCAAGGATTCCGGATTGGCCAGCTGTTCACGAATCACCGCAGCTTTCGCTTCAAGTTCTTCCTGTTCACGGCGCAGTTGCATTTCCTCAAGCTTGGCCAGATGACGTAACTTGAGTTCCAAAATGGCTTCAGCCTGAATCTCGTCAATGCCAAAACGCGCCATCAATACCGATTTTGGCTGATCTTCTTCACGAATAATCCGAATCACTTCATCAATATTCAAATATGCAATAATCAGACCACCCAAGATATGCAGGCGTTTTTCGATCTTGTTCAGATGGTATTGCAGACGACGCGTTACCGTGGTTTTACGGATTTCAATCCATTCCAGCAGAATACGACGAATCGATTTTACCTGTGGACGGCCATCGGCACCGATCATGTTCATATTGACACGATAGCTGGATTCCAGATCTGTGGTCGCAAACAGATGGCTCATGACTGCTTCTGCATCAATGCGGTTGGAACGCAGGACAATCACTAAACGGGTTGGATTGACATGATCCGATTCATCCCGTACATCGCTGACTAAAGGCAGTTTCTTGGCCTGCATCTGGTCGGCAATCTGGGTGATGATTTTGGAACCTGAGACCTGATATGGCAATTCAGTGATAATAATTTCGTTTTTATCGATGGTATATACCGCACGCATGCGATAACTGCCACGACCTGTAGTCTGAATTTTCAAGAGTTCAGCAGGAGGAGTAATAATTTCGGCTTTGGTTGGCAAATCCGGTGCAGGAATATAGTCTGCGATTTTTTCATCGGTCAGGTTCGGATTACGAATCAGGGCAATGGTACCTTTGACCACTTCACGCAAATTATGCGGCGGAATGTCAGTAGCCATACCCACTGCGATACCGGTCGTACCATTCAGCAGGATATTCGGTACACGTGCTGGCAAGTTCACCGGTTCTTTCATCGAACCGTCAAAGTTATCCTGCCATTCACAGGTGCCCTGACCCAGTTCAGATAACAACAGTTCGCTGTATTGAGACAGTTTGGCTTCAGTATAACGCATGGCTGCGAAAGACTTCGGATCATCCGGAGAACCCCAGTTACCCTGTCCTTCAATAAACGGATAGCGGTAACTAAATGGCTGCGCCATCAGTACCATGGCTTCATAGCAGGCCGAGTCACCATGCGGATGGTATTTACCGAGTACGTCACCGACCGTACGTGCCGATTTCTTTGGTTTGCTGGTCCATTTCAGTCCCAGCTCACTCATGGCATAGACAATCCGGCGCTGTACCGGTTTCAGGCCATCGCTGATATGAGGGAGTGCCCGATCCATAATCACGTACATGGCGTAATTCAGATAAGCTTGTTCGGTAAATTCTGCTACGGAGCGGTTTTCTGTCGCATGATGCGCAAGGCTTGTCATAACAACCTATAGTCCTAAATAATTCGTTTTTGTATCAATGTTTCTTATGCTATGTCGCGACTGTAGATGACACAAGGGCATCAAATAGCTCAGCGCGACAATTTGTGTCTTATGGCCTAAAAATATCCACTTTACAGGCCCTAAGCAACTAAAAAATCATTCACTTTATAAGCCCATCGATTCCAGGGTCTTGCCTTTGGTTTCTTCACCCAAAACCAGAATCACAAGGGCAACAGCGACCAGAACTCCAGTAAACATGGTGAAGACATAGCTAAAGCCATTCGGCATGCCCATCAGATGGGTTACGGCAAAAGGCGCGGCAATACCGCCAATCCGGCCCACTGCACCGGCCCAGCCTGAACCAAAGGCACGGATATTGGTCGGATATTGTTCTGGGGTATAAGTATAGAGCACACCCCAGGCACCCAGGTTAAAGAAGGACATCAGACAGCCCCAAATCACGATTTCAGTAACACTACCCGACTGACCAAAGAAATAGGCCGAGATCGCACACATGCCAATAAAACCGGCCAGAGTAGGCTTACGACCCAGCTTTTCGACCAGCCAGGCTGCCACCAGATAACCGGGCAACTGCGCCAGAATCATAATCAGTACATACTCAAATGACTGTACGATGCTATAGCCTTCTTTGACCAGTAAGCTTGGCAACCAGGTAAAGATGCCATAATAGGAAAAAATAATACCGAACCAGATCAGCCAGAGCATAAGCGTACGGCGCGCAAAGATACCTGACCATAACTGGGAAAATGAAATATTCTGCTTCTCTGCGACCGGTTTCACTTCAAAAATTTCATAGACTTGAACGCCACATTGACGCTCAATCTTTTTGACCAGTGCCGAGGCTTCGTCTATACGGCCACGGTTAATCAGGAAAGGAATAGATTCCGGTATCATTTTCCAGATCACAATTGCATACAGCGCAGGCAGGCCACCAATCAGAAAAGCGGTTTGCCAGCCAAAATCAGGAATGACAAAGCGCGATACTAAAGCTGCAACTAACCAGCCCAGCCCCCAGAAGCTTTCCAGCAGGACAATAAAACGGCCTCGCACCCGGGCCGGAATATATTCACTGACCAGCGTCACAGCCACGGGTAACTGGCCACCCAGGCCCAAACCGACAATAAAACGGAAGACCAGCAGCCAGGTCAGATTCGGTGCAAAAGCGCAGGCTGCCGTGGCCAGGCTATAAATGACCAGCGTTGCAGCAAAGACTGTTTTACGCCCAAACCGGTCAGCCAGTCCCCCAGAACAAATCGCCCCAATCGCCATGCCAACAAAACCGATCGACACCACCCAGCTCTTCTGATCTGCAGTCATCTGCCAGTCTTCAGCCATTTTTGCCAGAATAAAGGAAATTAATCCGGTATCCATTGCATCAAACATCCAGCCCAGTCCAATCACCACCAGCAAGGTATAATGAAACTTACCAATTGGTAAGCGTTGTATGCGAGAAACTAGATCCATAACAAAAATCTCTGATCAGGTGGAACGGGAGATGCTGCTTTCTCAACAGATGGGCTGCTTTATATTTTTTATACTACGAATTAAGCACAATGCGGTGATTTTATTACCGCATTCATGTCAATGAAAAAATCAGGATTCGTCTTTGGAGGATGCCGATTGCTCATCATCATCTTTATAAATAAATTTTGGCATTTCCAGACCAAAATAAATGGCGATCAGACGTAAGCTAAAACCAAAGATCAGGGTAGAAAGAATGGTGACGTCTTGTGACAAACCATAATAACTACACAACCAGTAAAAGATTACTGACACAAAAGCAATACTGGCATACAGTTCACGACGGAATACCAGCGGCACATCATTACATAAAATGTCACGCAAAATCCCGCCAGATACCCCAGTCAAAACCCCGGCAACTGAACTGACCACAAAGCCATGTCCCATTTCCAGAGAAATCTGACAGCCAATAATGGTAAAGCCGATAAGGCCTAAGGCATCCAGCACCAGGAAGATATTGCGCAAATGCCGCATCCATTTGGCAATCAGGATCGTCACGAAAGCTGCACAACAGGTTAGTATCAGATATTCGGGATGCTTGACCCAGGTCAAGGGATAATGCCCAAGCAGGACATCGCGAACCGAACCACCACCCAGTGCCGTGACACAGGCAATAATCATGACGCCAAACCAGTCCATACTGCGCCGGCCAGCAGACAGTGCCCCGGTCATGGCTTCAGCGGTAATTGCAACAATATAGATAACGGTCAGTAACATCGCCCTGCTTCCACCTGAGGCTTTGAGATGGCGGCTATTCTAAGCTAAATCTATGTGAAAGTTATAAGAATCCGGCACAACATTGCTTAAATTTTTTACCTGAACCACAAATACAGGGCTGTTTCATGCCGAGGGTGTGATCCGTGGTCGGATCCAGGAAATACCAGCGATCTTCCAGCTTCACAAAATGTGAAACTTCATGATGTATCTGTGCCTGCTTGCCATCATGATAATAAGCATTGAACTCAACCAATGCATGATTTTTATCCAATTTTTCATCGGCTTGAACAATCTCAAGCTTTAACCACTGATTGGCTTTGCTCCAATCGCTAATTGCCTGCAAGTCCAAGGCCTGTTGCTGACCCAGCACGGTGGTGGTTTTGATGTAATCGATTTCATGCTTCGCGAAGGCACTGTAACGGGAACGCATGAGTTGCTGCGCAGTCTCTGCGACCCGTTGTCCTGCATGTAAGGGCTGACAACAGCTGTGATATTCACCTTGTCCACATGGACATGCTTCTGACATTTCAGTTCCATAAAAATAGCCCGACAATGCGGGCTATTTTAGCAAATTTTTGCGTCCGAACCTTTGCTATAGTCTATTCCTGCGCAGGAAGCGGAATGATATGTACTTTATCGATCTTATGGCCGTCCATGGTGACCACTTCAAAGATATGTCCATCTGCTTCAAATTTTTCACCACTATGCGGTAAACGTGCCATATGGAATAATACATAACCGGACAGGGTGGAATATTCTTCAGTTTCATTGACCAGATCACGATCCAGCAATAAGGAAACATGACGGATATCGGTGGAACCATCCAGAATCAGGCTGCCATCTTCCAGACTTTCTGCAGCAGCTTGCAGCTCATCTTCATCCGGGAATTCACCGGCAATTGCTTCAAGGATATCAATTGGCGTGACAATCCCTTCAATCGAACCATATTCATTCAGGACAATCGCCATTTGCAATGGAGCCTGACGCAATTGCTCCATCACCATCAGGACCTGGGCATTTTCATGCACGATCACCGGTTCACGTAAGTGCTTTTCAAAATCCAGTACCCCGGTTTCAATGTATTCGTTCAGGACTTTATGCGTAAGTACCACCCCGGCAATATTATCCAGTTCACCACGCGCCACGATCAGACGTGAATGGCTCATTTGCAATAACTGTTCTTTGATACTGTCGGGCTCATTGTCCAGATCAATCCATTCCAGTTCAGGACGTGGTGTCATCACCGACTTGACCGGACGTTCTGACAGACCCAGCACCCCCTGCACCATGACACTGTGATAAATACCGTTATCATCATTAAAGACTTCATCAGCAAAGGCACGTGTCGCCAGAACATCTTCCGGCTCAGAAGAATCATTGTCCTGAGCAGGTTTGCCGCCGAGCATCCGCATCACTGCTGAAGCAGTACGGTAGCGCATATCGGTGGTGGTCACCATTTTTTCCTGATTGCGTTTCATGGTCTGGTTAATAAATTCGACAATCACCGAGAAACCAATCGCAGCGTATAGATAACCTTTCGGAATATGAAAACCGAAGCCTTCGACCACCAGCGAGAACCCGATCATCATCAGGAAGCCCAGACACAGAATCACCACTGTCGGATGTCTGTTGACGAAATCCATCAGGGCCTTGGATGCCCAGAGCATAATCCCGATGGCAATAATCACGGCAATCATCATGACTGACAGGTCTTTGACCATGCCAACCGCAGTAATCACGCTGTCCAATGAGAAAACGGCATCCAGCACCACGATCTGCACAATCACCATCCAGAATACCGCATGGACCGGATTTTCTTCTTTGATGACCGGTTTGGCTTCCAGACGCTCATGCAGTTCCATGGTGCCTTTAAACAGCAGGAACACCCCACCAAACAATAGAATCAGATCACGACCCGAGAAAGCATGATCAAAAATGTGGAACAGTGGATCAGTCAGAGTGACCACCCAGGCAATCGAAGCCAGCAAGATCAAACGCATCACCAGGGCCAGCATTAAGCCCACAATCCGCGCGGCATTACGCTGTTCTGGCGGCAATTTCTCCGCCAAAATGGCAATAAAAACCAGATTATCGATCCCGAGTACAATCTCAAGAACAACTAATGTGAGTAAACCGACCCAGGCTGAAGGATCCGACATCCATTCAAAGATCATACGCTTGGCTCCTGACACTCAGGACTGCTGCATTGAATGAACCGAGACTGTAAAGAAACAGCATAATATTTTTGATATTGAACAATACCAATTATTTGACGGCGATTTATAGAGTTACACGGCCAACTACCACTACCCATTTTCGTTCTATTGTTGTGAAACCAATTTTTAGTATAGCAAGATCAAATCGAAATTCACCTTTTTTCATGGCTGTTTATCGATGAATTTTGCCTGGCTGGAATGCAGTAAAAATACAGCTGCTCACAGAATTGTCATATTTATTAATTAAGCTAGAGTCACCAGAAAGAAAAATGATAAGGTGAAGAAAATAAATGCAAAGCGTAATTCAAATGACAGATTATTTTAAAGACAACTCCCCAAAAACAACTCGCCCTTTAGTGGCACTCTATTGTGGTTCACGTGCAGGCAACAAGCCGATTTATTTAGAAAAAGCCCTTCAAATCTCGCAAGGACTGGCAGAACATGGTTTCGGGCTGGTTTATGGTGGCGCCAGTATTGGCCTGATGGGACAAGTCGCGGATGCCATGATCCAGCATGGTGGTGAAGTAGTGGGCGTCATTCCCGAATTTATGCTGGACTATGAAATTGCCCATAACCAGCTGACCGAGTTACATGTGGTGACCAGTATGCATCAACGTAAAGCCATGATGGCTGAGCGAGCCTGTGCCTTTGTAGCCTTGCCAGGTGGACTAGGTACTTTTGAGGAAATTCTGGAAATTGCTACTTGGGGCCAGTTGAACCAGCACCAGAAACCGATGATGCTATATAACGTCAACGGGTTCTATGATGCCTTGATTGCACAGCTGGACCGTGCCGTTGAAGATGGTTTTTTACCGCCGCAACATCGCGCCAAACTGATCATTTGCGAACACGAAGAAGAAATTTATACAACTTTAACCAATTTAGGCCATCCACAAAGATTTGTGGTTTAAACCGTTCCAATTAAGAAAAAAGCGAGCACCTGGCTCGCTTTTTTATGGATTTTCAGTGCTCGGACTTATTGACCATAATTCGTCACAAACTCATAAAACATCGGCAAAGTTGTTGCCAGAATGACCGACATGGCCAAACCGAACATCAGTTTCATGGCATCTGCACTGACATTACGTGAAGTACGATGTTTGTTGACTTCATCCAGAATCATCGACATGGCAAATTCACGACCTGCGAGTAAGCCCAGGAATACCCAGGTGGTACTCATTGGAATGTTGCTCCACTCTTTGAAAACTAACAGGATAATGGCATACATGAAGTCGATAATCGTTGCAGCACGAATGTCGGTTACACCGGTTTTGGTGTCGACAATGTTCTGGATGGCTCCGCCACGTTGATACAGAATCACGCCCAGCAACACCACGAATACCGTAATCGCAAACATCAGGAATTCAAACGGCACCTGACGTGGTACATACACGAAGATGTTGGCCAGATCCTGAATCAGCCATTGGCTCCACAGGAAACCGGTAGAGACCCACTGCAAGCCCATCCAGACCTTGGAGTGCTCCTGATGACGTGTCTTGGCAAAATGGCGTGCCAGCTGCTTGGCCACAAAACGATAGATGACAATCGCCACGATAAAGGCGACGGCATAGCCCATCATCGATTTGACCATCATCGAGCCTAGGCTGGCAGGAGAGAAGATCGTAAGCACCAGGAAGGTAGTACTGACTGGAATCCCGTATCTGGTCAGTATTAACAGGAGAATAGGCGGCACAATATACAGCCAGGTAATGCCACCTTCAGGGAAAGGAATGGTTTCTAGACGACCGTATGAGGCATCACCTACCCCGGATGCATACCAACCATAGATCAATACGACAATTAAAATTGAGCTGATATAAATCCACAATACCCACCATGGGCGATGGGAATTTGATGAAATAAATGTCCCTAAGGTTTGAGGCACATCATTTCCGACAATAGAATAGGCGGCTAAACAGAAGCCGATCACCATCAAAATCTCGATTGTCATAAACACAAACCTATACGCGAGGAGATTTCAGCACTGCTGAAAAGTTGGCCCAAGATTATGACGGTTTTATTTCATTTTAATGACAACACTGTCATATATATGCCGGTCTTACAAAAAAGAGCAGCGAAGTGCTCTGAATCTAGCAGCTTTTAGCGGCTCTAGATCGACTTGATAAATCATAGGGCGACTCCCTGATGTCATTGCTCCCTTATGCCCAGAACATGACTTTACCATGACCGATTTCTTGCAGTTCCTTGACACACGACGCTATAAAAGTTGACACGCTTTATATACGACAGACTCGGCTGTTTCCTTTAAACTATTAAAAATTTTAAGCTTTCCATAATTATGAATGCCACGCCTACGCATCAAGCCCTAGATCCTGAATTCAGACTGCTGGTCTTGTTGGTGTCGATCGGCTTTTTTATGCAGGGGCTGGACAGTACCATTATCAACACGGCCCTGCCCGCAATTGCTAAGAATTTACAGGAAGATCCGCTGCGGATGCACGGTGTGGTCGTGGCTTATGTCCTGTCAGTGGCAGCCTGCATCCCCTTGAGTGGCTGGCTGGCGGACCGTTTTGGGGTCAGAAACATCTATTTTTCTGCCATTATCATTTTTTCTCTGGCATCGTTGGGCTGCGCCTGGGCTGAAAGTCTGAATGAATTACTCATCTATCGGGTATTTCAGGGCATAGGGGGTGCCTTTTTACTCCCGGTTGGCCGGCTGGCGATGTTGAAGATTATCCCACGAACCCAGTTCTTGGCTGCCATGAGCCTAATGAGCCTGGCCGGACTGATCGGTCCGCTGATTGGACCGACCTTAGGCGGATGGATGGTCGAATATATGTCCGTGCGCTGGATTTTCCTGATTAATTTACC
Organism: Acinetobacter sp. SFD; assembly: GCF_001647575.1. Lineage (NCBI taxonomy): Bacteria > Pseudomonadati > Pseudomonadota > Gammaproteobacteria > Moraxellales > Moraxellaceae > Acinetobacter > Acinetobacter sp. SFD. The sequence goes on from NZ_LSZJ01000001.1 coordinate 262,663, forward strand.
GATTGGCATCCTGGGTGCCCTGATTACCCTTAAAGCCATGCCCAATGTGCTTGAACCTACGGTAGCACGTTTCGATTTTGGCGGTTTTATCCTGCTCATCATCGCCATGGTATCGCTATGTCTTGGTATTGAAAATTTTGCCAGTCCACAACATCCGCTCTGGTGGAGTCTGGCCCTGATTCTGGCTGGATTGGTAGCTTCGCTTATCTATGCCTATCATTCGCACACCCATCAGAATGCATTATTCCGTAGCAAACTGTTTAAGAATAAAATTTATTCGATCGGAATTCTGGGTAATTTTTTTGCGCGTCTGGGCGGTAACTCGATTCCATTTTTATTGCCTTTAATGCTGCAGGTGGCATTTGGTTTTGAACCCTTTATGACCGGCTTGCTGATGATTCCCACTGTACTCGGTTCCCTGGCCTCCAAACCGATTATCCGCAGTATTGTGCAGCGCTTCGGCTATCGTCGTGTCTTGTTGGTCAACACCTTGTTGGTCGGCCTGTGTATTGCCAGTTTTTCCCTGACTACAGCAGACACCCCGCTCTGGTTAAGAACCATGCATTTCTTTATTTTCGGGGTTCTGAATTCACTCCAATTCGTTTCTATGAACACCCTGACTTTAAAGGATTTAAACCAGCAGGATGCCAGTAGCGGCAACAGCTTTCTGTCAATGATCATGATGCTGTCGATGAGTATCGGGGTGGCACTGGCCAGTACCCTGGTCAACATGCTGGGTGCCTATTACGGCGCTGACAATCTGGTGGCTGCTTTTCATATGGCACTGATCTGTTTGGGCTGCATCAATATTATTGCGGCCTATATTTTCTGGCATATTCCGAAAAACACCCCTGTCTAATGCGATAATAAAATTCAGACTGAGGCGGTCTTTAGACCAGCTCAGATACAGGTAAGGACTGAAGATGCAAAAACATCAGATTTGGAGCAGATATAGCAAGCCGCTTTTAGTAGGGTTTGGCTTTCTGGTCATATTGGTTACGATCGCCATGGTTTATCTCTATCTGATGAAAACCCCGTCTTCCCATGCTGCCGATTATCCAATTCAAGGATTTGATGTATCGCATCATCAAAAAGAGATCCAGTGGCAGCAGATTCCGCCTGAAAAGTATCGTTTTGTTTATCTGAAAGCCACTGAAGGCGGCGACTTTAAAGACACCCGTTTTCAGGAAAACTGGCTCAAGGCCCGGGAGCGCGGCTTTCTGGTCGGCGCCTATCATTTTTACCGGCTCTGCCGCGATGGCAGCATTCAAGCCCAGAATTTTATTGACTCCGTACCCAATAAACCGGATGCCTTACCGCCAGTGATTGATCTGGAATATGACAGCAAATGCATCAATACCTATTCTAAAGAGCAGCTTTTAAACGAAATTCAGGTGATGCACGATGCCCTGAAAAAGCATTATGGCAAGCAGCCGATTTTCTATATTTCTAAAGCTTTTTATAATATTGTACTGGCAGGAAATTTTCCCGACGTACCGCTCTGGGTACGTGAATACAAGGGTCTGCCTGATTTAAAAGATCAGCCAGCGTGGCTATTTTGGCAACATACCAGTCAGGGGAAAATTCCCGGTATTACCACACCGGTAGACCTGAATGTTTTTTATGGCTCAGAACAGCAATGGCTGGAGTTTCTCAAAAAGAATGCGATTGCAGTACCTTCATCTGAAGAGCAGGCGAAATAAAGTTCATCGCCTGAAAATAGGTTCTTTATAAAAACAACAAGGAAATAAAAAGATTGAAATGGATAAAAGGCGTTTTACTCGGTCTGCTAATTCTTCTCTTACTCATCGCAGGTACACTGGCTTATCTGTTGCAAGCTTCAGGAAAACTCAGGGACTTTCAAGCGTGGCAGCCGAAAACCGGTACCTCCGTTCACGGTCTCACCGTTAAATTTTTTGGTGTGTCCACCCTGTTACTCGATGATGGTCACGATCAGATCCTGATCGATGGTTTCTTTAGCCGGCCATCTTTGTGGCAAGTACTTAGCCGCCCGATTCAAAGTGACAGGCTACTCCTCGAACAACTGGTGCAACGCCATGAATTGAGTCGAACCCAAACCATTCTGGTCACTCACTCACATTATGATCATGTTCTGGATGTACCGGCCTTACTGGAAATGCTTCCCGGAACTGCTGTCGTCGGTTCACCTAGCACCCTGAATATCGCCCGGGCAAACCCTAAAGTTATTCCACAGCAATTACAGCCGGTTAAGCTTGGGCAAGTACAGCAATGGGGAAACTTCCAGATCACTGCAATTCCATCACAACATACCCCGCCCACAGCGGTAAATGATGATTTAGGCGAAGAGCTGCTACAGCCTTTCACCCTTCCGGCTAAATTTTCCGAATTTAAGGAAGGTGGCAGTTTCGATTACCTGATTGAGCATGCGAGACATAAAATTCTGGTCAAGGCCAGTACCGGATTTATTCCGGAGCAATTGCAGCATCTAAAAGTCGACACCCTGTTTTTAGGCATTGCCCAGCTTTCCAGACAATCTTCTAACTATCAGCAACAATATCTGGCTGAAACCCTGAACCTACTCAAGCCCAAAGTGGTGATTCCGGTACATTGGGATGATTTTTTTCAGCCTTTAAACCAGCCACTGCAATTTTTACCCCGTCTTGCCGATGACACTCCAGAAAGTTTGCAACTTCTGATTCAGGCTGCCGAGACGCAAGGGACCAAAGTCGTCCTGCTCAGCGGACCACAGCCCTATTTACTCAACTCAGCCTTTGCTTCCCAATCCGATTAAAGCCCCTTAAGATAGCGGACATGCGCAAAATTATTCATATCGATATGGATGCGTTTTATGCCTCGGTAGAGCTGCGTGAACGTCCAGAACTGAAAAACTTACCTGTGGTGATAGCCTCGCATCATCCTCGGGCGGTGGTCGCGGCTGCCTCCTACCCGGCACGGGTTTATGGCCTGCGTTCTGCCATGTCCATGGGGCAGGCGCGCAAACTGTGTCCTCAGGTCATCGTGATTGAGCCGGATTTTGCCAAATACCGGCAGGTATCGGCACAGATTCATCAGATCTTCCAGCAATATACCTCCCTGATTGAACCCCTGTCTCTGGATGAAGCTTTTCTGGATGTCACAGAGAATTTAAAACAAATTCCAAGTGCTACTGAAGTCGCTATGCGCATTCGCGAGGATATTTTTCAAGCCACCGGATTAACCGCGTCTGCTGGTGTAGCGCCCAACAAGTTTCTCGCTAAAATTGCTTCAGACTGGCACAAACCGAATGGGATCTGTGTGATTAAGCCGTCACAAGTTCAGGGATTTATCCAGAATCTGCCCCTGAAAAAAATTCCCGGTGTGGGGAAAGTCACCCAGGAAAAACTGAGCAGCCTGAACCTAAACACCTTGGGAGATTTACAGCAAATTGATGAAGCCTTACTGATTCAGCATTTTGGCAAATATGGACGACGGCTGTTTTTATATGCTCAAGGTATTGATGAACGACCGGTCGAAGTGGAACGAGAACGCCAGCAAATCTCTAAAGAAACTACTTTTGATGATGACCTGTATCTGAGTGAATGTCGTCCCTACTGGGAGCCCTTACTGGTACAGGTTTGGCAAAGTCTGCAAAAGAAACAGCTTTCGGCTCGCGGCGTTACGGTCAAATTAAAACTCAAGAACTTTCAGGTAATGCAACACAGTAAAAGTTTTAAACAGATATTGCGTAGTCCACAGGAATTAGCCCAAGCCTTAGACTTACTGCTCGACGATCTGCATATTGCCCCACAGATGCAATTCCGGCTGATCGGTGTAGGCGTCTACCAACTTAGCGCTCCCCAAACTGAAACCCAATTGTTACTGCTCTAAGCAGTTTCTGTTCATGTTTTAAGCATCGGTTTAAAAAGACGGCAACTTTGTTTTTACATTTTGATTTTTTAGAGTAATCTATCTGCGCAATGCATTATCCATGTATGTGCTGAGATGCTGAAAATCACCTTTACTTTCAGCATGCTGTCCTGTAATTGGCGTGACGATCAAATCCGAATATTACAGGGCAACTCTGATGTAACTCATGGAATTCCCTCCTGCATGTCTTCTGTAAATTCTTCTGTTGTCCAAGAACAACGCGCACGTAAAGCTGCGCTATCTAGTTTTGTTGGTGCTGTTGTCGATTGGTATGATTTTCTCCTTTACGGCATTGTTGCAGCCTTAATTTTTAAAGATCAGTTTTTTCCCAGTATTGGCGAGAACATGGGTACCCTGGCGGCTCTGGCCACCTTTGGGGTCGGCTTCCTGTTTCGTCCTTTAGGTGGTGTAGTATTTGGTCACTTTGGTGACAAGCTCGGCCGTAGAAAAATGCTGGTACTTACGGTAATCCTGATGGGAATTTCCACGGTCGGGATTGGCCTGCTGCCAAATTTCGAGGCAATTGGCTGGTGGGCACCGGTACTGCTGGTGTTTTGTCGTGCCTTGCAAGGCTTTGCCGTCGGTGGTGAATGGGGCGGTGCAGCTCTGATGGCAGTTGAAAATGCACCCAAGGGTAAAAAAGCCTTTTATAGCAGTGGGGTTCAGGTCGGTTACGGCGTCGGTCTGGTTCTGGCCACCGGTGCAGTATCGCTTATACTTGCGACACTGGGTGAAAAGGCCTTTGCTGAGTGGGCATGGCGTATTCCCTTTTTAGCCAGTATCGTATTGATCGGCATTGCCATGTGGATTCGCCGTGATCAGGATGAATCTCAGGAATTTGTAGAAAAGGTGGTGAAAGCAGATCATCAGCCAGAAAAGCTGCCAATCTTGCAGGCCATCAGTAAACATCCTAAAGCTTTCTTCTATATTATTGCTTTACGCTTGACCGAATTGCTGACCATGTATCTGGTCACCAATTTCGCCCTGAACTATTCAACCAGTAATCTGGGCATGGACAAACAGTTCTTCCTGAATATTACCTTGATGGTCGGGGCCATCAGCTGCTTCAGTATTCCCTTCTTTGCCTGGCTGGCAGATAGATTCAATCATCAGAAAATGTGTGTCTGGGGTGGTTTAATTGGTGCACTCTCAGCCTTTCCATTTTTTATGGCGCTCGATGCACAAAATACCTGGATGATTATCATCGGGGCAATTTTACTGGCAAACGTTGCCCATGATATGGTGGTCAGTGTCCATCAGCCGATTTTCACCTCACTGTTTGGCACCGAATACCGCTACAGCGGTGCCGGAGTTGGCTATCAGGTGGCGAGTATCATTGGTGGTGGATTTACCCCATTTATTGCAGCTGCACTGGTGATTTGGGCAGACGGTTCATGGCATTATGTAGCGATCTATCTGGCGGTGGGTTGTCTGCTGACTGCACTGGTCGCAGCCCTGATGCCCAAAACTCAGGATGAACAACATGACAGTTGAACGTTTACACGTATCGAAACGCTTTTCGGAAATTGCCATTGCCGGTAATCTGGTACATCTTGCAGGCCAGCTGGCTACAGATGTCGAACTGGATATTAAAGGGCAAACCCAACAGACTTTAGATATTATTGACCAGTTTCTGGCAGATGCCGGTACTGATAAAAGTCACATCATGTCAGTCACAATTTATCTCAAGGATATTGAGCATGACTATGCGGCTTTTAATGAAGTCTGGGATGCCTGGGTGGCGGATATCGAAGCGCTGCCTCGTACCTGTGTCGAAGCAAAACTGTATGATCCACGGGTATTGGTCGAACTGACCGTCGTGGCGGTTAAACCGGAATAATTTTCCTAGATCGATTCATAAAAAAGCATGCTTCTGGCATGCTTTTTTGTTTTAACCGACTGCTTTAATTTTACTGCGCTCTAAATCTGAATATAGATAGTATTTTTTCAGATCATTGCTAACTGTATATTTGGGCATTTTCTGCATTTGCGCTTGCTCCTGCAAAAAGTCTTGGCGCAACTGATAATATTCCGGCACATCGTCGTAACGGATCACCCGATAACCAGCCATGGTCAGTAATGCATCCTGGAACCCTGTCTGTTGTGGACGCTTAAGGATTAAAGGGTCATCTACCGCTACAACTGCCAGAATCTGATATTGCTGATCCAGAATTACAAAATCGGCAGTCAGGTTACGGTACTTGTGTCGAGTCCGGTTAAATTTGGTGGTTATTAAGGCATCATAGGAAACATGAGCCAGAATGATGCATTCTGGTAAAACTTCTCTCAGTCGAGTGAAGGTCAATTGCTCATTCAGATTGAAAATCGCACGCTGCTTCAACGCGCTGTCTTGTGGTTTGGAATTATTTCCGAGCTTTTTCCATGCCATGAGCACGACACAGAAGAGCAGGAAACTCCCAATCATAATATAGGTGGTCATGCCTAAATCCTTGCATTCTTATAATCATTTTTGTTTTATTGTTGTGCAGTATAAACCCACGCTTTATTTTAAATAGAGCTAACAACCAATCTGCTTAAATACCCATACAACCGGTATCAAAACTCGATTTTGTGTTACCTAAAATGACATCTTTTTGAATGCCAATGAAAGTGGATTTAAAGTACTGATAACGCACTCTAAAACATCCATAGAATTGATCGCAATACAAATCTGCTTAACTGTAGGACAATTCCGACAAAGTGTTATTTTTATACCACTTTTTAGCAATACATAATGCAAATAATACATCCCTTTACATTTTTTAATCATAGTCCTTAGCTACGTTACTTTACCCTAGCGCTAAAAAAAGACACCGAAGTGTCTTTTTATTAACTTAATTATGCACGTGATTTTGATTTAGCTTTAGGCTTCTGCCCACCAAAGGGTTTCTTGGCATCGCCCGTTTCACGTGGTGGCAAACCAGTATGCTGGGTCAGAATTTGACCACGCTCAGGACGCTTCTTGGTATTTGAAGGACGAGACTGAGCTTGTGCAGCCTTGCTACGGTTCCCCTGCTCGCCGGTACGTTTTTGCGAATCACCGGCAACCGTCGAATTTTTCTTACGCGCCGATTGATACTGACCATCTGCACTGCCGGCAGGCTGATAAGTCGGAATCAAATGCTGTTTCGAGTTACCAATTAAATCCTGACGACCCATTTCTTTCAGGGCTTCACGCAGTAAAGGCCAGTTGTTTGAATCATGATAACGCAAGAAAGCTTTGTGCAGACGACGACGCTTCTCACCTTTCACAATATCGACATTTTCAGTATAACGCGCCACTTTTGCCAGTGGGTTTTTACCGGTGTAGTACATGGTGGTTGCAGTCGCCATGGGTGATGGATAGAAGGTCTGTACCTGATCAGCACGGAAACCATTCTTCTTCAACCAAATTGCGAGGTTCATCATGTCGTAATCGGTGGTCCCCGGGTGCGCCGCGATGAAGTAAGGAATCAAGTATTGTTCCTTACCGGCCTCTTTACTGTAACGATCAAACATTTGCTTGAAGCGGTCATACGTACCAATACCCGGCTTCATCATTTTATTGAGTGGGCCTTTTTCGGTATGTTCAGGCGCAATTTTCAAGTAACCACCGACATGATGGGTGACCAATTCTTTGACATATTCAGGGTTTAAGACCGCAAGGTCATAACGCAGACCTGAACCAATCAGAATCTTTTTAATGCCCGGTAAGCTACGTGCTTTACGATAAAGCTGTGTCAACGGTGCATGGTCAGTATGCAAGTTTTGACATACGCCCGGGAATACACACGATGGCTTACGACAGTTCTTTTCAATTTCAGGATCTTTACATGCCAAGCGGTACATGTTGGCGGTTGGGCCACCCAAGTCTGAAATAATGCCTGTGAAGCCCGGCGCTGTATCACGAATCTTTTCTACTTCACGCAAAATCGATTCTTCAGAACGGTTCTGAATAATACGACCTTCATGCTCTGTGATTGAACAGAAAGTACAACCACCGAAACAACCACGCATGATGTTCACAGAGAACTTAATCATGTCAAATGCCGGGAAACGTGCATTACCGTAAGACGGATGTGGCAGACGCGCATATGGCAAGTCAAACACATAATCCATTTCTTCAGTGGTCAATGGAATTGGCGGTGGATTTAACCATACGTCACGCTCACCATGCTTTTGTACTAATGCACGGGCATTACCTGGGTTAGTTTCTAAATGCAAAATACGGTTAGCATGTGCATATAAAACTGGATCATTCGACACTTCTTCAAAAGCAGGCAAACGAATCACCGCCAATTCACGTGGCGGTAATTTATGTTTAATTGCTTTAGATGCCGGTTGTAGCTGCACGATTTGCGTGTCTTCGTCCAAATTGTCGCCTTCACGGACAATTGGATTGGCCACATGTTCTTTTTGGAAACCCTGATACTGGCTCGAGTCCTTCCCCTGCTCAATCTCACAACCTTCAATATCTTCAGTCATGACGTAAGGGTTAATAATTGGATCGACACGGCCAATCGCATCGACATCATTCGATGCGATTTCAACAAATTTGGCTTTCGATGGGCGGTTGTGTTTATTGACAATAAACGCTGTACCACGAACATCGGTAATATCTTGGATTTTTTCACCACGCGCCAATCGATGCATGATTTCAGTAATGGAACGCTCACCATTACCGTACATCAATAGATCGGCTTTAGAGTCCATCAATACTGAACGACGCACTTTATCTGACCAGTAATCATAATGCGCAATACGACGTAGTGAGGCTTCGATCCCACCTAACAATACAGGCACATCAGGATAGGCTTCGCGTACACGCTGGCAATACACGGTTGCTGCACGGTCAGGACGTTTGTTTGGCTGGTTGTCTGGTGAATAGGCATCGTCGGAACGGATTTTGCGATCTGCCGTATAACGGTTGATCATCGAGTCCATGTTGCCCGCAGTCACACCCCATGCAATATTGGGTTTTCCCAACACACGGAAGGCTTCGACATTGGTCCAGTCTGGCTGTGCAATAATCCCCACACGGAAGCCTTGTGCTTCTAGGGTACGGCCAATAATGCCTGAACAGAATGAAGGATGATCGATATAGGCATCGCCACAGACTAAAATAAAGTCACAACTGTCCCAGCCGAGTTGATCCATCTCCTCGCGTGACATCGGCAAAAATGGCGCAGGTTCAAAACACGACGCCCAATATTTGTCGTAATCAAACAACGCTGTAGGCGCTGTCTGCATGGTATAAGCAGTAGACATGGCTAGCAATTCTCGGCTGGCAGATGGAAGATCAAAAAATAGATCAAAGATGAAAGCCGAGCATTTTAGCATGAATTCGGCTGAGGTTGCTTGATTATAATTTATACAACACAGGCTTTAGGACCTTAATCGGGAATATATACTCATTTTATTTCTAGCTTGCTTATTTTAAGTTTTAACTGTTGAGCTATCAATAAACCGATTACCAAAATAATGCCGATGAACAAACTGAGGCCGAACCATCCTGCCTTTTCCCAGACCAGACCACTCGAGCTACCGAGCACACTGGACCCAAGATAATAGCAGAATAAATAGAGTGATGATCCTACAGCACGATACTGTAAAGATTGCACAGATACCCAACTGCTGGCCGTGGAATGTGCAGCAAAAAATGCAAAGGTAAAAATGAGCAGACCAATAAAAACAAGCACCAAGCTGTTGACCAGCATAAACACTAATCCTAGCAACATACTGGCAAGCATGGCCACCAATACCTGGAAACGTCCAAATTTCTGGCTCCATGCCGCCGCACGAGGCGAACTATAAATTCCTGCCAGATAGGTAATAGAAATCACGCCAATCCAGACATGCGACAGCTCAAAAGGTGACTGAATCAGGCGATAGCTGAGGTAATTAAAGACTGAAACAAAACAGCCCATCAGGATGAAACCTTGCAAGAACAAGAGTCGCAGTTTGGGATCACTCAGATTATGCTGAAATGCAGTAAGGAAGCGGCTCAATTTAATAGGATAAGCTTGAAAATTCCTGGATTTAGGCAACAAAAAATAGAAGATTGTCGCAATACAGAGGTTAATTAGTCCAATGATTAAAGTCGCTGACTGCCAAGAAATAAAGTCTACCAATACCCCGGCAATCAAACGACCGCTCATACCGCCAATCGCAGTTCCAGAAATATAGAGTCCCATGGCCAAACCGATATCTTTCGCGGCCACCTCTTCCCCAATATAGGTCATCGCCACTGCGGCCACGCCACTCACGGTTAAACCAATTAATATTCGGGTAGCCAGAAATACTGACCAAACTGGCAATACAGCACTCAGTAACAACAATACTGAAACTGAAAATAAAGACCAGACCATAATCGGCTTACGGCCAAAACGGTCCGAGATCAGTCCAGTAAAAATAAGACCAACAGCTAATGCAATGGTAGAAAATGAAAGTGGAAAACTGCTTTGCGTAGGAGAGATATGAAAATAGTCTGCCAGAATCGGCATCATCGGCTGGACACAATACAATGATGAAAAAATTGCAAATCCAGCCAGAAACAAGGAAAACAAAACCGCTTTAAAGGCAGAGGACCCATATTCAATATGGCTTGAAGATAAATTTGAGGACATATCCGCTCCAGAAACCTGTTCCAGTATACGCCTACCCTGCGGATTTTCTGCTGTGGTTTTATGTGAAAAGTAATATTTGCAAGTTTTCGACTAAATCCCTAGCCAAAAAAAACACCCCCGGCCTTTAGACCGGGGGTGTTTCGAATAATGAGCTGGCGATGACTTACTCTCACATGGGTAATCCCACACTACCATCAGCGCTAAGAGGTTTCACTTCTGAGTTCGGGAAGGGATCAGGTGGTTCACTCTTGCTATGGTCGCCAGCACAACTGTTTATGACTTTGCATTTGGTCTTATTTAGATGCCAAGGCTTGGTCAAATAGAATTCATTAACAGGTATATCTGAGTTCTTGCGAGTAGAACTAAGCAGTGCTTAATTATACTCTCATTTGTTCTTTAGCGTTCACTAAATCAAGCTGTTTTGCTGAATTTCGAATCAATTGAGCGTTATACAACAACTGTTTGGGTGTTGTATAGTCAAGCCTCACGAGCAATTAGTATTGGTCAGCTTCATGCATCACTGCACTTCCACATCCAACCTATCAACGTCGTAGTCTTCAACGGCTCTTTAGAGGACATAAAGTCCTGGGGAAATCTTATCTTGAGGTAGGCTTCCCGCTTAGATGCTTTCAGCGGTTATCCCTTCCGAACATAGCTACCCGGCGATGCGACTGGCGTCACAACCGGTACACCAGAGGTTCGTCCACTCTGGTCCTCTCGTACTAGGAGCAGATCCTCTCAAATTTCCAACGCCCACGGTAGATAGGGACCGAACTGTCTCACGACGTTCTAAACCCAGCTCGCGTACCTCTTTAAATGGCGAACAGCCATACCCTTGGGACCTGCTTCAGCCCCAGGATGAGATGAGCCGACATCGAGGTGCCAAACACCGCCGTCGATATGAACTCTTGGGCGGTATCAGCCTGTTATCCCCAGAGTACCTTTTATCCGTTGAGCGATGGCCCTTCCATACAGAACCACCGGATCACTAAGACCTACTTTCGTACCTGCTCGACTTGTGGGTCTCGCAGTTAAGCGCGCTTTTGCCTTTATACTCTACGCGTGATTTCCGACCACGCTGAGCGCACCTTCGTACTCCTCCGTTACTCTTTAGGAGGAGACCGCCCCAGTCAAACTACCCACCAGACATGGTCCTCGCTCCAGATCATGGAGCAGAGTTAGAACCTCAATATTACCAGGGTGGTATTTCAAGATTGGCTCCACAGCAACTAGCGTCGCTGCTTCAAAGCCTCCCACCTATCCTACACAAGTAAGATCAAAGTTCAATGTCAAGCTGCAGTAAAGGTTCACGGGGTCTTTCCGTCTAGCCGCGGGTACACCGCATCTTCACGGCGAATTCGATTTCACTGAGTCTCTGCTGGAGACAGCGCCCCCATCATTATGCCATTCGTGCAGGTCGGAACTTACCCGACAAGGAATTTCGCTACCTTAGGACCGTTATAGTTACGGCCGCCGTTTACTGGGGCTTCGATCAAGAGCTTCGCTTACGCTAACCCCATCAATTAACCTTCCAGCACCGGGCAGGCATCACACCCTATACGTCCACTTTCGTGTTTGCAGAGTGCTATGTTTTTAATAAACAGTTGCAGGGGCCTGGTTTCTGTGGCTGCTCTCAGCTCAGGAAGCAAGTTCCATCACCAAAAGCAGCGTACCTTCTCCCGAAGTTACGGTACCATTTTGCCTAGTTCCTTCAGCAGAGTTCTCTCAAGCGCTTTGGTCTACTCGACCTGACCACCTGTGTCGGTTTCGGGTACGATTCCTGTGTAACTGAAGCTTAGAGACTTTTCCTGGAAGCATGGTATCAGCCACTTCACTGTACAAGTACAGCTTGCTATCAGCTCTCAGCATAGAGCACCCCGGATTTGCCTAAGATGCATGCCTACAGCCTTCCACCTGGACAACCAACGCCAGGCTGACTTAACCTTCTCCGTCCTCTCATCGCATTACACAGAAGTATTGGAATATTAACCAATTTCCCATCGACTACGCCTCTCGGCCTCGCCTTAGGGGTCGACTCACCCAGCCCCGATTAACGTTGGACTGGAACCCTTGGTCTTTCAGCGTGCGAGTTTTTCACTCGCATTGTCGTTACTCACGTCAGCATTCGCACTTCTGATACCTCCAGCAGACTTCTCAATCCACCTTCATCGGCTTACAGAACGCTCCCCTACCACTTGCAATAAATTGCAAATCCGCAGCTTCGGCACATAGTTTTAGCCCCGTTACATCTTCCGCGCAGGCCGACTCGACTAGTGAGCTATTACGCTTTCTTTAAAGGGTGGCTGCTTCTAAGCCAACCTCCTAGCTGTCTATGCCTTCCCACATCGTTTCCCACTTAACTATGATTTTGGGGCCTTAGCTGGCGGTCTGGATTGTTTTCCTCTTGACTACGGACGTTAGCACCCGCAGTCTGTCTCCCGGATAGTACTCATTGGTATTCGGAGTTTGCATCGGTTTGGTAAGTCGGGATGACCCCCTAGCCGAAACAGTGCTCTACCCCCAATGGTATTCGTCCGAGGCGCTACCTAAATAGCTTTCGGGGAGAACCAGCTATCACCAAGTTTGATTAGCCTTTCACCCCTATCCACAAGTCATCCCCTGGCTTTTCAACGACAGTGGGTTCGGTCCTCCAGTTAGTGTTACCCAACCTTCAACCTGCTCATGGATAGATCACCTGGTTTCGGGTCTATACCCAGCAACTAATGCGCCCTATTAAGACTCGGTTTCCCTACGGCTCCCCTATTCGGTTAACCTCGCTACTGAATATAAGTCGCTGACCCATTATACAAAAGGTACGCAGTCACCGAACAAGTCGGCTCCCACTGCTTGTATGCATGCGGTTTCAGGATCTATTTCACTCCCCTCACAGGGGTTCTTTTCGCCTTTCCCTCACGGTACTGGTTCACTATCGGTCAGTCAGGAGTATTTAGCCTTGGAGGATGGTCCCCCCATATTCAGACAAGGTTTCACGTGCCTCGCCCTACTCGACATCATTATCTAAGCCCTTTCGTGTACAGGACTATCACCCACTATGGTTGCACTTCCCAGAGCATTCCACTAGAACTTAGATAACTTAATGGGCTCTTCCCCTTTCGCTCGCCGCTACTGAGGGAATCTCAATTGATTTCTTTTCCTAAGGGTACTGAGATGTTTCACTTCCCCTCGTTCGCCTTGCATGACTATGTATTCATCATGCAATACCTACCTTATGGTAAGTGGGTTTCCCCATTCAGACATCTCCGGATCACAGGATATTTGCCGCCTCCCCGGAGCTTTTCGCAGGCTATCACGTCTTTCATCGCCTCTGACTGCCAAGGCATCCACCACATGCACTTAATTACTTGACTATACAACCCCAAACAGTCGTTTATCCTTACAAGTAGGATAAGCAACAGAGTTCGTCTTGCGACTTACTCATACAGTTGGCGTTTCGTAGATTTAACTACAGTACAGCTTCAATTAGATTCATATACCAAAACGCTTGATTCAGTTAATTTCGCTAGTAACTCATCAATCTCTCAATTAAGAACAAGTTCTTAATTTTGATTTCAACGAGTATGAACAAATTATTTCAACTCAAATATATTCTGTTAATGATTTTTCCAGCCTTCGTCAGGTCAGGAAACTGTGATAAATCACAGAGATTATCAAGTGCGCGTATCATAACGCTTGTACTTGCTAATCTCTAGGATCTAATCACCTGATCGCTTAGGAACTAAACAACTTCATCACTGTATGATTACATACTGCGCGAAGCGTAGCTTCTTGCTTAAATTTCAAGTAAAAGCAGTGCTTTTATGATCTTGAAATCTGGTGGAGACTAGGAGAGTCGAACTCCTGACCTCCTGCGTGCAAAGCAGGCGCTCTACCAACTAAGCTAAGTCCCCAGCTTATCAATAAGTCAATGTATC
>NZ_LSZJ01000001.1:277319-842816 GCF_001647575.1 Acinetobacter sp. SFD
TGGTGGGTCTGACAAGACTTGAACTTGTGACCCCACGCTTATCAAGCGTGTGCTCTAACCAACTGAGCTACAGACCCTCAGATACATCGTATGAAGAACAACTTGTTGTGGATTCTTACCAATCGTCAATCTTTCGTTAAGGAGGTGATCCAGCCGCAGGTTCCCCTACGGCTACCTTGTTACGACTTCACCCCAGTCATCGGCCACACCGTGGTAAGCGTCCTCCTTGCGGTTAGACTACCTACTTCTGGTGCAACAAACTCCCATGGTGTGACGGGCGGTGTGTACAAGGCCCGGGAACGTATTCACCGCGGCATTCTGATCCGCGATTACTAGCGATTCCGACTTCATGGAGTCGAGTTGCAGACTCCAATCCGGACTACGATCGGCTTTTTGAGATTAGCATCCTCTCGCGAGGTAGCAACCCTTTGTACCGACCATTGTAGCACGTGTGTAGCCCTGGTCGTAAGGGCCATGATGACTTGACGTCGTCCCCGCCTTCCTCCAGTTTGTCACTGGCAGTATCCTTAAAGTTCCCGGCTTAACCCGCTGGCAAATAAGGAAAAGGGTTGCGCTCGTTGCGGGACTTAACCCAACATCTCACGACACGAGCTGACGACAGCCATGCAGCACCTGTATGTAAGTTCCCGAAGGCACCAATCCATCTCTGGAAAGTTCTTACTATGTCAAGACCAGGTAAGGTTCTTCGCGTTGCATCGAATTAAACCACATGCTCCACCGCTTGTGCGGGCCCCCGTCAATTCATTTGAGTTTTAGTCTTGCGACCGTACTCCCCAGGCGGTCTACTTATCGCGTTAGCTGCGCCACTAAAGCCTCAAAGGCCCCAACGGCTAGTAGACATCGTTTACGGCATGGACTACCAGGGTATCTAATCCTGTTTGCTCCCCATGCTTTCGCACCTCAGTGTCAGTATTAGGCCAGATGGCTGCCTTCGCCATCGGTATTCCTCCAGATCTCTACGCATTTCACCGCTACACCTGGAATTCTACCATCCTCTCCCATACTCTAGCCAACCAGTATCGAATGCAATTCCCAAGTTAAGCTCGGGGATTTCACATTTGACTTAATTGGCCACCTACGCGCGCTTTACGCCCAGTAAATCCGATTAACGCTTGCACCCTCTGTATTACCGCGGCTGCTGGCACAGAGTTAGCCGGTGCTTATTCTGCGAGTAACGTCCACTATCCAAGAGTATTAATCTCGGTAGCCTCCTCCTCGCTTAAAGTGCTTTACAACCAAAAGGCCTTCTTCACACACGCGGCATGGCTGGATCAGGGTTCCCCCCATTGTCCAATATTCCCCACTGCTGCCTCCCGTAGGAGTCTGGGCCGTGTCTCAGTCCCAGTGTGGCGGATCATCCTCTCAGACCCGCTACAGATCGTCGCCTTGGTAGGCCTTTACCCCACCAACTAGCTAATCCGACTTAGGCTCATCTATTAGCGCAAGGCCCGAAGGTCCCCTGCTTTCTCCCGTAGGACGTATGCGGTATTAGCATCCCTTTCGAGATGTTGTCCCCCACTAATAGGCAGATTCCTAAGCATTACTCACCCGTCCGCCGCTAGGTAATGTAGCAAGCTACATTTCCCCGCTCGACTTGCATGTGTTAAGCCTGCCGCCAGCGTTCAATCTGAGCCATGATCAAACTCTTCAGTTTAATACTATGTAGCACCTTAAAGGGTGCCAATCTTGGCTCATCAATTTTCTGACAAATATTTCTCAAATAAACTTCGAGTAATTTCTACCATCAATCAATGAAAATAATTTCGATCAATCAACCAGTAAAAATCCACACAAGTTGTTCTTCATAATCTCTTAATGATCTTCTTGCTGATTCGTCACCAGCAAGCTAGGTCGGCTATATTACTCTCTATCTCTAGAAAGTCAACCAGTCATGAACACTATTTTTAAACTTTCTTTCTAAAACCCAACTTAGTCAATCTTAACTAAGTCACTGTTTTATCAGAAGTTTTAATCTTCATCACCGCCGATGGATGTGCATTCTACAGCATTTCAGGAGGCTTGCAACCCTATTTTTGAAAAAATCATCTTGTATGTATATTTTTTAATCTTTTCGTGTGTTTTCATTCATTTTTTATACAAATTTGCTTAAATGATGTCTATTCGTGAATATAACGTTTATTATTTTCATCCTAATAAGTAGTGCTACTTACCCAGAAAAGGCCTCAGGTTACTTTATGCATCGTTCTATTTACTTCTCTATATGTTTATTTTCTTTAGCCATAACCCCACAGGTTTTTGCTGAGACGACTACCGATGTGGAAAATCTAAACGACGAGCCTGCAAAAACACCGCTTAGAACGAAAATCTCGAATAAAGCCCAACAATTACAGACACAATTGAAAGTCGATGCTAGAGCAGCACAGGCCGAAGAGGTTAAAGATCCTTTTCAGCCATTAAACCGAAAGATCTATCAGTTTAATGATGTAATTGACCGCACTGTGTTACGTCCTGTAGCCGTACAATATGTGGAAAAGGTTCCTCAAGATGTTCGCGGCAGTTATAACCAGTTCCGCAGTAACCTAGGTGAACCCTGGAATGTGGTCAACCAGTTGATTCAGGGTCGTCCTGCTCGTGCCGCCAAGTCTTTGGGCCGTTTCACGATTAATACCTTAACTACTTTAGGGCTGGCAGACCCGGCACGTCGTCTGGGCTTAAGTCATGAAGATGAAAAGTTTGGAATTACTTTAGGTTATTATGGGGTGCCTTCCGGCCCATATATCATGCTGCCATTTTTAGGTCCAAGTTCTGTTCGTGGAGTAATTGGTAGCGTTGTAGATAGCCAGGCCCGCCCACAAAAATATATTCTCGAAGATAACGACGGTCTTTACTGGAGTGACCAGTTTTGGCGTGTGGTTGATACTCGGTCGGAACTACTGGATGTTGAAGGGGTACTGACGGGTGATCGTTATGCACAGATTCGCGATATTTATTTGCAACGCACCAACTATACGATTGCAGAAAAGAAAGGCACAGAACAGGATACTCTATTCCTGGAAGATGATTTTGAAGACGAAAATTCGGATGATGTACCTTTTAGTGAGGACACTATTGAATCTTCCCCCGACGCTCCTTAAGTTTATGTTTCATGTATGATTGCTAGTGAAATCTCTTCGCTAGCCATCTTTTGCTTGTTATAGTAGCTCTTATAACCAATCCCGGGATTGAATCACTTTTTTATGTACTTCATTCAACCGACTCGTGATATTCCTTATTTAGATCAAGTACTTGATACGCTTCCGCATGTTCAGATGATCTATCTGGATGATCATGAACTTTATGACTCTACGATTATCGCGATTGCAGATGTGCATGACTATCTGCAATACAAATGGAATTTGCCTACGATTGTACTGGCCTTAGAGAATGAAGGTACCGCTTTGGCTCAAGCTTGGGAACAAGGAGCTTTAGCCGGCTGGATCTGGAATAAACTTCCTGATAATCCAGATCTGGCGCTGCAAAAAATTGACGCACAATACAAGCGTAACCAGGATAGCCGGGATCTTCCCTCTGCAGCAGAATTACAAAAAAGATTGTTACCGAATGCGATTGAACTAAACAATTATAAGGTCGAAACCTATTTTCAGCCTTCTGCCTATCTTTCAGGAGATTGGTATGATTATTGGAAAATTAGCGATAAAGAAGTCATTTTCTATTTAGCCGATGTGTCGGGACATGGAGTGACGAGCAGTTTGCTGACCTCCTGGATGGCTGCTTTTCATGGACGCTCCAAAACCCCGCGCGAGCTGATCAAGAAGCTTAACGGAATGCTGATGCAGGAGAATATTGAAAAACACATCACCATGATTGCTGGAATTCTCAATCTGGAAACCCACGTATTGAAATGGTCCAGTGCCGGACATTATCCGCCACCCATTATATTTGAACCCAATCAAGAACCTAAAATTTTTGCTACGAGCAGCTTCCCTTTAGGTCTGACTGAAGAGCTTGAGGTTGAGGAAAATGAATGGGTATTAAGCCGAAATTCCCGTTTTATTATTTGTTCAGATGGTGCACTGGAGCCTTTTGATGGCGGATTAAATGAACAATTCTCGCAATTATTACACCATTTACAGCATCAGTCTTTTCAGGTACCAGAACATGTGGCCGATGATATCGCCTTTTTAAGTTTTATAAGAGTGAATTAATACTATATTTACAGACTTTATAAGCACTTAATTTGATTACTACTTTCAGCCACTTGAGTATCCATGGACCCTATGGGATAATTTAATATCCTTCTCTGCAAATGGCATTTATATGTCAACAGGTCATGTTGAATATGCAAGTCTGAATGGAACGCATATTTTTAAGCTTATCGGCGAAGTGCGTGCCCAGTCTTGTATTAGTCTAGACAAATTACTGAACAGAATTGAACAGCAAGACAACGTAGTTGGCGCTATCGTTGATTTAACCGAAACCACTTTTATTGACAGTACTGTACTGGGTGTTCTGGCAAAGCTAGGCCTAAAGCTCAAACAAGTACATAATATTCAAGCTGTTATGCTTTCTACCAATTCTGACATTACCACTCTGGCCAACAGTATGGGACTGAGCCAAGTGTTTGTAATCCTGAATTATTGTGGCGATCCCAATGTATGCACACGCGCCCTGATGGAAGAACATATTACCCATCAGAATATGTTGAATACTGTTCTGGATGCGCATAAAACCTTGATGAAGCTGAATCAAAGCAACAAAAACATGTTTGAACCTTTAGTCAAACAGTTACAGAAAGAGCAAGATAGTTTGGATAAAGTTTCCGAACAAAAGGTATAACCATCTTCCAAGAGGACACTATGACTTTACTTTCTGTTGTACAAATGAATTCTCAAAATGAAATTAATGCCAATTTCATGGAGATTGAATCTTTAATTCAACAAAGTAAGGCCAATGGCGCTGAACTTATTGTGTTCCCTGAAAATTTTGTCTGTTTTGCCGCAGGAAAACAGCGCGAAACTGCTGCCCAGTTTGAAGCCATTCAGCAACGTCTTGAACAGCTTGCCCATCAATATGAAATCTGGATTGTGGCTGGGACCTTACCCTGTCCCTATCGCCCAGACGGCTCAGTCATTGAAGACGGTCGGGTACGTACTGTCAGCCTTTGTATCAGTCCAGAACGCACTGAAGCGCGTTATGACAAAATTCACCTGTTTGATGTACAAGTTGGTGATGCAGTTGGTGGTTATCAGGAATCCAAGTTCTTTGAGCCTGGTACAGATGTGGTAGTAGCAAAGACCCCTTTTGGCAATATCGGTTTAATGGTCTGCTATGACCTGCGCTTTCCGGAACTGGCTTTAAACCTGCGGGCCAAAGGTGCAAATCTTTTAACTGCACCTTCTGCATTTACCTATACCACCGGTGAAATGCACTGGCAGCTTCTGCTGCAAACACGTGCTATGGATACCCAATGCTCGGTGCTTGGTGCAGCCCAGCAAGGCTGGCATGGTGAAAAACGTCAGACTTGGGGTCATGCAGCTGCCACCAACAGTCGCGGTCAGCTTCTGCAGATGATCCATGCAGAGGGTGCAGGTCTGATTACGGTAGACTTTGATTTAAACGAACAACAAAAAGTGCGTGAATCCATGCCTTTAATGCAACATCGTAAATTGCTCCAGCTCTCTTAAAAACTTTTTTATATTTGCATAAAATAACAAAATCCCTGCTTATTCTTCGAGCAAAATAGCTGAGCATGAAAGCTCCATAAAAAATAAGCAGGAATTTATCTCATGTCATTAGAAAAAGCAGTATATACCGCACATGCCAAAGCCACCGGCGGTCGCGATGGCCATGCGACCTCTGACGATCAGATTCTGGATGTACAATTGGCGGTGCCCAAAGAAATGGGCGGCCCAGGCGGTGGAACTAACCCAGAACAACTGTTTGCTGCAGGTTACTCAGCCTGCTTTTTGGGTGCCATGAAGTTTGTGGCCAATCGCGACAAGCTCAATATGACTAAAGATGCTTTTATTGAAGGTGATGTCGGTATTGGACCGATTCCTACCGGGTTTGGTATTGAAGTGACCTTAAATATTCATCTTGAAGGCATGGATCAGGAAGAAGCGCAAAAACTGGTAGACGCGGCTCATATCGTCTGCCCATACTCAAATGCGACCCGTAATAATATTGATGTGAACTTAAACGTCATTACCTAAACTCTTTTGCTTAACTGCTATCCTGAAAAAGAGTTTCAGGATAGCCAAGCTTCAATTATAAATTTCAACTTTTAGTTGCTTCACTTTCCCTGAACATCCAACTTCCTTTTCAAAACAACAGCAAAAACTTAAGAAATTATATATAATGATTCTTATTTTCATTTATCTGATTTATATTGATGTTCAAACCTGTTCTTTTAAGTTCTTTCTTACTGACCGTTGCTACCGCCTCTTTTGCAGATCTTCATCTCTCAGAAAAAATCCGCCCACAGGTAAATTCTCTGATCAATACAGAGATTGAACGCTTGCCCATTCCACCTACCCCAAACAACATGAACTTACCCGAATTTGGTCAAGGAATTATCGGCTGGGGAACAGGTCCCGATGGTGCGCAAGCCCGTTTTTTCAATATCACTCAGGCAGATGTTGAAACAATGAAACAGGAGGGACTGACTTTAGAAATGATTCAGACTTGGCAGACATTTTATGAAAATGAAACTCTGCGCAATCCGGGCAATCCGACTGCACCACTTCGTGCCCAGCTCATGAAAAAAATCGCCAGCCTTTGGTAAATTTCCAAAAGTCCTGACGATCCTTATAATGAAAGTAATAGATTAAAAGATTAATCTGCCGCTTCGTTGGTCACTCGCAATACTTCTTCAATCGTAGTTTTACCTGCCAATACTTTGCGTAAACCATCATCACGAATGGAGCCTGATGACTGTCGGGCATAGCTTTCTATTTCATATTCAGCCGCATTGCCGTGAATTAAACGACGCATATGATCATCGACGGACACAATTTCATAAATTGCGGTACGCCCGCTAAAGCCCATATTGCCACAGCGCTCACAGCCTTGCGGTTGAGGGAGTTTTAAATCCTGGGGATGTTCAATATGTTCAAACAGATTCTTCTCAAAAGCATCTGCTTCACGCCAGGTTGCGCAATGTGGGCATAGGGTTCTGACCAGACGCTGTGCAATCACGCCAATCAGGGAACTTGAAAGCAGAAATGGTTCAATTCCCATATCTTTAAGACGGGTCACTGCACCAATGGCAGTATTGGTATGCAAGGTGGATAACACCAGATGCCCCGTTAATGAAGCCTGTACCGCAATTTCTGCGGTTTCCAGATCACGAATCTCGCCGACCATCACCACATCGGGGTCCTGACGCAGCATTGCTTTTAACGCACGGGCAAAAGTCATATCCACTTTGGTATTGACCTGCGTTTGTCCAATGCCTTCTAACTGGTATTCAATCGGATCTTCAGCCGTAAGAATATTTTTGGAACCATCATTCAGGTCAGAAAGTGCCGCATATAAGGTGGTGGTTTTACCCGAACCCGTCGGGCCGGTCACCAGAATAATTCCATGTGGACGATGCACTAGGGTCTTGAGTCGATCATAGTCCTTATTCATTAGGCCCAAATGGGTCATGTTTAAACGGCCAGCCTGCTTGTCCAGCAGACGCATCACCACCCGTTCACCATAAGAAGAAGGCAAAGTGGATACACGCACATCGACTTCACGCCCCGCCAGACGTAAGGAAATACGGCCATCTTGCGGAATACGTTTTTCGGCAATATCCAGTTTGGCCATGACTTTAATCCGTGAAACCAGGAGTGGTGCCAGTTCACGACGTGGCTGGACAATTTCGCGTAACTGGCCATCGACCCGTAAACGCACCGACAGTTTTTTCTCAAAAGATTCAATATGAATATCAGAAGCCCCGACACGAATTGCTTCGGATAATAGCGCATTGATCAGACGCACAATCGGCGCATCATCTTCCTGATCCATCAGGTCTTCAGCTTCAGGTACGGAATCGGCCAGACTGAGTAAATCCGGATGATCTTCTAGGCCGGCAGCCACCTGTTGTGATTCCCCGCTATCGCCGGCAAAACTGGAACTGAGCAACTGGTTAAATTCCTGTTCGCTACACAGCTGAAAATGGGCCGGATAGCCGAGCAGACGGCGAGCTTCCTGCAACGCAAGCATGGAGGTATTGTCACGACGCAGAATAAAGGCCTGATCTCCCTCATAACGCAAAAGCACTCCATGGCGCTTGGCGAAGCCATATGGGATTTGTAATTGTTTAAGTACTTGCATCGCGAATTATAATAATGATGAAAAAATTTAAATTGAGTGTACTCTAAGCATATGACAGCGTGAAGTATGTTTTCAAAGATTTAGCAAGAAAGGGTGCCAAGATTGCCGCAAGATAAAGATGAATTAATCCCGAATATAGCGAAAATACGCTGGTGGGGAGAACAGAATTTTGAAATAAATCAATCCAAAGCCTGGCAGTTTGGCTCCTTGCTGTTTCGTCTGACCCGAGGCATTCAGGAGTGGCGACTGGAATATTATCGTCCTTCCGTACAATACGATTATGAGCAGCAATGGCATCAGATTGATGATCCAAATTTTGCCTTTCCACCGCCCGTGAAAATTGAACGCTATATGTTCAAATCCACACAAAATAAACTGCAACTCATGCCACGTCTTGCAGACCGCTCTGTAGTGATCAAGCCAGTCGATCCGATTTATATTCCTGCCGGACAACGCGGTACGCTTTACATCAGCACTCCCTTATGGATTGCAGGTTTTGTCGAAGGTCAGCGTGCACCCATTTTCGATTTACCGGTAATCTTGCCAAAAGACACCTGGTTTGGACCGAATCACCGTTCGGGGGAAATCTGCTATGCCACTGCAGTCGATGGCAGAACTGAACTGAAACAGTTACATCCACGGGCCTTTCGTGCAGTCACACCGATTGAATTTCACAATACCAGCAACCAGCAATTGCGCTTTGACCGGATGAATGTTCCTGTACCGGCTCTACCTTTATTTTATAGTGAAAGTACCGGCCGCTTATGGACCTCACAAATCCGGGTCTTGCATGAAAGTTCGGACCGTCCACCGCGGATTCGGGTGGAAAACCGCACGCCGCCGAATGCTGGTGAAGTGGCCTATCTGCATCCACCGCGCGATCCGGCAGGTGCGTTATTTAATATGTTTGATTCATTTTTCTAAGGGCGTCTGATGCCAAGTTCAAATATTCCGACCGAAGTCACCAACAGCCTGAAGGGAGTGTTTACCAGTATCAATACCGACCGCCTGACTGAAGTTCTGGTAGCGGTGGTGTTGTGCTTTATTGGTTTCCTGATCGCACGCTTTATTTCCAATACCTTTATCCGGACCATCGGGGTACGTTTTAATGCCCATCAGAAACTGGTCTGGCGCCGCGGGATTTTCTATTTTATCTTCCTGCTATTTGTGATGGCCAGCCTGAAAGAGGCTGGCTTTAAACTCAGTGTCTTCCTTGGCGCTGCCGGAATTCTAACGGTCGCACTGGGTTTCGCTTCACAAACCTCGGCATCCAACCTGATCAGTGGTCTGTTCCTGATTGGTGAAGGTTCTTTTGAAGTTGGTGATACTATCCAGATTACCTTGATTCGTGGGCATACCATTGAAGGTGAAGTGATTTCGATTGACCTGCTCTCGGTTAAACTTTTGACCCAAGATAATATTTATGTACGGTTGCCAAATGAACAGCTGATTCGGGCACCAGTGCAGAACCTGTCAAAATTTCCGATACGGCGTATTCCAATTACTCTGGCGATCAATTTTCATGAAGATATTATCAAGGTGCGCGAAGTTCTGCTGGATGTTGCCAACAAGTATCCACTGGTTCTGGCCGACCCGAAACCGGCAGTCACCGTTACTGCGTTCCGTGAATCTTCGATTGAACTGCTGTTTGCGGTGTGGTGCCAACAGGAAAACTATCTGAAAGTACGTGATGAAATGCAGGAGCGGATTCGTAACGGCTTTGTCGATAACCAGATTGAAATTCCGGTGCCAAAAATGGGCTTTGTCGATCCTCCACTTTCCCGTCCTTTGGAAAATGAAGAAATTGATCAATACGCCAATGACAAGGCCCTCAAAAGAGAGCCTGGTCTGAAATAATCCTTAGATTCCCTCTCCTTTTTTAAAGGAGAGGGTTAGGGAGAGAATTCAATACTCCTTCTCCGGCATCGGCGCAATATACGCAATCAGCAGCATCACCCCGCCCGCCAGCAAGAAGGAAATCACCCGGGTCAGGGTGCCAATATGTGACAGGTCAAATAGCACGAGCTTCAAGGTCACAATCACCAGAATACTGCCGCCTAAAATCCACATCGGTTTCAGTTTTTTGAGTGTTGCTGTCCACATGGTAATCCAAGCCAGCAATACCCAGAGTATGGTCAGACTCAGCTGAACTGTTGCATTGTTCCATAATGCCAGCTCATTAAACGGTGTCTGCAGATACACATGTAAAGCTCTTAAAACTATATAACTGGAAAGCCATAACAGGCTTAGTACCATTAAAACTGCCATCATGCCTTTATCACGTCCCGCCTTGATTTGCTGTAACAGCATCCAGATAAAACTGGCAAACATGGCGATACTGATCAGATCAAAAGGATTCAGAATCGGCAGCCAGTAATACTGAAAGGCTTGCTGACTAAATAACTGTGAACAAACCAGCCAAGTCGCCATCAGCAATAAACAGCTCTTGGTTTGCCAAAGCTGCTGCCAGCCTGACTGCACATCCTGCCGATAGCACCACAGGCAGAATAATAAAGGTAAAATCACCATGCTCAGATAAGGCATGTTCGGGATCAGACATAAACTTGCCAGAGCCAGACTGCTAAAAACGCCAAAGCTCATCCATTCCTTGGAGAGCTGCAAGCCAGCCAGCGGTCTAAGCCACAGAATGGCCAATAATATCGCTGAAAGTGCAGAAACCCCACGTTCAAGATCACTATTCCAGACAATAACTGCATTTTGACTACGATCCAAGGTCAGAATTGCCGCAATGACCAGCAAGGGCGAGATGCCGCTCCACTTCGGCAGTAACCAGGACCATTCCTGATTTTTGCGCAGGATCATTTCATTGAACAGTACATAACCCAGTGTGATGATAAATAAACTCAGCACATAGGCATGCTGACTCGGGAATTCATCTTCTAGCAAGGCAAATAGCATCAGACTGGCCGCGACACTCACGCTGCTTAAAAAACTGACACTCAGACTATCCATCTGCTGCTGGTATTGCTTTTTAAGCTGGCTGATGACCACGACTGCCACATAGCACAGACTCAAAATCCAGAAAATGATTCGCGGTGTTGGATTAATCTCGACCAGATAATACAGACTGCTGAATCCGGCCATCAGTAATAAGCCCATGCTCAGATAGTGTGCTACCCGGACATTTTTTTCCAAGGCCCATAAATAAATCAGCACACCTTCAACTGCCCAGCCAATCACACTCCATTGTTCTGTCAATAAGATCGGTGGCACCAAGGCCAGGAAAATCAGCATCAGGCTCAGATAGCTCTGCGAAATGAGCTGGATAGTTTTTTTACGGCGCAACAGTGTCCAGCAAGCGGCAAAGACCAGTGCAAAGAACAGGCTTAATCCAGCTTGCCAGAGTTTTTGATTGGGCTGATTAAAATGAATCAGATACAGAAAAATATAAGCAGTAATAGGAGCAGCAAAAATCAGCGCTAAGTCCAATACCGGTTTTAACTGAAAACGTGAGAGATCCTGTCGTGCCAGCAACTGGCTAAAGCGGTAACCTAGCCAGATAAACAGTGCAGTATGTGCCAGAATCAGCGCAGTCATGGCATAACGCTCATATGTATAACCATGAATCAGGCTATATATCCCGCCAACGACCACAGTCACTAAAAAGGCAATTTGATTGAGAATCTTCCACGGCCGGAAACTGCTCAGCACTGCTACCCCGATATTGATCAGAAGATAATAGCTGATCAGCTCAACAGCAGAAGCATCGCGGGTCGGCAAGGTAAACGGCGCCAGATAAGCAATCAGCAAAGCCATCAAGGCCAGTTCGATGCTTTCCTGTTTCAGACTTAAATACAGGGTAATAACCAGAATGATAAGGAATAGCAAAGTCGCCAACGGTAACGTGGGAATCACCAGATTGTAATAGGCAAAAAATAAGGTCAGGAACAGACTGCCCAAACCCAGTCCTTCCAGTGCCAGAGCAAAACTCCGATTTTTCTGCATCAGGTGATAACCCAGACCTGTTACACAGCCACTTGCCAGTGCAACCAGGCCCAATTTTGCAGCCAGACTGAGTTGCCAGTGCTCAGTGGCAAAACGCAGCAGTAAAATAATCCCAATCACCAAAATACTGATTGCGACTTTGAGAACAGGATTCCCCTGAAAAAGCCAGCGCTGCAGTTGATCTAAAAGATGAGGAGAGTCGTTTACTTCTTGGGCAGGCTCAGTTTTCACCAATGGAACAGAATCGGATCGATCTGGTGATCGCTGTAAGGGATCGTCAGAATGGGATTGTGATTGCAGCTGTATCAAACGCCCTTCCAGACGTTGCAGCCACCTGAGCAAAAAGAATACCCATGCCGTAATTCCAATGCCCATCAGCCAATCCAGTTCAGCCAGTCCACCAACAATGGCAGTAATTGAAGAAATATATAAAGGAACTTTAGAGTTACGCTCCAAGGACATCTGCTGCTGTCCGGCCAATTGATTCAGCGGTGCTTCTACCGCAGTGACATATTGCATCACGCTAAAGATAAACCCCAAACCACACAGATAAGTCACAATCTGATAACCCAGATACCAAGCGCTGATCCCGGCAATCAGCAGGGTAATCAGCCAGATCATGCGCAACTCATTCCGTCCTGCAGCCATTCTTATATTTCTCTTTCCTGAATCGTTCCATCATACAACAGCTTGTGCTGCTTATTTCATCTTCGGCCGATATTCGCTAAGCTGTAAACTCAGACTCGCCTCAGCGAGCGCGGTAAAAATCACGTACAATAGCGCTGTATTTTGAATAAGGAATTGATTACATGCCACCATTTGTCTTGGTCGATGGCTCTTACTTTTTATTTCGTGCCTTTCACGCACTGCCACCATTAACCACGTCAACCGGTTTACATACCAATGCAATTCGTGGTGCGATTTCTGCTATTCAAAAACTGATGCGCCGGACCCAACCGACCCATATGGCGGTAATTTTCGATACCCCAGAGCCAACCTTCCGGCACGAGCTGTCACCGATTTATAAAGGTGACCGTCCCAGCATGCCAACGGAATTATCCGAACAGATTCCTTATCTGCATGCCTTGATCCGCGCTTTGGGCATTCCCCTGCATACCTTGCCAGGTGCCGAAGCCGATGACATTATCGGGACACTGGCCAAACGTGCCGAGGCGATGGGACATCAGGTGCTGATCTCTACGGGCGATAAAGATATGGCGCAACTGGTGACCGAAAAAGTTACCCTGGAAGACAGCTTTAAAGAAAAACCGCTGGATGTCGACGGCGTGTTTGAAAAGTTTGGCGTCTGGCCAAATCAGATTATTGACTATCTGACCCTGATGGGTGATGCATCAGATGGCATCATGGGCGTGCCAGGTGTAGGTGCCAAAACTGCAGCAAAACTGCTCACTGAATATGGCTCGATTGGCGGCATTTTAGAAAATGTCGACAAGATCAAAGGCAAAGTCGGCCAAAATATTAAAGAACATGTCGATGGCATTGCACTGGACCATCAACTGGCCAGTATTGTCATCGATCTGGATCTTAACTTTGGTTATGACGATTTAAAACTGGGTGAGCCGAATGTCGAGACCTTACGTCATTTGTACACCGAGCTGGAATTCCGTAACCAGCTGCAGTCCTTAGATCACCCGAACAACCCGAATAATTCAAACTACCAGCAGGCGGCAAAATCTATTAACGCCAAAGCGGTTACAGCACCAGAACCTCTGGAAGACCATGCGTCTGTGACCAGCAGTGATGACCAGTTAGGACAAGCCACCTATCACACGGTATTAAGCCAACAAGATTGGGACACACTGTTTGAGCGCTTAAGTACCGAAAAACGTTTTGCCTTTGATACCGAAACCACCAGTCTGGATTATCGTATTGCACAGATTGTCGGTTTCTCGGTCGCCTTCGATGCGCAGGATGCTTATTATGTTCCCTTGGCACATGATTATGAAGGCGCACCGGAGCAACTGAATCGTGAAGTAATTCTGGCGCAGATCAAACCAATTCTGGAAGATGAGTCTGTAAAAAAAATTGGTCATCATCTGAAATATGATGCACATGTCCTAGAAAATCATGGCATTCATCTGGCAGGCTGGTATTTCGACACCATGTTGGCTTCCTATGTCCTGAATTCTGTCGCGACCCGTCATGGCATGGATGATGTGGCCCGTCTGTATTTGAGTCATCTGACCACGACTTATGAACAGGTGGCCGGTAAAGGTGCCAAACAGAAGACCTTCAATCAGATTCCACTTGAAACTGCAGCGCATTATGCTGCAGAAGATGCACATGTCACCTATCGTCTTTATGAAGTCTTAAGCAGCAAATTACAGGCACATCCTGAACTGGTCAATATTCTGCACAATATTGAAGTTCCAGTTGCACGTGTACTGACGCAAATGGAAGAAAACGGCATCGAACTGGATCTGGCTTTTCTGGATCAGCTTGGGGGCGAATTTTCCAACACCATGCAAAATCTGGAAAACCAGATTATAGAAATTGCCGGTGAAAGCTTTAATGTCAGCTCACCTAAACAGGTCGGTG
Source organism: Acinetobacter sp. SFD (assembly GCF_001647575.1). Lineage (NCBI taxonomy): Bacteria > Pseudomonadati > Pseudomonadota > Gammaproteobacteria > Moraxellales > Moraxellaceae > Acinetobacter > Acinetobacter sp. SFD. The sequence goes on from NZ_LSZJ01000001.1 coordinate 292,149, forward strand.
AAGTGTTATTTGAAAAGCTGGGCCTAAAAGGTGGTAAAAAAACCACTACTGGACAATACAGCACCAGTGAAAGTGTACTGGAAAAAATTGAACATCCGATTGCCCAGCTGATTCTGGAATATCGTGGTTTGTCCAAGCTGAAAAGTACCTATACCGATGGTTTATGTAAACAGGCCAATCCTGATACCCACCGTGTGCATACCAGTTACCATCAGGCACTGACTGCAACTGGCCGTTTATCATCGACTGATCCAAACCTGCAGAATATTCCGATTCGTGCCGAAATTGGCCGTCAAATCCGCAAGGCGTTTGTGGCACCGGAAGGCCGTGTTTTGCTGGCAGCCGATTACTCACAAATTGAATTGCGTCTGATGGCACATCTATCTCAGGATGAAGCCCTGCTAGATGCATTTATTCATGGTCAGGATGTACACCGCCGTACTGCGGCTGAAGTTTTGGGCATTGCCTTGGAAGATGTCACCAATGACCAGCGCCGTCAGGCCAAGGCTGTTAACTTCGGCCTACTTTATGGCATGTCTGAGTTTGGTCTGATCCGACAGTTGGGTTTTACCCGTCAGGAATCACAGGATTATATCAAGCAGTATTTCCACCGTTATCCGGGCATTTATGACTATATGCAGCGTACCCGCCAGGTCGCATTAGAACAGGGTTTTGTTGAAACCCTGCTCGGACGCCGTTTATATACCCCAGATATCGATGCCCGTAATATGATGGTGCGTAAAGCGGCAGAACGTGCCGCAATTAATGCCCCGCTACAAGGTTCGGCTGCAGATATCATTAAAATGGCGATGATTGAAGTCGACAAGATGTTGCCAAAAGATCAGGCCAAAATGCTGCTACAAGTGCACGATGAACTGGTGTTTGAAGTCGATGAAGACATTGCCGATGAACTGGCACCTAAACTGGCTGAAGTGATGCAATCGGTACTACAGATTTCTGTACCGTTAGTGGTAGAAGTCGGTAAAGGTAAAAACTGGGATGAGGCGCATTAAAGGGTTTCCTCACCCCAGCCCTTCTCCCTCTGGGAGAGAGTGTGAAAACCAATATATTAAAGGTATCCACTCTCCTCTCAGGAGGGGGTTAGGGAGAGGTTAATATCCCATCTTCTTCTTGTACTGCGCTTAAAACTTATTCACGGTTGGGGAAGTTTAACAAATCCCTTCCAACCTCCCTTTTCTAAAGGGAGGAGCAAATAAAAAAGGACGCTTCAGCGTCCTTTTCTTTTCATTCAGATTAAAAACCCGTTAACAATACAATTGCTACCTGGTTCATGATCATTTCAATCACAATCAAGGCCAGAATCGCCAGGATTGGAGACAGGTCAATCATGCCCATATTCGGCATAATCCGGCGGAAAGGTGCCAGCAATGGCTCGGCAAGTTCCTGAACTACTTCAATATAAGGTGAACGGGATTGGGTAAACATCACCACCCAGCTTAAAATAATGGTAGCGAAAATCAAGTAACGACAGAAACGGATCAAATCCTGCATCATGGTGACAAAAGTCAGAATGAGCAAATGCACAGGACCATTCGGCATGCCACCCGACAGATACATCATGCCGAAAATTTTCAGCAAATACAGCACCACTAAAAGTGCCAATGCCGCAGTATTAACCCGCCCTTTGCCCATCGTCGGGAAAATACGCCCGAATACATCTACAATTTTGGTTGCTTTGACGGTAGACAGAACGACGGGATTGTAAGGACTTACCGCAGCCAATTGCATTAAAAAGCGGAAGAATACGAGCAAAATCGCGACGTTAATGATAATGCCAAAAATTAGCGCAGAATTTGCACCCATACTTGAACTTTCCTAAAAATTAAACTGAAGATTTGCTGCTTTCACTGAGCTCTTGAGCCAGTTCCTGACTGCGTTTTTGCGCAGCAGCAAGTGCTGCCTGAATATTCTGAGAAATTTGCGCACGGTCGAACACTTCTAGTGCTGCCTGAGTCGTTCCATTTGGAGAGGTGACGTTTTTACGTAGCTCAGCCGGTGTATTTGAACTGGTGATGGCCATTTGTGCCGCCCCCAAAGCCGTTTGCAAAGTGAGTGCTGTGGCTACTTTTTCATCCAGACCTAAATTCTTGCCAGCACGAATCATACTTTCCATCATATAGAAAAAATAAGCAGGTCCCGAACCAGATACTGCAGTGACCGCATCAATCTGAGCTTCAGAGTCTACCCAAATTGTCAGGCCGGTAGAAGCTAAAACCTGACTCGCCAGCTCACGATCTTCTGCCTTTACTTCATCTTTAGCAAATAGACCATGTGCACCGGTTTGTACGAGTGCTGGTGTATTTGGCATGACACGGACAATACGGTCAGTCCCCAATAGTGCAGACAATGTTGCAATCTCGGCACCCGCAACGATCGAAATAACCAGCTTGCCGTCCAGCAAACCCTGTAATGGTTTCAATACCTCAGCTAATACCTGTGGTTTGACTGCAAACACGACAATATCCGCATTCTTGATGGCAGCACGATTATCATCGGTGACATTCACTTCTTTTTCTGCAAGCAGTGAACGTACTTTCTCGACCGGATCAGAAACTGTAATACGTGTTGGTGGCAATCCCCGTGAAATCAGCCCGCCAATCAAGGCTTGAGCCATATTACCGCCACCAATAAAGCCAATATTACAATTTAAAGCTGCACTCATGTTTAATGCTCGTCGTTGAATTCTAAAGTTGAAGAAACCGAAATGGGTAGCCACCCCCCTGCTTCACAATATGCAGATTGAGCTAACCAAAATCCTTTAGGTGTAAACACGCCTAGCATAACATTATCTGTGCTTAATATTTGAATAGTATGCCGAGTCCATGGAAATATTTGCGCTTCCTGAATGGCTTTCTTCAGAGGCCAGTGTCCAATCCGGCCATGCAGATGAATTTTCTCCCCGCCTTTGCGTGTGCGCAAATATAAGCGTTGACCGAATAAGGCGGCAGATAATCCGAAAGTAGCTGTTTGAATCTTAAATTGTCCTGAAGGCAGCTGGATCTGATCCTGTTCACGTAAAATAATCTGCTGTTCCGCTAGCTTCGGTTGCTGATCCGCCCGATAGACCTCAGCTTTTAAACGATGCAACTGCTGCTGATAACGCACATAATAAAAGCCTTGCCAATGTAAAGCTGCCTGCGCATCCAGTTTTGCCGCAATTACTTCATTCTGTACTCGCTCAACCATTTCTAGAGAAGGACGATATTGCCCTTCTCCTTTCATCCAGACAGATAGTAGTTGGCGCTGCCGGGCTTTAGATAGGTTTAAAAATGCAGATAAATTCAGACTTTCGGCATTGCCACAGCATTGTAAATCCTGTTCCAGCACTTCCTGCAGAATATGCTGTGCATCCTGCATCAGCTCGCTGGTACGTACCAGAGCAGACTGCATTTTAGGATAACGTTCACTTAACATCGGCCAAAGAGTTTGACGGGCCCAAGCCCGGTCATAGTGTATGTCCTGATTGGTCGGGTCTTCGATATTCTGAACATTCAGACCCGATGCCCATTGGCAAATCTGCTCACGGGAAACATCCAGCAGTGGCCGCCAAATCGTGAGATTTTCACGTATATCAAGCTGTTTCATTGCAGCCAGACCATCTATACCGGCACCCGATAATAGACGCAGCATCAAGGTTTCCGCCTGATCCTGCTGATGATGTCCGAGCACCAGAATTTCATCTTGCTGTAAATGTTGTAGATAGGCCTGATAACGTGAATTACGCGCTTGCTGTTCCAAGTTGCCTTGAGCGACATGAACAGGCTGGAGAATACAGGGAATATCCAGTTGCTGACACTGCTGCTGGACAAAAGTACCCCATGCACTGCTGATACTTTGCAGCTGATGATCCACATAGATTGCCCGAATTTTTCCCGGGCACAAAAAAAACATCAGATGCAGAAGCAGCATAGAATCTACGCCGCCACTGCATCCGATGAGAAATTTTGTTCCTGCAGGAAATTCCTGCAGCTGCTTTAAGATGCCAGACCTAAATTGTCGCTGCCAAACTTCATTAAACGCTGGTAACGTGCTTCGCATCGTGCTTGTGGTTCCATAGCTTGCAGTTCATTTAAGGCTTCTTTCAGTACCGCTTTCAAGCTGTTCATGACCTGATCCGGATTTAAATGAGCACCTTCACCCTCATCCACCACATATTCTACAATACCCATCTTCTGCAGTTTTTCTGCAGTCAAGGCTAAGGCTTCACTGGCCTGTTCCGCTTTTTCTGCAGTCTTCCATAGAATGGAGGCACAACCTTCCGGTGAAATTACCGAATAGATACTATGAGAGAGCATTACCACACGGTCAGCTACGCCAATACCGAGTGCACCACCTGAACCGCCTTCACCCAGGACAGTCGCAATTACAGGTACTTTCAGGTTAGACAGTTGCGCCAGACTGGTTGCAATGGCTTCAGCCTGACCACGTTCTTCTGCACCTACACCCGGGTAGGCACCCATGGTATCAATAAAGGTGAAAACAGGCAGATTAAAACGTTCTGCCATATCTAGCAGACGTTGTGCTTTACGGTAACCTTCCGGATTACTCATGCCAAAATTATGCTGTAATTTTTCACGGGTACTACGACCACGGTGCTGACCTACGATTATCACTGGCTGTCCATCGAAACGTGCCAGGCCACCGATCATTGCACCATCATCACCATAGAGACGGTCGCCATGTAAAGCATCAAATTCAGTGAATATTTCACCAACATAGTCCAGAAATTGTGGACGTTCCGGATGACGAGCAATCTGTACTGTCGTCCATGCTTTTGATGGGGTAGCTTTATTTTTCATAGGTCAACCGTTTTCATCCCTATAAAGGTATTAATTAACAAATTGTTCAGATAGAACCGAGAGCTCAATCTCCCAATTTTTAAACTGCAACTGTTCATCATGCAGTTCAGCAATCAATAATGGCCATTGTTTGGCATCACCCGAAATACTGAGCTGCCATTGTTGCGCATTCTTGACCTTGAGTTCAATGGCAGGAAGCATCTCATCGCTACGGCTGTGATTGACCAAAACCGCCAGACGAAGCAGTAAACACAGCTGTAAAAGTTTAGTTCCACCCACTTTCATCACGTCATGCTTGGCATCAGTGCGCAATTTACGCCGATGATGCGCGACCAAATGTGACAAATGATTCTGATCAACCTGTGAAAAACCGGCAATGTCAGAATGCTGCAATAAATAGGCACCATGACGATGATAACCACTATGACTAATCGCCAGACCGATTTCATGGAGATACGCGGCACGACGGAGTAGGTCACTATCATCACTATTCAGACCAAGATCGGCTGCGGCATCATCAAACAGTTTTTGCGCCGTTTGTACCACACGTTCTGCCTGCTTGGCATCGGCATTATAACGACCAATCAGGGCATGGACTGAACGATCACGGATATCTTCATGTTTGAAACGGCCTAACAGGTCATACATGACACCTTCACGTAATGCCCCGTCAGAATAAGTCAGATACTCAATATCCAACACATCAAAGACCGCATATAAAATGGCAATTCCTGCCGGCAAAACTGCACGGCGATCCTCTTTCAGACCTTCGAATTCCATATCCGAAACATATTTATATTTGAGCAGCTTATCTTTAAGCTTTTCCAAGCCTTCTCGCGTCAGCTGTTCGCGATCATTGCTCCATCCCATATTAATGCAGATTTGGCGGCAGGCTTTAATTGTACCACTCGATCCGACGACAGCATCCCAACCGGCAGATTTATAGGTGTTGGCGATTCCGGAAATTTCTTTACGTGCCGCAGTGACTGCTTTGTCAAAAGCTTTGGCACTGATTTCCCCATCCTGAAAATAGGCCTTAGTAAAGGCTACGCAGCCCATCTGTACTGATTCAGTATAAATAGGCTCGAATTCTTCACCGATAATCAGCTCAGTCGAACCACCGCCAATATCAACCACCAGACGACGGCCGCTGTTGGCCATAGTATGCGATACCCCCAGATAAATCAGGCGGGCTTCTTCACGACCGGCAATAATTTCGATCGGTTTCGGCAAAATTTCTGCGGCTTTCTGGATAAACTCATGACCATTTTTGGCTTGCCGTAGAGCATTCGTTGCCACGATCCGCAAGCGGTTCGGCTGAACCGCACCTAAACGCCCGACAAAACGGGCCAGACAGGCCAAACCGCGTTGCTGTGCGGCTTCCGTTAAATTTTTATTTTCGTCTAGTCCTGCGGCAAGCTGAACTTTTTCTGACATTGATGCCACTTTCTTCACTTCGCCATGATCCACCCGAGCGATGGCCAAATGAAAGCTATTTGATCCCATATCGATGGCGGCAAGTAATTCTTCATCAATCAAAAAGTCAGACATTCCAGAAATAAACCTTTAACGAATTGTGCTTAGAGTAATTCACATGCATGCAATTTAAAAGCCATTTGTAACGACATTTTTATGCCTTATTCTTTTTATGCATCGGGAATAATAGTGAGACACGATCATCACTATCGTGATCATCCATTAGACAAAATAACATTAAGCATTGAAAATTTACAGATTCCCCTACATTGTTAAAGATGGCTATGTAATACTAATAATTAGTTATCTTTAAAATATTAATCTGGAGCACATTCCATGTCTGGCAACATCGTAAACACTACTGACGAAAACTTCGAAGCAGACGTTCTTCAATCAGACGTTCCTGTACTGGTCGACTTCTGGGCAGGTTGGTGTGCACCATGTAAAGCAATTGCACCTGTACTAGAAGTACTTGCTGATGAATATCAAGGCAAGGTTAAAATCGTGAAAGTTGACGTAACTTCTTGCGAACAAACTGCTGTAAATTTCAACATTCGTAACATCCCGGCTTTGCTGATGTTCAAAAATGGTGAAGTTGTTGCGACTCAAGTCGGTGCTGCACCAAAATCTAAACTGACTGCATTTATTGATGACAATATCTAAGCAGATCATTTTTTAGTAAAAAAATACGCGACTTATGCTCGCGTATTTTTTTCGGCTATAAATTGACAAAGTCAGCATTTTCTCTTATATTTGCTACTCAAGAGATAAAGGATCCTAAATCCTGCCAATTTCTTACAAGACACATTACATAAGATGCCGCTCGGCAATAGAAATTGTTTTTCACATTTTTCTTTGAAACACTCAAACAGATCTCTGAATTGTTCTTTTTCAAATTCAATGGCTTTCGTTTGAATGCTTGTATGCGGCCGAATGTTACTCCCTTTCCAACCTGTACCTCAGAACTTTGATTCTATCTGACCACCTATGAATTTAACCGAACTCAAGAAAAAACCGATTGGCGAACTCATCAAGATTGCCGAGTTTATGGGCCTTGAAGGTATGGCCCGTAACCGTAAGCAAGACATTATTTTTGCCATCTTAAAACGTCATGCAATGAATGGCGAAGAGATTTTTGGTGATGGCGTTCTAGAAATTTTGTCAGATGGTTTTGGCTTTTTACGCTCAGCCGCAGGTTCTTATTTAGCAGGCCCTGACGATATCTATGTCAGCCCTTCTCAAATTCGTCGTTTTAACCTACGCACTGGCGACACCATTACCGGCACCATTCGTCCACCAAAAGAAGGCGAACGTTATTTTGCCTTACTTAAAGTCAACCAGATTAACTACGACACTCCTGAAAACTCACGTAACAAGATTCTGTTTGAAAACCTTACGCCATTATTCCCGACTGAACAGTTGGTGATGGAATTAGGCAATGGTACCACTGAAGATTTAACCACGCGTGTGATCGACTTAGTCGCACCGATTGGTAAAGGCCAACGTTCAATTATTGTGGCTCCGCCGAAAGCCGGTAAAACCATGCTGCTGCAAAGCATTGCTCAATCGATCGTTCGCAATAATCCTGAAGTCATCCTGATCGTTCTGTTAATTGATGAACGTCCAGAAGAAGTAACCGAAATGGAACGTACGGTTCGCGGTGAAGTCGTGGCTTCTACCTTTGATGAATCACCTGCGCGCCATGTTCAGGTTGCAGAAATGGTCATTGAAAAAGCGAAACGTCTAGTTGAGCATAAAAAAGATGTGGTGATTCTGCTTGACTCAATTACCCGTCTGGCACGTGCCTATAATACCGTGATCCCTTCATCAGGTAAGGTATTAACCGGTGGTGTGGATGCACATGCCCTAGAACGTCCCAAACGTTTCTTTGGTGCGGCACGTAATATTGAAGAAGGTGGCTCTCTAACCATCATTTCTACTGCCCTGATTGAAACTGGTAGTAAAATGGATGAAGTGATCTACGAAGAATTCAAAGGTACAGGTAACCAGGAAATTACCCTTGATCGCCGTATTGCTGAAAAACGCGTCTTCCCTGCAATGAACATCAAGAAATCTGGTACTCGTCGTGAAGAGCGCCTGATGTCAGAAGATAATCTTCGTAAGGTCTGGATTCTGCGTAAGCTGCTGCATACGCAAGATGAATTGGCGGCAATGGAATTCTTGCTGGACCGTATGAAAGAAACCAAAACCAATGATGATTTCTTTGATCAGATGAAACGTAAAGCTTCAAATTAAAATTTCAAATGAAAGGTCACCTAAGCGGTGGCCTTTTTTAAGTTGACATGAATTACACAATGAAACAATCGAGCTCTATTTATGTAAACTTATTTTTAAGTTTTTGATTAATAAAATAATCAGATTAAAAATTGTATAACTTTTAAAAACTTACCAAGCCTTTCTCCAATCTAAATGTTTCATTCCATTGTTATTTTCTGTTAAAAACTTCTTACTTTTTAGCATATTTCAGTACTTTTTTAAGCCTTGCTAGTAGCATTTAAAAAGGCGCAGTGATAGCATATTTGCAGACCAGTTAGACTGCTCCTGCATTGTTAGTACCTAACATAATTAGGAATAATAAAAGCACTTAACAGACTAACTTAGGTTTTTTTTAATCTCAATTTTTAGAGAGTGATGCCATGTTATTCAAAAAAATCGCTATTGCTGCTGCAGTTGCTACTACTTTAGCTTTCGTTGGTTGTGCTAAAAAAGCTGACGACGCTGCTGCTGACGCTAACCAAGCTGCATCTGAAGCTGTAGAAGCTGCATCTGAAGCTGAAGCTGCTGCTGACGCTGCTGCTGTAGAATCTACTTCTGAAGTTGCTGCTTCTGAAACTGCTGCTGTTGCTGAAGCTGACGCTGCTGCTGCTGTTGCTGTTGACGCTGCTGCTGACGCTACTGCTGCTTCTGAAGCTGCTGCTCAATAATCTTTTAGATTATTCAGTATAAAAAAAGAGAGCCTTGGGCTCTCTTTTTTTATTTTAAATACTGAAATTTAAAAAATAGCAGAATTTAAAAAAAGCAGATCAGTTGATCTGCTCATTTCCCACACGTTGACGAAACTTCTGTCCCGCACGGAAGGTCACTACACGGCGTGCAGAAATCGGAATCTCTTCACCCGTTTTCGGGTTACGGCCTGGACGTTGACGCTTGTCACGCAACTCAAAATTACCAAAACCCGAAAGTTTTACTTGCTCGCCTGAGATTAGCGCCTGGCTAATCTCATCGAAGAACAACTCAACCATTTGTTTTGCTTCACGACGGTTTAAACTCGTGAGCTCACTTAAATGATCAGCCATTTCTGCTTTAGTTAGTGCTGTCATGAAGCCCTCAATGTCGCTTGGTAAGTGTTTTCTAACACTTGAAGGATATTATCCATACCTGATTTAATTTCAGCATCTTCCAGTGTACGGCTTGGATGCTGCCAGAGAAGTGCAAATGCCAGTGAGCGTTTCCCTTCTTCTACTCCTTGTCCAGTGTACACATCGAACAACCAAGTTGAGTCTAAAAGCTCTCCGCCTGTTTTTTCGATAAGTCCCTGAATTTCGCTAACATTAATCTTATCATTAATTAAAAGAGCAATATCACGTCGAACCGATGGAAAACGTGATAATTCTGTAAAATTAGATACATAAGTTTGCAAAACAGCCGCTTGATCCAATTCTGCTACCCATGTGGTTGCCAGATCAAGCTCGTCTTCAAGTGAGGGATGTAAACGACCCAAGTAACCAATTGATTGACCATTCACGAGAATCTCTGCGGATTGTCCTGGATGCAACCAGCTACGCTCTGAACGTATATATTCCACTTTGACACGACCAGCAGCCAGAATTTCCTCTATATCGCCCTTAAAGTCAAAGAAGTCCATTGGCTGTGCCTTGCCATGCCAAGACTCAGGGGTACGTGCACCCGTTGCAATCAGGGCAAAGGTTGGAATCTGTTTTAAATCATGAATACTGTTCGCTTCTTGATAGTCAAAACGCAGACCTAGCTCGAAGAAACGTACCCGACTTTGCTGACGATTGATATTGTATTGAACACAAGGAATCAGGCTAGAGAGCAAGGTTGAACGCATTACCGCTAAATCACTTGAAATTGGATTCGCTAATGCTAAAGGTTTCACATGAGAATTAAGTTGCTTTTCAAGTTTTAGGTCTGCAAAACTAAAACTGATTGCCTCTTGGTAACCCAAAGTTACCGCGGTTTGACGAAGTTGGCCCAATTCGAATTGATCTTGATATTTGGCCAGCTTCACATCAATCACAGGCAAACTGATTTGAATATTGTCATAACCATGAATACGAGCCACTTCTTCAATCAAGTCTTGGTAAATCACCATATCATAACGATGTGATGGCGGCACTACAGACCACTCACCTTCTGCTTTTACTGTGACTTCACACCCTAAACGGGTTAAAGCATCAGTAATGAACGCTGAGTCAACACTATAACCTAGCAGTTGATCCACTTGGGCTTGATTCAACTCAATTGCATCGCGTGTTGGCAATAGGGCTGCATTTTCTGCAACCGTAATTGGCCCGAACTCACCGCCGGCAAGTTCCGCAATCAATTGTGATGCGCGGTGCATAGCGATCAATGGCAATTCAAAATCGACACCACGTTCATAACGCTGAGAAGCATCGGTATGCAAGCCAAAGCTACGTGCACGACCGGCAATATGCAGTGGCGCGAAGAATGCAGATTCTAGGAAAATTTCAGTGGTTGCATCGCTGACTGCTGAAGACAAGCCGCCCATAATACCGGCAATGGCCAATGCTTTTTCATCATCTGCAATCACCATCACTTTTTCGTTAAGTTCAACTTCTTGTTCATTGAGCAAAACTAACTTTTCAGCTTCCGTCGCTTGACGTACATGTACCGCACCTTTCACTTTACCGCCATCAAATGCGTGTAGCGGTTGACCCAGCTCCATCAGCACATAGTTGGTAATATCGACCAGAATGCTGTGCTGACGGATACCTGAACGCGCCAATGCACGCTCCATCCATTCAGGGGTTGGCGCTTTGGTATTTACGTTCTTGATCACACGACCCAAGTAGCGTGGGCAGCCTTCAGTCGACACAACGACTTTCTTTTCGTCGCTAATAGTCGCAGCTACTTCTTTAATTTCAGGGGCAGTCACTGGCAATTGGTTGATCACCCCAATTTCACGTGCGATCCCGCGAATACTGAAGCAGTCCCCACGGTTCGGCGTAATGCTGATGTCAATCACGTTGTCATCAAGATCCAGATATTCACGGATATTGACGCCAACCGGTGCATCTGCAGGCAGCTCTAAAAGACCATCGATTTTATCTTCCAAATCGATTTCTGAAGCGCCGCACAGCATACCTTGTGACTCGATACCACGTAGCTTGCCTTTCTTGATTTTGAAATCGCCTGGAAGTACTGCACCAATGGTCGCAACTGGCGCTTTCATGCCGGCACGTACGTTTGGCGCACCACATACAATTTGCAGTGGCTCACCTGAACCGATATTGACAGTAGTCACACGTAAACGGTCAGCATCTGGATGCTGTTCTACTGTCAGGACTTCACCAACCACTACACCAGTAAATGCTTTTGCTGCAGGTGCAAGCTCATCCACTTCCAGACCCAACATGGTCAATTGATCAGAAAGTTTTTCGCTATCGATGGCTGGGTTGACCCATGTGCGTAGCCAATTTTCGCTAATTTTCATTGATATAAAACCTGTAATTCAAATCTCTAGAATCCCCTCTAACTCCCACTTTCTTCCAAAGAGGGAGAGCCCTATGTCATATCTAGACACCCGTCTCCTTTTAGGAGAGGTTAGGGAGAGGTATAAATTTGTTTTTAAGCAAACTGGCGTAAGAAACGCACATCGTTTTGGAAGAACATACGTAAGTCATTCACGCCATAACGCAGCATTGCAAAACGTTCAACACCCAGACCAAAAGCAAAGCCTTTGTATTTTTCAGGATCAATGCCTGCAGCTTGCAGCACATTCGGATGCACCATACCGCAGCCCAGTACTTCCAGCCAGCGACCCCGTTCATCCATAATATCCACTTCCGCACTTGGCTCGGTGAACGGGAAATAAGATGGACGGAAACGTACTTTCAAATCTTTTTCGAAGAATTCGTTCAGCAGGTTAATCAGCAAACCTTTCAGTTCCGCGAAGCTGGTATTTTCAGCCACGTATAAACCTTCGATCTGATGGAACATCGGCGAGTGGGTTTGATCCGAATCACAACGGTAAACACGGCCTGGACACACGATCTGGATTGGTGGCTGCTGGGTTTCCATGGTACGAATCTGCACACCAGACGTATGCGTACGCAGCAAATGGTTCACATCAAAATAGAAAGTATCATGCATAGCACGCGCTGGGTGATGACCTGGAATGTTCAGTGCTTCAAAGTTGTGATAGTCATCTTCAACTTCAGGACCTGTTGCAACCGTAAAACCTGCCTTGGTAAAGAACTGGCAAATACGCTCTTGCACTTGGGTCACTGGATGGATACTGCCCACCTGCTGACCACGACCTGGTAAAGTAATATCAATGGTTTCGCTTGCCAGTTTTTGTTCTAAGGCAGCTTTATGCAGTTCTGCCTGACGTGATGTCAATGCAGCGGTAATGGTTTCACGTACAGCATGGATTTGTGCGCCGAAGACTTTACGTTCTTCAGGATCCATTTTACCAAGCGACTTAGATTGTTCCGCGAGCTGGCTTTTTTTCCCCGTAAATTGCACTCGTACTTGATCAAGTGCAGCAAGGTCTTGAGCTGCTGCAATCGCAGCGAGCGCTTCAGTGGTCAGGGCTTCCAGTGACATAGTAACTCTCAAAGCAACAGGTTAAAAAATATTTTAAAAACCCCACATTCTAACAGTTTTTAGACACTTTGATGAAGATGCGTTTTAAGGAAAATTAGATTGGCATGATTAAATATAAAAAGTATAAGATAAACACAATATCAATCAGATCAAATCACTATGGCACTCGATCAAATTTGGAAACAGCAACTGACCCTGGTCACTTATGGCAATGAATATTTGTCTCAGGGCCTGAGTTTCAATCGTTGGATTCAACATGCCATTTTTAATCAGCATCAGTTTGCCTTTCGGGATCTGATGTCACAACACCTGCTGGCTCAGCATTTTCAGATCTGGCTGGAAGGCCTGAAAAAACAAGGCGTACGCCGACTGAGCTTGCATCGCTCTGATTTACTGATTGATGAAAAAAATCCGAATGCCAATGTCGAGCTATTACCACTGGCGCATTTTATTGTCAGTCATGGTGCCAAAACCAAAACAGCCTGGATCATCGGCAAGGAACTGCCTGAATGGTACAGCGCAGACAATGATTACGAAGCTCCTAAATCACAGCAGTCCCCTTTACGCCATGAAACTTTCTGGTGTTATGAGTTAAATCCTAAACTGGCCAAGCGCATTGATGTCGATCTGGAAGCCCCAAACTGGGATGATATCCAGGCTTATACCGATCATGAACTGTTTGAAAGTAGCCTTGCCCAAGATTTTACCGAACCAGCGTATACCAATTTGCCCTATTACGGCACCATGCCTGCCATTCAGGCCGATAACGAAAGTCATTTGGCCTTAATTCCCACTGACTATTCAGCGGATTATGCTCACCAGACTTTGTACCGCCTAGATGCCTTAAATGACTTTATTCAAACGAAAATCCAGCATCCCTATCGTGCAGATGGCGAAGTACTCAGCCCGGAGCAGCAACTTAACCTGCGACATTTTTCGCAAAAAATTGATGATTTAAGTGCTAAATTCATCAGCAAAGTCGCCAACCACTATAAAACGGCACAGCTAACACCTAAAGTTGCGCCTGATCCATTTGTGGGTATGAGTACCGAAGACCGCTCACCAAAAATTTCTAAAGCAGAAAAACCTCAGGACCCAGGAAAATCCAGTTCGTCTGCAAATGTGCTGACCTTAATTGTGATTACCGTGATTATCTGTCTGATTGGCTACTATTTCGGCCTTTAACATTTTGCCAGAAAAGCTTACATCCCGGGCAGAATTCAATAGAGACGTTGATACTCAGGAGCAGACATCAGCTTGAAATAATGCTGAAGATTTTGTGATAGGTTTTGATTATCCAACCTATGATGGAATTAAGGTCAAGCAGCTGTCTGAAAATTGCAGCATTGTCGGAATGAGACCAAAGCTGTTATTTATGCTGATCGCCCGGAAATGCCCTTTTGATTGACTGGTGGAGATATTGAGATAAAAGGATAAATCAGCCCTACAGTGCAAGGGCTGATTTATTTCCCATCGTCTTTTTCCAGGGTTTAGATTTTTCTACGTTGAGCCAGCTTGCCCAGAGTCTTCAAAAATTAAATGTCCCACTGATAATATAAATCTTTAAGATTCTCACCCAGATCACTGGCATCTCCTTCACTGACAAAATAGGCGCCGGTCTTTTCATAAAAATAACGACTGGAATTCAGGTTCAATACGCTACATTGCATATGCTGGTAGGATTTTTCTCGACTTAAACCCAGACCCAATTGAACCAAATCACGTCCAATGCCGCGACCTTGAATATTTTGAAGCAAATAAAGTGCTCTCAATTCACTAATTGGTGCATCCACCGGAAAATTGAAAGCAGCAAAGCCCAGCACCTGAGCATTTTCTTCATAGACAAATACCCGTCGATTCGCCCCTTCAAGAACAGAACGCCACAAGGCGGCTCTTTGCTCTACACATAATGCATCTAAAATTTCTTGTTTGATGATGTTTTTATAGCTTTCACGCCAGCTTTGTACGTGCACTTGAGCAATCGGCAGGACATCCTGTTGAGTGGCAAGTCGAATCATTATTTTTAAGCCTTATTTTTGATTATGCAATTTAACAATGACTAAAAAATATAGGATTTACAATACTGATTTTTAAATAATATTTAAAATGACTACTTTTATTTAAGCATAAAAAAGACCGCTAAAAGCGGTCTTTTTCAAGTCATAAAGACTTATGCAGCCAATGCATCTTTAGCTTTAGAAGCTAAAGCAGCAAACGCAACTGCGTCATGCATAGCGATGTCAGCAAGTACGCGACGGTCGATAATCACTTGAGCTTTTTTCAAGCCAGCGATCATACGGCTGTACGACAAACCATTTTGACGAGCACCAGCGTTGATACGTGCAATCCACAAAGCGCGGAATTGACGTTTCTTCTGACGACGGTCACGGTAAGCATATTGACCAGCTTTGATTACCGCCTGGAACGCTACGCGGTAAACGCGTGAACGAGCACCATAGTAACCTTTAGCGCGAGCAAGAATTTTTTTGTGACGGCGATGAGCCTGTACACCACGTTTTACACGAGCCATTTATAATCTCCTTAGATGTACGGGCACATACGACGAACTGAAGCAACGTCACTTACGTGAACCATTACACAGCCGCGCAATTGACGAATACGCTTAGCAGATTTTTTGGTCAAAATGTGGCGTTTGAACGCTTGTTTACGCTTAAAACCGTTAGCAGTCGCTTTAAAGCGTTTAGCTGCACCACGGCGAGTTTTCATCTTAGGCATAACAACCTCTTTTGAACACCTGTTCGGCTCGTTTGCACCATTACAAAACGACCTGCAGGTAAGGGAGCGAGTATTCTAAAGCATCTTTGTTTAAAACAAAAGCATCTTCACCCAATAAGCGAATTTAAAGAATGATTTCGCTCTGAAATAATATCCAAGACTGAATCAAGAAAATAGCTTCAGACTTAGAACAAGGCAAAGGCCGCATAGACAAACAGATAACGTCCAATTTTAGCGATGCTGACCATCAGCAGAAAACGGGCGAAGTTTTCTTTTAATAGTCCCGCAATCAGGGTAATCGGATCACCAATGATAGGCACCCAGCTCAGCAGTAAAGACCAGTAACCATATTTCTGATAGGTCGTTTGCGCCTTGAGCATCTTGTCTGCCGAAACCGGAAACCACTTTTTATTCTTATAATGTTCAATCTTGAGGCCCAGATACCAGTTCACACACGACCCCAGAATATTCCCCAGACTGGCCACCGCAATTAACAGCACTGCATGCTGCTTGTTCTGCACTAAAAGCCCCAGCAAAACAGCTTCAGACTGTAAAGGCAATAAGGTCGCTGCACCAAAGGCCGACAGAAATAGCAGCAACAGACTCATACAGCTATTAACGGCTCAAACCCAACTTTTTCTTGGCTTTGCTGTATTCCCAACTCGACCAAATTACTGCTGCTACCATGACAATAATCCGCCCCCCTTTATACTGCTGAGTAATGGGTTCAATCGCTGCACGGAGAATTTGCTGATCTTTGGTATTCAAGGCTGCAATCACCTGATCAATATGCACAATTTCAGCAATATAAAGCACCAAACATGCAGCAATTCCAAAGAGGATACTCCAGTAAATTCGGGTATTGCTTTCAATAATCTTGGTAAAGTTCAGAAGAAAATCGTTCATATATCCATCCAATAAAAAACCACCGTAAGGGTGGCTTTATTTGCTTAAGACTATTTTAGCATAAAGGCTACAGCTTAACTGACCTGTATCGCCAGCGCTTTCTGAACTGCAGGACGTGCATTCAAGCGATCAATATATTTGGAAACCTCAGGATAATCTTCCAGGTTGATCTGCTGCCAGTCATATCGCAATAACCACGGAAATATCGCCATATCGGCAATCGAGTATTCGCCAGCCACATACTCCTGCCCGACCAGCTGTTTATTCAGCACACCATACAGACGTTTGCTTTCATTGACATAACGATCTGTTGCATAAGCAATCCGCTCAGGCGCAAAACGGCTAAAGTGATGATTTTGTCCGAGCATTGGTCCCAGACCGCCCATTTGCCACATCAGCCATTGTTCCACCTGAACACGCTTTACTTCATCAACTGGATAAAACAAACCTGTTTTTCGACCCAGATACTGCAAGATCGCGCCTGACTCAAAGATTGAAATGGGCTGACCATTCGGCCCATTCTGATCAACGATTGCCGGGATTTTATTGTTGGGAGAAATAGCCAGAAAATCGGACTGGAACTGGTCATTTTCTAGAATATTGATGGGAATAATTTGATATTCCAGCCCCATTTCTTCCAGGGCTATACTGATTTTGTGGCCATTCGGGGTGCCCCAGTAATATAAATCGATCATTTTCTTTTAATACTCCCTGCACTTGTCACGTGCGATGATGTCTCCAACATAGAGGATTTAGAAGGAAACAACAAGCCTGGAGATAAAAATTATTTTATAATAAAAATCAACATATTATTGAAATTTTATATTTTTATATTGGATATCTTGAAAATTTCAGCCACATACACATATTTATTTCTGCATAAGAATTAAGTCAGTCTTCTGCACTGTCGATGTCTGACATGACAGATCTTATTTTCTTGTTTTTATAACTTTGCTTAAGTGAGAAGGTTCTAATCATGAGTAACTTAAATCTTCATCCCTTGTTTCGTCGTAGTATTGGTTTTGATCGCTTGAATGACTTTATTGATTATGCCACGCAAAGCGATACACCGAATTATCCGCCGTATAATATCGAAAAGCATGGGGAGAATAATTACCGCATCGTGATGGCAACTGCGGGTTTTCGTCAGGAAGAACTCGACATTCGTCTGGAAAACAAGTTGCTGACCATCTTGGGGCAACCTGAAAATCAGGACAATAACGCTATCGAATTCCTGCACAAAGGAATTGTACGACGCGCGTTTAAATTGTCTTTACGCCTGGATGAGTATATTGAGGTACAACAGGCAGATTATGAAAATGGATTGCTGATCATTGACTTGCAGCGCATTATTCCAGAAGAGAAATTACCTCGACAAATTCCGATCGGCAAGAAACTGCTCATTGAAAATAGTGAAAAATCAGTGGAATAAGCTTGATTAGGCTAAAAAGCAAGGTCCGAAAGGGCCTTTCTTTTTGGCTACGGATTACCTAAGCTCATTGAGGCAATACGCTTTCTGATCATTAAAATAAGCCATGAATGCGCCAGAAAATATCCTGTTTCATCAAGCCAGCCCGATCATACGCGCAACTGGATATCTGCTACTGTGCTGTCCGGTTGGAATATTCGGCATTTTCTATTTGAGCAGTATGGGTAGCAATTCCAGTTTTCTTCAAGGGCTGCTATTTTTATGGCAGGAGGCTCCTGGCTTTTATATTTATATTGGTGGCTTTCTTGGTCTTGCCGTATTTATGCTTGGAACTAAATTAAAAATTACCTCACACGCCATTTATTATACTTTGGCAGGTTTCCGAATCAGCCTGTGCTTAAAACGGCACTCGGTACAGTATAGTTTTCTGAATCCACGCTATGATTCTCTCAAAGCACATCTCAAACGCTGGCTCTATAACATGCCAGCGCATGTCATCAGTCAACGCGATGGCACTTTGGATTTTAAATTGCACCACCCCGGTCGGATAAATCAATTTTGTCTTGGATTTTTCCGGATTCAACTGTCGATGTTTTCTCGTCAGCAGGCTCAACAGATTATGCAGGCCATACAAAGTGCCTGGAATTTCAGAGCATAAAAAAGCCATCAACTGAATACTTTTTTATACCGGGTGAACAGGTTATAGTAATAAACACGCTGTCAATTCATCCACTGTTTGACACAAATAGGTTGGTTTGGCCTCTGCCAATGCATGTGCATGGTTAAATCCCCATGTCACCGCTGTCACAGGCATACCCAAGGCTTGTGCGGAATGAATATCTGAAATTTGGTCACCAATATAAATGGCGCGTTGTGGAGAACAATGGGTATGGCGTAATACCTTTCTAATTTGTCGCTGTTTACCATAAATTGAGGCATTTGGCATAATCCAGTCGAACAGAGCAAGACGCTGTTGGCCAAGACTGGCATGACAGTTCTCCAGCGAATTGGAGGTCACGACCGCCAAGCATATACCAGCTTGCTTTAACTGTTGCAGCAATTGATCTATTCCGTCGAACACAACAGGTTGCGGGCTGTGCTGTATACTCCGTTTACAATCCAAGGCTAAACGAATCGCGCTTAAACGTGACAAACCCAACTCTCTACGAATGGTACGCGGTGGAAAAGATCTTAAATATTCAATGCGCTCAGCATTCAACTCAGCATATTGGTACTTGCTAGCATGCCGGTTTAATAAACCAATGAAGAGCGGGAAAGAATCGACCAAAGTACCATCCACATCAAAAATCACCACTTGATAGGGCAAGTGATGCTGATAATCTATCATCGAATCATTTTTAAAAAACTCTTTAACCCACTGCATCATAAAAAAATTATTAAATAATAAACGAATCAGGCTATAACAATTTTAATCTATCTGATTGTTTTATACTCTACATTTTCTGATTTTAATAAAAAAAGCCCTGCTGATGCAGGGCTTTTTTCGCTTAATGAGAGCTTACTTTTTCTTTTTAGGACCAAGCAGCATACCCATTTGACGGCCTTCCATTTTCGGCATCTGTTCAACAGTACCGAATTCAGCCACGTCAGCTTCAATTTTTTGCAATTGAGCTAGACCCAACTGTTGGTGCGCCATCTCACGACCACGGAAACGAAGCGTGATTTTCACCTTATTACCTTCTTCAAGGAACTTGATGATTGCACGTAATTTTACGTTGTAATCACCAACATCAGTACCCGGGCGTAGCTTGATTTCTTTCACCTGGACTTGATGTTGTTTTTTCTTCGCTTCTTTCTGCTTTTGCTTAAGATCAAACAAATGCTTGTTGAAGTCCATGATCTTACATACAGGTGGCTCAGCATTTGCTACGATCTCTACAAGATCAAGTTCAACACTTTCTGCTGCACGTAGGGCTTCAGCTAAGCTTACAATCCCTTTTTGCTCACCATTTTCGTCTACAAGACGGACTTCTTTCGCACGAATTTCATCATTCAAGGCAGGACGGTTTGATTTGTTACCGCCCTGTTGATTACGGTCAGGCTGTTTAATCGCTGTTACTCCACAATGTACCGGCCGCGTTCGGCTACGGCTGTTTTTACTAGGTCAACGAAAGCATCGATTGACATAGTACCCAAATTTTTTCCTGAGCGGGTACGTACGTTTACTGTACCTTCCTCTACTTCACGATCCCCAAGTACCAGTAAGTATGGAATACGCTCTAATGTACGTTCACGAATCTTAAAGCCGATTTTCTCATTTCTCAAGTCAGAAATTGCACGGATACCGTTTTCTTTAAGTTTTGCGACGACTGACTCACAGGCTTCTGCTTGTGAATCGGTAATATTCATTACACAGGCTTGCACTGGTGCCAACCAAGGTGGCATGAAGCCCGCATAGTGTTCAATCAGTATACCAATAAAACGCTCGAAACTACCAAGAATTGCACGGTGCAACATCACAGGTTGGTCACGATCGTTGTCTTCAGTTACATAAGATGCATCCAGACGTTCTGGCAAGTTGAAGTCACACTGAATGGTACCACACTGCCAGACACGGCCTAAGCAGTCTTTTAATGAGAATTCGATCTTCGGACCATAAAATGCACCTTCACCCGGTTGAAGCTCCCACTCAAGACCTGCTGCATCTAAAGCATCAGCCAAAGATTTTTCAGCCATATCCCAAAGCGCATCATCACCTACACGTTTTTCAGGACGTGTCGACAACTTCATTTGTACTTCTTCGAAGCCAAAATCTTTGTATACGTCTAGTGTCAATTTGATAAAGTCTGCAACTTCAGAACCAATCTGTTCCTTGGTACAGAAGATATGCGCATCATCTTGAGTAAAGCCACGAACACGCATAATGCCGTGTAATGAACCCGATGGCTCGTTACGGTGACATGAACCGAACTCTGCCAAACGAATTGGAAGATCACGATAAGATTTCAAACCCTGGTTGAACACCTGCACGTGACATGGGCAGTTCATTGGTTTCACCGCATAGTTACGGCTTTCTGAATGCGTGGTGAACATGTTGTCTGCATAGTTCGCCGCATGGCCTGATTTTTCCCACAAGCTAAAGTCTACGATTTGTGGTGTTTTAATCTCTAGGTAGCCATTGTCCTGCTGCACTTTACGCATGTACTGTTCAAGGACTTGGTAAATCGTCCAACCATTTGGATGCCAGAACACCATACCCGGTGCTTCTTCCTGCATGTGGAACAGGTCAAGCGCTTTACCGATTTTACGGTGATCGCGTTTTTCTGCTTCTTCAATACGCTTGATATAAGCTGCAAGCTGTTTCTTGTCTGCCCAAGCTGTACCGTAGATACGCTGTAACTGCTCGTTCTTCGCATCACCGCGCCAGTACGCACCTGACATCTTGGTGAGTTTGAACGATTTCAAGAATTTGGTGTTTGGCACGTGTGGACCACGGCACATATCTACATATTCCTGATGATAGTAAAGACCCATCTGGGTCTCGTCTGGCATATCTTCAATCAGACGTAATTTATAATCTTCGCCGCGCTCGGTGAACACTTTGATCACTTCATCACGTGGCGTCATTTTTTTGATGACATCGTAGTCCTGATCGATGAGCTTTTTCATGCGCTCTTCAATCGCAGCCATATCATCTGGGGTAAATGGTTTTGCATTAAAAATGTCGTAATAGAAACCATCTTCAATGACAGGACCAATCACCATCTTCGCTTCTGGGAACAGCTGTTTAACCGCATGACCCACCAAGTGCGCACATGAGTGACGAATAATTTCGACGCCTTCATCATCTTTAGGCGTGATAATCTGTAAAGTTGCGTCTTCGGTAATTAAATCGCATGCATCAACCAGACGGCCGTTAACGCGTCCAGCGACTGTATTTTTTGCAAGACCAGGACCGATGCTTTGAGCAACTTCCATCACAGATACGGCATGATCAAACTGTTTTTGATCGCCATTTGGCAAAGTGATAATTGGCATAAGAAAATCCTTAAGGAGTGATGCCCCGTACCATGGAGCATATCACCGCGAGATTATGATCGAGGGAAAACCTCAAAAGATAAAAACGGTGGATAAATAAAAATCGATTCGAATTTTACACGGCTTGGCCGCATGATTAAACCTTTTCCCCAATAAAAATAAGATTTATCACCAAAACCATATCTGATTTAAAAAAACTTAAGCTCATTTTTTAGTTCAGAATTTTATTATTCCCGAAAAGTGTCCCATGCCATAAATTTTCTCTTGCTGTAGCTATAAAGCTGGGCAAATTGCGGAATGACAGCTTCACTTTGTGTCGGTCTCAAAAAGACATAATCATCCACTTGTAGCCCGCAGTATTTAGGCACCAAAACCATTTCCTGATTACTGCTGCGACCATACAACATATGCGGTCGACTTTTTTCAGGATAACAGTAACTTGTCTGCCAATAACCGCCATAAATAAATAATGCTTTATACGGATGTGGCAGATAATCAAGTACTTCGAGACCGGGAAGCTGACTATAAGGCAATACTTTTAGAATTGGCGCAGCAATCCATAAAGCGCAGTTCAAGGTAGAGAGATGATCCAGATCAAAATCACTGGGTTTGAGCAGCATGGAACCAAAAGACAGATCATTGCAGACACTTTGCTGGCAATGCTGCATAAAAGTAGCGCTTCCCCCACCATTCAAACACAGACCTTCATGCCATAAATAAGGGAATTGCTGCTGCAAAATAGTTTTATAGTGCTGATAAATCTGCTGCGATCGCCGATAGCTTTTTTCAGGACATTTCAGTATTTTTGGCAGTTTTGCCACATGCGCATCATAACCCATCAAGCCAGACAGTTTCAGGTATGAGGAATATTGCTGAATCAGTTTAAGTAAGCCGACAAACTGTGCCTGACTGCTTACACCTCCGCGATGCAGGCCCACATCAATTTCAATATTGACATTCAGGCAAAGATTCAGGTTCTGCGCGAGTTGCAGATATTGCTTCAGACGCTCTATATCATCAATCAGCCACTGGATATTTGCTTTATTCTGACTAGAGGATTTTTGGTAAAAATGTTTTAGCGCCTGAACCGGCATGGGTTTTCCCAGCAAAATATCGGCCTGTTGAAATGTCCCTATAATCTCCAGCAGATGGGGCAAATGAAAGACCATAAAGCGCCGGGTATTCAGTTTCTCACTGGCCAGTTGAAGTAACGGGGGACTCGCCAAGGATTTTACTACCAGACGTGGTTTTAACTGCGCAGGTAATCTTGATTGTACCAGACCCAGATTATGCTGATATTGGGTCAAATCCAGAATCAGTTGCGGTGTACCAGTCCCCTGCTGTTTTAAGTCCTGCGTCAGTTGCTGAAAATACTCTGTTTGCATCACCCAAGCCTCAGTTTCCAGATAAAAATAATTGTTTTAGGTACGGATTCAGCCATTTTTTCTGTGGATCCAGTTGCTGACGTACTCGCATAAAATTATCCCATTTCGGATAGAGATCAGGTAGCGAAGCAGCGCTCATGCTATGCAACTTGCCCCAATGCGGCCGACCCTGATATTTCTGTAAAATCGGTTCAATCAGATCAAAGATGGTCCGGTAATCCTGTTTATAAAACTGGTGAATCGAAATCGAAACCGCATCACGCTGATAAAAAGGACTCAGCCAGATATCATCAGCTTTGACATAACGGAACTCGATGGGAAAAAACATCGGCACCTGATGTTTGCGTAAAACATGCAGAATCTCGTCCAGACACTGCAATCCCGAATCGACCGGAATCTGATATTCCATTTCATTAAATCTGGTCTTACGCGGAGTTGGAAAAATTTTGGATGACCAGTCTACATAACGAGTCGGTTTGACAAATACACCGAGCAGTTTTTGCAGATAAGGATTCGTCGGGGGGAAAAGCCGTGTCAACTCGGAACATAAGCTCAATAAAGCATCTTCCGAAGGCCAGCTCTCTTGCCTCGGCTGAATGTCATCTTCTGTTTCATCCAGAGTTTTCAGCATCACCTGATCAGCATGCAGAAAAGCCCAAAACTCAATATGTCGATGCTGATATTTCCATTGCTCAATATGCGTAAAAACATCTTTTAATGAACACAAACGGATTTGTTCTTTTAATTTATAGCATGGCCGATTTTGCAGGGTAATTTTGGTCAACACCCCCAAACTACCCAGCGCTACCCGTCCAGCCTGAAATATCTCGGTATTCTGCTGGGCATCGCATTGCAGCAGCTCTCCCGCTGCAGTCAGTAATTCAAAGCCTTCCACAAAAGCAGATAAACAGGGTAAATCGATCCCGGTGCCATGGGTTCCGGTGGAAATAGCACCAGCCAGACTTTGCTGGTCAATATCACCCTGATTGATTAAAGCCTGATTAATGGCTGCCAGTTCTTTACCTAGATTATATAACCGGGTACCGGCCTGGACAGTGCATTGGGATTTCGCTTGATTAAAGGCAACCACACCTGTGAACTGATCAAGATTAAGCAATCCTTTATCTGTTTTGGCGAGTGGGCTAAAGGAATGCCCTGCACCCACTGTACGCATCTGCGCCTGGGACTTCACCAAATTTTGTAATTCATTTATTTCTCCAGGCTGAAAAATGTGAGGAGAACTCAACTGGCTTCCTGACCAGTTTCGCCATGTGGCATCTGCCTGTTGTATTTTCATTATTATTCCTTGGCTCATATAATTTGAATGGCTCAATTAGAGTAAAATACCTAAAAAATCAAACATGAGAACCCTTGGGTTCAAAACATTTAAACAGGATTAAATATTTTTATTAATATTCAATTACTTAAAATTATAAAAATCGTACTCGACTAAAGCATAAATGCAAGATTTCCAAGAAGTACATATCTTTTCAGCAGGATATCAAAATAAATATAGAACGGAGTTTTACCATGGTTAGCGCATATGATGAATTACCGCGTACACCCGCGAATTTTGTAGCTTTGTCACCTTTACGCTATCTGGATCGTGCAGCTTATATTTATCCAAATCAGAATGCGATTATCCACGGAAAGCGTCGGATCACTTGGCGTGAGAAATATAACCGTTGCCGTCAGTTTGCTCACCAGTTGCAGAAATTAGGCATCGGTAAAAATGACACTGTTTCTGTCCTGCTGCCTAATGTCCCTGCCATGATTGAAGCACATTTTGCCGTACCGATGGCAGGTGCAGTCCTCAACACATTAAATACCCGTCTGGATGCCAAAACCCTTGCCTTCATGCTGGAACATGCTGAAAGCAAAGTCTTGCTGGTCGACCCCGAATTTACTGCACTTGCAGCAGAAGCCCTCGCCCTGATTTCACACGATATCTATGTCATTGATGTGGCTGATGAAGAGTTTGAAGGTGAAGACCAGCGTATTGGTCAAATCGAATATGAAGACTGGATTGCCCAAGGCGACGCAAACTTTGAATGGCATTTACCCCAAGATGAATGGGATGCCATCAGTTTAAGCTATACCTCCGGCACCACCGGCAACCCGAAAGGTGTGGTCTATCATCATCGCGGTGCCTACATTAACGCAGCCAGCAATATCATTGCCTGTGGCATGACACCCCGCGCCACCTATTTATGGACCCTGCCGCTATTCCACTGTAATGGCTGGTGCTTTGCCTGGACCATGGCGGCCAACGGCGGAACCAATGTCTGCCTGCGTAAAGTCGATGCTGAACTGATCTTTAAGCTGATCGCTGAACATAAGGTCGATTACTTCTGTGGTGCACCGATTGTCCTGTCGATGCTGATCAACACACCTGAAGAGAAAAAGACCAAGTTTGAGCACCGGGTCGAGGTCATGGTGGCAGGTGCCGCTCCTCCTGCGGCCATTATTGAGGGCATGCGCAATATCGGCATTAATGTAACGCATGTCTACGGCTTGACAGAAACCTATGGCCCTTCTGCACTATGTGCATCTCAGGCAGGCTGGAGTGATTTATCCATTCAGGAACAGGCACAGTTGCACTCCCGTCAGGGCGTACCTTATCCGTTGCAGGATGGCATGAAAGTGCTTGATCCCGACACCATGCAGGAAGTACCACACGATGGACAGACCATGGGTGAGATCATGTTCCGTGGCAATATCGTGATGAAAGGCTATCTGAAAAATCCCGAAGCCACCGCGGAAGCCTTTGCAGGAGGCTGGTTTCATACTGGCGATCTGGCGGTATGCCAACCGGATGGTTATGCCAAAATCACTGACCGCTCCAAAGACGTGATTATTTCCGGTGGGGAAAATATTTCCTCGCTTGAAGTCGAGGAAGTATTATATCGACATGCGGCCGTACTCACTGCAGCAGTAGTTGCCAAGCCTGATCCACGCTGGCAGGAAGTGCCATGTGCCTTTATTGAACTTAAAGAAGGTACCCAGGCCACTGAAGAAGAAATTATGGAATTCTGCCGTGAGCATCTGGCCCGCTTTAAAGTGCCCAAAGATGTGGTGATTACCGCGATTCCAAAAACTTCGACCGGCAAACTGCAGAAATTTGTTTTACGTGAATGGGCCAAAGAACGCGCTCAAGGTGAGTTTTCTTAAAAGATTACACTCCTCCTGAATAGATCTATAAATTATTAGGTTCATTCGGGAGAGGGCAGTTTTATCCCTTCAAAGCTTATCCAATAAAAAAATCGTGCTAAGTTTTATAAGTTTTATTAGCACGATTTTTTATTTGAAATAAACGCTCCCAAATCCTCTCCTATAAGGAGAGGACTTTAAGGAACTTACATCTCAACCATTTCTACGCCATCAATGCGTGCCACAGTCATCAAGTCCTTATCACCACGACCTGAAACCGTCGCAATAATAATCTGATCCTTGTCCATGGTCGGTGCAAGCTTGGTCACGTATGCCATGGCATGTGCGCTTTCCAGCGCCGGAATAATGCCTTCAATCTTGGTCAAGTCACGGAAACCCTGTAACGCTTCAGTATCTGT
This sequence comes from Acinetobacter sp. SFD, assembly GCF_001647575.1. NCBI lineage: Bacteria > Pseudomonadati > Pseudomonadota > Gammaproteobacteria > Moraxellales > Moraxellaceae > Acinetobacter > Acinetobacter sp. SFD. Next base: position 319,303 of record NZ_LSZJ01000001.1, read on the forward strand.
AATTGGTACATAGTTCACACGCTCCATATCTTTCAGGAAGCTATGTTCCGGCCCCACACCCGGATAGTCCAGACCAGCAGAAATTGAATGAGTTTCAATGATCTGACCTTCTTTATCAGACATCAGGTAAGTCCGGTTACCATGCAGTACACCGACATGTCCGGCATTTAACGGCGCAGAGTGCTTACCAGTTTCAATACCCAGACCTGCTGCTTCTACTCCGTACATTTTCACGTCCTGATCATTCAGGAATGGGTAGAACAAGCCCATGGCATTGGATCCACCACCGACACATGCGACCAGTGCATCTGGCAGACGGCCTGCCTGTTCCTGAATCTGACGGCGTGCTTCACGACCGATGATCGACTGGAAATCACGAACCAGTTGCGGATATGGATGTGGACCTGCCACGGTACCAATGACGTAGTAAGTTGAATCCACATTGGTCACCCAGTCACGCATGGCTTCGTTCATGGCATCTTTCAATGTTTTAGATCCACTTTCTACCGGCACAACCGTCGCGCCTAATAAACGCATACGGTAGACGTTCATCGCCTGACGTTTTACATCGTCTGCGCCCATGAATACTACGCATTCAAGACCTAAACGTGCTGCAATCGTTGCCGTTGCTACACCGTGCTGGCCTGCCCCTGTTTCGGCAATAATACGTTTCTTGCCAGAAAGCTTCGCCAGTAAGGCCTGACCGATTGTATTATTTACTTTGTGCGAACCGGTATGGTTCAGGTCTTCACGTTTCAGGTAAATCTGTGCGCCACCCAACTCTTTCGACCATCGTTCAGCATGATATAAAGGACTCGGACGACCGACGTAAAACGCCATGTCACGGTCAAATTCTGCCAAAAACTGCGCATCATCTTTCATACGGAAATAGAGCTTTTCCAAGTCTTCTAAAGCCGCCATGAGTGTTTCTGACACAAAACGTCCGCCATGAATACCGAAATGCCCGCGTTCATCCGGGAATTGGGTATAGTCAACTGCCTGACTGTTCTGGCTAGTACTTTGCTGATCCACGATGGACTCCTTGCATAAAGCGTTCTATGAGTTGTTGGTCTTTAATACCTTTTGCGGACTCGACACCGCCACTCACATCCACGGCATAGGCCTGTGTAGTGAGAATTGCCTGTTCGATATTGTCAGGATTTAAACCGCCTGCCAAGATCAAGGGAATATTGAGTTTGGGAAATGTATCCCAATCGAAGCTGTGCCCTGTACCGCCTTTCAGGTCAGGATGCCATGCGTCTAACAGTACTGCACTTGCGCCTGCATCTTGATAACGCTGAATTTCTGCAACCACATCCAGATCAGGTTTCACCTGAATGGCCTTATACCAACGGCGTCCGACCTGTTGGGCGATAGCCTGACATTGTTCAGGTGTTTCATCGCCATGAAATTGTAAAATATCCAGCGGTACTTTATTTAAAATCGCCTGGATTTCATCTGCGCGACTATTTACAAATAAACCTACGGCCTGCACATAAGCTGGAACCGCCCGAATCAGGATTTCAACCTGTGCCAAAGTGACATGCCGCGGGCTCGGTGGATAAAACACAAACCCTATCGCATCACAGCCAGCATTGACTACGGCATGTACATCTTCAACTCGGGTGATTCCACAAATTTTGGCACGGGTTCGCATATTATGTTGGCTCTATATCTACCAATGTATTGAACAATCTATAAGATTGGGGCAAATCATTGTAATGCAATTTTCCTGACTTGCGTAAAGTTCATCCGGATTATTCTTGATGCAGATTGTGTATCCGCCATCCTGACTTTATACTGCGCTCACTTTGCAGCAAGTCCAAGCCTTCAGGCTTTAGGGAAGCTGGTGTAAATCCAGCACTGCCCCCGCAACGGTAAAAAATGAAACGTATCTCAATTTAAACCCTTCGGTTTACACCACTGCATCTTATATGTGGGAAGGTGGATATACAGCAAAGTTGCTGCTTTGCACATTTAAGTCCGGAAACCTGCTTGTTGTGTTCTATAACTCAATCATTCACGGGGAAGTGAATGTATGGAGCATTTCATGTCTATTCAATTTCAACCTACTGCCTTGGTAGGTGCGATCGCACTTGCGTTGGGTACCACTTCATCTGTTCATGCCGCCGAGCAAAAAGTTGCAAAAGCATCTTTAGATACCATTGTAGTCACTGCGACTCGCTCTGGAGAAAAAATTGAAAATGTGCCAGCGCGTATTTCGATTATTGAACCTGCAATTCTTGAGCAGTCACCTCTTAAAGCACTACCAGATTTACTAAAAACAGACCCAAGTATTAATGTCGTGCAATCGGGTGGTTATGGCCAGCAAACTTCTATTTTCTTACGCGGCACCAATTCCAATCAAGTTTTGGTACTACGTGATGGTGTTCGTTTAAATACAGCCACCACAGGTGCAGCGTCTATTCCATTTTTAGACACCACAGATCTTAAACAGATTGAAGTCTTAAAAGGCCCTGCATCTGTGCTTTATGGTACAGATGCAATTGGTGGTGTAGTACAGTTTGTAACAAAAACGCCTGAAAAAACAGGTGCCTTTGTAACAGGTGAAATTGGCGAGAATCAAACCTACAAATCAATTATTGGTGCTGACTTGGCAGAAAATGGGGTGTATGCACAGATTCGCGGTCAGGTTTTAGAAACTGATGGCACACCTGTATTCAATATCAATGACAACCGTAACTACAGTTATGATCAAAAAGGCTATAGTGCAAAATTCGGTATTGAAAAAGAGCGTTATGCAACATCACTCGATTACAGTCAAAATTCAGGAAATGTGCAATACAGTAATTGGGGTGCATTTTCCAGCCAAGATTTTGAAAATGAAATTGTAAATTTAAAAGGTCGTATTAACCCAACACAAACTACTGAAATTAATGCACGTCTATCTCAGTTTAAAGATGACTTAGATCAGGTCACCTCAAGCAGCTTTGTACATAGCACCACGCAAGAAGCAGAAATCTATGGCAAATGGAATTTCACAGCAGCACAAAATGTTTTACTGGGCATTACCCAGCGTAATACCGATGCAAAAACCCAGGCTCTTGATGAAGACATTAATTCAACAGGCTACTATATTCAGCATCAATATCAGACAAATAGCTTAAGCACGCAGGTGGGTGTGCGTATCGAAGATAACGAAAAATTTGGCTCACATACCGTTGCACAAGGTGGTATCCGTTATCAACTGCTCCCTAATACCAGCATTTATACCAATATTGGTTCAGCATTTAAGGCACCAACTTTAAATGATATGTATGCTTTTGGCGGCAATGATCAATTGAAGCCTGAAGAAAGCATTTCGTATGAAATGGGGATAGATCAAAAACTTCCATTAAATATTTTGGCAGGTGCTTCCGTTTTCTATACGGAAGTCGATAATTTAATTAATTCGATATGTATTATTGATTGTGGAGAAGGATGGTTTCCAACGACCGTTTACCAAAACCAAAACATTGATGAAGCCAGGATGACTGGCGGCGAATTGACGGCACAATGGGCAAAAGATCAGTTCTTTATTAATGCCGGTTACACTTATATCAAAACTGAAGATACGAAACAGAATTCAGAGCTATTACGTCGCCCTCGTCAGTCATTCACTGTATCGACAGGTCTACAAAATGCAGATTACGGTTTAAGTGCTGCACTGGTAGCAAAATCGAAAGCGAAGGACTTTAGTCGTGATATTCCAGGTTATGCACGTGTTGACTTAAATGCCTATTGGAATATAAATCCAACTGTTAAACTGTTTACTAACATTGAAAATGTCGGTGATGTGAAATACAAAACTGTACATAGCGCTGGCGACCAGTACTATGTGAACGGTGGCCGCCTAGCTTCTGCGGGTGTAACTTTTAAATACTAAGTTCAACCTTTTTAGAAATACTTTTGAGAATCATGTCATGCCTATGGCATGATTCTTTTTATATTCAGCATTTAAAAAAATTAAGGAATTCAAATGGGTCACCGTTTAAGCAAAATCTACACGCGCACAGGCGATTCGGGTACTACAGGACTGGGCGATGGTTCACGCGTTGCCAAAGATGACTTGCGTATTACCGCGCTGGGTGATGTCGATGAGCTGAATGCCGTAATTGGCGTATTACGCGCGCAGATTTCTACAAGCACTATTGAAGATAAAACTCCTTGGGATAAATCCCTAAGTCTGATCCAGCACTGGCTATTTGATCTGGGTGGTGAAGTGTGTATTCCGGGTTTTAATCTGGTGCAACCGGTATCGATTGAGTTTCTGGAAAATGATATCGACCGTATGAATGAAGCTTTGCCGATGTTAAAAGACTTCATTCTGCCTGCTGGAACGCTGGTGTGCAGCTTTGCCCATCAGGCTCGCGCAGTCTGTCGTCGTGCCGAACGCAGCGTGATGTCAGTCCACCACCGTGACCAAAATATTCAGGCAACATCATTGCAACTACTCAACCGTCTATCCGACTGGTTATTTGTCGCATCACGTACCCTGCAACGCGCTGAGGGTGGTTCTGAAGTGCTCTGGCAAAAAAATATCAATGACAGCATCGAAAAGTAAAATCAGCTTCCAGATTAGCATCTAAAAATACGCGTCAGATGTGTCTTGATTTTATAGGGCATCTGACGAAAATAGATAGTGTCATCCTTCTGTCACGTAGCCCTCGCAAAATGAACTTAACTTTCCCACTCATGAGCATCTTATGCGCATAATTGGACATCGTGGTGCACGTGGCGAAGCCCCTGAAAATACCTTGGGCGGTTTTCAGTATATTCAGGAAATCGGCATTCGCGCCGTTGAGTTTGATGTTCGTCAACTCAAAGACAATGCTTTAATCATCATGCATGACGACAATTTTGTTCGTACCACCGGCTTGCAGAAACCTTTGTATGAGTGTAACCGTCAAGATCTTGTCCAATATAATCATGCAGTCAAATGGTCAGAATGGAATAAAATCGAAGCCACTCCGCTCCTTGATCAAACCTTAAATGTCATTCGAAATTTTGAACATATTGAAGTTGAAATCAAAAGCGTTGACTCCGAAGCAGCAGCCGAAAAAATAGCATTAGAAGTCGAACAACAACTGCAAGGCTATGAGCAGGCAGCTATTGTTACCAGCTTTGATGCGAAAATCCTGAATGCCTTGAAACAGCAAAACTCCCGCTTAAAACGCGGTTTGTTGATTGAAACCGATGTCAAACACCAAGCCATTGATCAGGCGCTGGAACTGGGATGCTGTCATATTGGCTGGATGAATGAACTGGTTAGCCAAGACCTGATCCAGGCTACGCAGGCAGCCGAGCTAAATATCAGTGTCTGGACGGTCAATGATGTGACGCGTGCCAAGCAGCTTCGGGACTGGGGTATTCAGGGCTTAATTACAGATTATCCAAAACTGATGCTGCAACAGCTTTAAAGTACTAGCCTCATTTACATAATAAATTTGCAGTTATCTTCTTGTTTATATCTTTACCCTCATCAATTTTTTAAAAATAGAGAATCTGCTTAAACTTATGCTAAGTCTAGGTTAACTTAGGTTTATTTTCCGCATCTGTCTGCAAACTGATATGCAATCTTGTAGAAATTATGAACAACCCTTTGAGCTATCCTAACCCAAAAATAAAAAAATAAAAGGTTGATGATCCTCAGTCACTTAGGCAGAAATCAGGGCTTATCCAGCTTGGAAAAATGGCAGTTTTTGTCGGCTTATTCCAAGACTCACAAGTACAATACAACCGTACAATAATGCTAGTGCAGCCCTAGACCACATGCTAATATGAACAAGATAGGCTGCTGTTAAAACGAACAGCGGTTTCTGCTTATTGTTAAAACCTTTCGAGGTTCTAGGAGTGCTGTTGGAGATGAATGCTCCCTTACCCAAAGCCCCCATCAACTGGATTGCTGTGTTTGCCTTGGTATTTTTACCAATCGTAGCCCTGATTGCGATTCCGTTGTATGCGTATCACCATGATTTTAGTGTTGCCGCTTGGATCAGTATGTTTGTTTTACTGGGCGTAAGCAGCCTTGGCATTACAGCAGGATACCATCGCCTGTGGGCACATCGTGCTTATGAAGCCACCTTACCATTAAAGATCATCTTGATGATCATGGGTACATTTGCAGTACAGAATAGTATTTTATTCTGGGCATCTGGTCACCGTACCCATCACCGTCATGTTGATGACGTGGAGCAAGACCCGTACTCGATCAATCGAGGCTTCTGGTATGCTCATATTGGCTGGATGTTACGTGATTATCCATCCGGTGTAGCCAACTACAAAAATGCGCCAGATCTGTTGAAAGATAAAGTAGTGATGTTTCAGGACAAATACTACGTTCCATTAGTGATTGCCGTTCATGCCGCAATTTTATTACCTATTGGCTTGATGGTAGGCGATGTCTGGGGTGTATTGCTATTAGGCGGATTAATGCGTTTAATCCTGAGCCATCACGTCACGTTCTTCATCAACTCACTGTGCCATATGTGGGGGAATCGTCCATATACTGACGAAAATACTGCGCGTGACAATTTTGTACTCGCAATCGCAACCTGGGGTGAGGGTTATCATAACTACCACCACATTTTCCAGTACGACTACCGTAACGGCGTGAAATGGTGGCAGTATGATCCGACCAAATGGTTGATCTGGACCTGCTCTAAACTCGGTTTAGCAAAAAACTTGCGCCGTATTCCTAGCTTTAATATTAAAAAAGCGGAATTGGCCATGAAGTTTAAATATGCTGAACAGGATCTTGCAGTTTATGGCCATGACGTTTCTGAAGATATCTCGACAGTGAAAACCAAGATTGCACAGGAATATGATGCTTTTACCCAAACTTTAAATGACTGGGCGAAGCTGAAAGAACAGGAAATTCAGGTCAAGAAAGCATCGATGGCTGAAAAGATTCACCAGATGGATGACAAATTGAAAGTTGAGTTCCAGCTGGTAGAACAACGTCTTTCCCATCACCGTGAGACCTTGAACTTACTGGTTCGTAATTTGAAAAAATCTGCAGTTTCTCAATAAAAATCTGTCAAAACGAAAAGCCCCGCTCGGGGCTTTTTTTATGCTGAAAGATAACGTGAACTCTCGCTTATACAACAGTTTTATACAACTATCTTTGTTATAGTTCATTTACTCCTAGCCTGTACTGAATGCCATGTATTTTAATTCTCGCTATCAAACACTTCCGTCCTGCCTCTATCATCATCAGCTTCCTCTTCCGTTAAAAGGCGCAAAAGCTGGACATTTTAATGCTGCATTGGCAGAACAGCTGCAATGGTCGGACGAAGACAAGGCACAATGGGTCGAGATTTGTAGTGCTCAGAAAGTCTTTGCTGAGTTTGAACCCTTAGCCATGGTCTATGCAGGCCATCAGTTTGGACAATGGGCAGGACAGTTGGGAGATGGTCGCGGGCTGCTGATTGCGCAAATTCTGGATAAAAATAATCAGACCATTGATCTACATTTAAAAGGTGCTGGGTCTACGCCTTATTCGCGTATGGGAGATGGTCGTGCGGTGCTGCGTTCAGTGATCCGTGAGTATCTGGCAGGTCATGCCTTGAATGCTTTGGGTGTCGCATCCAGTAATGCAGTTGGATTCACCTCGTCCACGCAGGGAATTCAGCGCGAGAAGCTTGAGCCGGGCGCGATGATGTTGCGCACTTCGGATTGTCATATCCGTTTCGGTCATTTCGAGTGGATCAATCAATATCAACCAGATGTATTAGCTGAGTTCACGCAAAAATGTATTGAGTGGCATTATGCCGAATGTCTGCAAGCTGAACAGCCAATATTAGCCTTTGCCACCAAAGTCATTCAGCGCACTGCCGTCATGATTGCCAAATGGCAACTGGTCGGTTTTGCACATGGCGTGATGAATACCGACAACCTGAATATTACCGGCTCAACACTCGACTTTGGCCCTTATGGTTTTATGGAACGCTTCCGTCCGAACTGGATCAATAACCATTCCGATTATCAAGGCCGTTACACCTATCAGCAGCAGCCCAGTATCGGACACTGGAATTTATGGATGTGGTTGAATAACCTGATTTCGCTCTGCCCTATAGACTATGATAAAGAACAATGGAAACAAGATCTGTCCCAATGTCTGGAACACTATGAACCAACTTTCCTGGAACATTATGAACATGGTTTAAACCAGAAAATGGGGTTGCCAAGTTTCCATAAAGACAGTTTTGACTGTGCAATGGTATTCCTGCGAATTTTGCAAAGTGAGCAACTGGACTACACCCAGAGTTTTATCCGGTTGCAAAATAAAGACTATGAAGCCCTTAAAGACGACTGCCTGGACCGACGCCAGTTTGAAGCATTCCTGGTGCAATATGAATCTATCCGTGAACACCAGGATATAGAAGAATTGGATGCCGCCATGCAACTGGCCAATCCACATTATATTCTGCGAAATCATATGGCACAGAAAGCCATTGAACTGGCAGAGCGTGATGATTTTTCTGAAGTAGACCGCCTGTTTAAATTATTGAGTCAGCCTTATCAGAAACAGTCAGATCTGGAACAGCCTGAAGATTTAGCACCATTGCCAAGTGATGTGCCTGAAGTGATGGTGAGTTGTTCTTCTTAATTTATTCACATCTAAAATAAAAACTGTGGATAATTTAAACACTATCCACAGTTTTTTTATTTATTCACAGCTTATGACCTTACACACTCTTGCTGCCCAAACTGCTTTAAAACTTCCTGAACTAAAAGTCACCCAGCCTTTTGGCGAGGGCTGTGATGTTTATAAAGTCATGGATAAAGTCTTTATGCTGACTTTTCATTTACAAGGTAAAGCTGCCATTAATTTAAAAGTCGAGCCTGAGCACGGTGCAATGCTGCGGGATATTTATCCATATATTCGTACTGGCTGGCATATGAATAAACAGCATTGGATTTCAGTTTACGAGAGTAAATATCTGGATGAATTTTTGATTAAAGATTTGGTGCTGAATTCTTATGAGCTGGTTGTGGCAAAATTGAAGAAAGTTGAAAGACAGAGAATTTCTCTATTAAATACTAAAAATTAAATAACCTAATACTTCAAGAATAAAATTTCATTGCTCATGTGAGGATGCATGTCAAATATAAAAATGATAGGGATTGCTTTAACCATACTAGTTTTAATCTATCTATTTCCTCAATTCACCAAACCCACTTTAAGCAAGGAGGAACGCTTAGCGCAATTCTCCCCTCCAGGACTCATCACAGATTATTTTGACCGTACAGGGGTCGCTCTTGTTAAAAATGAATCGTCTCATTTTCAAAAATTTAATAATCAAATTTATTACTTTTTCCCCATTCCACTTGCTCGATATGGCGTTCCCATTCCAGAAGCGGATGTAAACTCATTTAAAACATTGGCTCAACATTTCCATTGGAAAGATTCTTTTGATCAAGATCAAAATCGAAGAAAAAATATAGCCCTAGATAAGAACAATGTGTATTGTGGATTTCAAAAAATTCCTAATCTAAGCCCTTCTCGTTTAATTTATCTGGGAGGGGGCTATCTGACTGATCATCAAAATACTTATTTTTGTGATTGGAGTTTTAGGGCAAGTTCAGATTCGATCGATCCTACTTTATCTGAAAAAATAGATTCGATGTTATTGGGGAGAAAAATTGCAAAATCAGGATACCACTACCCTCTATATCAGTTAAAAAATGGTAAGCAAAACTATAAGCTAATAATTAAAAATATCGTGACGAATGGTGAATCGACTTATGTTGAAGGACAACAGTTAAAATCAACAGATCCATATCACTTAAGATATTTAACCTCCTTTCAACCCCATGAAAAAATCTGGCAAGAAAACAGCTATATCACAGATCAAAAAAATGTTTTTTATAAACATGAAATTTTAGATTTAAATTACAATGACGCTTTAAAATCCATTCCATTTGACTTCGAAATTTACTTATATGACCCACTAAGCGATCGCTATTTTTATCAATCACATAAAATTGATTAGCCAAATCTAAAGATAATTAAAAAAGATGACAATCATACCTTTTTCCCAATTTTTACTTCTGAGGATCAAATCGCTTTTTTTAATACTCAAAAGCTTCAACTTGAAGTCCTCAACAAAAATCCCTTTATCTCAGACCTTCACAGATTATCCCCAAGTGTATTCAGTAATGGTAAGCACATTTATTTTTTTAGAAAATATCAAACCTTCTCAAGCACTTTATTCATGTTTTTTTCTGAATTATGCTCAACAACTTCAGAAATTAGAATGCTAAACAATATGCCCTTCTCTCAATGGAAAAAAGAGGAAGATCTGTTCATTCAGCATCCCTTATATAAAGGGATTTCACTCAAAGGGAGTTTTTGGACATATGGAGATCGAATTTTTTACCTTCCAGAATATGGAAGCTGGACTGAATCTGTGTTTGAGGTGAGACAGAGCACTACAATTGATCAATTACGTAAAAATCAACTGAGCTACCCTCAGGCAGAAGAATTATTAAAAAACACGGACATATTCAAGTCAGTAAAAGGTAAAACATTCAGTAAAATTAAGGATGTTCAACGTTTTTGCTTTAAAAATATTTTGTCCTAATGTCATTTGACCACCAACCGAATGTCTATTGATGTAAGGTATAACTATTTAACGATGAACTTTTATCAACTGAAAAGTTAAAGAAAGTAGATCAGCAAAGAATTAAGTTACTTAGGAGCATTTAAGCTGTACTTGAATAAACTGATCATATTTTTTTAAACTAAGGCTAGAATTTTAAATTAAATAACTATGAAAACTCGCAAAGTATTAGCTTCGCCTATAAAAACTGATCGTCTAAATTTACGTAAATTTCAGACTGGGGATGAAAATTCTCTCTTTACTGAATATTTCGGAGACTGGGAATCGAGTAAATACCTGCAGAGAATGCCACATAAAAATATAAGTCAGACAAAAAACATGTTGGAAAATTGGTGTGGGGCCAACTGGGAAAACCCAGATCAAGATTTTGCCTGGATCGTCAGTGACCGGAAAACCAATGTGGCTCTGGGGATTGTGCTATTTTTTAATAAAGGGAATGGTGGGGAAATCCACTTTGGGCTAGGGAAAAAATCTCAAGGACAAGGGTTCATGCAAGAGTCACTAAAAGCTGTAATTACTTATTTAAAAAATAATAGCACTCTTGAAAGAATTGAGACTTTTTGTGATGCAGAACATAGCAGATCAAACAATACCCTGATTAAATCAGGTTTCACCCAAACAGGCATTTTAAAAAATTGGGCAAGATTTCCTTTAATCGGTGAGAATACTAGAGACTGCCTTCATTATTATATTGAAATAAATTAAAATATTTATGGCCAACAGTTTTTCGCCCTCACTCAGAATCTAAAAAAGTAATAAATAATTTAGATTAAAATAAGTTCTTAACCATCCAAACCATAGGTTTTAGAACCCTCTAAAAATGATCTAGGAGGCATTATACAAGTGCCCTGTTCTTTTCATAAAATCAAAAAAATAATGCTTTATAAAAAAAGCGAATAAGTACTCACCCATTCGCTTTTCTTAAGCCGGACTAAAAATCAGTCTTCAGGATATTCAAAACGGTAACCGACCCCATACACCGCCTGAATCCACTCATGACGGTTACCGGTTTCAGCTGCATCGGAAATCTTGCGGCGCAGGTTTTTGATATGACTGTCAATGACCCGGTCTGCGACATCAAAACTGTCCGGATTGATATGATCCAGCAATTGCGCACGAGAATAGACCTGTCCAACATGTTCCAGGAATAATTCCAGTAAACGGAATTCAGTCGGCGTCAGGTTCAAAGCTTTTTGCTGGTACCAGATCCGTTGCTGGGATTTGTCCATGCGGAACAGGTCATTGCTTTCCGGTTCTGATTTACGGTCCAGACGACGTAACACAGCCTGTACCCGTGCTACCAGTTCCTTTGGACTAAATGGTTTACAGATATAATCATCAGCCCCCATATTCAGCCCCAGTACGCGGTCAATTTCTTCGGTACGCGCGGTCACCATGATAATTGGCAAATCTGACTGTTCTCGCACTTTACGGCAAATGGTCAGACCGTCCATACGCGGCACCATCAGATCCAGAATCATCAGACTCGGTTTACGCTGGGTAAAGCTGTTATATGCTTCCTGCCCATCATGAAACATACTGACCTCAAAACCAGCAGCTTCCAGATAGTCTCGCACCAACTGTGCAAGTTCGATTTCATCTTCAACCAGCATGATATGTTTCATCAATATATTCCCTTCATGGTTTCATTTGTTTAGGAAAGCTCAGCTTGCATCGCAAACCACCCAACGGTGAATGTGCAAAGCTTAAGCTGCCGCCCAGCGCCTGCGTAATTTTACATGATAATGCCAAACCAAGGCCGGTTCCGCCAGTGGCCCGGGTACGTGAATCATCGACACGGTAGAAACGTTCACCAATACGTGCCAGTTGTTCATCGGTCAGGCCATATGGACTGTCATCGACATACAGGGTCCATTCTTTATCATCCTGTGTGGTATGAATATAAACCTGCCCGCCTGCTTCAGTATAGCGAATACTGTTGCTTAGCAAGTTCGCCACAATCTGTTTAAAACGATCCAGATCCAGATTTAACTCAGTACCTTCACCCTCTGCAGTGACTGTCAATTCAGCCTGTTCAAAGTTCGGCTGGAAGTTGATAAGTTCCTGCTGTACCACTTCCCAAGGATTGACCGTCGAGAAATAAAATTGCAATTGCTGGGCATCTGCCTGTGCCAGTGCAGCCAGATCTTGAGTCAGCTTTTTCAGGCTACTCACCTGCGCCAGCATGGAAGCAAAATGCTCAGGGGTTGGTTTACGGATTCCATCCTGCATTGCTTCAATCTGTGCCTGCAATACTGCCAGTGGGGTTTTTAATTCATGCGAAGTATCTGCCACCCACTGACGGCGTGAGGTTTCATGCTGATCCAGAATTACTGCCAATGCATTTAGTTCATTGGATAAATCACCCAGTTCATCATTGCGGTTCACTTTAATCTGATATTGATAATTACCCTGGGTTAAGGCTCGCGTACCATTCAGCAGACGTTGAATCGGCTTTTTAAAATAAGTCGCCAGTAACAAAGAAGCAATCAGACTTGCCAGAACGCTGAGTGCATATACCAGAAATAAATAACGCTTCTGGTTACTAAAGAAATTGATACTTAAGGCATCATCTTGGTCTAGTACCGGTTTTAAGCCCAAATAGCCGACAATCTGGTTATTTACCATAATCGGACGATAGGAGACCTGCTCATCCGAAGCCTCACCGACCACAAAACGACGCTTGGCATCATACAGGGAAAGACGTGAACTGAGACCAAGACGATCCGGCATCTGGATAAACTGCTTCTTGCCAGTCGGTTGCTGTGCTGGCTGTTCCCCATTCTTGCGGTCAGATCTAAACAGATTCTGATTGGAGCTGAGCGGGAATTTCAAACCTTCAAAGGGCTGAAACTGTGAAGGCAAATTAGATGCCAGCACACGTAATTCTTCTTCATTGACCTGACGTTGTGGCAGCGCCGGATCTACCATACTGGGTGCGACCTGAGCCAGGGTCTGTTCCTGAAAATAACGCTGCTGCAAGGCAATATCATACTGACGGCGCAGCCACCAACGTGATAAACGGTCATAATCATCCGGTGCGGCTTCACCTTCTATCTGGAGAATCTGTGCCTGAATCGCATTACCCCAGTCCTGATAGACCGCATAAACATCTGCCAGATTTTCAATCACATAATCCAGCTTCTGCATTTCGACATCGGCGACATAGCGGGCAAAATTACGCTGCATATTCAGATGCAATACACCCAGACTCACCGTGGTAATGACCAGCGTGGTCAACAGCACAGTCAAAAATAGACGTAATGCAATGGGAATACGGCGAATGTTCAAAATAGAAATCTCAATTTTTCTTCTATATTCATTATTGTAGCGAACACTGCATCAAAAAACCCTTCATTGTTTCTACATCTTTATTGTTTAATCTTTAACGATCAAAAGAATCAGACCTTTAACGGGATAAATCATATGCAAACCATGACAAAAATAGCATTAATCAGTGCCAGTGTTTTATCAATGGGTGCCTTGACTGCCTGTCAATCTACCAGCAATGTGCAAAGTAGTGATCACCCCCACATGATGAAACATCATGAAGGTAAAAAACATCATCTAAGCCCTGAACAGCGTGAGCAGTTTAAGGCGAAACGTGCAGAACGGATGCAGTTTGCCAAACAGCTTCAACAGGCCTGCGACAATAAAGCTGCTGGTTCAGCCATTCAGGTCAAGAGTGGCGATAAAACTATAGATGGTACCTGCCAGATGGTCTTTAAAGCAGATCGTAAAGAGATGAAAGGTCAACGTGGCGAATATCGCGGCATGCAAGCTGAATATGGTCCAATGCGTGGTGACATGCGTGGAAGCATGATGCGTGGCGAAGTCCTGACTGATGCCCAACGTGCAGAATTAACCAAACAGTTTGATCAGCGTCTGGCTCAACGTCAGGCACATCAACAGGCAATGCGCCAAGCCTGTCAAGGTAAAAAAGACGGTACTGCAGTACAGATCAAGATGGGTGAACACACCATCAATGGCAAATGCCTTGTTCGTTTCCAGCCTAAAGCGCCTGCCTATTAATACATAGGAATCAATGCGTCACCATCAGCACCTTCGGGTGCTTTTTTATTGTGTGCACTTTTTTGCATACAGTTGACTATTCCTTTCCTGCAGAATATGACTAAAGTCTTTATACGCAAGACATTTAAGGCACTATTCAGATTAATCTTTGACTTTACAGTCACCAACAAATCACCTCAAAAAGCTTGTACCGCAAGGGAAGTTGTTGCACGATTAGACTATTCCAAACCATGTCAGTGACGACAGGTTTTAGTTCATCTAAGATTATAACGCTGGTTCAACCAGTATTGAGGAACCCGATATGCCACAATACAAAGCGCCTTTACGTGATATGCAATTCGTTTTGCATGAGTTATTAAATGCTGAACAACACTATGCAAATCTCCCTGCATTCCAAGAAAACGTAAGCCGTGAGCTGGTGGATCAGTACTTAGAAGCTGCAGCAGACTTCTGTGAAAATGAATTATCTCCTATTAACCAGACCGGTGACCGTGAAGGCTGTACCTGGAATGATGGCGTTGTCACCACTCCAACTGGTTTTAAAGAAGCATACCAAAAATATATCGAGCTGGGCTTCCCTTCTCTTTCTGCTGAAGAGCAATATGGCGGCCAAGGTCTTCCTAACTCTTTAGGCATCACAATTTCTGAAATGGTCGGTACTGCGAACTGGGCATGGGGTATGTACCCGGGTCTGTCTCACGGTGCAGTTCGTACTTTAGAACACCACGGTTCTCAAGAACAAAAAGATACCTATCTGCCTAAACTGGTTTCAGGCGAGTGGACGGGTACGATGTGTCTGACCGAATCTCACGCAGGTTCTGACTTAGGTATTATCCGTACCAAAGCCGAGCCACAAGCTGACGGCAGCTATGCAATCTCTGGCGAGAAAATCTTTATCTCTGCTGGTGAACATGACATGGCAGAGAACATCATCCACATTGTACTGGCTCGCCTTCCTGGCGCACCGAAAGGTACCAAAGGTATTTCTCTGTTCATCGTACCAAAATTCAACCTGAATGCTGACGGTTCAATCGCTGACCGCAATGGCGTACGTTGTGGTTCGATCGAACACAAAATGGGTATCCATGGTAACGCAACGTGTGTGATCAACTTTGATAACGCAAAAGGTTACCTGATTGGGCCTGAAAACCGTGGTCTAAACTGCATGTTCACGTTCATGAACACAGCACGTATCGGTACAGCAGTTCAAGGTCTTGCAGCATCTGAAGGTTCATTCCAAGGCGCACTTGCATATGCAAAAGACCGCCTGGCGATGCGTTCTTTAAGTGGTCCTAAAGCACCTGAAAAAGACGCAGATCCAATCATTGTGCATCCTGCGGTACGTAATATGCTGTTGACGCAAAAAGCATATGCAGAAGGTGGTCGTGCCCTGGTTTACCTGTTAGCACAATACGCTGACGTGGTTGAACATGCATCGGAAGAAGCAGACCGTAAATTTGCAGACAACATCTTGTCACTGCTCACACCTATCGCAAAAGCGTTCCTGACTGAAACCGGTTCTGAAGCTGCGAAACACGGTGTACAGGTATTCGGTGGTCATGGCTTTATTTCTGAGCACGGTATGGAGCAAATTGTACGTGATACACGTATTGCTTGCCTGTACGAAGGTACGACTGAAATCCAGGCACTGGACTTGTTAGGCCGTAAAGTTCTGGGTACTCAAGGTGCAATGTTGAAAGACTTCACCAAGATCATCCATAAATTTGCTGAAGCAAACAAAGACAATGCTGCAATGCAAGAGTTTGTTGAACCGCTTGCGGCATTGAACAAGGAATGGGGCGACCTGACCATGCAGATTGGTATGCGTGCGATGCAAAACCCTGAAGAAGTGGGTGCAGCTGCGGTTGACTACCTGTACTTCTCTGGTTATGTAACCCTTGCATACCTATGGGCACGCATGGCACTGGTTGCTCAGGAAACACTTGCTGCTGGTACAACTGAAGCAGACTTCTACAATGCCAAGTTGACTACTGCACGTTTCTACTTCAAGAAAATCCTGCCACGTGTTCGTGCACACGTTGACGTAATTGCAACAGGTGTAGAGCCGTTAATGACTTTAGATGCTGAACACTTCGCATTCTAAGTTAGTGCAGTTTTAAATGCATAATAAGAAAAAGGACGGTCATCATCAGGCAGTCCTTTTTCTTTATAAAGCGTTACAGAATTAACCTTTAGTCGTCTAACATTCAGATTTTTAATGCTTTAGACTGAGTCAAACAACCCAATCAAACAATAAAACAGGTGACACACTATGCCAATTTATAACGCGCCACTTGCTGACATGAAATTCATTCTGAACGATGTTTTCAATGCAGAACAGTTCTGGCAAGCCAATGAAAACCTTGCCCACTTGGATACTGCTACAGCAGAAGCTATTCTTGAAGAAATGGCGAAGTTTGCACAAAATGTCACGCTTCCTCTGAACCGTACAGGTGATGAAGAAGGTGCAAAATATGAAAATGGCAATGTCACCACACCTGCTGGTTTTAAAGAAGCATTCAAACAATATGCTGAGGGCGGCTGGATCGGGCTGGGTGCCGATGCAGAATGGGGCGGCCAGGAAATGCCGAAAATGTTGACAGTACTTTCTGATGAAATGCTGTTTGCCACCAATCCATCTTTCATGCTCTACCCGCTTCTTTCAGTGGGTGCGGGTATGGCTTTAAACAGCTATGGTTCTCAAGCGCAAAAAGAAACCTATCTGCCTAAAATTTACTCTGGCGAATGGTCAGGTACCATGTGCCTAACTGAACCGCATGCAGGTACCGATCTTGGTATTATCAAGACCAAAGCTGAACGTAATGATGATGGTACTTATAGCATTACTGGTACCAAGATTTTCATTACTGGCGGTGACCATGACCTTGCTGAAAACATCATTCATTTAGTTCTTGCAAAAACGCCTGATGCGCCTGCCGGTTCTCGTGGTATTTCCCTGTTCATCGTACCAAAATTCCTGGTGAATGAAGATGGTTCACTGGGTGAACGCAATCCGGTTGGCCCTGGTTCGATTGAACACAAAATGGGGATCAAGGCATCTGCAACGTGTGTAATGAACTTCGACGGTGCGAAAGGTTACCTGGTTGGTAAAGAAAATGAAGGGCTAGCGGCAATGTTCGTGATGATGAACTATGAACGCCTGTCAATGGGTATCCAGGGCTTGGGCGCTTCTGAGTTTGCTTATCAAAATGCTGCGCAATATGCCACAGACCGTTTACAGGGTCGTAGTGCGGCTGGCGTTCAGTCGCCAAACAAACCTGCAGACAGTATTCTGGTACATGGTGATGTACGCCGTATGCTGCTGAATGCACGTGCCAACAATGAAGCTTCGCGCGCATTCGCGGTATATGTAGGTCAACAGCTGGATATCACCAAGTTCTCGACCGATCCGGAAGCTGTGAAAAAGGCCAATGACCGTGTTGCGCTATTAACACCAATCGCAAAAGCGTATCTGACCGATACTGCATTCCAGGCGACACTGGATGCACAAATGGTCTTCGGCGGCCATGGCTATATCCGTGAATGGGGCGTGGAGCAATGCATCCGTGACCTGCGTATTTCCCAGATCTATGAAGGCACCAACGGCGTACAGTCACAAGACTTGATCGGTCGTAAAACCATTAAATGCGACGGTGAATATATCTCTGAATATATCTCTGAAATCCGTGACTTTGCCAACAGCCTGGATGCAGACCTGAACTTCATTAAAGATGCCACTCTGGATGCAGCCACTGAAGTTGAATCAGTGACTCAGTACATTCTGGAAGCAGCAAAAGAAAGTCATGACTTTCCAAACTCGGCTGCGGTTGACTATCTGCATGCAGTAGGTCTATTGAGCTTCTCTTACATGTTTGCACGCATTGCCAATGCAGCAAAAGATAAAGAGGGTGAGTTCTATAAAAATAAACTCGCTTTGGCATGCTACTTTGTGCAACGTATCCTGCCTGAACTGGCAGTACGTATTACTAAAATAAAATCAGGTGCTGACGTCATCATGAACTTCTCTGAAGATTATTTTACCACTCAAGCTTAAACTGAAAAAACCGCAATAAAAAACGCCTGCTGCTGCAGGCGTTTTTTTAGACTTCAAAATTAAACTTTTTGGATCAGTAGTGTATCTGGTTGATTATTCGTTTTCGGGTTTAAATGTTTATTTACAATTTTGATATTCCCCTCTGACTCCAATGATTCACAAAGTTCCACCACCTTTTGCATATCTTCAGCCTTAATGCCTACGCCGAGGATTAATTTTTTTCCGGCTTCTAATTGGCTAATTTTTGTTTGAATTTTATCTAACACTTTTTTCTCCTATTTATTCAATGTACCACTCATACAATATAGCAATTTAGTCTAAAAAAAGCGCAAAAGTTCAAATAATTTAATCTTTATTTTTCATTCAATCATTCTGTGCATGATCTTTGCACGTTATTCTGTAACTATCGTTTATATCACATGGAAAATCAGGAGGATAATATGTCCATTTCTCGTTCGAAAATTGAAAAATTTGAAGCCCTCCTCGACCGTTTTGGTAATCTTGCTGTAGAAAGCTTCCATTATATTGCCCTGTTTATTATTGGCTGTATGGTGATCTGGTCTGCGGGCCATACCGTCATCGATATTCTGACTGTCAAACAGTTCGCCACCATTGATGATATTCTTCTACTGTTTATTTATCTGGAACTTGGCGCCATGGTCGGCATCTATTTTAAGACCAACCATATGCCAGTACGCTTCCTGATTTATATTGCCATTACCGCGCTGACCCGTTTGCTGATTGCAGATATTCAACATACCCATAAGGCCAGCATGGATCTGGTCATTATTACCGGTTCAATCCTGATTCTGGCTTTTGCAATCTTGGTGGTGCGTTATGCTTCATGGACCTATCCATCGGTGATGCGTGACAAACATAGTGAAAAGCCCCTACCGCCCGGCAAAACGCCACGTCCAGAAGATGATGAACTGGCATAGTCTTTTAAGCCCTCTTTTTTTTTACACTTCAGCTTAAAGCAATACTTAAGCCGCGTTCAGGGTTTAGGACTATTTATCTCAAGCAACCTCTCCCTAGCCCTCTCCTGACAGGAGAGGAAACTATTTTGGTCTTTCTGGTTATTTACGCTTATAACTGAATTATCCGTTCAGAATTTAAAACAGTTCAACGATTCGACATCAGCACATAACGTCCATTTTCATAGATCCAGTAGCTTCCCCACGGAGGTGCAGGTAAACCCAGGCGCTGCCAGTCACTGATCATGGTATATCTGGAACTTTCAATTCGAGCCACGTTCGGATCACCATTGACCCAGCTATAACTGTTCGAATTTTGGTAAATGGTGGTCGGTGCCTGATACTGAATATTGAGGCCGCTTTGACTCTGCACCGGTGGATGGCCGCCATGTGCAGGTCGTTGCGGATAATACGGTCTTGGTGGCACCGGACGTTGCGGATGATGCTGCCGTGGTGGATCATAAGCTGGTGGTGCACTACGATAATTCGGTACAGAACGGTCTACACCACTGTAGCCCACCCAGGCATTTCCAGCCATGCTCTGTGCAGAAGCTCCCAATAGCAATGTAGCGAATATTGCACCCGATAATACTATTTTCATTTGAGCTTCCTCTAAATATCCTGATTATATTTTAAACAAAATAAATGCAGGAAATATGAATAAGCTTGTAGGACCTGCAATTTTTTGTAATGCGCTTGCATGTTTTCATTCTGGCAGGCACATCGGCAGGCGGCTGCTTTATGCTAAAATTGATTTTTTAATGTTTCGAGTTGAATACCGTGGCTGATTTAAATTTCGATCGTTTATATGAATATTTTTCTAAAGTGCCGAGTGTTCAGAAAGAGCGAATTGATAGCTATGGCTCAGATGGCAAACAGGCATGGTGGTTTAAATTTCAGATTAATGTAGATCATCCGCTGGCGTGGCAAACTGTGCAAGAGCTGGGACATGTCCTGAATTATATTTCTAAAAATGAACGTCTTCCGACTCAGTTTCTTCCCGTATCACCTCCACCGTACATGAATGGTGTTGCCAAAGATTTCCTGTCCTGGGTGATCCAGTGTAATCATGCAGATTTCCCGCCAGACGTGGTCTGTGACTGGCTAGAAGCGCGTCTACCCAATCCGGTCGATGATGAAACCCAATGGAAAATTAAAACTGATATTTCTGAACTGGATCAATTAACGGATAAAGAGCTGGATCAGCTGGTTCCGCCAAATCCAGAATCAAAAAGCTGATCATAAAATATCTCCCTAAGTCCCTCTTTTTCAAAGAGGGACTTTCCTCCCATTTTTTAAAGAGAGGTCAGGAGGAATTTAAAATCAAAACGTCGACCAGCCACTCCATTCCATAAAGCGATACAGCCAGTATTTCCATCGTGAATCATCCTGATAGGCAGCATAATCAAGACTTGCTTTTTGGCCATTCTGGTTCGACCAAGAACTATTAAAATAACGCTGGGCATCGACGAACACACTCGCCTGTGATGACCCAACTACACGCAAATCAGTTTCCAGATTATAGTTTTTCAGGTTACGGGCCGTGAAATTGGCTGAACCTAAAATCATTTCAGCTTGCTGGGTATTACGCTTGATGATCATCTTGCTATGACATTGCTCCCCTTGGGTATTACACCAACGTACCGGAATGCCAGCTTGATGCAGTTCCCAAGCCACCTGCCGGTTTGGAATCCCGTTCTTTTCACGGCCAAAAGCATCTTTATTGGGATCGAGCAAAACCCGAACCTTGACACCACGATCATGAGCCGCGATCAGGCTTTTAATAATTTTGCGTTCAGACAGATAAAACATCGCCAGATCAATCTGTTCATTGGCTTTTGCCGTCTGGATCAGGTTCAGAATCGCGTCATAAATGGCTTTTTCTGTCAGCACCTGCACCTGTGGCTGGGTATTCTCTGCCTGAAAATCCCCCGCAACGATCGCTGGCATATTGGCATGTGACATCATGCCTACAGACTGTTCCGTTTTCAGAATGTCTACGGCTGTAGTCCCCCAGACTAACAAGCCAATATTGGAATGCCGTGAACTGCCATCATGCGGGTTCATGGAGGTGACTAGAGCTTTCCAGCCCTGATCGGTATCCACCACTAAAGTTTTACGATGATTGGCTTTAAAGTTAAATAAATCAAAATAACTGCGCAGGGTAATTTTTTCTGGTCCAAATGGATTTGGTAACCAGCCTTTTTCCGGGTTATTGCCAATGCCTTGGCAACATAAATACCAGAAGCCTGACCAGCCCGGATTGGAAGCTCGTAAAGGAAGAAGATTGGTTTCAATGACATCGATGCCGTGCTGGCGCAACTCCCGATACTGTTCGGACTTGACCCCGCCATAGACCGAATTGATCGGATCAGTAATAAACTTGATTTCCACCTCGGGCTGTACCAGACGTTTACTGACCAGAGCATCCGTCAGCTGTTGACTCAATGCCTGATGCTCCTGTTTCGAGGTTCCGGTTTGCTGATTAAACAAAAACATATCCAGCACAATCAGTGATTTGGCCTCTTCAATCATTTTCAGCATTTCATTGAAAATGCGATGATCCAGATGCTGTTTTCCTTCTGCATCCAGATAGGTCTGATCGGCCAGAAACTTGACTTCGGCATGACGCAGCTTGCCCGTGTAATTCAAGCCTTCCGGTAAAGGCTTATAAGTATGATAAATGGCAGATGCCAGATAACTGACCGCCAGCAGACTGATGGCTAAGGCCACATAACGGCGAGTCGACCAGTTCAGTTTATTGTGAATTCGTTGAAAGATACGCATAAGAAAAAACCTAACCCAATATGTTCAGGCTAGGTTTTATCTGATGATTTTTCAAGTAGATTTCAGTGATCTCTATTTGATTTGACCTGTTAGTTTATGAATGTATTAGAAATCATACTGCAGGCCAACGGTAAAGTTGCGACCCACCTGAGGAATATTGGACAGGAATGAAGTATGTGAATACACCTGATCATCAAGCAGATTGTTGGCTTTGAAATAAACCCGGTAAGCATTTTTATCTGCAATGCTATTGGCATAACTTAAGCCAACATTCACCATATTGTAGCCCTGGGTTTCATTTTCATAACTGGCAATCTTGTCCTGATTAAAGACATGATAATATTCAGCCAGACCTGACCAGCCATCGGCAAAGTCTGCTTCGACTTTGGTTCCTAAGCGGCCCGCGGGTACACGTGGTGCATTTTCACCTTCAATCTTGCCACGCACATAGTCACCAAAAACACTGACTTTATACATGTCATTGATCTGGTAACCTGCCTGTGCCTCAGTCCCATAGAATCTGGCTTTGTCTTGGGTATACTGCACACCGCGTAAATTACCTTTCTGCGCTATTGTTTCGCCATAAATATAATCATCGAACCAGTTGTGATACACATGCACATGGTAATCCAGTTGATCACCTTCATAATGCAGACCCAATTCAAGATTATTTGAAGTTTCTTTATCGAGGTCAGGGTTACCGAGTTCATACGTATTGGTGGCAAAATGCAGGCCATCCGCGTACAGCTCTTGCGCCAAAGGCAAACGCTGCTGATGTGATCCCACCATAGAAAGCTTGTAGTTCGGTGCAAATTCCCAGTTGGCCGCAGCAGATGCAGATACGCCAGTACCTGAATAATCTTTCTGCTCCGAATCCACTTTCACTTTTTGATGTTCAACGCGTGCGCCCAACTCGACATGCACATCGCCAAACTGTTTATGTTCCAAAGCAAATAAGCTGTATTTCTGGGTTTTGGTGTCTGGCATGAACACATCATGATTATGACCAGCATGTTCACTATGATCATGCTCATGTCCTTCATCATCATGCTCGTCATGGCCATGGGATTCTGGAGCGGATAAATTAATTTTCTGCTGTGAAAGCTGGGTTCCAATCACCCCTTCCCAGCCTGCAATTGGCACGTGCACCAGTTCTAAACGACCATCATAGCCCTTACTTTTAAAATTACTGATCACTTCGCTTTCTTCAAGCTCATCATGTTCATAGTCAGTAAAGCTGGCATGCGCACGCAGTTTTTCAACACCGGCAAATGGTTGTTCCAGTTCGGTACGCACCTCATAACGCTCGGATTTTAAATCCACCCAAGGTCCAGCTGTTTCTTCATGATCGTGCGCATCCTCATCTGGTTTTGGGCAGTGAAAATGATCTCCATGAATTTCACAACCGTGATATTCATGACTATGACCAGGCAAGCCATACTGATCCTGACGGTTGCTATAGGACAGACCGACAAAACCTCGGTCATGAATCCATGAACCGCCAATATTCACCGTTTGCCCTTCGGCAAAGGTATTGCCTACACGGCGTTCTTTATGAAAATGGGAGTGATCTCCATGCGGCTCTTCGACCACATAATCCGGGGCAATATAATCATTAGCTTTACGTTTTGAACCTTCTACACGCAAAGCAAAGTTTTCACCAATACCTGCTGTCACACCAGCACTCGCCAGTTTCTCGTCACTGCCTGAGTTATAACGTAGACCGACTGTACCTTCCAAACCATCTTCAGGCATTTGGGTCGGAATTTTCTGATCGGTGACATTTACCAGACCACCGACTGTACCGGCACCATAAAGTAGCGTAGATGGACCACGAATCACTTCAACCTGTTTGGCAAGAATCGGATCAACGGTGACAGCATGGTCAGGAGACAAAGTGGACACATCCGCTGTTTCAGACGCATGCTGCAATACTTTTACGCGTGGGCCTTCCTGACCACGAATAACGGGACGGCTGGCACCGCTGCCAAACTGATTGGAATAAACCCCCAGCTCATCTGCCAAGGCATCACCAATGGTCGTCGCCCGTTCAGACAGCGCTTTCTGGTCTACAACATGATCTGCAACCGCAAAATCTGCCGCTGTTTGCACCAATGGATGAGCTTGCACCTGAATGGTATCCAAAGTCTGTACAGGTATTGAAGATAAAGTTTGTTCTGCAAATACCGTGGGCGCAGTGATAGCAAAAATTGACAGTGTTATTAGATTCTTAGGAAAGGACATGACCGAAGCTCAAATTCAGTATTTTGGATGAATGTTATAATATAACATTTCATTATTTTTGCAATCCTTTACGATAATGAGCTGAATATTTTATTAGAATGTCTTTTGAATATTTTTTATTACATTAAAAACACTATTTTTATGCCCTTTACCTTGTCGCATGCTGTGCTTGCTCCACCCATTTCACGTTTAAGCGGAAACCGGCTTCCGATTGCTGCACTGGCGATTGGCTGTATGGTGCCCGATTTATATCGTCTCTTTACTTCGAGCAATTCAAATATCACGCATTTATGGTCTTCGCTGATTCATCCTGACCTGTGGATTGGACTTATTTTCTGCATGATCTGGTATGGTCTATATCGCCCAGCCATTTACCGTTTCATCGGTATTCAGCATGAGTTAAAGATTTGCAGCATCCTTTCTGCATTAAAGTTTTTCTTGGCAGTTTGTCTGGCACTGATTGTTGGCATAGCAAGCCATTTAATCTGGGATGGACTAACGCATGTCGACTTTCGTACTTTTGCCTTTCATGATTTTTTAGCCCAACAGTTTCAGCTATTTGGCAACAGTTATCCCTTGCATCGGATTTTACAGATCGGCACGTCCGTGATTGTTTTGCCGTTTATGCTGTGGATGAGTGTGCACTACTATAAAAAGCATCAGCAATATCTGGCAGTCAGCCGAAAAATCAAAGTGTTTGCGTGGAGCTCAGTCCTGTTTTCTGTATTGACCGGCCTGTTTTCTGTTTGGGATTATGCACGCTATATTCCTACAGATGTCTGGCGATCGGATCTGTACTATTTTACTGGCCGCTCGATCAATGAATTTAGTCAGGGCTTTCTGATCACCTTCAGTCTGGGTTGTTTATTGTTTTTATTTTTGGACAGAGATCGCCGGATGGGTTAAATAAAGCACTGGCTCCAGGTTCTTTCACCGTAAAATAATATTGTTTTTGACTCAAGTTCTTGTGACAACATGCCCAAAGAGGCATAATCTTAACTTTACTCAAAGCGGTACGCTGTTTACGTATTCGCTGACCTTAAACCATATAGTTGGATTTCTAACGCTATGATGCGAACTCATTACTGCGGTTCTTTAACCGAAGCTCAAATTGACCAGACCGTAACATTATGCGGTTGGGTGCACCGTCGCCGTGACCACGGTGGTGTCATCTTCCTTGACATGCGTGACCGTGATGGTCTTGTTCAAGTGGTCATTGACCCGGATACTCCTGAAGCATTCGCAACTGCTGATAAAGTACGTTCAGAATTTGTCTTAAAAATTACAGGCCGTGTACGTCGCCGTTATGCAGGCACAGAAAATGCCAATATGGTGAGTGGTCAAATCGAAGTTCTGGGTAAAGAAATTGAAGTTCTTGCTGCGTCTGAAACTCCGCCATTCCCGTTGAATGACGAAAACACTAATATTTCTGAAGAAATTCGTTTGAAATACCGTTTCCTGGACATTCGTCGTCCAGAAATGCTAGATCGCCTACGTTTCCGTTCTAAATTGACTAACCTGATTCGTAACTACTTCGAGGACAATGGTTTCCTGGACGTTGAAACTCCGATCTTAACTCGTGCGACTCCTGAAGGTGCACGTGACTACTTAGTGCCTAGCCGTGTATCGAACGGTAGCTTCTATGCACTACCACAGTCTCCGCAGCTGTTTAAACAGTTGTTGATGGTCGGTGGTATTGATCGTTACTACCAAATTGCTAAATGTTTCCGTGATGAAGACTTACGTGCTGACCGTCAGCCTGAATTCACACAAATCGACGTTGAAACATCGTTCATGAGTGACGATGACATCATGGATTTAATGGAAACTTTAACGATCAAGATGTTCAAAGAACTTCTAAACGTTGAGTTTGATAAATTCCCACGTATGACATACAACGATGCAATGCGTGACTATGCATCTGACAAACCAGATATGCGTATTCCTTTGAAATTGGTTGACGTTGCAGACTTGATGCAAGACGTTGAGTTCAAAGTATTCGCAGGTCCTGCGAAAGATCCTAAAGGCCGTATCGTTGCGCTTCGCGTACCGGGTGCTGGCTCACTTCCACGTAGCGCGATTGATGAATACACCAAATTTGTAGGCATCTACGGTGCGCGTGGTTTGGCTTATATCAAAGTCAACGAACTTGAAAAAGGTATCGAGGGTCTTCAATCTCCAATCGTGAAATTCATCGAGCCAATCGTGCTGGATCTGTTGAAACGTGTGGGCGCTGAAAATGGCGATATCGTGTTCTTTGGTGCGGACAAAGCCAAAGTTGTAAATGATGCAATGGGCGCGCTTCGTGTGAAGATCGGTCATGACATGAATCTTGCGACTTGCGAGTGGGCTCCGCTTTGGGTAGTTGATTTCCCAATGTTCGAAGAAACAGATGACGGCAAATGGACCTCTGTTCACCACCCGTTCACGCTGCCTAAATCAAGCGTTGAAGAAGTGAAGAACAACCCAGGTGCTGCACTTTCAGTTGCGTACGATATGGTATTGAATGGTACTGAAATCGGTGGTGGTTCACTGCGTATCTATAACCTTGAAATGCAAAAAGCCATCTTTGAAGCATTAGGTATTTCTGAAGAAGAAGCAGAAGAGAAATTCAGCTTCTTGCTAAATGCCTTACGTTATGGCGCGCCTCCACATGGTGGTCTGGCCTTCGGTCTTGATCGTCTGGTGATGTTGATGACAGGTGCATCTTCAATTCGTGACGTGATTGCATTCCCGAAAACCAAAACTGCTGAATGTCCATTGACTCAAGCACCAGCACCAGTTGAATCAAACCAGCTGCGTGACCTTGGTATTCGCTTGCGTGAAAAACCAAAAGCTGAATCTCAAGAATAATTCTTGATGTTTTAAGTGAAAAAGCCCTGCCTTGAGCGGGGCTTTTTTGTAAGATTGAGTCGCATCTGGAACAGTGGCATAATAGCCATAGTTTTTAATCTAAGGTAATTAGCAATGGCTATGCGTCCTGCAGTTCGTAATCGCAGCATTATGCTTATTGTATTTTCAGTGGTTCAATGGCTGTTCATGCGCTATATCCTTGCCAACAACCTGTTCAATCTCGATACCAACGACCGTATTGTATATTTTTGCCTGAGTAGTATTTTAGGTGCCCTGCTGATTTTTGTGGGTTTGATTTATATGGTGCTGAAGGGCAATCCAGATAAAGATCTATAATCTGACTGTCTGGATCACATGTACACCCTACTCAAAAATTTCTCCAAGCTTCCGTTAAGATTCATTCAAAATCTTGCACAACTGGCCGGATCTCTTTTGTATCTCAGCCATTCTTCTGCACGCCGAGTGACTGAGATTAATCTGACCTCTGCTTATCCTGAACTTTCTGGAGCTGAACGGTCTGACTTGACCAAACGCAGTCTGAAAAGTCAGTGCATGACCTATGCAGAATCAGTCAAGATTTGGGGCTCCTCTCCTGAATACGCGCTGTCTTTAATTCAGGATGTGCATGGGGAAGATATTTTCCTGCAAGCTTTGCAAAATCCTCATGGCTGTTTGGCCGTGATACCACATTTTGGTACTTGGGAGCTGTTGAATGTCTGGGTGAATCAACACACCTCTCCTGTGATTATGTACAAACCCAGCAAGAATGAAGACATCGATCGTTTTATGCTGGAAGCCAGACAACGGCTCAAGGCGACCCTTGTTCCAACAGATGATTCTGGTGTGCGTGCTGTGTTTAAGCATCTTAAGCAAGGCGGTTTTTCTGCAATTTTGCCAGACCATGTTCCTAAAGAATCCGGGGGAATTTATTCTTATTTTTATGGCCAGAACGCTTTATCTTCTACCTTGCTTTCTAAACTGGCAGCTAAAACACAATGTTCAGTGGTCGGGCTGAGTTGCCTCAGACGCAAGGATCTTTCAGGCTATGATATTGTGGTGACCCCAATTTCTGACGATATTTTATCGAAAGATTTACAGCTTTCTGTAGATACCTTAAATAAAGAAATGGAGCGCATTATTAATGTCGCGCCAGAACAGTATTTGTGGGGTTACAAGAGATTCAGACGTCTAGCAGGCGGTGTTAATCTTTATAAACCGACTCATTGAAATCATGCGGTGTAATAATTGTCAGAAGATAGACCGTCGCGAACTGAGCCAGTTTTTATACCAGTAGAACAGTTTTGGATATTGTAACATCAGTCGCTTTTCCCAGTTCAAATGCTGTAATTTATCCTGTAAATAATCCAGATCGTGATGAATACGATGTAAAAATTTGCTGTAGATAGCAAAACCCAGTTTAAGGTTTCGTTCAAACAGGGCCAAAATGAGGTGCTCATACAATATCTGGAAATAGGGATTTTCCAGCTTGTCTCTATACAGGCTTAAGCCATATTCCAGACTCTTGATATGTTCTGGCTTAATTTCACCATTGGTAATACTGTCTGCCCTATAACGGTACCTGAACAGAGGCTCGGCAATTTCATAAATGATGAGGCCTTTACGATACAGGAATGGAATCGACAGCATGTCTTCGTAGAAATGATTTGGTGGAAACTGAAAGTCCTTTAAAAGTTTACGGTTATACACTCTTAACCATGTATACCAATAGTTTTTAAGAAACACGCGTTTTAAATAATCTGTATCGGCATAAACCAGGCCTGTCTGTTCAGCCAGCACCAGCGGTTTAGTCCCATACTGTTTATTTTCCATCAGCGCATTAAAGTGAATTAATTCCACCTCTGGTGCCTGCCTAATGACCTCTAAAATACGCGCTACAAAATGAGGCTCAACATAATCATCAGAATCCAGATAGGCAATATACTGCCCCTTCGCTACCGCATAACCATTATTACGCGCCATGCTAAGACCCTGATTTTCTTGGTGGATAATACGGATATTGGCCTGAGATGAATGGGTAGCAAGATAGTCTTCCAAAATTTCTATTGAACGGTCTTTACAGCCATCATCGACAATAATGCATTCGACCTCTGAACTCAGCTGGGGTAATAATGATGTAATACAAGCTTCAATATAGTCCTCTACCCCATATACAGGGATAATGATAGATAACACATAAGGATAGCTTGAACTCATTTTTTTTCTTCACTCAAATTTAACTAAGCCTTTATTATTGCTTTTATCAGAAATTTTTCTTCTTATTGAGGTATTTTTGTTCTAGCCGGAGCGTTAAGTGTAAGTACCCGTATACAAATATAGCTAACTTTATAATCAATATAGAAGCATCATGCAAAGGAGCCATACTTTTGCAGCTTACACCCTTTGGTTCGGATGGATAATCATAGTGATGACTGTCGTTTAATGCCAAGGCACGCAAAATAGCAGTACTACAACTCTTCGAAAGCCATAGACGCCATTATGACTTATACATGCGGGTTATAAAGCTGATGAAAATAATCTGATGTCTGGTGCTTAAGCAGCTTTAAAAATCAAAACAGTCTGTATTTATCAAATGGCATCTAAAAACTCAATATTCAGTGATCAGGCCAAGTTACCTTAGACACAGTTCATTAGCAGGTTATGATATTGTGACCGCCCAAATTTACGGTGACATTTCATCAAAAGATTTACATTTCTCTGTCAATATCTTAAATCAAAAACAGAATGTGTGATTTATATCACTCTAAAACAGTATTTGTCAGGATATAATCAGTGGAAAGCCTTACAAGACATACCTAAAAATCTTTATAATAAAGATTATCAATAAATTTCTACTTAATAAATCTATAGCGTCTGATGAAAAAAGAATTTAATCAATACCATATATTATTTATAGTGGATCATCTTAAAGGAGGGGGTGCAGAAAAAATTCTTCTTGATACCGCTACAAATTTAGAAAAGACTGGGCATCAAGTCACGGTTGTACCATTAAATCATCATGAGATTAAAATGGACATTCCCACGAATCTTAACTTCATAAAAGAAAGTTTTAATCAGTGTATTTGTTCAGGTAAATTACTCAGAAAACGAGAAACACCAACAGCCGATATAGAAAAGATTAATACAATAATTTCAGATATACAGCCGGATCTTATTATTTTATCGCATGCATTTGCATTCTGTCTTTCCGATTTTATCAGTGGAAATATATGGTTATGGATACATGGCGAGATTTTCAAATCATCCAGAAAACAGACCAATAATCCTTTCAGATGGTATAAAGAATACCGAAGACATTATCTCGATAAGAAATATTTTATTAAACTTTTTGACGGAAAAAATATTATTACCGTTAACCAGAATCTGGAAAAAGATTATAAGCACTTATTACCCCACTCACAAATTTTAACAATTTATAATGGTCTTGATATAAAACATATTGAGCAACAAAAATTAATAGAAGCCCAAAAGATCTGGGATTGCATATTTGTTGGTCGTTTAAGCCAGGAAAAACAGCCAGAACATGCTATCAGGGCATTTGCAAAATCTGAAAAAGCGAAAAACCTGCTCATTGTAGGAGAGGGTGATTTAAAGCCTTCACTACAGGATTTATGTAAACAACTAAATATTGAAAGTCGCGTAGAATTTATGGGATGGGTCAACAATCCGTATCCATATATTCAGCAAAGTCGGTTATTAATTTCCAGCTCGGGCAGTGAAGGTTATGGTTTAGTCATCTCAGAAGCACTTTACCTTGATGTTCCTGTAATTGCCTATAATGTAAGCGATGCGATTTCTCACCAATTGAGCATCGCAAATTTAGAAGAAAATTTGGTTACTCCCCAAAATATAGATGAATTGGCAGAGAAAATAGATCAAAATCTGAATCAAACCTATCGTACTTCTTTTGAGAAAAAACTGCTCTCAAATGAAACGATGGTTAATAAATTTTTAAACCTTATCAAGAATGATCATTACTAAAATGCTTTATTTAACTATCATCATCCCCATTTATAATGTTGAGAAGTATATTGTTGACTGTCTTCAAAGCATCATCGACCAGTTAGATGATCGGATTGAGATTCTATGTATTGACGATGGCTCAACAGATCATTCTATTGAAATTTTAAAAGATTATTTGAATCAGCAACCTAAATCTCTCGTAAAAAATATCAGAATCTTTCAACAGAAAAATTCAGGTGTCAGTTCTGCTAGGAATCTCGGTATTTCACATGCAAAAGGTACATATCTTACTTTCGTGGATCCAGACGATGTACTTTTAGAGACTTACGTTAAAGAGATAAATTTAGCTCTTTTAAATAATGTAGATGTAGTGAGTTTTGGATATAAAAAGCTTTCTGAAGATTTAAAATCAAGTACTGATCAATTTATTCCTCACTTTGTCAATCAACAGATTAGTAATTTACCCAGCAGTGAAAATGCTCTCATTGAAATTTTCAACTATAATCGCTGGTTTTCTGGAATTCATGTCTATAAAACCAGCCTGTTTAAAGATACTAAATTCCCAGAACTAACTCACTATGAAGATGCAGCAACCATTCCAAGTATAATGATAAAAGCCACATCATTTTATACGATTCCTAAACCCTTATATGGATACCGGATACGCTCAAGTAGTGCTACAAACTCTAAACAAGGTGCTAATATTGATAAGTCGCTGGCCTGTCTCGAACAACTTATTCCAATACTCATTGAGAAAACCAAGGTACAGGCGATTTTTATCATTCCATTAATGCATTTTTTTTATATTTATATCCATCAAAGTACCAAATACAAAAATAAGCAGACTGCAAAACTGAACTGGAAAAAATTTTCTCAACAAATTCAGCAATTGCCTTTTTCTGGCAAATTAATCAAAAATGAGCATAATCGACTTTTATACCAGTGCTTAAATTTGGGAATAAATGGGTTTTACCTGTCCAAATTAATGAGTCGCCTTTTACGTTCCCTCAAAAAGCGCTTAAGGAAGCCTTATCATCAATAATCAGCTTTAAATAATTTAAATAATGAGATCTAAATATTGGCTGGCTGCATAATCAGGTAAAAATTTTCGATCCAACCTAACTGGATTATTATCTGTTTGCTGTGAATATGCAGAAATTTTATCTGATAATGCCGAAATGTCGCCAGGTTTAACCAAACAATCAGATGGCAAAATTTCATTGGGACCTGATGGGCAATCAGTACTAATTACAGGTGTACCCAAAGCTAAAGATTCTAAAATGACCAACCCCAACCCTTCAAAATCAGATGACAACACCATAAATTTTGCATGCTTCATATAGGGATAGGGATTTTTTTTAAAACCTGTAAAAACAACTTTATCTTCAATACCTAACTCTTTAACTAGTCTTTGAGATGCCTCTAATAATTCGCCCGTACCCACCAAAACCAATTTTTCCTGAACATTCGCTTTTGCATACGCTTTAATTAAAACATCATGGCGCTTCTGTTGTTTAAATTTTCCAACATTCACAATATAGGGTGGATCAATATCTGGCACATATTCGTTAGCTGTTGAAACGACTTGCTTAACATCAATCGGGTTATAAATAGTGGTTATTTTACTTTTACGGCCAAAAACCTCAATAAAATCTTTATCAACACCTTGACTGACTGCTACGCATGGTTTCGCCAAATAAATCTTGGTCAGCTCTTTTCGCATCCCTTCCAGTCTTTCACCATATTCCAGACTGGTCGTGTTATGAATGACTAAATGAACATTAGGCAACTGGCTTTTAGACAAAATAAAATCGACAGGCAATAAGTTTGAAAGCACTAGATCAGGTGTGCCGATATTTTTTAGTACAAATTTATCAAATGCTTTGGCTGCAATACCGGAACGCATAAATTTAGGAATTGCACGATATTTTTGATAATCAAAAAAGTGGAGTTTTACGCCTTCAGGTATCGGTAAATCTATAATATTTTTAAAATAGACAATATGCGCTTCATGACCCGCATCAATTAAACCCTTTGCCAAAGTTAGAGCAAAACGTTCCGCCCCATTTCCCTGTAAAGTAAAAATAGCCAATACGATGGTTTTTTTCATACAGTATTAATCCTGAATAAATTTTTCTTGATTCAATTTAATCATTCTTTTTTCTGCTTTTCCCATAACTTGTAAATATCGTATCGCCATCGCAATTTGTCCCGCTAACCGTCTTTTTTTAAACGTGTATTTTTCTTTGATAGAGCTGAATTCAGGCTTAAAGTGTTCAGAACGGCCAATGGTCGAATCAAAACGCCCTTGTTGCAGGAGGCCATATGCGCCAAGCTGGTCTTCTTGAATAATCACTGCAGGTTCAGCTTGCAAACAATGTAATTCATAAGCAGAAAATATAAATCCATCTGCAATTGCCGGTGCGGTTTTTGCTAAACGATTTAATAATTTTTGCGCGCCACTCGGGTAGAGGATATAACCTGCTGCTCCGGTACGATCTTGATATAAATCATATAATTCGACCTGAGTATGATCTAAGGTACACACGGGTGTGCGACTTATAATTTTTTTACGGCTTCTTACTTCCAGATTGATTAAGTCTACATCTGGAAATTGTTGCTGTTCAATTTCGTTTAAAATTTCTTTTGCATTGGAAGCCAGTACTGCATCATCTTCAAGAATTAAACAGGGCTGACTCTTTTTTAGTACTTCTTCCCAGGCTTTTTGGTGACTGAGAAAGCAAGCCACCTCAACTTTACGCAAAGGCCTTTGCCAGCCAAAACCAAGTTTTTGGTATTGTTCTTCACTCAGATCAGCAACTGAAAATGCCTCTAATATTTCAAAATCCAGTCCTAATTTCCCAAATTGTCTTTTTTGAAAATCACGACGATTCTGTGAACTTTTTAAATTGATAATTAAAGTATTCACAATTACCACCATCTCGTCTTTTCACGAGTGTGACGCTGTTTAAAACGTGAATATACATTATTATTCTGATCAAGCTGTAATCTGTCAAAAATCTCAATTACAATTTGACCCAGTTCATGGGCCTCACATATTTGCTCGAGACGCCAGCGCATATTACGTAAAGTATCATCAGTTCCAACCGCAAATGCAGCCGTACCATCAAACAAGGCATAACGCTGTTGCTGCAATAACTGCTGATGTTCCGGATTTACTGTTAAAGACTGGTCACATAAAAAACGTTCAGTTTCCTGTAGTTTAATAGTGTTGATCAGTACCACTGCATTCATCAGAATTGCTTGTAATAGCGGATCATCTTCTAAATCAATAAAAGTATCACAGGCAGAAATTAACCAGCGTGTATTTAATGAAGCCAGTAAATAGTCACGCTCACTCAACCATAATTCTTTAAATCTTGCATAGTTATTCTGAACATCAACTTCACGACGAATGAGTACAATCAAGCTGGCATGATAATGATTGAGCGCAGACTGACCCACAAATTCCTGTTCAAGCTGTTCAATATGTTCATTTAAATCTTTAGCCGAACCATAGGTATAGCGAACTTCTTCACCACCAATCATCTGGTTTTTAAGTGCATCGAGGTCTACGTCATTAAACTGAGCGTAGACCTTGTCTGCCCCAAATCGACGTTGATGGCGACTAAATGAAAACCATTGTTCGAATTTACTTTTTTTTCTCACAGGCATTTGAAATCAAGTCTCTTCCAATCCTACATTTATTCCGCTTACTGCCACGCATCCTTAATCCACTGCGATGGCAACACATAACGATACCATTTACCACCCCCACCATTCACTGCATCTGGCGGATTAATCTCGCCATGAAAAACAATGATTTTGGCACCTTCAGGTTTTACCGGCGGCTTAAAATAAGCCATCGGAATTTTTTGCAGGCAATGATATTTGTAGCTCTTACACCAGCTCTCTGGCCAGTAGCTCAGTTTCTTCTCCCGATCTACATACCAAGACAGATAAGCCTGCTCATTACGGAATTTTTGACGAATTTCATCAAAATGTTCACGGAAATAAGGTAACAGACCTGGGAAAGCACCCAGTTTAAACCGGTAAACCGAACTGTTACCGGTAATACGCCACGGCCGTTTCCAGTCATGAATAATCAGAAAGTCGCCCGGATAGGTAAAGAACTCATCGATATTATCGACAATCACCACATCAAGATCGAGGAAGAGTGCATTGCCTTCCAAACCATAAAGATCAGGTTCAAAAGTGGACAGCTTGTTCCAGCCACGCTCAGGCGCACCTTCAGGCAATGCCAAAGGTGGAATAGGGAAACATTGTACTGCAGGATCAATGCCTTCAGTACGATCCGTCAGACAGACCATTTTAAAGTCCACTGTCGTATGTCGTTTAACCATATTGTATAAACGATTGACGTATTCCGAACCGTATTTGGTTCCCCATTTCATACAAATAACGATGTTACTCATTGCGTATGCCTAAGCTCATCTTAAAATCTTCTTGATGCTGAATATGATGACATAAGTTCGGCAGAATAAGTACATCAGTTAAAAAAAACCTCTCAAATGAGAGGTTTTTTCAAGCAGTAAATTCTGAATTACTTCACATAAGTTAACCAGTGTGCATATTTAGGATCTTTGCCCTGAACCGCATCAAAGTAAGCTTTCTGGATTTGAGTGGTGATTGGACCACGTACACCCTCACCAATCTGACGATCATCGTATTCACGGATTGGTGTTACTTCTGCAGCAGTACCGGTAAAGAATGCTTCATCTGCAATGTAAAATTCATCACGGGTAATACGGCGTTCAATTACGTCATAACCCAAGTCTTTAGCAATGGTAATAATGGTTTGACGGGTAATACCATCCAACGCACCACCTGCGATGTCAGGCGTATGAATCACGCCATCACGTACCAGGAATACGTTTTCGCCTGAACCTTGACACACATAACCTTGCGGGTCGAGCAGCATTGCTTCGTCATAACCTGAATGCGCCACTTCCTGATGTGCAAGAATCGACAGCGTGTAGTTGCCTGATGCTTTGGCCTTACACATGGTCACGTTCGGATGATGATGGGTAAATGAAGAAGTTTTTACGCGAATACCCTTCGCCATTGCTTCTTCACCGAGATAAGCACCCCAGCTCCATGCCGCAACTACGGCATGAATGGTATTGTCAGTTGCAGCAATACCGAGTTTTTCAGAACCAATAAAAATAATTGGACGTAAATAGCAAGACGCTAATTTGTTTTCACGAACAACATCAATTTGAGCTTGCTCTAATGCTGCTTGATCAAATGGAACTTTCATTTGATAAATTTTTGCAGAATTCAACAAACGCTTCGTATGTTCTTTTAGACGGAAAATAGCCGTTCCATTCGGGGTTTCATAAGCACGGACGCCTTCAAACACACCCATGCTGTAATGCAAAGTATGTGTTAATACGTGAGTTTTTGCCTCACGCCAGTCAACTAGTTGTCCATCTTGCCAAATGAAACCATCACGATCAGCCAAATTCATGCCACAAACTCCAATTTCTCACAATTATTCACTATCCAGTACAAAGTCTGCACTTGGATCAATCAGTCTTTGCCATAACTTGCAAACGGTCATTCGGGTATCGTGCCAATCGCTTGCAGACACTTGCATGGATTGATTTGCAAGGGCTAAGCGATGGCTCTCGGCGCGTTCACGGAGATAAGCTTGAATCAGAGCAGTCGCATCGTCGCTGGATAAGCAACCTGATTTTGCGGCATCCTCAAGAATTCGTACATTGTCGGAGAAATGGGCGAGATCTTTATTCGTCCCACTCCAAGCCAACACCGCATACTGTGCCATAAATTCGATGTCTACGATACCACCTGCATCTTGTTTTAAATGAAAAATACCATCTTTTTTTTGCTCTTTAGAAGAACCGAGATGCTCCTTCATTTTCTGACGCATTTTCAGTACTTCTGCCCGTACATAATTTTCATCGCGAGGCTGAGTCAGAATATCTCGCCGTAAAACTTCGAACTTTTTCCTTAAACTCATTTCACCCGCAATTGGACGGGCTCGTACCATGGCCTGATGCTCCCATAACCAGGCACTTTTAAACTGATACTGTTCAAAAGCTTTCAAACTGGTTACCAAAAGTCCAGCTTCACCCGATGGACGCAAGCGGGTATCGACCTCATAAACACGCCCATCCAGAGTTTGTGTGGTCATCAGTGACATGAATTTTTGCGCCACACGCATGGCAAATTCAAAGCCACTAATCGGCTTGAGTCCATCTGTATCGGTCTGCTCACTCATATAGTGAATAAAGACCAGATCCAGATCCGAGCCATAACCCAATTCAATTCCACCGACTTTACCATAACCAATGACTGCAAAAGCCGTATGCTCGACTGAACAGCGTTGCCCTTCGGCATCTAGAGGAAAACCATGTTTTTTCGCAACAATCTGATAGGCCAGATGCAGCGCTGCATTCACCGATACTTCAGCAATATCGGTCAAGGCATCGGAAACTTTCATTAAAGCACTTTCAGCCAGCACATCACTGGCGGCTACAGCAAGTACATTGGATTTTTTAAACAGGCGCAAAACCCGCATCTGGTCTTCGACCTGATCAATTTCAATCCGTAAAAGTTGCTGGCGCAAGGAATCTTCCAGATCCTTACGTTTTGGCAATTCAAAATCCATCGACAGGAATTCATCCAGTAGCACCGGATAATGGGTCAGTTCTTCACAAATCCATGGGCTGACCGTGGCCATCTTCACCAGTCGCTGCAAAGCCCCTTTACTCTCAATTAACATCACCAGATATACCGTACGGCGCATTACCGATTCCACCAAGGGCATCAGTCGTACCAGTGCTGTCTGCGGATCATCTGACTGTAAAACTGCTTCGATTAAATGTGGCCAAAAAGTTTTTAAACGCTGCACTGCTTTGGCTGGTAATTTTTTTAAGGCATGCCCATTCCAAAACTCATAGACAAGATTTTTTGCATTGTCATCCAAAACTTCTTGCAGTCGGTTTTCTAGCTGTGAAAAACTTTCAATCAGGGTATCCGGACCATTTTCCTTAATCAAATGATCAAACTGATACATCACCTTGCTACGCTTCGCATTGAGATACGCCATAAAGCTGTCCCAATCGGCAAAACCCAGGGTATCTGTTATACGCGCCCTTAATTCTGGCTCAGTCGGCAATGATTGTGTTTGCTGATCATTCAGTGCCTGAATCGCATGTTCAACCCGGCGCAGAAAAAGATAGGCATCTTCCAGTTCCTGTACTGCCTGTTCGTCCAGCAATTCGGCATCATCCAGATGATTCAGATTCACCAGACACTGGCGATCCTGCAATTCAAGCTTGGCGCCGCCGTAAATCAACTGGAAAACCTGCACGATAAACTCGACTTCGCGAATGCCGCCAGCTCCGAGCTTGATATCATCTTCTATATTCCGGCGTTGTACTTCACGCTCGATCATGGCTTTCATTTCGCGCATGGCTTCAAAAGCACTGTAGTCGACGTATTTACGAAATACAAATGGTCGGGTCATCTCCAGCAGCTCATCGCCTTCCGGACTTGGATTGACAATTCGTGCTTTGATCCAGGCATAGCGTTCCCATTCACGCCCATGCTGGCTCAGATATTTCTCCAAGGCCACGTGACTGATTGCCAGTGCTGAACCATCTCCCCAGGGACGCAGGCGCATGTCGACGCGAAATACAAAACCGTCAGCAGTGATCTGATCCAGCAAATGAATCAGTTTCTGCCCCCAGAGTATGCAAAATTGCTGTACATCAATACATTTACGCCCATCGGTTTCACCCTGCTCGTCGAAGGCGAAAATCAGATCAATATCACTGGAAAGATTAAGTTCTTGTGCCCCGAGTTTCCCCATGGCAATGACAATAAGATCCTGTACTTTTCCATTATAGCCAATCGGTTGACCATACTTGGCAACAAGCGGAATACGGGCAAAATCTTTTGCTGCACAGATGCTGGCATCAGCAAAATCGGAGAGTTCTTGGGTCAGAGTGATAACATCGGTCAGTTGGTTGGCATCCTGCCAGATCCAGCGAAACATCAGACGGGCCCGCAGAATACGCATTGCACGCATCCAGGCGGCTTCATCAGTAATATTCAGGATGCAGTCCTGTACCAGCTGATCAATGTATTCCCGACTGAGTGAGCCCTGAAACTGGTCAATTGCATAATCCTGTTCCAGTAAACTCTGGTGATTGGCCAATACCTGTTCCGCATATTGGCTGGCTCTTAAGGTTTTCTGCAATTGTACTGCATTCATCACTCAACTCTTCCCCTGAAACATTCTGCTTAGTTATAGCAGGAGTTTTGTCTCAAGGGGAATGTTTTAGTTTGAAATTTATTTTTAAGACTGCTCGGCCTGCAGGTCTTCAAGCACCAGTGCCTGATGATCATTGGTGACCATCGGTAAATACACGGTAAAGATAGTGCCTCTGCCCTCTTTGGAATCCACACTAATTTGACCATGATTCAGGTCAATAAAGCGCTTGCACAGTACCAAGCCTAAACCGGCACCTTTCTCTTCAGCCGTACCTCTGACACTGACACCCAGCGTCGGTTTGAACAGATTCTGCATCTGCTCTTCAGTCATACCCAAACCTGTATCCTGAATGGTAATTTTAACCTGCTCGCCTTCCATTTCAGCTGCTAAAATGACTTTTCCGCCTTGATCGACTGGCGTAAATTTCAGCGCGTTGGACACCAGATTCTGCAATACAGAGGTAATCATATTAATATCCGCGTGGACCTTAATGTCTTCCGGGATATTGTCGATTAATTCAATCTTTTTCTTCAAAGCCAGACTTTTCAGTACACTGCAGACAATTTTACTAGACTGTTTGAGCTCGTAATTAATCGGATGATAAACAAAGCGTCCACCCTCTGCCATCGCCCAGGTCAGCAGGCTTTCCAGCAGATTATAGGTAGCTTGTGCATTATCATATAAGTAATCCGCAATGCTCTGAATACTGGATTCATCCAGTGTGTCACGTTCCTGTGCCAGAACTTCGGAAAAGCCCAGCAAGCCATGAAATGGCGCACGCAGATCATGCGCGATAATCTGGAAAAATTTGGTTTTACTGAAGTTTTGTGCACATTGCTGTTCATATAACTCTTTCAGATTATTATGTTCCTGATTGAGTCTGATACGATTCACTAAACTTTCAGCAAATTGTTTTACAGTGGCAATATCTTCCTGATCAAACAGGTCAGTCTGATCATCAAAGAATACAACCTGGCCTAAAGAATCACCTTGACCCGATTTTAAATTAAATGCGACAAGTCGCTGATGCATCACGCCAAGACTTTTCAAGTAGTCCGACAGTTCTGCATATGCGGGATGCAGGCAATCTATCACATCTGCCTGTAGCAGATATGCAGGTATACTAATATCCTTGGGAGCATGCAGACCCCGGAAACCACGCGGACAGCTGTACCAGATATAAGGTTCCGTATGAAAGCCGATAATACTGGTTTTAACATCCAGGACTTTACGGGCAACATTACAGAAGGTGTCTAATAAATTATCAGAGGTATAGACACCTAAAATGAGAGATATACGGCACGAGCTTAAGAGCTCCGTATTCTGACCGACCTCTAGCAGTTTTAGTTCCATGTCTGCCTCTTTGAATGTTTATAGAATATAGGAAACACAGCCGACCAAATTTATACAATCAATAACAAAGATTCTATATTTACTCAACGATGAAAACTCACATATAGATTAAAGGATTTGTTAACCTGTTTCTATCCAGATACATTGACAACCCCAAGGCACTGATATTTAATTAATTAAGAATAACTTGAAAATTTGTTATTCAAAAAAAATGCTCCATAAGTGTTTGAAATTAATATATCTCACCTTAAGTAAACATGTTTATTTGTACTCATCTTAACATACTATTGACCAAAAAATACCCAGCATCGCTTTTTACCGTGCTTTAAATAAAAGCTAATCTTTTTTCAATGATATAGCTTTAGAGTGAGATCAAATAAATTACTTTCCCACCGATTATTTTCACTCCTATCTAACTCAGAATGAGTTTTTAATTATTTAAATTATCTTAACAATTATACGGTAGAACATCTTTGAAATTTAGAATTTCGATCAAAAAAAATTCACAAAATCAGCTGAGAATTGTAAATGAATTACATTCGCTAACAAATTAATTGCGGAATTTTTTTGTTTTATTGATCTATCCAGTGATAGAAATGAAAATCAGGAGAAGAAAAGACAGAGGCTATAGGTAATTCATATTTAAGAAAATTAAATTAAATCTGGCATAAAAAAGCGGCCTATAAAGACCACTTTTTCAAAAAGTAGCGATTAGTTATCTGAAATCAGCGCTACTTGCTGTACATAGTTAAATAGCTTTAATTTAGACGCATTCACTTCTTCTTCAGCAGCCTGATTTTTTAAATCACGATGCACCCGAAGATAATGCTGGCGCAAGGTATGACGCTCTGTCGCATTAAAGGTTTTGGTAAACTCATTGATGGCTGGATCACCATCTTTGACAATTCGATCAACCCAGCGCTGTAATTGGGCTGTCTTTTTCAAACCTTGCTTCGGGGTAAGATAAGACAAAATCACGGTTTCATTTTCATTGCGCAGCAA
This sequence comes from Acinetobacter sp. SFD, assembly GCF_001647575.1. Classification (NCBI taxonomy): domain Bacteria; kingdom Pseudomonadati; phylum Pseudomonadota; class Gammaproteobacteria; order Moraxellales; family Moraxellaceae; genus Acinetobacter; species Acinetobacter sp. SFD. The sequence continues at coordinate 361,477 of NZ_LSZJ01000001.1, forward strand.
TTTGCCTATCCGTGAAAATTGACGACGACGTGCTTCATGAGAACTAATTGCTTGCACATCAAGCAAAGCCTCAATCAAACGCTCATCCACAGGTAGGTTTTTAATTTGTTTAGCGCTCAGCTCTGCAAGCTGTGCACCTAAAGCGGCCATACGCTGGACCGCTTTTTTCTGTTCGGTTTTACTTGCGCGCCCCTCTAAAGACTCAAAATCTTCTTCAGTTAAACTGTTCGGTCGACGTGCCACGATTAATCTGCCTCATAAAATTTTGCTGCAAATAGTGCCTGAATTTCAGATAAGGCCTTGTCCTCGTCTGCTCCTTCAATCACTAAGCGTAAAGTTGTTCCTTTGCCTGCACCAAGCATGAGCAAGGACATGATATTTTTAGCATCTACCAGTTTTTCAGTCTTGCCAATCTGGATACTGGAACGAAACTTGGTGGTAACTTCTATCAGTTTACCAGATGCGCGTGCATGTAAACCCAGTTTATTAATTACGTCAACTGTCGTATCTATCATGACCAGTGCTTCATTTCTCGATGGAGGACTTGAATAGACCATTTTGCCTCAAGCGCTTTTTTTAGTCTATCCACAATATAAACAGAACGATGCTGACCACCGGTACAGCCAATCGACACGGTCATATAATGACGGTGTCCCTCGGCAAAAGTTGGCAACCATTTATCCAGAAAATGATAAAGGTCATTAAACATCTCTTCGACCTGATCGCTCTTTTGTAAAAATTCCTGCACCGGCTGATCCAATCCTGAAAATTTGCGCAGTTCTAGCTCCCAATGCGGGTTCGGCAAATGCCGGACATCAAAGACATAATCCGCATCGAGTGGAATCCCGTGCTTATAACCAAATGATTGCAAAATCAGGATCAGGTTATCGGCTTGTCCCAGTTTGGACAACAGAGTATGTTTCAAGTCATGTACGCTTTTGTCGGTGGTATCGATATGCACCGTAGAACGCAACTGAATCGGCATCAACAGGATTTTCTCTTCCTGAATGCACTGATTCAGACTTTTAAAGCGTGATGCCAGAGGATGTGGGCGACGCGAGGCACTGAAGCGTGCAATCAGCTCCTGATCCTGCGTAGTCAGATAGATAATATCGACCGAACCATGCTGTTGTAGCTGCTCAAATACATGATCAAATTCTTGTAAATCTGCCCGGGTACTGCGTACATCCACACCCAGCGCCAACTGTTCCAGATTGTTTTCACTGTCCAGTTTTGCCACGATTTCGGGAAGCAATGCCAAAGGCAGATTATCAATACAGTAATAACCCAGATCTTCAAGCACCTGTAATGCAGATGATTTACCTGAACCAGATTGCCCTGTGACAATTAAAATGCGCTTCATGCATGCTACCCTTTCATCTTAGCCGGCAGTATATTTGACCTGCAAGTTGTCGATTAGACGCGTATTCCCCAGCTTTGCAGCTACAAATAACACAAGATCTTGATTAAACGTATGAATTTTTTGTAATTCCGGAGTACGGGCTTCAACATAATCAATAACGAAACCGGCATCGGTTAGGCTCTGGCGAATTTCGGCCAATACCGTATCCAGTTCTACGCCTGCGTGTAGCTGCTGTTCAGCCCGTTTTAAACTTTGATAAATTACCGGTGCGATTGCACGCTGTTCTTTGCTTAAGTAACCATTACGAGAACTTAAAGCCAGACCATCTTCTGCACGGGCAATCGGCACACCAATCACTTCCAGCGGAATATTCAGGTCTTGTACAAACTGCCGAATGACCGCCAGCTGCTGATAATCTTTCTGGCCAAAGAAAGCATAATTCGGCTGTATGATGTTAAATAATTTAGTAACCACCACCGCCACACCATCAAAATGGCCAGGGCGCTGCGAACCGCATAAATCATTGGTAATTTCAGACACACTGATATTGGTCAGACGCGGTTTTTTGCCATACATCTGTTCCACACTTGGAGCAAAGACAATGTCACAACCGACTTCAGCCAGAAGCTGCTGATCCTGTTCAAGCGTGCGCGGATAGCTGTCAAAATCTTCATTGGGTCCAAACTGGATCGGATTGACAAAGATACTGACCACCACCACATCACACAACTTACGCGCTTCACGTACCAGATTTAAATGTCCCTGATGCAGATTGCCCATGGTCGGTACAAAACCAATGATCTTGCGCTTGGCACGTGCGGGATTTAATGATGCGGCTAATCCCTGAATGGTGGTTTCTGTTTTCATCTTACAATTCAACCTGAAAAGTCTGTTCTGGTGCCGGAAAAGATCCATCTAAAACTGCAGCATGGTACGCTTTAAAAGCATCCAGAATGGCAGTAGCACCCGATTGTTCCTGCATAAAATTACGTACAAATTTTGCGGTATGGCCAAAGGTCAGACCCAACATGTCCTGAACCACCAGTACCTGGCCGTCTGTAGCTGCACCTGCGCCAATACCAATCACGGGAATCTGCGGAAACAGTTCGGTGATTTCCTGGCCAAGTTGTGCCGGTACGCATTCAAGTAGCAATAGTGCAGCTCCCGCCTCTACTACTGCCTTACAATCTGCAATGAGCTGATCAGCCGCTTCACGGGTACGGGCTTGCAGTTTATAACCACCAAAAACATGTACCGATTGCGGAGTAAGACCCAGATGCACACATACCGGAATACCGTTTCGGGTCAGTACCTGCACTGTTTCTGCCAGCCATGCACCACCTTCCATTTTCACCATTTGTGCGCCGGCTTGCATCACGGTTTTCGAGCTTTGCAAGGCATCATTTAAGGTGGCATAGCTCATAAATGGTAAATCAGTCATGATAAAGGCATGCTGGTTACCACGGCGTACCGCAGCCGTATGATAAGCCATATCAGCAACCGTAACAGGCAAAGTCGAATCGCGGCCCTGAATTGACATTCCCAGAGAATCGCCAATTAAAATGCTATCGACTTGGGCAATTTCCATGGCTTTGGCCATACTGGCATCATAACAAGTCAGGCATGAAAATTTGCGTCGATCTGCTTTGAAGCGTCTTAAATCACTCAGACTGACCATGAAGATGTTCCTCTATGATTGAAGTTCTCTCGAACATACCAATAACTCAAAAATTAAATATTTGCCCAGTTGCTGTCATCGAGTACCGTGAGGGTCGATTGTTTGACGATGTCCAGGTCTTTTAAGAATGTGTCATTGACCTGTATTTCAGAATCAATATCCAGAAGTGGAATCAAGACAAAATCACGCTCTAATACCCCGACATGCGGCACGGTGAGACGTTCATTTCGAATCTGCTTGTTACCGTAGATCAGTAAGTCCAGATCCAGCGTACGTTCACCCCAATGCCGCAAACGTACCCGACCTGCTTCCTGCTCAAAAGCTTGCAAACGATCCAGCAAGCTTAAAGCGGCCAGATCAGTCGTTAACTGTACAACGGCATTCAGATAGTTTGGCTGGTCCTGTGGTCCCATGGGTGGACTTTGATACAGATGCGAGGTTTTTACCTGACCCAATGTCGCCAGTTTCTGTACAGCTTCTGCCAGAATCTGGCGTGAATCGCCCAGATTACTGCCCAGGCCAATATAAGTCACGATCATTGTGTTGGCCCAAATACCACCTGACTCAGATCACGTTTTACCCGCTTGCGTTTCATAATCGGATGATCTGCGCCAATTTCACCACTGGCACTGGCTGCCACATGCGACAGAGGTTTTACCTTGTCTTCAAACTTGGCTTTACGCGCCCGGCGGTTACGCGGCTCAGGTTCATTTACCAACGGTTCGATCTCAATGGAATCTTGCTGCTTCAGTTTCTGTTCCAGAGGTTCTTCTTGACTTGCCTTACGCCGGCTCTTGGCACGCTGACGGTTATATTGGCTAATAGCACGCTCTTTCTCGTCACCACTCATTTGCTGGTAAGCATCCCACCAGCTGCCCATCTCCTGTGCAGTCGCATCACCTGATTTTTCACGCAACAGCAAAAAGTCAAAGCCGGCACGGAAACGTGCATGGCTGGACAAAGCTTCGATTTGCTGTGGTTTAGGATTTAGCAAACGGGTCTGCATTTCCCAGATTTCACGAATAAAAGTTTCTGCAAAGCGCGGAATAACAGTACGGGTTGCCTGGCGTTTTAACACGTCGAGACCAGCTTGGGCACGTGCTTCAGCCGCTACTACACCTTTATTCAGATAGAATTCGCAACGTTCCAGAAATGGCTGCCATAACAGCACTGCATAGAAAAATGCCGGGTTGATGGTTTTGCCGATAGAAATGCGCTGATCAGTATTTTTTGCAGCGCGTTCCATAAACGGCGTAATTTTAGGTTTGATATCTGCAAATAACTGCTGCCAGATTCCAAAATCGATCAGCATCGGCAAGACACGATTCAGATGTCCCATGGTGAACAGTTTCTGTGATTCATCATAAAGTCGATGTGGGGAAACATCACGCAGCAACTGGGTCATTTCCGGAGTGAAAACCTCCAGAATGGCTTCATCAATATTGAAGTTCAGTTTGGCGGCAAAACGCAAGGTTCGTAGCATCCGTACCGGATCTTCTTCAAATCTTAAAGCTGGATCACCCAGTAAGCGTAACGTTTTGCTGTGAATATCATCCACTGCATTGCAGAAATCCAGCACAATGCCCTTACGCGGCTGGTAGTACATCGCATTGATGGAGAAATCACGACGGGAAAAATCCTGTTCGATGCTACCCCAGTTATTATCACGCAGAATCATCCCCGCGGCCGAGGTCACTGCTTTTTTGGGTGGTGCACGGAAAGTTGCTACTTCAACCAGTTCCCGTCCCGAATAGACATGGGCCAGTTCGAAACGTCGCCCGATAATTCGACAACGCCGTCCGAAAACTTCCTTGACCTGAGCCGGGGTGGCATTGGTAACTGCATCGAAATCTTTAGGATTCAAACCTAACATTAGATCTCGAACACCACCACCCACGATATAAGCTTCATAGCCTGCCTTGTTTAAGGCATCAATCACATCGAGAATATAAGAAGGTAATTGAGCGGTTGATAAACCACATTTTGACGCGCGCAAAGTTTGCAAAAGACGCTGTCTCCTACGTCTGAACGTAAAATTCTAAGATGACGCTAATCATATCGCTTACACGACTAAAGGGCAATTTGATTATGTCAATCCTACGAGTCAAATCAATCAACTAATCCATGATCCATATGGTCGCCCTACAAAGCGAGTTTCGCCTTGTTTTTAGCAAATAAAGCTGGTCCAATGCCTTTGACCTGCTGAATATCTTCAATGCTTTTGAACTTACCGTTTTTTTGCCGATACTGAATAATGGCTTCAGCCTTCTTCTGACCAATCCCGTGCAATTCCTGCAACTGTTCGAGGCTGGCACGATTCAGGCTGATTTTGTCAGTAGCCGAATCTGACAATGCAGGCTTGGCCAGATAATGATCGCTTTCTGATGTGGCGGTAACAGCGGCTTTTTTCTTCAGCCGCGCATCATGTTGCTGCTGTTGGGTCTTCCATTCCATATAATCGGTGGCAGTTGCATGCACAGTCCCGATAGAAATACAGCCGAGCCAGCAACCCAGAACAAGATTAATCCATGTCGGACCGATTTGATAAGATATTTTTTTCATGTCCCACTCTTTGTTTTAATTGTAATTTTGCCTGTTCCCAGAGCTGATCAAGTTCAGCCAGTGACAGTTTTTCCAGGTTTAATTGTTGTAATTGTGCCTGATCTTCCATCAGGGCAAAGCGGGTCCGGAATTTATGGATTGTTCCTAATAATGCCATCTCGCTGGAGATGCCAAGTTTACGTCCAACATTGACCAGAGAAAATAAGCAGTCGCCAAATTCTTCCTGTATTTCATCGGAATTCTGTCCGGCTACCGCTGCTTTTAATTCAGCCAGTTCTTCTTCCAGCTTGGCATAAGCACCCGCCATGTCCGGAAAATCAAAACCGATTTTGGCGACATTTTTCTGAATCTCATCCGCCTGCTGCAGTGCAGGTGCGTGCTTAACATCGTCTAAACGTGAACGTGGCTTGCCTTGTTTTTCTTGCTGCTTGATTTCTTTCCATAGCTTGGACACATCTTCCGGACTAAGCTGCTTAAACTGTTCTGCCTGAAATACATGAGGATGACGACGAATCAGTTTCTCGGTAATAGCCTGCACCACATCCTGAAAATCAAAAGCGCCCTGCTCACTATACATCTGCGACTGGAACACGACCTGTAACAGCAAGTCACCCAGTTCATCGCGGACATCATCAACCTTTCCTGAGCGCACAGCTGCTTCGACTTCATAAGCTTCCTCAATCGCATATTTGATCAGCGATTCGGGAGTTTGCTGCTGATCCCATGGACATTTTTCACGTAATTCGCGCATGACCTGAAGTAGTTGTTCCATTTTCAAAAACCTCTTTTTTTTTACCAAATAGTCGCGTCAATCTGCCGGTTTCTTGTTATGCTCAAAAAAAAAGACAATAAGGAGATCAAACACATGCACAGTATATTGATTAGTGGCGCAGCACAAGGAATTGGGGCAGCAACCGCCCAGCTATTTTACCAGCACGGCTATAAAGTCGGTATTTATGATATCAATACGGCACAGGCTGAACAGCTGGCCCAGCAACTGGGCGAACATGCCAAAGCCGGCTTTCTCGATGTGGCCGATTATGCTTCCTGGGAAACAGCCTTGTCTGAATTTTCGGCCTGGGCGGGGGAAATCAATATTCTGGTCAATAATGCCGGGATTTTATATTCAGGCCCTTTTGAAGAAACTGATATTACGGCGCATCATCGGACTCTGGATATTAATGTTAAAGGAGTCATAAACGGCTGTCATGCCGCTTTTCCTTATTTAAAAGAGTCTGCATTTGCCCGCATCATTAATCTATCTTCAGCTTCGGCAATTTATGGACAGGCCGATTTAAGCAGTTATTCCACCAGCAAGTTTGCAGTGCGTGGCCTGACTGAAAGTCTGGATATTGAGTGGCAACCCTATGGAATCCGGGTATTGGATGTGATGCCGCTTTTCGTTAGTACGGCCATGGTCAAAGATATGCAGGCAGAAAGTATTAAAAAAATGGGCGTGCATTTAAAAGCAGAGGATGTAGCGCAAGAGATTCTTAAACTGGCACAGCTCAAAGATTCAATCTGGCAGGCAACCCATCATCCGGTTGGTTTCAAAAGCCAGTTTTTATTTCATTTATCGCGAATGAGTCCGCAATTTGTGAATCGGCTGAGCAACCTGATCATTGCCAGAAAATAAAATCTGAGATTGATTCTGGCCTAGACAATGTGATGAAGCTGAATCACCGGAAATCTCAGCCCGTTGCAAGAGTGCTCACTTTGCCAGGCCACGGTGAGCATGCAGCCAGCAAGCGTATAATTTTGATAGGCATAGACGCCAATCTCTGGATGTTCGCAGCGCCCGCCATTTTGCTCAGGATGAAGATTGGTATTCAGTTCATTCAGGTTTATCCGGATTCCCAAGCCTGATGCCTTTAACACGGCCTCTTTGGTCGTCCAGACCTTGAACCAGTATTCGGGATCATAATCCAGCACTTGCCACTTTTTGATTTCCTCAGGATGGAAGGCATGTTGTGCCAAGGCTTCAAAACGGACTTTACGGCTCAGTTCTTCAATATCGATTCCCAAGTTCTGAACTTGCTTGCTCGTGGCCAAGGCGTAGAAATTCTGGCTATGGCTATGATTAAAACTGAAGTCTGGATAGTCATTTAAATAAGGCTTGCCAAAATTCGTCCGCACCACCTGTTGATCGCTAACTGGCAATTCAAAAGATTGGGATAAAAGCTGATTGCGCAAAAATGCCACTTCGCGTTTCCGTTCGGCAACCTGGGTTTTGCGGTCTGACAATTGATCACATGCCAGATCAGAAAGTTGATGCAGATGAATTTGAATCAGCCGAGCCACGTGAATCCATTAAAAAGATGTCAATTGATTTGAGTGTAAAAGAATTTACACTTTTATTGGAAGAGAAATTCTATTATGTCTCTAAACAAAAAGCCCGCTGTACGCAGGCTTTTTATCCGAAAAATTTAAACTATAGAATTAGCGTTTAAATTTCTTCTCGGCTTTCTTGAATTTCTGTACATAACGACGTTTACGCGCAGCTGCACGCTCATCCACTTGAGACTTACGGCCTTCAAACGGGTTTTCAGAAGTTTTAAACTCGATTTTAATCGGTGTACCTTCAAGCTTGTACACTTTACGGAACACGTTTTCCAGGTAACGACGATAATCTGCAGGAGTTTTATCCACCTTGTTACCATGAATCACGATCGTTGGCGGATTTTGTCCACCCATATGTGCGTAACGCATTTTAATACGACGGCCCTGAACCATAGGCGGTTGGTGGGCCTCTGTCGCATCATTTAAAATCTGGGTGATTTTTGCCGGTGACACTTTTAAACGCGATGAATCATAAGCACGGTGAATCGATGGATAAAGATCGCCCACACCCGTTCCATGCAATGCAGAAATCAAATGCACCTTCGCCCATGGAATAAAATCGAAGCGACGCTCTACATCGAGCTTACATTGCTTACGATCATATTCAGTCATGTTATCCCATTTATTGACTGCAATAACCATGGCACGACCCGCTTCAAGTGCATAGCCAATCAAATGCAAGTCCTGCTCAACAATACCATCACGTGCATCAACCACAACAACAATGACATTGGCATCTTTCATTGCCTGTAAAGTTTTAACAATCGAGAATTTCTCAATCATTTCATCAACTTTACCTTTACGGCGCACCCCGGCAGTATCAATCAGAGTGTATTGACGGCCATCACGCTCGAATGGAATATAAATCGAGTCACGTGTTGTACCCGGCTGGTCAAATGCCACCACACGCTCTTCACCGAGCAAGCGGTTTACCAGCGTTGATTTACCTACGTTTGGACGACCAATAATGGCTAAACGCAGACCCGTATTTTTGTCATGCTCTTCCGGATTTTCATCTTCCGGTACATCGGCAAGTACATCTTCCAGCATTTGCTGGACACCACGACCATGGCTGGCTGCGACTTGTAACGGCTCGCCCATACCCAGTTTGTAGAATTCAACCAAGGCAGCTTCAGCATGTACACCATCGACTTTGTTGGCAACCAGAAAGACTTTTTTGCCTAAAGTACGCAATTCACGGGCAATCTGCTCATCAGATGCCAGCAATCCGGCACGCGCATCAACCACAAAAATGATGATGTCGGCTTCATGAATAGCAGTCTTGGACTGCTCTGCCATGTAGGAGTCAATCCCACCTTCATTTTCGCCAATACCGCCAGTATCGACCACAATGAAAGATTTATTTTGATAAGTTGCATCGCCATATTTACGGTCGCGTGTCAGACCGGCAAAGTCTGCCACCAATGCGTCACGGCTCTTGGTAATCTGGTTGAATAGCGTTGATTTTCCGACGTTCGGACGACCAATGAGCGCAATTACGGGTTTCATAGAGTAACCTTTATTTAATATCAGGCGTCAAAGTGGCCTGAACATCAGAAAGCATAGGAAGATATAAGGGGTAAATACCCTAAATAAAAACACGGGGCATTGATTTTTCAATCACCCCGCGTTCAAAAAATACGGTTGTGGCTAGTTTAGCATAAGGCTCGTTAAAATTAACGGTTCTGCCAAATGCTTAATGCGCCCTTGCGTGTGGAAACATACAGCTGGTTGTCGATGACGCGTAAGTTACGCACTTCTCCAGAAGTTTTTGCACGACCGGTTATCTGTCCGGTACGCGGATCAATCAGGTGCAAAACGCCATCCAGATCGCCGACCACCAAGTCAGTACCCAGCATCACCGGGTTACTTAACTTGCGATTCAGCAGCTGGTCATTTTCCCAAAGAAGTTGACCTGAAGTAATCTCAAAGGCTTTGATTTTGCCATCAGTTTGCGCCACAAATACACCATTACCCACAACTTCTGGACGCTGGATACTGCTGGCATCTTCACTCCAGACCACCTGTTGTGAAGCCAGATCCAGTACAGTCACCTGACCTTGATAGCTAGTAGTCACCACAAACTGGCCTGCAACCACTGGTTCACCATCAATATCCACCAGACGCTGGATATCAGAACGCCCGTCAGACACTGCTACACGGCGCTGTAATTTCGGTATACCACTTAAGGCATCCAGCACATAGATGTAAGCATTGGAAGAGCCTATCAGCACATTACGCGCATCTAATGCAACCGGTGCAGCCATGCCGCGCAGGCTGAATTGTACATTAGGCAAATTATAAGTCCAGACTTGTGCGCCTGTCGCGATTTCATGCGCATACACAGTACCGTCATTGGTCACGCTAATGACACGCCCGGCATGAATTAATGAGGGTGCCAGTAAGGCACCGGTCAATTGCGCAGTCCATTTTTGTTCACCAGTTTGCTGGTCCAGTGCAAAAAGCTGGCCTTTCTGGTTACCGACAACCACGATTCCCTCAGCTGCTTCCACACCGGAACTTAAACCATCTTTGCTGACTTTTTTCTGCCACAGACGCTGCTTACCATTAAAAGCAGAAACCTCACCTTTTGGATCTATCGCAAAAACCACGCCATTATCTGCATCCAGACGCAAACGTAATGGATCGGCAGCCTCTGTCGCAGCCACACTAGTGGAAAATACGGGCACCAGTGTTTTGGCTTGGGTCAGTTTTGGAAGTGGATTTGGTTTTACTTCTGGAACTTTATTGGTTTTACCTGCACAGCCAGCCAATGCAAGCGTTAAAACAGTCAAGGCACAGGTAATTTTGTATTTTCTATTCATTCAGCTTCTTCCGCTTGTGTTTCTATAATTGGGCGTTCGATTTCAGGATCATCGACCAATACGCCTACGCTTTCGAGCTTCATCTGTAAAATCTGACGTTCTTCTTTACGTTCAATCAAAGCATCCCATGCACTTTGATATACTTTTTTAGCATTTTCAATATCATTTTTGGCAACATAGATATCGCCACGAGCTTCATCGGCGGTTGCTTTGAATGCAGGTTCAGTGACTGCTTCTAAAGTTTTTAATGCCGCATCATATTTTTTCTGCGCCAATTGTGCATAAGCCAGACGAAGTTTGACTACCTGAACCAGGCCTTTATCGTCTACTTTCGAGTTTTCAACTTTCTGTAGCGCTTTCTCAGCCGCAGCATAATCTTCTTTGTCATAAGCCAGTTTTGCCATCACCAGTTGGGTCTGAATCGCCTGCGCTGAATCAGGGGCTTCCTTGACAATTTTATCTGCAGTTTCAGACAGCTGAGCAAAACCATCGCCTTTCGATGCTTGTGCATCATCCATCAACTGCTGAACTCTGGCAGTGTTCATTTGCGACTCTGCCAGGTTTTTCTTCTGCCAATATTCCCATCCGAAAAAGGCAATCAGCGCAATTAAAATCCCGGTAATCATCGAAGAACCATATTTCTTCGTAAAGGATTTTAAGCTTTCAAACTGTTCATCACCACTCATTGCGCTCATGAGATTACCCTTTTCCTAATGTTTTATCGATTATTTTGAAGAAATTTTAGTACTAAAAAATGCAACGAAGTCCGTAAATGGTACATTCGATTGCTCTGCGGTTGCCAGCTCTTTCACGGTAAATGCCTGAGCTTCCAGTTCACGTTCCCCTAAAATCGCCGCATATAAAGCACCGGCTTGATCAGCCTTTTTCATTTGCGATTTCATTGAACCCTGTGAGCCCACTTTCAGTCGAATCTGACTGCCTGCTGCTTCCAGCTGATCACGAATCTGCTCCGCAATGACCAAAGCTTTACCTTGAGCAGCCGGTTCAGCCACCAGGAATACTTCACAATCACGTGTCGGGGTATTGTCTTCAACCTGTTCCAGCAGAAGCAATAAACGCTCGATCCCCATGGCAAAACCCACAGCAGGGACAGATTGATCAGGCTTACCTTTAAGTTGTCCCACCAGACCGTCATAACGGCCACCGGCACATACCGTACCCTGTGAACCCAAATGGGTTGTGGTCCATTCAAAAACAGTTTTGTTGTAATAGTCCAGACCACGTACCAGTTTTTGATTGATCACAAAACTGATGCCTGCATCAGTCAAGTACTGTTGTAGCTGGGTAAAATGCGCCAGCGTTTCTTCACCCATAAAGTCATGAAGTTTTGGTGCATTTTCCAAGATGCTTTGTGTTTTGGCATCTTTAGAATCCAGAATACGCAGTGGATTGGTGGTTAAACGACGCTGAGAATCTTCATCCAGATCCGATTTATGTGACTCTAAAAATTCAACCAGTGCCGCACGATATGCTGCACGCTCATCCGACTCACCGAGTGTATTTAACTCAAGCTGAACCTTGTCTGCCACACCCATGCGTTTCCACAGACGCGCTGTCATCAGAATCAGTTCTGCATCCATATCTGGCGTTGCCACACCAAAGGTTTCTACACCAAACTGGTGAAACTGACGGTAACGGCCTTTTTGCGGTTTTTCATAACGGAACATGGGTCCGATATACCAGACGCGAGGCGTCGCACCGCGCAGCAGGTTATGCTCCAGCATGGCACGTACACAACCTGCCGTCCCTTCAGGACGCAGCGTCAACGACTCAGGCGGATTACCCTTATCGAGGAAGGTATACATTTCTTTTTCAACGATATCGGTTGCATCACCGATCGAACGTTTGAACAGATTGGTCTGCTCAACCATAGGCAAACGGATTTGTTGATAGCCATAGGCATCCATCAAACCGGATAGATGCTGTTCAAGACGTCTCCAAGCTGGGGTTTGCGTTGGGAGAATGTCATTAAAACCTTTGATTGCGACGATTGAACTCATGATCTACTCAGGAAAACTTGTACGAATAATTTCTTTAGATTTAGCTTCTTCAAGCTCGGAAACACGTTGACGAACCATGGTTTCGATTTCATCAACCAATTGATTCGTGTCAATTAAATGGCTCTTTTCACCATTACGGTACACCAGTGAACGTGGACTTGCACCCACTACACCAATATCGGCTTCTTTGGCTTCGCCCGGCCCATTGACCTTACAGCCAATGACAGAAACATCCATTGGGGTACGAATATCTTCTAAACGCTCTTCAAGTTGCTGCATCACTGAAATCACATTAAATTCCTGACGTGAACAGCTTGGGCAGGCAATGAAGTTAATCCCGTTGGAGCGCAAACCCAGCGATTTCAGAATATCAAAACCAATTTTAATTTCTTCTTCAGGCTCGGCAGCTAAGGAAATACGCATAGTATCCCCAATGCCTTCCATCAGCAGGCCGCCCAAAGCGATCGCAGATTTAACCGAACCGGTACGGTAAATACCCGCTTCCGTGACACCCAGATGGAGCGGATTATCAATTTGCTGTGACAGCAAACGATACGCATCCATGGTCAGGAACACATTCGATGCTTTGACTGAAATTTTGAATTCCTGGAAATCCAGACGGTCTAAAATATCGATATGGCGCATCGCAGATTCAAGCAATGCCTGACCTGTCGGCTCGCCATATTTCTTTTGAATATCTTTTTCCAGGGAGCCGGCATTAACACCGATCCGCATGGAAATGTCGTTATGACGTGCTGCGGCCACGACTTCACGAATTTTCGCTTCAGAACCGATATTGCCCGGGTTAATACGCAGGCAGTCTGCACCCAAATCGGCAACTGCTAAAGCAATTTTATAATCAAAGTGAATATCGGCGACCAAAGGCACATTAACCTGCTTGCGAATTTCACCAAATGCCGCCGCCGCTTCCATCGTTGGCACAGAAACCCGCATGATGTCTGCACCAGCATCGACGCAGCGCTGGATTTGAGCAACCGTAGCTGCCACATCACAGGTTTCAGTATTGGTCATGGACTGGATACTGATTGGTGCATCACCACCCACATAAACTGAACCCACACGAATTTTACGTGTTGGACGACGTTTAATTGGATTTATGATCATTGTTCTGCTCTACTCTTGATCTGTTAAGGTGATAAACGGAATTCTGCTTTTCCGTTCACAGTGTAGGGTGACAATGAAATATTTTCATTATTCAAACTGAGCGATACAGCCGATGCATCATCCAGACGAATCTGGAATGGCGCTTCGCCATTTAGCTGCAAGCTTGATGCCTGACGGCCAGTTGCCAGAACATTGCCCGCCGAGTCTACAATATGCACAGAGGTCGGACGCTTAAACTCAAGTTTCAACTGGTCGCCCGAAAGCGCGTTACCTGTATCCAGATTCAGAATCTCGACATTAGAAGCGCCCACTCCAGAGACTTCACTGCTATTTTGTGAATTACTACTTGACCAGTTCTGAATCATGGCAAACAGTGCGCCCAAAATCAGTAGCACTACCAGCGTAATAAAAATGCGCTTTAACCACTTACGATTGCGGTCCCGCTTGGAGCCTGGCAATTTCCCCATAATTTTAATAGGAGAATTGTTCAGGGCATGATTCGGCAGCAACCCGGTATCATTGGTATAAATTTCATCAAAACGCTGAATAATGCTTGAAGCATCAACACCCAGAAATTTGGCATAAGTCCGGTAATAACCTTTAATGAAGGTCGCTTCAGGCAAAGACTTATATTCGTCCTGTTCCAGTGCAGTCAGGGTTTTGAGCGGAATATTCAACTCTTTCGCTACATCTTCCAGATTGCGTTGCTGATTGATACGAATCTGGCGCAAGTACTCGCCCGGACGTTGAATATTTCCTAACGCATTTGGAGCTACGCTCGAATGATTCGATGGTGAATTAGGATTTACTTCCATACGGCCTCAGTACTGTACTGTAATTGCAAATAACGTTGGTATTCCTGGCTTTCAGGAAAGAGTGCACGTAACTGGTTGACCAATACCTGCATACCCAACTGATCACCTCCGGCACGCGCAGTGCGAATGCCAATCCAGAGTGCACGGGCACCCTGATTTTTCTGCCCCACACCACGCACAAACTGTTGATACATTTGTGTCGCCGCCGGGAACTGCTGGTTCAAATAAAATATTTCTGCCAACTCTAACATTGAAATATAAGAATCGCGATTGGCTTGCAGTGCCTGTTTGAATGATTTTTCAGCATTTGCTGTATCACCCAGTTTCAGGTAAATCCGCCCCATATTTTCCAGTGCGCGGAATCGCTGATCATAACCCAACGTGGCACCAGCAATTTGAAACTGCTCGATCGCATCGTTATAGCGTTCAAGCTGATATAAATAGGTGCCGTAATTATTTCGCGCCTGCGCATTTTTCGGATCGGCCGAAATCGCGCGCTTGAAATAATGATCTGCTTTTTCGAGATTAAGCTTACTACCTTCCTGTTGCAGTAGCACGCCCATCATCATATTTGCTTGAGAATCACGCGGAGTAGTCTCAAGTGCCTGATCCAGCGCACGTTTGGCTGCATCCAGGTCACCTGTTCTCAGATATTCTACCGCCAATTGGGTACGGACTTTGGTGGCCTTTTCAGGGTCTTTCTGACCCAGATCTGGCGTCTGACACGCGACTAAAACCAAAGACACACATACTGTTGAAATCAAAGCAAACTTTGATGTTAGATTTCTCAACTGGCGACCTCTTATTATCCTTGTGAGCGCATGATCTCATTCGATTGCGCAATTTTCTTTTTCCACTGTTCCGCACGACGGGTACGGTCAGCAACTTGTCCGACTAACTGTCCGCACGCGGCATCAATGTCATCACCGCGTGTCTGACGAATCGTACACACAAAACCGGCATCAGACAAAGTTTTTTGGAAAGAAATAATCCGGTTGCGGCTTGAGCGGCCATATGGCGCATGCGGGAACGGATTAAAAGGAATCAAATTAATCTTGCTTGGCAAATTCTTCAACAGCTTAATCATTTGCTGCGCATGTTCAGGATGGTCATTCACGCCATCTAACATCACATATTCAATCGTTACATGTTTACGTGAACTTTCATTCCCATCTTTGGCAATATAACGCTGACATGCAGCAATCAGCTGCTCAAGCGGATATTTTTTATTGATCGGCACCAGCTCGTTACGCAGTTCATCATTTGGCGCATGCAATGAAATAGCCAGCGCCACGTCAATATCTTTGACCATCTGATCGATTTTCGGCACCACACCAGAAGTCGATAAAGTCACACGACGTTTTGACATGCCGTATGCAAAGTCATCCAGCATAATGCGCATTGAATTCAATACTGCATCGTAGTTGAGCAATGGCTCGCCCATGCCCATCATCACCACGTTTGTGACTGAACGTTCACGCTCAAGTACAGGCACATCTTCCATATACGAATAATTCGCCATCCAGAGCTGACCGATAATTTCCGCCTGGGTCAAATCGCGCTGAAAACCCTGTTTACCGGTCGAACAGAATGAACAGTCCAGTGCACAGCCCACTTGTGAAGAAATACACAAAGTGCGACGTAAACCACTGCGATGTTCAGCAGGAATCAGTACCGTTTCAACAAGAGAACCTTCACCATCGCCAACACGGAATACCCATTTACGGGTTCCATCTTTGGAATAGTTTTTATGCACCACTTCCGGTGCTTTAATTTCACAAATCTTTTCCAGTTTTTCACGTAGTTTGCCGGAAATATTGGTCATTTCAGCAAAATCGGTCACGAAGAACTGGTGAATCCATTTCATGACTTGCCCGGCACGAAACTTCTTCTCACCCATATCCTCAAAGAATTTCTCCATTTGCGGACGAGACATGCCGAGTAGGTTCACTTTTTCTACAGCATTTTGCTGTGCCGGAGTGGACGGAGATGGTTGCTGTGCAGCTGAAACTGCAGATACAGCGACGACTTCAGTACTCATGTGTATTACCTAAACCATGCCTAAAGATGAAAGGAGAAGCTCAATATGTGAGCAAAGAATTATTCAGAGAATAAAAAAACCAGATAAGTATAATAACACTTATCTGGCTTGAATACTGCGAATTAACGAGTACGTGGAGCAATCTCAGTTTGCGCGAAGAAGTAGTTAATTTCGCGGTCAGCAGATGCTACAGAGTCAGAACCGTGAGCAGCATTTTCGTCGATGCTTACAGCGAAATCTGCACGGATTGTACCAGGAGCAGCTTCTTTAGGATTTGTCGCGCCAAGGATGTCACGGTGAGCAAGAACAGCATTTTCGCCTTCAAGAACTGAAACAACAACTGGACCAGAAGTCATGAATGCAACTAGGTCAGCAAAGAAACCACGTTCTTTATGCTCAGCGTAGAAGCCTTCAGCTTCAGCTTGAGTCAAATGTTTCATTTTAGTTGCAACAATTTGAAGACCAGCTTTTTCAAAACGAGCAAAGATGTCGCCGATGTGGTTTTTAGCAACTGCGTCTGGTTTAACGATAGATAAAGTACGTTCGATAGCCATGATGGCTCCTTAAGTCAATTGTTGACATGAAATTTTGGCGCATTATACCGAGATAATGCGCATTTTTCTGCTTTTCATCTGTAAAAAAATGCTTTTTTAAGATGAGGGCTTAGCGTGCCTCGTCAATCCATGCCATTTGAATAGCTTCCAGCAGACCTTCAGTCGACTTGGTCGGATCATCTTCAAATTCAGGCAAGGCACATACCCAGGCATGTAAATCGGTAAAACGAACCCACTGCGGGTCCACATCAGGATGCGCTTCGTAGAGTTCAATCGCGATATCGAGAGTATCTGTCCAACGTAAACCCATCTCTATTTCTCACCATAATTGCTTTGATGCTGTACTTTAACAAATCTGTAAAAATCTGCGAGCCTTTGTCCCGGCTTTCATTTATTTTTACAACACAATATTTAAATAAGGTGCAGTCAGGACAATGGCAATTGCCATCATGCCACCCAGAATAGCCCCAACCACGACATCACTTGGATAGTGCAAGCCCAACACCATTCTGGACACTGCGACCAGAACTGTAAAAGGCAACATCAGCATCAGCAATAAAGGGGCGACATAGCCTAAAACAGTGGTTGCCATGACAGCATGCAAGGTATGCCCGGAGGGAAAACTAAAATGGTCCAGGGGATGTTCACCTAGACGGATGACCTGATGCACCTGATAAGGACGTGGTCTCACCGTTTTAATTTTTAGCATCTTGTAAATGATAGTCGCTACGGTGCTTCCCAGAATTAGATAAACAATTTGTGAGGTATAGATCAGGCCTTGCATGATCCAAACCAGTAACAGCATGAAATACCAAAATGCGCCATTCCCTAAGCGACTAATAATTTTAAAAAAAGTAGCAATTCGTGCTGAATGCGAAAAATGATTCAGATAGACACAGCCTTTTAAATCAATTTCCAAAAACTTAATTTTTACATTCTGGAGTTTCACACTGTTGCTCCTTTCTTGTTTTATATATTGTATTCCTGATGCCGTACCAGTGAATACAATGCTTGTTCAAACTGCCGGACAGGATACTGCCAGCCGACCGTTTCTGCCTTTTTACGTGCTTGTACGCCCATCTGTCGCAATCTGTACAGATCAGGCAATCCAAGCAACTGCTGGATAAAATCCTGCTGGTTGCCAAGCCTGCTTAACCATCCTGTTTGACCATGTCGCACATGTAAATTTGCACAGGCATAATCATAAGCAATCACCGGCAAACCACTGGCCATCGCTTCCAGCACCACATTTCCAAAGGTTTCTACCTGACTGGCAAAACAGAAAACATCGGCACTGGCATAAACTTCAGACAGGTTTTTCCCGGTTAAGCTGCCAGTAAAAAGAATGCTGCCATCCTGATTCAGCTGTTGCAGTCGGGTCCGGTCTGGTCCATCTCCCACAATCACCAAACGTATATCTTGCTGGTGAAGCTGGCGCAGAACAAAGTAGGTTTTGATCAGCACGTCAATTTCCTTTTCAGGCGAGAGCCGCCCAACATACAGCATCACACGGGTATCGCCTGAGACTCCCCAAGCATAACGCAAATCCGATGAGCGCCACTTTGGTGAAAATGTATCTGGATCAACACCTCTGCCTACGATTGCCACTGGACAGGATATGTCAAACTGCTTTAAGGCTTGAGCAGTATCCCGACTTGGGACACAGGTTAAGTCAGTATTGTTATGAAACCACTTTAAATAGCCCTGAATGGGTTTAAGCAAAAAAACCAGATCAAAAAACCGGCTGAACTCCTGAAATGACGAATGAAATCCGCTAGATACTTGAATTTTATGAAATTTTGCAAGCTGCTGAGCCGCTAATCCTAAAGGTCCCTCAGTCACAATATGAATAATATCCGGTGCAAAAGCTTCAACAGCTTGATGAATTTTCAGGAATTGTAGTCTGCCAAACTGCAAATTGCTGTACTTGGGAATGCAATGTGCCTTAACCAAACATTCGTTATATGGTTTGAATTCGGTACAGACGTGATGTTGTTCAGGACGAATTAATAAAATCTTATGTCCCTGCTTTTGCAATCCTTTGCAAAGTTGTAATAACGCATGGGCAACACCATTGATTTCAGGAGGCCAGGTTTCAGTAACAATGGCAATTTTCAAACGGGAACGGGTCAGATCATCTAAGACCATTTTGTCATGAGTAGCCTGTTTACGTTGTTGTTTTAAATCAAACCGGATTTTTGCATAACAGGCTGTTACTTTAATAATTCTGAGATGGACATGGGCTGCATCTCGCACCTATTTTATTTGTATATTTGATCCACTATAAGCAAAAGATATGACCAACTCATGAATCATAAAAAGAAAAGAAAAAGAGGATTATTTTTAAAATTATTAAGCGGATCAATAAATAAATCTCTATCAACTTCATCTCACTCGCCATAGGGACGCATTTTTATATAAATCTGTATTTCAACCTGATGCCCACCTCAAATGAAGTGCACCAGTTATGATCTTATTTCAAGAGCAACAGCCTGTGAAAATTAGAAGGAAATATCTATCGAAACCCGATCGCTGTATCTGCCTGCGGGAACTCCATTTAAAGGATTATCCTCAAGCTGAACTGAAACAATGTATTTTTGTCGCTGGGCTGCCCCCTGATTGAGCCTCACCCCCCACAAATTACTGTTGGCACCAGTCAAATTTAATTTGGTACGTAATTTATAAGGGCCATTGGAAACATAGCTCACACCACTTGAACTGACCAGATTCTGACTATTAAACAGGATCGAATAGCCAGTATCGCATGAAATATTAAATGAAGTGGCGGACTGACTACGCTGGTAACTCGCCAGACGCAATTCCGGATTCGTAAATCCATCAATTGAGCAATGTTGGGCATTCGCAATCCCCCCCATGCTCACTAGAATAAATAAAAAAAGTTTTTTCATTTTTACACCTATCTGCATATGGTTTCCAAAATTTGATTTTCTGAATTTTGAAATTGATTTTGAGGAACAATCAATTGAGCCTGGCATTGCTGGCCACCTTGTGTTTTTATTTTAAGCCGGTATTGGCCGGGTTGAATCAGATATAAATAGACAATCCCCTGACTGTCCACAAAAGATGGATCACCGCTTAAGCCCTCAACCACCACTTCTGAACCTGCTATTAAATTATTTTGTTTAAAGTCTTTTATTCTTAATGGAATCCGCTTGGTTTTATGAATAGGGAAATCTAATTTATATCCGCGTTGATCCAGACCAATTATTTTCTTGGAAGAATGTGTAAAAGTTTCTTCCATCGACAATTGGTTATGGTCAAAAGAAATATCATAATTAATATAAGGGATAATATTATGTATAAACATATAACCGTTATTATTGGTACTTCCTACCAAAGTGGCAGAGCGATAGATATCTAACTCTGGATGCTGATCTACATTGACCAATGCAAAGGCATTATCTGCATATTTGGTAAATGCTACCTTATTCCCCAGCCAAACTAAGGCCCCGTCAAACACGGCCTGTGAATTGCGCTGGTCTTCAAACTCATCATGTGACAGCTGCAAATTCCCGATGCTGGTTTTCCATAAACCATAGGCATTATAATTAACTTCATTATCGCGCTGATTTACTCCGAGAACATAATCGAAACCATTTTGAGTCATGGTTCTTCTACTATAACTTAAGCCAGTTTCATTATTATCAGTATCATGATCTAGATAAACTTGACCTTTCCCCTCCCAATCGTAAGAAAAAGCAATGTTAAACCCTCCATCATCACCTTCTCCAAAGTCCTTAAAAAAACCAAAACTTGTATATAAATTATCTGTTAGTTTTTTTGATGCTCTAATATCAAAAATTTTACGATCATCTTCGAAAAAATCTTCAGTAGCGTAACTTGACTGCTGAATATAACTGAGATTTAAACTGTCAATAATTTTTAAATTAGAAAAATTAAAATAGATAATATCTGAAGTTTTAAGATTAGAACTGTAATCATCCTCACTTAAGTATTCATATTTTTTAGTAAAATACCGGCTATTAATCCCTAATGACCAGTTTTCAAAATCCCGTGTTATGGCAACAGATCCTGCATAGCCCCACTGGTTTTCCTTATCATCTTTACTTACTGAAAATGCCGTATCAAGCAAAAAATACTTACTCACCCCTTGAGTCCATAACAAGTCAAAGTTACTTACTTTCTCACTATATAAAAGATCTCCGCCCAAGGTAGTTGAAAAGGTAAGTCCTCTCCGGAAAAACAGTTTAGTAAAAAACTCGCGATAATCATCATCCACATAATCATAATTATATCTTAGCTTTCCCAAGGAAATATTATATTCATTGAGTCTAGGCTTTAATAAACGGTTATTAATATATACAGGGAAGCTTCTAACTGTTTTATTCCCTAAAATATCCTCCACCACAATTTGCGCATCACCTGCCTGATTTACAATTGAGCCTGCAGGCAGATTATAATTACCTGGTACAACTGAATCTTTATATAAATTTATGCCATTAATATATAAATCTACAGTTGAAGGCAGGCTGGCACTGCCATTCAAAGCAGGGATATTCCAATAAACAAAATCTGGACGATCAGTATAAATGGTCCCAAGACTTAAACCTCCAAAACGAAAAGAACTATTTAAAGTGTTATAAGGACTGGTAGTATCCCCTAGTGTTAATCTTAAAAACCTATCAGGAAATTCAAAGTCCAAACTACTTCTTACTCTTAAGAATTTCTTTTCTTGGCCTTCAGGTTCATTCCGATATAAAAAGGCATTTTTAAATAACCAGTAATCTTTAAATACTCCAACTTCTGAAAATGTATTAAATTCCTGATCACGACTATCTCTACTGTAGAATAAATTATAGTTAATGAATCCCCCAAAATCCGCCTTTGCAGGCTGCAATACTTCTAGATCATAAGCCTGATCTTCAAAATAGCTGACTGGAAAATTAATTTTAATTGCCTGAAGGCTATAGTCATCCTCGACTGTAATTCCTGTTTGAGTGATTAAACAGAAATCTTTTTTCTTTAAATGGCGTTGAAAATTTTCTACTTTAATTCCTAAACTATGCAAGGGTTCACATTCAATAAATTTTTTCCTGTCCTCCGTGAAAGTAATTGCTTCAGTTTTATAATCCAGGCCATTTATCCATATATTTACGATTAACATCTCTGGATCTTGTGTCTGGCCTTGTACCGGACTAGTATTTGCTTTTACAGGCGTCACCCCAATACCACAGACTATCATCATAAGAATTTTAGTGGCTCTCATAGCACTTCCTTTGACTATTTTTATTCTTTTGCCAATCCGTTCTAAGCACTGATAGGGTATTCTAAATATTCCCCATATTCTTCTACTTTTATTTTCAACTTCAGATTTCCAGTAGTTTTTATTTCCCCAATTTCAAATTTAATTTCATTCCCACTCAAAACATATTGGGTAAAATCTTTTTTTAATACTTCATTATTCAGATTATCTAATACTATAACCTCTACAATTTTTGCATGTGATTTGGCTTTATTTCCCACTTTCAAATAAGTTAAACCATTTACCTTTTCCAGATTTACATTAAGTTGCGGTGCTGAGTGTTTTTCTGTAAAAAGCGGCAAGGAAAAATTAAATAAAAAGTTGATCGATGAAGTGTCTTCTACAGGTGTAACTTCTTTAAAAATAACTCTCCATGCTTGCTGCTTTTCAGTACCTGTAAGTGGCTGACTAAATCCGATCCGGACTATCTGTTTGCTTTCCGGTTTTAACTCAAAGGTTCTTGGATTAAATAATAATGTTTTATCTTCGACGAGAACATCATCCCCCCTTTCATTCTGTTGCCATTTAAATGCAGAAATTTCATATATTTTTGAATATTTTAACCCTGTACTCTCAATATTAACCGTTGTACTTCTCTGTTTTTTAGAATTTTCAATATATAACTGGATTGGACTAAACTTTATTCCCGCAGAGAGAGTAGCACTACATAACAATAATAATAAAAATCCAATTATTTTTTTATGCATTTTTTACTCCAAAAACTTATTATAGTTATTATTCAATAAAAAAAATTATTAAAATAGGAGATGATTCACACACCTCCTATACGTTCAATACTTATTAAGAGTAAATTTCTTATTATTAGAATCGAACTTCGACATTATATGTGCCACGATAAGTACCTGCATCAGCTGCTGCAATCGCACTACCAGCCACTGTAGCTGCTACATCCCAACGATGGGCTTGCCCTTTAGTACTTGATTGAGCTCCAGAATAAGCCCGTCCACCACGTGTAGTTGTCACAGATACAGGTACAGAGTTCTGGCCACTGCGCAAATTATTTGGTGCATTAATATTTAATCGATAAGGAGCATTTGTGCTTACATTAAAGAAACCTGCATCGCTCCAGTTACCTCCCGTTGTTTGCGCAAGCGTCAATTGTGGTGTTTCCACATCCAAATCACAATGTCTTGGAACTTCCAGGACAATATCAATTTTTCCGTCACACTTATCTCCACATCCATGTTTGCCTGGCTTATGTGGTGTTTGGGAACCCGGTTTTCCTGCAGTCTGATTTGCATAAACTGCTGTTGAACCTAAACCAAAGCTCAATACTACGGTGGCTAATACTACTTGAGTTATTTTATTCATAAGTATGCTCCATTCCTTTTTGGAAGAATATATTTATTAAGTTTTACGCTTACATTTTGGACTCTTATTATTATGAGTAATGTTACTGTAGGCGTGCAGCCATCTTATTATTTTTCATTAAAAAACATATAGAAGCTCTATTATTCACACTACATTTGCTTATACTATATTTTTTAAATTTTTATTAAAAATTCTTTTTTTACAATGATATATATAAAACAGCTATAATCCTGTTAAACTTATGTTTATATATTATATATAAGAATGATTTTCTCAGAATCTTATTTAAAAAATATAAGATATTGATATTGATATTATTTTAAATAAAAATATCTGACTATATTAATCTCATTTTTAAATTTTACAAAGTCTTACAATTTACAATTAAATCCAATATAAATTTTGATTATAGGGATATTTTTTAATTAGTTTTCAAATAAAATCTGATTTTAAAATATTGGCTTCTTGCTCTCCTAGTAATTCTACCCAAGTAATATTAAATCTCAAATTATTTTTTAATTAAAAAGTCAAATACGCGATTTTATTTCATTATTCTCTGTTTAATTATTATTCACTTGAATTAAACAAGATAGCAGCTACTTCTTAATTAATTTATTACAACCTTATTCAAAATTTTATTATTTTAATTCATCTTGCTTTCGCTTACTGAATGTGAAATAAAAAAAGACTTCTCTTTCACTATCAAAAAGCATTGCTTTGTATGAAGCAAAAGACACGCAATGTTAGGTTTAAAAAAAACCCACTCTAAAAGAGTGGGTTTTTCGCATTCAAAATCAATTGATACGAGAAATTAGTTTTTCTCTTTATCAACGATTTTGTTTGTTTGGATCCAAGGTACGAAAAAAGAGGAAAGCGCTGCTTTCCTCTTTTTAAGGCACGAAACCTTAGTTCTTTTCTTTATCTACAATCTTGTTCGCTTGGATCCAAGGCATCATTGCACGTAACTTGTTACCAGTTACTTCGATACCGTGAGCCGCGTTTTGACGACGACGAGCAGTCATAGAAGGATAGTTTAAAGCACCTTCGTTAATGAACATCTTCGCGTATTCGCCAGATTGAATACGTTTAAGCGCATTACGCATCGCTTCACGAGATTGTTCGTTGATTACTTCAGTACCCGTTACATATTCGCCATATTCAGCGTTGTTAGATACTGAGTAGTTCATGTCCGCGATACCGCCTTCGAACATTAAGTCAACGATCAATTTAAGTTCGTGTAGACATTCGAAGTATGCCATTTCAGGCGCATAACCAGCTTCAACAAGAGTTTCGAAGCCCATTTTAACCAATTCAACTGCACCACCACAAAGAACTGCTTGCTCACCGAATAGGTCAGTTTCAGTTTCTTCACGGAATGAAGTTTCGATAATACCTGTACGGCCACCACCTACGCCTGAAGCATAAGAAAGTGCAACATTACGAGCGTTACCAGAAGCATCTTGGTGAATCGCGATAAGGTCAGGAACACCTGAACCACGTTGGTATTCAGAACGTACTGTATGACCAGGCGCTTTAGGCGCAACCATGATTACGTCAAGATCTTTACGTGGAACAACTTGGTTGTAAAGAATAGAGAAGCCGTGAGCAAACGCTAAAGTCGCACCCTGCTTAATGTTTGGCTCAATCTCGTCACGGTAAAGTTGAGATTGGAATTCATCTGGCGTCAAAATCATAACAACGTCAGCTTGCGCTACAGCAGCAGCAACTTCAGCAACTTTAAGACCTGAATTTTCAGCTTTTTTCCAAGAAGTAGAGTTCGCACGTAGACCTACAGTTACGTCAACGCCAGAATCTTTAAGGTTAAGCGCATGCGCGTGGCCTTGTGAACCGTAACCAATAATCGCTACTTTCTTAGATTGGATAATAGATAAGTCACAGTCTTTATCGTAAAAAATTTGCATTGCTGTCTCCGCTTGAATGCTTGTTTATCTGTTAAATCAGGCAATGTCCCTTAAATTCACATTGCCTGACCCCCTCTTCTTGTTCAGATGAGGAAATATTTAAAAATTTAGATTGTTAGAACTTTTTCGCCACGTGCGATACCGGATACACCAGAACGTACCACTTCTAAAATTGTGTGTTCTG
Organism: Acinetobacter sp. SFD; assembly: GCF_001647575.1. Lineage (NCBI taxonomy): Bacteria > Pseudomonadati > Pseudomonadota > Gammaproteobacteria > Moraxellales > Moraxellaceae > Acinetobacter > Acinetobacter sp. SFD. The sequence continues at coordinate 387,523 of NZ_LSZJ01000001.1, forward strand.
CAAGTGCATCAATAAACGCATCTACTTTCTCAGTAGTCCCTGCGATTTGAACGGTATAGGTCGTTGGTGTTACATCAACGATCTGACCACGAAAAATATCTGCCGTACGTTTGATTTCATCACGAGAGGAGCCCAATGCTTTCACTTTGATCAACATCAATTCACGCTCAATGTGTGCACCTTCAGACAGGTCCACCACTTTAACCACCTCAACCAGCTTGTTAAGCTGTTTGGTGATCTGCTCAATCTTGTGATCATCGCCATAGGTGGTCAATGTCAAACGTGAAAGTGTTGGATCTTCAGTCGGGGCAACATTCAATGTTTCGATGTTATAGCCACGCTGTGAGAACAAGCCGACGAGGCGGGAAAGCGCGCCTGATTCGTTTTCTACGAGTACAGAGATAATATGTCTCATTTCGTGCGCTCCCCTTTAGCCAACCACATATCCTGCATCGACTGACCTGCAACCAGCATCGGATATACGTGTTCGGTACGGTCAACCATTACGTTAATAAATACGCATTTGTCATTGATTGCCATCGCTTCTTCGAGCTTGGATTCAAGCTCGTCTGCATGGTCAATCTGAATGCCGACATGGCCATAAGCTTCCATCAGCTTTGCAAAGTCAGGCAATGAATCTACATAAGAACTTGAATGACGTCCCTCATAGTTCATATCTTGCCACTGCTTCACCATTCCTAAAGACTGGTTATTCAAGCACAGGATTTTGACGTTCAGACCATATTGCTTACAGGTCGAAAGTTCCTGGATACACATCTGGATTGATGCTTCACCAGTAATACACACCACCTGCTGTTCCGGGAAGGCAAGCTTCGCCGCCATCGCATATGGCAGACCGACACCCATCGTACCTAGACCACCTGAGTTGATCCATTGGCGTGGACGCTTGTACTTGTAATACATCGCACCAAACATCTGATGCTGACCTACGTCAGAAGTGATGATCGCTTCGCCATTGGTTACCTTGTCCAATGCCTGAACCACTTGCTGTGGCTTCATTACGCCATTAGTACCCGCTTCAAAACGACCGCCATGAACCTTGCGCCATTCATTGATCTGTTTCCACCATGCCGCAATCGCTTCAGGATTTGGCTTGGATACATTCATCTGCTTCAACTGGTTCAGCATTTCATTCAATACCGGTTCTACAGCGCCCACGATTGGGATATGCGCCATAATGGTTTTTGAAATCGTTGCCGGATCGATATCAATATGAATGACTTTGGCATTCGGACAGAATTTTGCAGGGTTATTAGTTACACGGTCATCGAAACGCGCACCTACACACAGAATCACATCTGCATGGTGCATGGTCATGTTGGCTTCATAGGTGCCGTGCATCCCCAACATACCGATGAACTGCTCATCATCACCCGGGAATGCGCCAAGACCCATTAAGGTATTGGTTACTGGATAGCCCAATAAATGCGCTAGCTCTGTCAATTGTTCTGAAGCATTGCCCTGAACTACACCACCGCCAGAGTAAATCACTGGCCGTTTAGCGTTGATCAATTCTTCAATCGCTTTACGAATTTGACCCGAATGACCACGGAACGGTGGTTGATACGAACGCATCTTCACTTTTTCTGGGTATTCGTAAGCAAATTTTTCTGCAGGATTGGTCGCATCCTTTGGAATATCGATCACCACCGGGCCTGGACGGCCTGAGGACGCGATATAAAAGGCTTTCTTGATAATCGCAGGAATTTCACTAGCATGACGCACCTGGAAGCTATGCTTCACGATCGGACGGGAAATCCCGACCATATCGGTTTCCTGGAATGCATCTTCACCAATCAGATGACTCGCAACCTGGCCAGACAAAATCACCATCGGGATTGAGTCCATATAGGCTGTTGCAATTGGGGTTACCGTATTGGTTGCGCCCGGACCTGAAGTCACCAGCACAACACCGGTTTTACCTGTCACGCGCGAGTAGGCATCTGCCATGTGGCCGGCAGCCTGTTCGTGACGTACGAGGTAATGATTGATTTTGTCTTGTTGAAATAGCGCGTCGTAAATATGTAGTACTGCGCCGCCTGGGTATCCAAAAACATGTTCAACGCCTTCATCCGCTAATGCGCGAACGAGCATTTCACCACCAGATAGAAGTTCCAACGTGATTCACCCTAATATTATTCACTGCACAAATGGGAGGCATTTGCAGTGTTTCATTTGTTAACTGTCTGCACTGTTATAGCACACAAATTTCATAGTTTTCATAGCAATAGGAAAAAAATCTGATCTCTTCGCTGTTCGAGCAATACGAGACCTAAAACATGTTGGGATAAACATATTTTGCTTAGCTTTGTTCAATTTCTCGGCTAGAGAAATCGCCCACTGCATGAAATGACTCTTAGTCGAAGGGTGATCGATCTAAGGCATATAAAACTATTGCAGCATTCTTGTGTTTTCAGGCTTTAAAGTCAAGTTTAAAAAACAGGCAATCTGTACTTATAGCATTCAAATTTGCTGTTTTTAACAGCAATTACTGCTTGCAGCCATTCCCCAGCTTCCTACAACCTCAATTAATTTAATATAATTCATATACTTAATAGTTTATTTTTATAAATTTTTAATATGTCTTATATAAAAAAAATGAATGAATTTTTATTAAATCAAAGTAAACTGCTTATTAATAAATTTTGAATATGAAAATTTGTTAATGATTATTTAAATTCAAGCTTGTACTGGTTTTTTTAATTAATAGTGAATAAAACAGATAAAAATCCATCATTTTTACTAAAAAATTATTACAATAATTGCAGTATATTACGCCTAGAAAGACGAGGCCCAAGAACAATGAAAATATCTTTTTTAACTGCCTTCAGTCTGAGTTGTGCAGTTTCTTTGATCGTTTGTAGCAGCAGCGCTTCCGCGATCCAGTATCATAAATGGGTCGATGCAAAAGGTGTCACGCATTATACCAAAACCCCACCACCAAAATCCGCAAGGAAAGCCACCACAGTAGACACCTATGGCTGGAAAAATTCAGCTCCAACACTGCCTAGAACTGCTGAATCTGTAGAACAAACCGAGAATATTACTCAGGAACAGCTGCAACAATCACCTCAAGTTCCAGCGAATCAAGACCAGCAGCAACGCGAAGCCAATGAAGCATTGCAACAATCTAAAAATCGTGCAGTCGCTTTATAAGGCATCCCTCTATACAACAGTCATTTTTCTTCGGGAAATGCGGGTGCAAAATTCACTTTTAGGTGCATTTTGCGCTATGCTGTGCCTCATAATTTTTTAACCGTTCTCTTGTATTACGTATATGACTACTCACATTGACTCAGAATATCAAGCCAGTGCGATTGAGCCTCAAGTCCAGCAGGACTGGGAATCTCGCAAAGCCTTTAAAGTTGCCGACACTGTAGAAGGTCCACGTCGTTATATCCTCTCGATGTTCCCTTACCCAAGTGGCAAACTGCATATGGGTCATGTGCGTAACTATACGATTGGTGACGTGATCAGCCGTTTCCATCGTTTAAAAGGTGAAACTGTGCTTCAACCAATGGGTTGGGACGCTTTTGGTCTACCTGCGGAAAACGCAGCAATTGCGCATCAGGTTGCTCCTGCAAAATGGACCTTTGAAAACATTGATTACATGCGTAATCAGTTGAAAAAGTTAGGTCTTGCAGTGGACTGGGATCGCGAATTCGCAACCTGCACACCAGAATACTACCGCTGGGAACAATGGTTATTCGTTCAGCTGTATAAAAAAGGCCTGATCTACCGCAAGTTATCTACCGTGAACTGGGATCCAGTGGATCAAACTGTTCTTGCAAATGAACAAGTTGAAAATGGTCGCGGCTGGCGTTCAGGTGCGTTGGTTGAAAAACGTGATATTCCAATGTACTACTTCCGAATTACCGACTATGCGCAAGAATTACTTGATGATTTAGACACACTCAAAGACGGCTGGCCACAACAAGTTCTGACCATGCAACGTAACTGGATTGGTCGCTCACAGGGTATGGAAATCACCTTCCCTTCAGCAAATCCAGCAATCTATGCCGATGGTTTAACCGTCTTCACAACACGTGCCGATACATTAATGGGTGTGACCTATGTTGCAGTTGCAGCCGAACACCCAATGGCGCTTAAAGCGGCTGAAAACAATCCTGAATTGACTGCATTTATTGAAGAATGCCGTATGGGTTCTGTGGCAGAAGCTGACCTTGCGACTGCCGAGAAGAAAGGCATGGCAACAGGTCTTTCTGTAAAACACCCTGTGACTGGTGAAGAAGTTCCTGTTTGGATCGCGAACTATGTATTGATGTCTTACGGTTCAGGCGCGGTGATGGCGGTGCCTTCACATGATGAACGTGACTTCGAATTTGCCAATAAATATGGCCTGACCATCAAACAGGTGATTGATGCCAAAGGCGCAGATGACGCTGAGTTCTCTGCGACAGAATGGCAAGAATGGTATGGTTCTAAAGATGGCAAACTGGTTAATTCAGGCGAATTTGACGGTTTAGATTTCCAAGGTGCATTTGATGCTTTCCTTGCAAAACTGGAACCTCAAGAACTTGCCAATGTAAAAGTTCAATTCCGTCTACGTGACTGGGGTGTATCTCGTCAGCGTTATTGGGGTTGTCCAATTCCAATGATCAACTGCGACACTTGTGGTCAAGTACCAGTGCCTGAAGATCAACTTCCAGTGGTTCTTCCAACTGACGTTGTTCCAGATGGTTCAGGTAACCCACTCAACAAAATGCCTGAATTCTATGAAACGACTTGTCCATGCTGTGGTGGCGACGCACGTCGTGAAACAGATACGCTGGATACTTTCGTAGAATCTTCTTGGTACTATGCACGTTATGCATCTCCAGACTTTACGGGTGGCATGGTAAAACCTGAAGCAGGTCAAACTTGGCTTCCAGTGAACCAATACATCGGTGGTGTTGAACACGCGATTCTACATTTGCTTTATGCACGCTTCTTCCACAAATTGATGCGTGATGAAGGTGTGGTACAAGGCAATGAACCATTCACCAACTTGTTAACCCAAGGTATGGTGCTGGCTGATACGTATTACCGCGAAGCGGAATCAGGTAAGAAAACATGGTTCAACCCTGCCGATATCGAACTTGAACGTGACGAAAAAGGTCGTATCACTTCTGCGAAATACAAAGAAGATGGTCAAGACGTTGTCGTTGGCGGTCAAGAAAAAATGTCGAAGTCGAAAAACAACGGTATCGACCCACAATCGATTATTGATCAATACGGCGCAGATACTGCACGTGTGTTCATGATGTTCGCTGCGCCACCAGATCAGTCACTGGAATGGTCAGATGCTGGTGTGGAAGGTGCGAACCGCTTCTTGAAACGTGTATGGCGTTTGGCGACTGGCTTCCTTGAAAAAGGCAACAACGCATCAACTATCGACAAAGCTGCGCTTTCAACTGCTGCGCAAGACTTGCGTCGTAAAACACACGAAACTATCCAAAAAGTGGGTGATGACATCGAACGTCGTCATGCATTTAACACTGCCATTGCAGCGATGATGGAACTTCTAAACGCGAACAACAAGTTTGAAGCAAAAGATGACAATGACGTGGCTGTTGCACGTGAATCGATCACCACGCTGTTAACTTTACTTGCACCATTTGCACCGCACTTAAGCCAGACTTTATTGGCTGAATTTGGCCTTGAATTGCAAACTCTCTTGTTCCCTACTGTAGATGAATCTGCATTAACCCGGAATACCCAAACCATCGTGGTTCAGGTAAATGGTAAGCTTCGTGGCAAACTAGAAGTATCTGTAGATGCATCTAAAGATGACATCTTGGCACAAGCAAAAGCATTACCTGAGGTTCAACAATTCTTGACAGGTCCAACCAAGAAAGAAATTGTTGTACCAAATAAATTAGTGAACTTGGTGGTTTAAAAATCGCCCCTAGCCCGTCTTTAAAAAGAGGGGGAAAGCCTCCCCTTTTAAAGGGAGGTTTGGAGGGATTTAATCTCTACATAGAAAAAGGTAGGGATTAAAAAAACAATTCCCAAACAAAGCCCGTTGCCAGTCAACGGGCTTTGACTTTACAATCCAGTTCAGAATTTCAAATATTTTCCCTTTGGGAAGCATAGAGGGCAACACATGCATTTGGGCAAACGTTTAGCAGCAATTGTTTTAACTTGTGGTCTGAGTGCAGGCTTGACCGGCTGTGGCTTCCATCTGAAAGGAACCAATCCGAGCTCCGCACCTGTTGCTTACTCTGTTATGAGCCTGTCTTTACCACCCGATACGGATGAGCTGCAAGAAAAACTGGCGGTTTACCTCGGTGCAGCAGGCATACAACTGAGTAATGCACCGAATGCATATGTGTTGCGTGTCTTGGATTATGCTCCTCGCCGTCTGGAACTGAATGGTAAACTGGTCGAAACCTTGTTGCGCTTAAATGTGACGTTTCAGATTGAAGATGCACAAGGCAATCCGATCACTGAACCACGAACTGTAGTAGCCACACGTTCTTATCAATACGACATTGAAACAGTAAACACTGATGACCAGGAACAAAAGTTTCTGGATCATGTGATTATTGATGATGTGGCTCAGCAGATTGCACGTCAGATCTCATCAAACCGCTTACCATTAGTCAAACAAAATACCCCACCACAACCTGCTCAATAAGACTGCCATATGAAACTTGATTATCTGCAAGCCCTCAAACGTGTCGATACAGCTCGCGGTGCCTGGGTATTGCATGGTCAAGAGCCTCTATTGGAACAGAATTTAATTGATGCCTTCCATTCCAGCTGGCAAAAGCAGGATATTGAACGTCAGCGCTATGATATTAGTTCGGTCGCAGACTGGAAAACTGTTTTTAATGCCTTAAACAGCCTGTCACTATTTTCAACACAATTGGCAATTGAAGTACATGGCAATATCAAGCCGGATGCCAGCGGGCTAAAACTGCTGAAAAGCTATTTACAGCAAGACAGCGATAACCTGCTTTTGGTGGTCATGCCGAAGCAGGATGCCAACAGTCTGAAATCCAGCTTTTTTCAGGTGATGGATGCCAATGGTGTGAATGTCTCACTGGTGGCAAACTATCCCAAAGACCGTCAGCAAATTCTCAGTATTGAAGCAGAAAAGCTTGGTATTAAACTGGCGAATGATGCCTGGCAATGGCTGGAACAGCATCATGAGCATAATTTACTGGCAGCCAAAAACAGTCTGATGCGCGTGGCTGATACTTTTGCTGAAGTAGAGATAATCCAGATTGAACATCTGTATGCCTGCTTACAGGACCAATCCCGTTACAGTACCTATGACCTGAGTGATGCCCTGCTAAATGGCAACCTGTTGCAATCTATCAAAATCTTTCAATATCTAATTGCTTCAGGTGAACCGATGAGCCTGATTTTGTGGAGCATCAGCAAAGAAATGCGTCTGTTGATGCAATTGTTTGAACAACCTCAAAATGCGTTACAAATCGGCATCTGGAAGACAAAAGTGAGCTTGTATCAACAGGCCTTGCGTCGCTTGAGTCCACAACGCTTTTTGACCTGGCCACAGCTTTTAATCCGGATTGATGCCGCTATTAAAGGGATGTCCAGAGAGAACCCTGAACATCTGATCTTACAGGCCATTACTGAAATGTGCGGTCAAACCTTGTTTGCATCCCAGCATGCCTAACTGAAGAAACGTGCAAACCAGCCTTTGCCTTTTTTCTTTTCCTGCGTTCGCAGGTAACTCAACATATTGTCACGTACTGCATCGACATAGTCCTGATCATCATGTTGAATATGGTTAATTAGCCATTTAGATAGCAGACGATATAAATCTTTTTCAATGGACTCGCCTTGTTCAAATCTCAGACGATAATCATTGAGCCGTTTGACAAATAATTCGTGAATACCGCGATGTGAAGGTAAATACTGATAATTTACCTGTTGCAGCAAATTTTCTTCAAAGCTGAAATGTGACTGGGTATAGTCAATTAAATCATCTAGAATTTCCTTGATTTTATCGCGTTTCCCCGTATTTTTAACTTGTTCCAAAGTATTTATATAATCCAGAATTTGCCGGTGCTGGTGATCAATCACCTCAATTCCAATATTGTAACTTTCATTCCATTCCATCTATACACCTCATTAATTTTATTAGTAAAGTCGTATTATTTTTTGCTGACAAATAGGCGATTTTTTCCGCACAAATAAAACCATAATTTTTTTATGGAATTAAATATTACAAGCTTTATTTATTTAAATCTATATGTAAAACATAGATTTTTTTAATTTTTAAAAGAAGGCATGAGCTAATCACAAGAAAAAATAAAAAAAGCCTGCCGTTAAAAAATAATTATTTTTACAGCAGATATCACTAAATCTTTCTATAACTTTTTTGGCTTTAGGGGAAATTTTTATCGTTATTCGTTGTAGAGTTTTAAACAGAAACCAGATTTCAGGAATACCGCTCAAAACAGTGACTATTTAATTAAACAGTCATGTGATAAATACTATAAATTACTTCTTCTGTCTCAGAATTGATCAAATTTAACTATGCCAGCATGAACAGCTGAATGAATCTTTTATATAAAATCAGACTTTATGCCATGTTGTTTTTTAGCCCGACAATAGAAAACAATTCTCATTATAAATTAAAAAAATACACGATTTATCCTAATTTCACTCTTATAATTGTTCACAATTATCTGATTTTGAAACTATATTGATCATGCCAAAAATAAAACCGACGAAATTGATTATGGTCGCCGTGATTGCCATTGCGTTAATCGCTGCAGGCTGGTATTTCCTCAAACCCAAAGAACAGCCTCCGCAATATATTACCGCTGAGGTGACTGTAGGAGACATTGAAAGCTCTGTACTGGCAACCGGTATTTTAGAAGCCACAAAAATGGTCAGTGTCGGCGCCCAGGTTTCTGGTCAGGTCAAGAAAATGTATGTGCAACTCGGAGATCAGGTCAAGCAAGGTCAGCTGATTGCCCAGATTGATTCTGTCCGTCAGGAAAATGAGTTAAAAACGGCTGAAGCCAGCATTAAAAATCAGATGGCTCAACTGGCGGTCAGACAGGCCAATCTGGCCAAAGTTGAAGCTGAGTATAAGCGTCAGCAGGCCATGTATGCACAAGATGCGACTTCACGCTCTGAACTGGAATCTGCACTGGCAAACTATAAAACTGCCCAGGCGGATATCACTGCTATTAATGCGCAGATTGAACAGTCGCGTTTGACTTTAGCCACTGCCAAGGAAGACCTCGGCTACACCCAGATTGTGGCACCGATGGATGGTACTATCGTGGCGATTGTGACCGAAGAAGGTCAAACCGTGAATGCCAACCAGAGTGCACCGACTATAGTCAAACTGGCCCAACTCGACACCATGACCATCAAAGCTGAAATTTCTGAAGCAGATGTAATGAAAGTCCATAAAGGCCAAACTGTTTATTTCACAACTTTGGGCAATACTGACAAAAAGATTTACGCCAAACTGCGTCAGGTTGAGCCTGCACCAAATTCAATCAATACCGATAACAATACCTCAAGCTCAACTTCAGGCTCTGCGGTGTACTATAACGCCCTGTTTGATGTACCCAATGAAGATGGCAAGCTGCGTATTGATATGACAGCGCAGGTCTATATCATTCTGGATGAGGCACGGAATGTGCTGACTATTCCAGCTGCTGCCATTCAAAGTTCAAACCGTCCACAACGTCCAAATCGTGGTGAAGGATCTCGCGGTGCCGGTGCCCCATCTGGACCTAACGAAGCTCAGAATCAAGCCCGTGGTGATGAACGAGCTGCAGGTGATCGCCCTGCCCGTCTGGTGCTTTCCGATGCTGAACGTGCCCTGATTGAACAAGGTAAAGCACAGCGTGGCATGGTTCGTGTGTTGCAAGCCGATGGTACTGCAAAACCAACCCCTGTACTGATCGGACTAAATAACCGTGTGACAGCGCAAGTGATTAAAGGCCTGAAACGCGGCGATCAGGTGGTGATTGCAGATGGTTCCGACACTTCCAATGATGCAGCAAAACGCGGTGGCAATAGCCGTGGCCCAATGAGAATGTAAGCATGAATTCACAACAACAGCCTCTTCTGGAGGTGAAAAATCTGGTACGTGAATTCCCTGCGGGTGAAAGCACGGTTCAGATTTTAAAAGGGGTCAATCTGGAAATTTATCCGGGTGAGCTGGTGGCGATTGTCGGCCAGTCTGGTTCGGGTAAATCGACCCTGATGAATATTCTGGGCTGTCTGGATAAACCAACCACTGGCAGCTATAAGGTCAAAGGTCGTGAAACCCGGGAACTGGAAGCGGATGAACTGGCACAATTACGCCGTGAATATTTTGGCTTTATTTTCCAGCGTTATCACCTGCTCGGTGACTTAAGTGCAGCCGGCAATGTCGAAGTCCCCGCGATTTATGCCGGTGAGGATTCATCGGAACGCCGTGAGCGTGCGGTCAAGATTCTGACCGATTTGGGTCTGGGTGAAAAAACCCAGAACCGTCCGAGCCAACTGTCAGGTGGTCAGCAGCAACGTGTCTCGATTGCCCGTGCGCTGATGAATGGTGGTGACGTGATTCTGGCCGATGAACCGACAGGAGCTTTGGACAAGAATAGCGGTATAGAGGTAATGCGGATTCTGCGTGAACTGAATGCCAAGGGTCATACCATTATTCTGGTCACGCATGACCATAATGTGGCAAAAAACGCGACACGAATCATTGAAATTTCGGACGGAAATATCATTTCCGATCAGCCGAATGTTCCTGAAGTCGAAGACGAGCTGGAAAAACAGCCGCTGATCCGGAATGAAAAAAAGAAGATTTCTTCATGGCGTTCCGCGGTTGACCGTCTGGGTGAAGCCTTCCGTATGGCCTTGCTGGCCATGAATGCGCACCGGATGCGGACTTTCCTGACCATGCTCGGGATTATTATCGGTATTGCTTCGGTAGTCTCAGTCGTCGCACTGGGCAATGGTTCACAAAAGCAGATTCTGGAAAATATCAGCAGTCTGGGAACCAATACCATTACCGTATTTCAGGGCCGGGGTTTTGGAGATAATTCCCGCTCCTCACAAGCCAAAACCCTGATTCCAGCCGATGCCGATGCGCTGGCCGAACAGCCTTATGTAGATGGGGTCAGCCCGTCAGTAAATACCAACGTCACCGGACGTTATAAAGAAATTGAAGCCTCAACCACGGTAAATGGGGTGAGTGAAGATTTCTTCTATGTACGTGGCATGACCTTCCAGTCTGGTCAGCCCTTTGACCGTAACAGTGTCACGCAACAGGCACAAGACGTGGTGATTGACACCAATACCAAAAATACCTTTTTTAAGGATGGTACCAATCCGGTAGGACAGGTGCTTTTACTGGGCAGTGTCCCGAGCCGGATTATCGGTGTGATCGACGCGCAAAAAGGCATGATGGGTAATAATGACAGCCTGAATGTGTATTTGCCGTATTCCACCGTAATGAGCCGTATGCTGGGACAATCCAATGTGCGCAGTATCATTGTACGGATTAAGGATGAATACCCAAGTGCAGCAGCGGAGAATGCAATTCTGAATCTGCTGGTACAGCGCCATGGGGCACAGGATGTATTTACCCAGAATGCCGACAGTATCCGTGAAACCATTCAGCAAACTACAGCCACCATGACCTTGCTGATTTCAGCGATTGCCGTGATTTCACTGGTCGTCGGCGGGATCGGGGTGATGAACATCATGCTGGTCTCAGTGACTGAACGTACTCAGGAAATTGGGGTACGTATGGCGGTGGGTGCACGTCAAAGTGACATTCTGCAACAGTTCCTGATTGAAGCAGTACTGGTATGTATTTTAGGCGGCATTTTAGGTGTGCTGCTCTCCCTCGGGATTGGCCAACTGATCACCCATTTTGCTGGTAGTACATTCCAGATGGCATATTCAACCACTTCGATCATAGCCGCCTTTGTCTGCTCAAGCTTGATCGGGATTGTGTTCGGCTTTATCCCGGCACGTAATGCCGCTCGTCTGAATCCAGTCGATGCACTCTCTCGCGAATAAGGAATCTGATATGCAAATGAATTTAACCAAGCTTGCCAGTGCCCTGTTGCTAGGAAGCTCGCTGGTCGGTTGTGCCGCAGTAGTAAAAACACCCTATGAGCCACCTGCTCTTCAGGTGCCTAACAATTTTCAAAATAGTCAGGCTTTAAGCCGGCAGATCCATGCCGATATCCTGACAGATCAGTGGTGGACTTTATTTAGAGATCCACAATTGAATAATCTGGTGAATGAAGTTCTGGCAGCCAATAGTGACCTGGCCGTGGCCGGGATTAACTTGCAGCAGGCCCGGATTCAAGCCAGACAAACGCAAAGCCAGCAAGGGGTGCGTATTGGTGATGCCGGACTGACAACACGTAGAAGTTTTGATTTAGAAGATGGTGATAGTTCATCTAGTTTTGGGATTAATTATCCAGGTTTAAGCTATGAGCTGGATCTGTTTGGCAAACTGGCCAATCAGACCGAAGCCGCTCGCTGGGAAGCCCTAGCCTCTGAAGAAGACTTGCAGGCAACCGCACAAAGCCTGATCGGCACCACGGCGCAACTCTATTGGCAACTGGCCTATCTGAATGAGCGTTATAGTGTGGTGCAACAAAATCTGGCGACTGCACAGCGTACTTATGATCTGGTGAATGTCCAGTATCGTGCCGGTGCAGTATCCGGTCTTGATCTGACCCAAGCCGAACAGGCCATTCAAAGCCAGCAGGCGACCTTAAGCCAGATAGCGCAGCAACGGGTAGAAACGCGTACAGCACTTGCGGTACTGCTGAATATACCGGTGCAGCAACTCTCTCTTCAGGAACCACAACGTTTACCCAACATTGCCTTGCCTGCGATTGAAGCCGGCTTGCCGGCAAGCCTGCTGGCACGTCGTCCTGACCTGAGAGCAACCGAACTGCGTTTACGCAGGGCTTTGGCCAACAAGGATGCCAATAAAGCCAGTTATTATCCGTCTATTAGCCTGACCGGCAGTTTGAGTACCGGTGTGGGCAGCAGCACCTCATTGTCAGATGCATTAAAAAATCCGGTTGCGACTTTAGGTGCCGGTCTGAGCTTGCCTTTCCTGCAATGGAATGACATGAAGCGTGATTTACAGGTGAATGAACTGGAATATGAAAAAGCCATTATCCAGTATCGTCAGACTATATATCAGGCTTTTGCTGATGTCGAAAACGCCCTGTCGAACCGTACTGAGCTAACCAAACAGGTCGCATTACAGCAATGCAATGTTGAACTGGCTGAACGTACAGAACGTCTGACTGAAGTGCGTTATCGTAATGGAGCTATAGCTTTGAAAAACCTGCTGGATGCACAGGAGACCACACGAAATGCCCGGCTGGCTTTGGTGCAAACCAGACAAAACCAGTACAATGCCTATGTAACTTTAATGCAGGCATTGGGTGGTAGCCCCCTCCGGGAATTGCCTTGAATCCAACCTGAATCATAAAAAAACCGCTGTCCAACAGCGGTTTTTTAGTGCGTGTGATTCGAGGAAAATTATTGCATTTGCAAATAAGCATTCACATTTTTCAATAATTCATTGGATCGCTCATGTCCGAGTAAACTGCCTTTTTCCAGCCAGTCTCGTGCGGTTCCGATATCACGCTCCACGCCAATGCCCTTGGTATATAAACGTCCAAGATGGCTATAAGCATCCACATTCACCTGCGCTGCCGCCTGCTGATAATACTGTACGGCTTGTTCAATATTACTCTCAACTCCTTGACCCTGCTCATATGCTTCGCCCAAAGCATTTAGTGCCACACCATTCTGCTGAGCAGCTGCTTTTCGCAGATAGCTCAAGCCTAAGGCAATATCCTGCGCAATCTGTTGCCCTTTAAGATACTTCAAGCCCACTTCTGCTTGTGCCTGGGCATGCCCCAATTGTGCAGCCTGATGCAGATAACGATTGGCCAGCTCTGCATTATTGCTAAACACAGGATAAATACCTGAGAGAGCTTGGTATAGGAACCATGCCGCTTCTTTCGAACCTTTCGCAACTGCCTGATTCAGGTACTGGACAGCTTTATCACGTGTCGACAATGGATATTCAGCCAGACTATAAAACCGGCCGACGCTATAAATTAAATCCGCTTCAGACTGAGCCACAATCTGCCAATACTGCTGTGCCGCGCTCTGAATCATTTGTGTGGCTTTACCCGTATCTTTCGCCGTACCAATACCATTTAAATAACACAGCGCCATCCCCATCTGTGCAGACACATCGTCAGGACTGAGCTGATAAGCAGCCTGATATAACTCAAATGCTTTTTGCGGTTCGTTGGCAACCAGATGCTGCTCAAAATACAGCGCAGCAATTATGCATAAGGCAGGCACATGTTTGCTGTTGGCCGCTTCCGACCAGTAACGAAATGCCATGGTTTCATTTTTATCGACATACCAGCCATGAAAATAGGCCAGCCCGATTAAAGCCTTGGCGTGTGCATCGGCGTGATCTTTGGACTGCTGCAATAAATGCTGAAACACGCGCTGACGCTGGTCGGGATCGATACGGCCTTGCAACACACCGGCATAATAATCATAGAGACCTTTCTGGTCACCGAGACTGATACAGCGTTTAATAAATTGCAGCGATTGCGTCAAGTCTTGGGGGAGAATCTGTCCATGCGCATAATCATCGGCGATCTGCTGATTGGCAGCCAAATGATCCTGCCGAGCCGCCAGAAACAGATAATGTATTCCTTGCACTAAATCTTGGGCTGCAGAATCAGCCAGATAATACTGGGCCAGCTGATACTGCGAATTGGCATGACCCTGCCCGGCATTTTGAATGAATAATGCCAGACGCTGTTTTTCTGCAATCATCTCGTTTTGATGGTCTTCGGCAGAAGAAAGTTCAGTGATACGATACTGGGCATCCAGATTACCCCGTGCTACCGCATGACGGTACCAGTACAGGGCTTTTTCCGGGTCAGCCTGCTGATACGCCTCTCCTTCATGAATTTGACCCAGATGATAAGCTGCTTCATCACTGCCCAAACGAAAGGCTTTGTCCAGGTAGCTGATGGCTTTTTCAGTATTTTGCTCATGTCCCAGACCTTGCAGATGCATCAGACCCATCCCGACATAGGCTTGTGGGATTTCCTGTTGCTGAGCCAGTCCCTGATAAATCTGATAGGCACGTTCATAGTTCGGATGCTCCGGATCTGAACTCAATCGTGCTGCATGTTTAAGCTGCGCATCAACCTGCTCAATCCATAAATCATGATACTCGGCTTTGGCCTGATCACGTTTCACCGGATCCGGACGTTTCCACATCCACACCGCTAAAGCTCCTGTCCCCAAAATCAATACCAGCAAAAACCACATAGCTGCTCCAAAACATTATTTTTGTTCTGTGAATGAATCCTTTCATTCTAAACGTCACTTGAAAAAAAGCACAGATACTGTGCTTTTTATTTTTCAAATCAGGATTTTGCTCTTTTACTATCGAGCTTTTTCAGCCCTTCTGCCACGGCGACCATGGCAAAACTGGAGGTCACCACCACAGCCGACCCATACCCTCCACATCGCAAACCGGCACTGGCACAGACCTCAGCACTTGAGAATGGATTATCAATTGAATAGACACAGGTAATACCGAATTTTTCTTTGGGCTTTTTACAGATGCCTTTAGCACGTAACTGGGCACGCAATTTGGCCAGCATCGGATCCTGTTCGGTTTTAGATAAATCGGCGACCCGAATTTTCAGTGGATCCAGTTTACCCCCTGCCCCGCCCGATACGATTAACGGAATCTTGTTAAAGCGACAATGTAACATCAAGGCGAATTTGGCTTTGACATCATCGATGCAATCTAAAATCAGATCCGGTGTCGGAGCTAAAATTTCTTTGATATTCTCAGGCGTCAGGTAGTCATCAATCAGATTGATTTTAATCCGTGGATTAATTGCACGACACCGCTCAGCCATAACTTCAATTTTTTCATGACCTAAGGTGGTACTCATGGCAGGTAACTGACGGTTGATATTTGATGCTGCGACGACATCCATATCGACCAAGGTCAGCTCGCCAATTCCGCTACGTGCCAGAGCTTCTACTGCCCATGAACCGACACCGCCGATACCGATCACCATCACATGACTTTTTTCATAATGGCTAAAGCTGTCTTCTCCATAAATTTTGGCAACACCGGCAAAGCGGCGCTCATATTCATCGTCTTGAAGCAGATCAGTCATAAGTCATCAATAGCAGTTAAATCACGGTTTATTTTAGCAAAGTCAGCATTGTTTTACTGCTCCTAAAATTTCGATACAAAATCCTTCAGGAAAATCAGAAAGATAAATTCAGGAACACTTTATAATTGAATAAAATTTATACACATAATTTTAAATAAGGAGTCAAACCCTGTGCTCATCAATGCTCTTTTGACTCTCAACTTTATACTGATTGCGTTACATTTATATTTTTACAGTAGCCAAAAGCAGAAAAACTATGGGCTGAGTATTTTTATTCGTTTGCTGACTTTAGGCTTGTTTGGTTTTGTGATCTTGGATCGTTATGAAACCCAGACCCATTTGATTTCGGTGCTTGTATCTTGGGCCATATTTGAAATCATAGAGGGTCTTTTTAAAAAGAAAAAAGCCTCAGCACCATAAAAAAAGAGGCTTACGCCTCTTTTTCATCTATCGGAATTAGTCTTTATTCATGATGAAAAAATATTCACGATAGTATTTCAGTTCAGCAATTGAATCACGAATGTCATCCATCGCCAGATGCGAGGCATTTTTCTTGAGGCCACTCATGATTTCCGGGCGCCAGCGTTTGGCCAGTTCTTTCACTGAAGAAACATCCAGATTACGGTAATGGAAATACTGTTCCAGTTCAGGCATCAGGCGGTGCAGGAAACGACGATCCTGACAGATCGAGTTACCACACATTGGTGATGATTTTGGATTCACCCATTTTTTCAGAAATTCAAGCGTTTGCTGCTCGGCATCCTGAGCGGTCAGTTTACTGCGACGCACACGTTCAATCAGGCCAGACTGACCATGTTGACGGGTATTCCATTCATCCATCGCATTTAACAGACGGGCAGGCTGATGCACCGCAAGCACAGGACCTTCAGCCAGAATATTTAAATTGTCATCGGTTACAATCGTCGCAATTTCAATAATTTGGTCATTGTCTGTGTCTAGACCTGTCATTTCCAGGTCAATCCAAATCAGGCGGGTATCAGCGGTACTGCTCATAAATGTGCAATCTTATTGGGTTTAAAAACAACTATAGTAGCAAATTAATTACATCTTGGGTGTCATTCGGGGGCTGCTTCATGCTATTTTTGCCATCTGATTTACCCGGTTTTTTAGGATATGAATGGCCTTAATACGTAAGCGTCGTCTGACAGAGCAACAACAGCGCCGCATTCAGAAACAACAGAAAACACGTCAAGAAGATCTCGATACCTCCAGCGATCTCGAAGGTCTAGTGGTGCAACATTATGGTCGTCAACTTGAAGTGCAGGCCTTGTCTACCCCCGACATTCATTCTGAAAAACCGGTGGTACAAGAGGGCGAACCTGAACCTTTCTGGAAAGAAATCGAGCTAGGCAGTGTCTGGCGCTGTCATACCCGGACCAATCTGGATTTACTGGTCACTGGTGACCGGGTTAAATGGCAAGCCGATCCAAATACCGGTTTGGGGATTATCACCGCGATTCATCCCCGCAAATCGTTATTGACACGCCCCGACCGCTATCACAAGGTTAAACCGGTTGCGGCCAACATTTCACTGATTGTGATTGTATTCGCTCCTCTGCCTGAGCCGGCGCCGGGTCTGATCGACCGTTATCTGGTGGCCTGTGCCGATGCCGACATTCCTGCGCTTCTGGTAATGAACAAAGCCGATTTGTTGAAAGAAAACGATCCGATTCTGAATCTGTTACAAGAATATCAGGATCTCGGTTATGAAGTGATGCAGACCCAGTCCGATGGCGACCTGACTGCACTGTCTAATCGTCTGAAAAATGAAACTGTGGCCTTTGTCGGTCAATCGGGTGTCGGTAAAAGTACGCTGATTAATGCGATCGTGCCGGATGCTGCACAAAAGACCAATATCATTTCTGAAAACTCGGCACTGGGTCAACATACCACGACTTCGACGCGCCTGATTCCATTCGGGGAAAATGCTGCGCTGATCGACTCACCGGGAATCCGGGAATTTGGTCTCTGGCATCTGACTTTAGACAAGATCCAGACTGGTTTTCCTGAAATAGAAAATCTGCTCGGTCACTGCCAGTTCCGCAACTGTACCCATAAACATGAAAAGCAGTGTGCCTTACGTCAGGCAGCAGCAGCAGGTGAAATTTTGCCGCGCCGACTGGACAGCTATTTGCGTTTAATCGACGAAATTACTGAAGCACAGCAAAAAAATTAATTTTCTTAAGGCCTCGCCCTTGAAGCGGTGATTTTGATCACCATATTTATGAGCTATACTCTTGGCAATTTTAAAATTGTAATTAGGTGAATTGTGGAACGTTGGTTCGAGTTTATGGGGAATCACCCCTTCTTATTTGGAACACTCGCGGTATTAGTGGTTTTGTTCTTCATTGTCGAAGGCCAACGTAACGGTCGCAAAATCTCTCCGCAATCGCTGGGAATTTTAGTCAAAGCAAAAAATGCCATGCTGATTGATTTACGCGATGCCAAAGACTTCCGTGAAGGTCATATCAGTGGCAGCCGTAATATTCCATATAGCCAGATTACAAAACATGTTGAAGAGCTTAAAGCATCTGATCGCCCTTTGGTGTTCATTTGCAACCTTGGACAGGTGGCTGGTACTGCGTTACAACAGGTCGGTCATGCCGATGCCTACCGTCTTGATGGCGGCATCAGCAACTGGAAAGCTCAAGGTTTACCTTTGGTGAAAAGCAAATAATCCACGAACAGGAGATTGATCATGGCTGAAGTGACTATTTATTCGACGACTGTATGTCCTTATTGCGTACGTGCGAAACAGCTATTGGAACGCAAAGGTGTGGCATATAAAGAGATTAATTTATCTCAGGAAGCACCAGAAGTCCGTCTTGAATTGATGCAGCGTACCAATCACCGTACCGTGCCACAAATTTTTATTAATGATCAGTTTATCGGTGGTTTCGACCAGCTTTATGCTTTAGAGCGTGAAGGCAAACTTGATGAATTACTGGCTTAACCTTACTAAAATTATCACTTCATATTAAGGATCAAAAAATGAGTGAAGAACAACAAGCTCAACCACAATTGGCATTAGAGCGTATTTATACCAAAGATATTTCTTTTGAAGTTCCTGGGGCGCAAGTTTTTACCAAACAATGGCAGCCTGAGTTAAACATCAATCTTTCTTCTTCTGCAGAAAAAATTGATGAAACTCATTTTGAAGTGACGTTGAAAGTCGTGGTTCAAGCAACCAACGAAGGTGATACCGCGTTTATCGTTGATGTCACTCAAGCCGGTATTTTCCTGATTGATGGCGTTGAAGAAGAGCGTCTGCCATATATCCTGGGTGCTTATTGCCCGAATATCCTGTTCCCGTTCCTACGTGAGGCAGTGAATGATATGGTGACTAAAGGCAGTTTCCCACAGTTACTGCTTACACCAATCAACTTCGATGCTGAATTTGAAGCCAATATGCAACGTGCCCAAGCCGCTGCTGTGGATGGTCAAGCTTAATCGCTGCCCTTAAAATCTAAAAAAGACCGCTTATGCGGTCTTTTTTTGAGCCCCT
The DNA here is from genome assembly GCF_001647575.1 of Acinetobacter sp. SFD. Taxonomy (NCBI): domain Bacteria; kingdom Pseudomonadati; phylum Pseudomonadota; class Gammaproteobacteria; order Moraxellales; family Moraxellaceae; genus Acinetobacter; species Acinetobacter sp. SFD. Next base: position 407,290 of record NZ_LSZJ01000001.1, read on the forward strand.
CTTTTTAAAGAGAGATTTGGGGAGATTAATTTCTTAACTCAATCCCTCCTCACCTCCCTTTAAAAAGGGAGGAATTCTCTCATCTTCTAGAAGATGACAAGCACTGCTAGTAAGGGAGAGGTAAATAAAAATTCCCTCATCCCGACCTTCTCCCAAAGGGAGAAGGTGAAAAGCAGATTTTTATTCCGCATCTGCCATCAATTCAGCGCTCATACCAACAGTGTTAAAGCCGGCATCAACATACAGGATTTCACCCGTAATCCCGTTGGCCCATGGCGAGCACAGGAATAAGGCAGCATTACCGACATCTTCAATCGTCACATTACGTTTTAATGGTGCAACTTTCTCATTCAGGTCGAGCATTTTACGGAATGATTTAATACCTGAAGCTGCCAAGGTACGGATTGGACCCGCAGAGATCGCGTTCACACGAATCCCTTCCTGACCCAAGCTAGACGCCAAATAACGTACGCCAGCTTCTAAAGAGGCTTTGGCCATACCCATGACGTTATAGTTTGGCATTACACGCTCAGAACCTTGATAAGTCAATGTCAGCAAACAACCTTGACGGACTTGCAGCAAAGGTTTTGCCGCGCGTGCCATTGCGATAAAGCTATAGGCACTGATGTCATGCGCAATATTAAAACCTTCACGATCCGTGATTTCGGTGAAGTCACCATCCAGCGTATGTGCCGGTGCAAAACCGATAGAATGCACTACGCCGTCCAGACCATCCCAGTGTTTAGACAATTCAGCAAATGCATTGTCAATTTCAGCATCTACTGCCACATCACAAGGAAAAACCAGTTTCGAACCAAACTGTTCAGCAAAGTCATCTACCCGCTTTTTCAGCTTTTCATTTGGATAAGTAAAAGCCAATTCAGCACCTTCACGATGCAATGCTTGAGCAATACCAAAAGCGATCGATAATTTACTCGCAATGCCCGCAATCAAGAAGCGCTTACCCGCCAAAAGTCCTTGTGCCATGTGAATCTCACCTAAAAAAATGTATATGGCATGATGCCAAGTCTGGAGCATTTTAGAAATTGCATAATGCACCTTTTTTTCTATTTATGATGAACTGGGAATTTAAGACCGAGTTAAGAGTATTAATTTAAATGGTCAAATGCAGGGCCTGATGGGTATTTTGCCAGAGCTGTTCAGCCAGCTCCTCTTTGTGCATATGCAGGCTTTTTGCCAGCCCTTGCAACACATAAGGTAAATTGGCAGGCGTATTTCTAGTACGATGCTCGCTTGAACTTTGACAACAAAGCGGCGTCATATCCGGACAGTCGGTTTCCAGCACCAGATGTTCTGGTCCGACATACTGCACCACTTGATGCAGTTTTTTGGCGTTTGGATTGGTGATTTGCCCAGTAATACCCAGTTTGAATCCCAGCTTGATAAAGGCTTTAGCTTCCTCAATTCCACCACCAAAGGCATGTGCAATGCCACCCTGTTTAAATCGGTGCTGTTTTAACATCTGCAAAACCTCCGCATGTGATTTACGGATATGCAGCAAAACCGGCTTATCGAATTGCTGCGCCAGTTCCAGTTGTGCAGCAAAAAAATCTTTTTGTTTCTGGAAAATTTCAGCCTGTTTGTGCTGTTTTAAAAAGGTATCCAGACCGATTTCACCAATAGCAATACATCCTTCATGATGAAGCAGTTGTTCCAGCTCCTGCAAATGAGCAATCTGATGCTGTTCAATATAAAACGGATGCAAGCCCGGTGCTAAATGACTTTGCGGTGCATTTTCCAGGTCATTGATAAAGTCGTGGGTTCTTAGCAGGTCGGCAAAACGGTTTTGCAAAAAACCTATTAAAACCAGATGCTCAATACCGGCAGTTTTGGCCGCATAGGCCAACTGTTCCCGATCAGGGTCGAAATCGGGAACATCAAAATGGGTATGCGTATCAAATAGCTTTAAGGTCATTTGGCTTTTGCAGCAGGTGCTGGCTTTATTTCAGAGGCAGCGTTTTCTGTGTGTGGCAAATATTCCTGTTTCAGCACACCTTGTAACTGCTCATACGGAATCATCAAACGTGGCAAACCGGCGACATAAGGTCCAATTTCATATTCGGCATATTGCAAGACCAGACCTTGCTGGGCCAGATAAAAATTATCGCTAAGCTTGAACTTCCAGGCCTGTTCATACTCGGCCACATCTTTGGCAAGCTTGGATTCTACCACCCAGTCTTTAAAAGCTTCATAGGCACGCGTTTCGAGTTTGGTTTTTTGCTTGGCCGCAATAATGTCGTCCAACTTGACCAGTTTTTGCTGTTCGAGATCAAAGTTATAATAAGTCTGTGCAGATGCCCCATGTGCTCCTCCCAGATAATAACTGCTGTTCAGAACCACGGTCGCAAGGGGATCCCCTGAATTCAGAATCTTGGGTTTAATCATCAGGCTGATGCTATGACTGGCACTCAGGGCTTTGAGTTCTTTATCCAGATTCAAAAAAGTCTGTATATAGGGCTGAATTTGCTGTTCAAGCTGCTGTTTTGGTGTTGCTACTGTTGTCAAAGCTGCTTTGGGCTCAGAGGCAGCCGTTTCTGCTTCACTAGCCGCAGTCACTTTTGCCGGTTCAATCGCATCTACAGACAGGATACTTTTCAACTGTTGGAGAATCTGCTGATCAATCCATTCATTAATAAAACTTTGATTACTGTTCAGGCGTTCGATCGAGATTTCCGGGCAGCTTTTGTCTTCACATTCCGGAATTGTCAGCTTGAGTTTTTCGGTCTCACCCGTGAGTTTAATTACTTCAGGCTCGGCTTGTACCACTTCAGGAGCAGTCGACTCTTTTGGGGCATCGCCCTTTGGCTGGCAGGCACTCAGCAGCACCGCTGATGCCAGTATGGATAGACAAAAAATATTCTTATATCTTGGCATTCACTCACCTTTTCGGAACCTGTAATCATCTTGCAAGATCATCAGCTTTAAAACATATGCTGATAGATCTCAGCTTTCAAGACCTGTTGTGTTTGTTGTTTTGTTAAATAAATATCCAGTTGCTTGGCGTCTTTACTGATTTCATGACTGCGAAAATGCAGACCGATGCCTTCCTGATCAAAGAACCAGTCAGCTTGGCCCCAATACAGTTTTTTTGGTGCTTTTTGCTGAACTTGCGAATTGTTTTCTTTTAACCAGGTTTGATAAGCCTGCTGAATAATCTGATCCATCAGCAACTGCTGTTTAGAGTCGATAATATCAAGTGGGGTCAGCATTTTCTGCTGGCGGCGATCGGCCACAAAAAAATAATAGCGCTCATGCACGCTGACATTTTCCTGTTTGGAATCCACCCCGATTTGCATCAGCACATACTGATTGCGCTGGTAAGGAATACGGGTATAAAGCGACAGTTCATAAGCCTTGTTCAAATTGAACTGAGCTTGCCAAGCATCCGATTTTTTCACATAGGCATTGATGGCCTGCTGTAAATTCATGTCCTGTTTCAAGCCAATTTGATCCTGAATCACTTTTGCCTGCTGCTTTTCAATCCATTGGTTCATCCATGGATCAACCGTATCTAAGGTCTGAATATCCAGATTGATACAGTTTTTATTTTCACAGAATGGCAAGGCAATCTTGGCCGGCTGCTCTTGAATATTCAGATACGGCAAGACATCAGCATTCTTCGCTACAGTGATTTTTTCATTTTTTGGAGTAGTAAGGGATTCTTTTTCACCTTGATCACAGCCATTTAGGACAAGGCTTAAACCAATCACAGAACCGAGGACGACTTCCTTACTGAGCTTCATTCTCTTTACTATATCTATCGAGTTATTAACTGCTTAAATGTAGCATAAAACAAAACAGCTTCCGGAGAAGCTGCTTCATATTTTTAGACTTTGGCTGCGAACCCTGAAATTTTAGTGTTCGCGTGTATTACGGAACACGATATCCGGATAGCGCTCTTGCATCAGCTGTAAATTCACCCGGCTTGGGGCAAGATAAGTTAAATGACCACCACCATCGACAGACAACTGGTCATGGGCTTTTTTCTTGAATTCATTGAATTTCTTCTCATCATCACAAGATACCCAACGTACTGTGTTGATGTTGACAGGTTCATAAACACAGTCGACCTTATATTCTTCTTTCAGACGGTAAGCCACCACTTCAAACTGTAGCACACCCACAGCACCCACGATCAGATCGTTGTTATTCTGCGGCATGAATACCTGGGTTGCCCCTTCTTCTGAAAGCTCTTTCAGACCTTTTTGCAGCTGCTTGGATTTTAATGGATCCTTCAATCGGACACGACGGAACATTTCCGGCGCAAAGTGCGGAATACCGGTAAACTGAAGTTTCTCACCCGAGGTAAATGTATCACCGATCTGGATAGTGCCATGGTTATGCAGACCAATAATATCACCCGGCCAGGCTTCTTCAAGATGCTGACGGTCTCCTGCAAGGAAAGTTAAGGCATCGCTGATGCGCACATCTTTATCCAGACGCACATGCTTCATCTTCAGGCCTTTTTCATACTTGCCTGAACATATCCGCATGAAAGCAATACGGTCACGGTGTTTTGGATCCATATTGGCCTGAATTTTAAAGACAAAACCGGTAAAACCTTCTTCATTCGCTTCTACAACACGATCTTGGGTCGGATGAGCTTTCGGTGGTGGTGCATATTGGCTGAAAGCATCCAGAACATGGTCGACACCAAAGTTACCCAAGGCTGTACCGAACAGAACAGGTGTTTGACGACCCGCCAGAAACTCTTCACGATCCAAAGGCTCATTGGCCATTTGTACCAGTTCCAGCGATTCTTCAAATGCTGCCCAAGCCAGATCACCTACTTTCTCGCGAAGATCCGGATAGTCATAACCATCGCGTACCTCAATGTCGGTAATCACTGAACCGAAGCCCGCTTTATAAACATAAAACTTGTCTTCGATCAGGTTATAAACACCAGCGAAGTCACGACCTGTACCCAATGGCCAAGTTAATGGTACACATTTAATTTTTAGAACGTTTTCAATTTCATCAAGAAGTTCGAGCGGCTCACGGATTTCACGGTCCATTTTGTTGACGAATGAGATGATCGGGGTATCGCGCATCCGACACACTTCCATCAGTTTAATGGTACGGTCTTCGACACCTTTTGCCCCGTCAATCACCATCAGCGCAGAGTCTACTGCGGTTAAGGTACGATAGGTATCTTCCGAGAAGTCCTCATGTCCCGGGGTATCCAGAAGATTGATCATCTTGTCTTTAAAAGGAAATTGCATCACCGAAGTCGTGATCGAGATACCACGCTCTTTTTCCATTTCCATCCAGTCCGATGTTGCGGCCCGGTCAGATTTACGGCTTTTTACCATCCCGGCTACCTGAATGGCCTGACCCCATAACAGCAATTTTTCTGTCATGGTGGTTTTACCGGCATCGGGGTGGGAAATAATAGCGAACGTACGTCGCTGGGCGACTTGTGCCGCCAGTTCTTGCTTAAAGCTCATGAAATATACCTACTGCTCAATGCACAGCATTCGAGATCAAATTCGATCAATATGAAAAAAATTGGCGATATTGTAGCAGAGTTTCAGGGTGGAGTTCCGTGAGCCATATTGTCTATCCTGACGCTCAATCAATTTGAGCGCTATTAATGGAATTGTAAATTTTCTAAACGTTGTTCATCTACCGGCAAGCCCAGTAAAAAACCTTGTAACTGTTCACAACCGAGCCGGGTTAAAATTTCCGCTTGCGCTTCAGTTTCAACCCCTTCTGCAGTCACCACCAACCCCAGTTTCATAGCCAACTGGATAATACTTTCCAGAATTATTTCTTCTTTGGAGCCGACTTCCAGATTTTTGATAAATTCCCGGTCAATTTTTAATTCATCAACGGCTAAATTCTTTAAATAGAGAAAGCTTGAATGACCCGTACCAAAATCATCAATGGCCAGACGGATGCCCATTTGTCTTAAGCGCTTGAAGCTGCGAATACTCACATCAATATGATGCATGGCAGTCGACTCAGTAATCTCGATCATTAAATGCCGAGGACTAATTTTATATTGGGCAAACAACTTTTCCAAGGTACTAAAAAGCTGCTTATGCTCAAATTGTACCGCAGACAAATTAACCGCAACAGGGAAAAATTCGGTATGTGTATCTTGCCATTTTTGAATCTGCTGACAGGCCAGCTCTAATGCCCAATAGCCCATTTGAATAATCAGTCCGGTTTTTTCAGCTGCATTGATAAACAGGTTCGGGCCGAGCAGTCCAAACTGGGGATGGTTCCAGCGGATTAATGCCTCTACCCCACACAAGCTGCGGTCCCTGGTCCTAAATTTTGGCTGATAGAACAGTACAAACTGCTGTTCTTCCACCGCTTTATACAGATCATTAATCAGGGTACTCTGGCTCTTGCTTTCATCCTGATCGGTAGAATAGTTAAACACCGAATAGGTATTGCGCCCCTGATACTTGGAGCTGAGCATGGCAGCATCGGCATTGACTAACAAATCCTGTAAATTTTTGCCATGTTCCGGATACATGGCAATGCCGATACTGCCCGAGATATGAATACTCTTGCCTTCAATCAGGAAACTTTCCTGGATCAGCTCGAGAATCTTTTCTGACATTTTTGCCGCTTTGGTAACAGAGGTATTTTCCAGTACCAGCAGAAATTCATCGCCGCCGATTCTGAGCAGCTTGGAGTGATGACCCAATAACTGGTGAATCCGTGTGGTCAACTGAATCAGCAACTGGTCACCGACCAGATGGCCAAACACATCATTGACCGCCTTAAAACGGTCCAGATCAATGTATAAAAAAGCAATTTCATGCTGCTGGGGCTGATCAGAAAATAATTTATTTGCATACTCAGCCAGATATAGACGGTTGGGTAATTTGGTCAGATTATCCTGAATGGTCTGGTTTTCAATTTGCTGATTGGCCCAAGCAAGCTGACGATTGCGTGAACCGACACGCAGTTCGGACACAACGATACAAATCAGCGTTAGCAGTAACAGCCCGCTCATTAATATTATGGCCAGAAAAAGCTGATCCTGTGTATGGGTAAATTGCGGGAACTGTAGCACATTGCTAGCAGTAAAATTGAATGCCATCATGCTGATATAATGCATACCAAAGATACCAAGCGCGATTATCCCGGTGACAAGAACTATTCGAAAAAACGACCAAGTCTTCCGTGTACTCAACCAGAAGATAAAGATAGCGGCAAAGCATACCACCAGAACAGAAAGGAGCAGTATCCCCCAATCTATTTCATATGTATGCAGCATAAAACTTGCTGTCAGCCCGATAAAATGGATCAACCAGATCAATAGTCCCAATAGCATAGCTGTTAGCATTAAACTGAAAGTTTTAACATTTGGCTGCGCAGCCCCTGAAGCAAATTTTTTAATCCGGATAATCAGATAACAAGCAATCAATGCTGAAAGAATGGAAGCGGTGACCAGAGTAATATCATGCTGAATTTCAATCATATAAAATGCTCCCCATCGGTGACCATTTTTATAATACTCTGCACTGGTATTTCCATTTTCATCCGGTCAAATTTGAACTTATTAAAATCATCAAGCTGAACATCAATGCAAGTGAATTCATCTGCAACAGCATCAGTCTTAACTCAAACTTAGAATTTATATTTCTTTCTTTTGAAGTTGAGAATTGCCCCTAAAATCTGACTCAACATAAAAATAAAATATGACTTATATATTAGAAGTGTTTCAAATTTAAGCAAATATTTAGCTTCATTTTTTTAGCTCATTTATTCGACCACCGTCACAATTTTTTTCTTTTTATTTAGATAGATGGCACTTCGTAGCAAAATTTAATTTGGTCTTTTGTGCAAACTGGCCGAATAAAAAAATAGCCTGTCGAAACAGGCTATTTTAATAAAAGATAAATAAAGTTAAATCTTAGGATTTTTTCTGCAGGTTGGCATAATCGAGTAACACATTTGCCGCTTCAATCACAAAAGCTTCTTCTTCAGGCAAAGCCGGACGTTCTTTGGCCTTCATCTTGGCACGCGTTTCAATCAAGGCATCCATCGAAGCCTGATAACTTTCCCAATTCGGATAAGGCTTAAGACCTGTAGCAATACGGCGGGCATTTTCTGCTTCCAGCGTTTTTTGCTCCATTGCAATCAGCTCGGCTTTACGCTGTTGCAAGTCCAGTACCTGACGCTTTTCTTCTTCAGCTTTCTTCATTACGGCTTTACGCTGTTCCAAATACTTGAACTGAGAATCAAGTGAAACCCGTTGCTGAGAAAGTTTAGCCAGTTCAGGGACATATTTCTGTACTGCGCCTTCACGTTTAAATGGCGCAGTTGGAATGGTATCCCACTGCAAGGCATTTTTGGCCTTACGCTCACCGAACTCTTCGTTATAAATATCAACCAGTTTAATGTCCGGAATGACCCCTTTATTTTGGGTACTGCCACCGGTCACACGGTAGAATTTACGCTGGGTCAGTGTCGCCTGTCCATGTGCCAAGCTATCCAGTTGTACCTGTGCCGTACCTTTACCTGTGGTGGTACTGCCAATCACAATCCCGCGCTCATAATCCTGAATCGCAGCAGAGTAAATTTCACTGGCTGAAGCAGATGCCAGATTGACCATCACTGCCAGTGGACCTGCATAGGTTTGTGCGCCGCCATCATCATCTTCAAAGACGCTAACGTTGCCATTACCATCACGGATCTGTACCACTGGACCAGACTTGATCACCTGTCCGAGCATACGTGCCACTTCCTCCAGTGAACCGCCTGGGTTATTGCGCAAATCGACAATAATCCCGGCAACATTCTTCGCTGCCAGCTCTTTCAAGGCCTTGTTGGTATCTTCAGAGACCGAGCGATAATCCGTACCCGCACGGCGTGCACGATAGTTCAGATAGAAAGACGGAATTTCGATCACACCATATTGATATTTTTTACCGTCACGTTGAATCTCAACTACACGTGTACGTACACCTGCATCTTCTTCCTGGATCACATCACGGGTAATGGTCACATTACGTGCCTGTCCCATAGGAGCGCCTGCACCGAGTAAGCGTAAAGTGACTTTGGTGCCGCGCTTGCCGCGAATCAAACCGACAATTTCATTACTTGGCCAGCCAATAACATCGACCATCTGCTCGCCATCTTGAGCTACACCAATGATACGATCCCCTGATTTGACCTGGCCTGACTTACTGGCTGGACCACCTTCGACAATGGTTTCAATCTTGGTGTAATCTTCATTGCCGCGTTCCGGACGAATCGACACACCAATCCCTTCTAACTGCAAAGTCGTCTGACGATTCAGTTCCATCGCATCGACAGGCGGGAAGTAATTACTGTGCGGATCATAGGTCAGCATCATCGCGTTCAGTGTCTTGTCGAGCACATCATCGCTCTTGATGCGGCTGAGGCGTTCGAGCTGACGGGTGTAACGCTTAGTCAAGGTTTGCGCAGGCGTCAGATCTTCAGGACCTGTGAGATCCTGTCCATTGGCCAGTTCCGGATTGGCTTTCAGGGCTTTCTGCTTGGCCTGTTCTTCCTCTTTGCTGATAGTCAGATTGATCAGCTGAGACACCAGCATTTTTGACCAGTGCGCGCGCTGTTCAGCTTCTGTTTTAAAGAACGGTGCTTTTTCACGATCCGTTTCGATATAAACATTCGGCTGGTTCAGATTCTGCGGTTTTTTCAGCTCATTCAACATATACGTATAGAACTGGGTCAGACGCTGACGATATTGTTCATGTATTTCATAAGGACCCGACAAATTGCCGGCTTTCAGATTGGCACCAAAACTGGCACCATAACGTTTCTTGTAGTTTTCAACTTCTGGAGCCAGAAATAGACTATGTTCCGGATCAAGACTATCGATATAGAAATCAAAAATGCGCTGTGAAGTCTGAGCATCCAGACGCATATTCAAATAGTGCTGACGGTCCACTAGGGTTGCCAGCTGGCGTGACACTAGTGCCTGTTCTTGAGATGGCTGAATCGCCTTGCTGAGCACTTCTGTACTATTGGCCGCAATCGCATCATTCACTACATGGGTAAAAAAGAATCCACCTGTCGCAATCGCAACGGCGCAAGCTATCGTTTGAAATTTCATAAATAATTCGTACTTCCTTGGCCTAGAGACCAATGTGACCGTGTTGCTTTTCGACCAGAATTTAAAGTATTCAGCATCTTAAACAACTTAATATGTTTATGTCGTGTAGTTTTATCATATTCTGTGCTGACAAAGTGTAGCAAATCATTGCAGAAATCAGGTATTGTTTCCCCGAAAAATTCTAAAATGGAATCCACATATGATTGGCGCATTGATGCTCGACATCGCAGGCACCACCCTGACTCAAGAAGATATTGAACTATTAAGTGCGCCGCAAGTCGGTGGAGTCATTTTATTTGGTCGCAATATCGAATCTCCAGCTCAAGTCCGTGCCTTAACTGATCATATGCGTCAGGTTCGCCCGGATATTTTAATTGCGGTCGATCAGGAAGGCGGTCGTGTCCAACGTCTAAGACAGGGCTTTACCCTGCTGCCTGCCATGGGAAAATTTGGCGAACTTTATACAAGCGATCCACAGCGCGCTCTGGAACTGGCTGAAAAATGCGGCTGGCTAATGGCGACTGAAGTACTAGCTGTCGGAATTGATTTCAGCTTTGCACCAGTATTGGATTTGAATGGTATCAGTGATGTGATCGGTGATCGTAGCTTTGCCCAAAATATCCAGGACATTATTCCACTCGCCAGCGCATTTCTAAAAGGTATGAAACGTGCCGGCATGGCTTCAACCGGTAAACATTTCCCGGGTCATGGCTCGGTCAAAGCAGATTCGCATGTTGCTGCAGCAATTGATACGCGTTCCTACGCAGAGATCCAGCAAAAAGACATGCAAACCTTTATCCAGTTACAACCACAGCTGGATGCTTTAATGCCGGCTCATGTTATCTATAGCCAGGTGGATCCCAATCCGGCAGGTTTCTCGGAATTCTGGATTCAGAAAGTTTTGCGTCAGGAGCTCGGCTTTGACGGCGTCCTGTTCTCGGATGATTTAAGCATGCAGGCTGCCTGTGTTGCAGGCGATGCCGATGCCCGAATTCAGGCCGCCCTTAAAGCCGGTTGTGACATGGGTCTAGTCTGCAATGACCGTGCAGCACAATGCATTGCACTGGAAGGGATTGTTGATCTGCCCCTCCCGAACCAGCAACGTCTGGAACGCATGCGCGGCAACATCCCAAACATCCAGATTGGTGCAGAGCTTGATCTGGGAGAAGCATGGCGCAATATCCGTGACGAAATACTGGCATTCAAACAGCAGATGAGCTAAAGCTTTTTTAATCCAGTCAACACAAAAAAAGGAACACGACAAAGTGTTCCTTTTTAATTATAGTAATGAAAAGGTTACACTATTATGTAATTAACTTAAAAATAAAAATAAGGTAAGAACGATATGACAGAAACACTTTCACAACATCGCCATATTTCATTTACTGCGCACTATACCGGCTATATCTGGTATCAAATGGGGATCTCGCATCCAGCCTTTGCGACCACTAAAGGTAAAATTCTGGCCAAACTGCTTCACCCACTTGAGTCCTGGGCAGAGCGTTATGTCGGCGGTAGTATGCGTACGACACTGAAGCAGCGCCATCAGATGATTGATGAGCATTTGTGTCAACTGCTTGAGCAATATCCCCAGCTTCAGGTTCTTGAAATTGCCTGTGGACTATCTCCACGTAGCTGGAATTTTAGACAGAAATTTCCAGAAATTAATTATCGTGAACTGGATCTTCCCGATATGGCCAAGATCAAGACTCAGGCTTTACAGCAAATCGATCAGTATGCTCCTGAAGTCCTGACTGCCGATATTTTTAGTGAAGAGTTGGACTGTATTTTTCAGATGTTTGACCGCAACCAGCCCTTAGTGGTCATTAGCGAAGGACTGATTAATTATTTTGATCAGCAGATGTTACGCATTCTGATGCAGGGTATTACAGAAAATGCGCAGTATTTCCCGGCAGTTCACTATTTCAGCGATATTTATCCTGAACCGGTGAAAAATAAACTGGCGAACTTTATCTGGAGCAGTAGCCGTCTGCTTAAATTCATGTCTCGAAGTGCGTTTACCTTTCATTTTAAATCCCCCCAAGAACTGCAGCACTTTTTTCAAGATGCAGGATTTGACCAGGTTGAGGTACAACAACCTCAACGTTATTTTGCCGAGCCAGGCCAGCAAAATCCACGACCAGAACAGGATGAACATTTAGGTGATCTGGTCTGGATGATTCATGCAGTGAAAAAAAACAGCGTTTAAGTACGCTGTTTTTTTAAAGATGATGTTTTTAAATTACTGCATCCAATACTTCTGCCTGTAACAGCATTTTTTGTACTTGTATAAATTGCAATAAACGTTCTGCAACCTCAAAGCTACCATGTTTGAATAAGGCACGCAGCTGTGTGTCAGCCTGCTCAAAGAGCAGGCATTCTATACGAAATTCCCCTTGTTCATCTTCAAGATGCAAAGCCAGATCACGTGGATGAGTTGCTGCACGCGCAACCTGTCCTGCATCTAACTCCAGCAATACTCCAAAGAAATTCATGTTCACTATCTCTGCTTTTAAAATGAGATCAGAATGACGATGACTTAAATAGCGCTGTGGATCTTGTACCTGAATCCGTTCTTCACCGCGACGTTCAATTTGCTGTATCTGTTCGCGCGTGAACGGAATAATGCCGTCTAGTTGATCAACCGCTTCATCACGTAAAAAGGTTGCAAATAAATGCATGGTTTCTTTACGACGTTGCAGCTGAGGTACATGGTCAGCACCTGCAATTTGCACATACTGCATATCCGGGCATTGCAGGGCAAAATCGGCATTCTCATGTGGCAAAGTAAAACTGTCATATTGGCCACATGCTACCAGTACTTTGCACTGTGGAATTGGTACATTGGTCAGACGCAATAAACGGTTACAATTGATCTCATAGCGGTCCTGTTCGGTTGCCGTAAATTCCGCCATCTGTTTAAAGAACAGGCGCTTTGCAGTGGGTGACATCCGGGTTTCGGCCAAACGTGCATGATTGACCAGATATAAAATGACAGCCTGACCAAATTCATCCATACGCTGTTCTTTCATCAGATGTAAGGATTCTTCCAGCAGCATGCGCCAGCTTTTACGGGTTTTCTGCATGACACCCATCAGGATCATCCGGTCTACGAGTTCAGGACGTTGATCTGCCAGACAGGAGGCCACCACTGACCCCAAGGACATGCCTAGAATTGCCACTTGCGGCAGCTGCATCTGCTCCAGCCATCGTCCCAGCATCGCAGCAAGATCTTCGAGCTCCAGTGTTCCTGCAGACAGGCCTGTGTCGACATTATTAATCTGCTGGTTCGCCCCCATGGAGGGCAGGTCAATCAGAATGATGGGGCCTGCATCAAAAAGCTGTTCTACACAATATTTGTAGGAATTAAAATTCTGAAAAGCTCCCCCAATAATCACCATAGGTCTTAAATGCAGAGTATCTGGACGGGCAATCGCCATATATTCAATTTTCCAGCCATTCATCCAGGTGGTACGTGGCGGCTGCTTAAAACTGTGCTTATCATAAAGATCAAAAAAGCCCTTATGGCTAGGTTGTTCCAATACTTGGGCATCCATATGAATGATGGAATTCATATTCCTTTTCCTCCGTCCTTGCCTTATTTTTATTGTGCAAGTCATGATGAACAGTCTTATATTTCAGGCGCATTCCGGTGTGCCTGAACACGCATCCTGCTCTTTAATAGTTATAAATGACTTCAATGTCGCGTGTTTCATTCTATACAGAGCTGCTTTTCACAAGCAACCGCTTGATTGACCACTTATCTGCTTTTAAACAGAAAAAAATTTCAAAATGTTTAGAAGTCTGCGAAAACAGATGATTTTTAACAGATGGGCTTCATTGTGCAGCAGCAGACTGTTAATATCGAAATGAAATTTCTAAGTGATCAAACCGCTATGCAAGAGTCTATTGAACAATATATGCAAACGGTAGGACAGCAGGCACGCCAAGCGTCTCGCATTTTGGCTCGTGCGTCTACCCAAACCAAAAACGATGCATTATCTGCTATTTATACGGCTTTAGAAAATAGCCAAGCTGCTATTTTGGCTGCTAACCAGAAAGATATGACCAAGGCACATAATAACAACCTGGATACAGCTCTGCTTGATCGCTTAGAACTGAACCCCGCACGCTTCGAAGGAATGTTACAAGGCCTCGAAGATGTCATTGGCCTGAAAGATCCGATTGGTGAAATTACGGATATGGCCTATCGCCCCTCCGGGATTCAGCTGGGCAAGATGCGTGTACCTTTGGGTGTGGTGGGCATGATCTATGAATCACGTCCTAACGTCACGCTGGAGGCTGCATCACTTGCGCTGAAATCAGGAAATGCCATTATTCTACGTGGTGGCTCGGAAGCACTGGAATCGAATCAGGCAATTGCAGCCGCAATTCAATACGGGCTGAAAGTGGCAGGCTTGCCCGAAGCTGCCGTACAGGTCGTGAATACAACTGACCGTGCTGCCGTAGGCCAGTTGATTACCATGACTGAATATGTAGATGTGATCGTGCCCCGTGGCGGCAAGAGCCTGATCGAGCGCATTACTGAAGAAGCACGTGTACCGGTCATTAAACATCTGGATGGCAACTGTCATGTCTATGTGGAAGCACAAGCGGACTTGTTAAAAGCATTGCCGATTGCTTTCAATGCCAAAACCCATCGCTATGGCGTATGTAATGCCATGGAAACCCTGCTGGTCGATGAAAAAGTTGCTGAAGAGTTCTTGCCGCGTATTGCAGAACTGTATCAAGAGAAAAAAGTAGAGCTACGTGGTTGTAAACAAACTCAGCGTATCCTCGGTGATGCGGTAATTGCTGCCACTGAAGAAGACTGGTATACCGAATATCTTGGACCGATTCTGGCCATCAAGATTGTATCGGGTGTCGAGGAAGCCATTGAACATATCAACACATATGGCTCCCACCATACTGACTCTATCATTACTGAGAACTACAGTATTGCCCGTGAATTTTTAGCGGCTGTAGATTCCAGCTCGGTCATGATCAATGCATCTACCCGTTTTGCTGATGGTTTTGAATATGGTCTTGGTGCAGAAATCGGCATTTCGACCGACAAGATCCATGCTCGCGGTCCAGTCGGGCTTGAAGGCCTGACTTCCCAGAAATGGATCGTCTTTGGTGATGGTCAGATTCGCCAATAAGTCTTCAGATCGCTCATTTAAAACAGCCTCATGTGTGAGGCTGTTTTTTTATGCACAGAAAAATCGACACTGAAATAGAGGGACCAGAACCTTCGGGTCATTTTATTGATGAATCTCTTTATAAAATTGTATGTAAGAACAAAATTTGCAATTTCAGGCGCTAAACTAGAAAATCAATCTGTTGCAAAATAAACGTTAAGCAGGATTTAACATTTTATTGATCGTATTTTCAGCATCATTTTATTTATAAATGAAAACTATGAACTGATAAATTTTAGTTATTATTATTAACTTGGTCGATAATGCTTAAGTCTAATCTGCTAAAGTCTATCTAGGACAGAAAAAAAACAAATGTTAAAAGATAGGTATTGATCAATATTGCAGCTTCATGGTTTGCAATTGGATCAAGCAAATGGACGAGAATTTTAATTAAAAATTGGGTAATCAATCGTGTCTAAATCAGTATTAGTTATTAATTGTGGCTCTTCTTCAATCAAGTTCGCATTACTTCTTGAGGAGCAGAATTTCCGTATTCATGGTTTAGCTGAGAACTTAGGCACAGAGAATGCTCGCATTAAAGGCGTGACTGTCGGCAATGAGCCGGTGGATATCCACATTCCATTTGCTGACCATAAAAAGGCACTTGAAGTGGGTCTGGAGCGTCTGGCCAACTACCGTCCGGACGCGATCGGTCACCGTGTGGTACATGGCGGCAGCCTGACCAAGGCCGAACTGATCAATGACGAAATTATTGAAAAAATCCGTGAAGCAACGCCGCTTGCGCCGTTACACAATCCGGCACACCTGATTGGCATTGAAGCCACCAAACGCTTATTCCCGGAATTACCACAGGTTGCAGTATTTGATACTGCCTTCCACCAAACCATGCCAGCGCATGCTTATCGTTATGCCCTGCCGAAATTTTTATATACTGCTCATGGTGTACGTCGCTATGGTTTCCACGGAACCAGCCATGCCTATGTTTCAGACCGTGGTTCTGAACTGGCAGGCAGCTTCAAGCAAGGGGGCTGGTTAACCGCGCATCTTGGCAATGGTAGCTCGACCTGTGCCGTTTGGAATGGGCAAAGTGTAGATACCTCTATGGGTTTAACCCCACTTGAAGGCATTGTCATGGGCACACGCAGTGGCGATGTCGACCCAAGCCTGCATAGCTTCCTGGCGAAAAATCTGGGTTGGGACATTTATAAAATTGACAAGATGCTGAATAGCCAAAGTGGTCTTTTGGGTCTGTCTGATCTGTCCAATGACATGCGCACCCTGATTGAAGCATCAGAGCAAGGCAATGAAGATGCCAGCCTGGCGATTGAAGTATTCTGCTATCGCCTGGCTAAATCCCTGGCAGCATTGAGCTGTGGTCTGCCACGCATCGATGGTCTGTTCTTTACGGGTGGCATTGGCGAAAACTCGGCGTATATCCGTGAAAAGACCATGAATTACCTGCCTCATTTTGGTTTCAATCTGGATAAGAATGCCAATAATGAACTGAAACGCGGTACCGAAGGCCGGATCGACTCAGGTACAGGCCCACAAATCTGGGTGGTACCAACCGATGAAGAAGGCCGCATTGCCCAGGAAGTTCAGAGTGTTATAGAACTCGAAATCGAGCAACATACTGCAAAAAAGTCTAAAGTTGAGGCAACGCCTGCATAAGCAGGCCCGGCCACTTTTTAACTGATTTCTATTATTTTGCGACTGACATAACTTATGAAAACAATTTTATTGGTACCCACCGGGGAAGGCGTAGGCCTAACTTCTGCCTGTTTGGGCCTGATTTATGCGCTGGAATGCCAAGGGGTAAAAGCTGGCTTCCTCAAACCTTTTGCTCAGGAATTGAATGAAATCGAAGACCGCACCACGGCTTTGTATCGTCATATTTCTCAGAGTGAAACTGTTGAACCCATCCGTTATAGCAAAGTCTTGCAGCAGATCAATCTGGGGGAACAGGATGAACTGCTTGAGGAAGCGGTACGTCTGCATCGTCAAATTGCCAAACAGCATGACCTGATTATTGTCGAAGGTTTGCTGCCAAATACTCAAGACAGTTTTGCCGACGATCTGAATGCTGCATTGGCACAGGCCCTCGATGCCAAAGTTATTGTGGTCAGCAATGCCAATATTCTCAAGCCAAGCCAAACCGCGGATAAAATTGAACATCAGCTTCGTAACTTTGGTGGTGCCAGCTCTACCCGTCTGGCAGGTATCATGTTGATGCGTACCAAGGGCTTGCCTGAAGAATCTGCACAGATTCCTGTCACGCTGAATCCGGATTTACGCCTCAAGACTGAAACTGCAGAATTTATTAAAGCCATTCAGCAGACTCATCCGCATATTGGTTCTGAAAAATTACCAGTGATTGGCTTGGTACCTTTCAGTAAAACCTTAAGCGTACCGCGTATGTCTGATCTTGCTGCATATATTTCTGGTTACTGGATTAATGAAGGCGAAGCCAAGCAGCGCCGTGTACAAAATAGCAGCCTGATTTCAGCCAATATCGAGCATGAACTGCATAAGTTTGTAGCGGGTGAACTGATCATCAGTGCATCCGACCGAATTGATGTGTTACTGGCGAGCAGTCTGGCCAGCAGTAATGGGATTCCTTTGGCAGGTCTGGTGCTGACTGAGCATCATCAGCCAAATGATCATGTGCTGGAATTCTGCCAGACTGCCATCAAGCAAGGTTTACCGATTTTACATACACCACTCAACACATTTGAAACCGCACAAAAACTGGCAAATCTCAGCAATGAAATTCCGGTAGATGATACTGAACGTGCGGATCAGGTCACGCGTTTTGTTTCAAGCCATATCAATCCGGAATGGCTGAATCAAATGTTGAATGGTTCGTATAAGCCACGTCTGTCACCTTCTGCTTTCCGTCATGAACTGGTACAGAAGTCGATTGCCGCAAAAAAACGTATTGTACTGCCAGAAGGAGATGAACCGCGTACCGTACAGGCTGCCGCCATCTGTCAGGCGCGTGGTATTGCACAGTGTATTCTGCTGGCCAAGCCTGAAGCTGTACTAGAAGTAGCCAAAGCGCGCGGCATTGAATTGCCTGAAGATCTGGAAATTCTTGATCCGGATCTGGTGCGTGAAAACTACATCGACAAGATGGTCGAGCTGCGTAAAGGCAGGCTCAACGAACTGCAAGCCCGTGAACAACTGCAAGATACGGTAGTACTTGGCACCATGATGCTGGCGCTGGATCAGGTTGACGGTTTGGTGTCGGGCGCAGTACATACCACCGCAAATACGGTGCGCCCTGCCTTCCAGCTGATCAAGACTGCTCCGGATTATTCACTGGTCTCTTCCGTATTCTTTATGCTATTGCCAGATGAAGTCTATGTGTATGGTGACTGTGCGATCAATCCGGATCCTGATGCAGAACAGCTCGCCGAAATTGCAATTCAGTCCGCCGATTCTGCCAAAGCCTTTGGTATTGACCCGCGTATAGCCATGATTTCCTATTCGACTGGAACTTCAGGTACCGGTGCAGATGTGGAAAAAGTCGCGGAAGCTACACGTATTGCCAAAGAGCGTCGTCCTGATCTGCTGATTGATGGGCCATTACAATATGATGCAGCATCGGTGGAAAGCGTGGGGCGCCAGAAAGCGCCTGATTCACAAGTGGCCGGACGTGCCAATGTGTTTATCTTCCCGGATCTGAACACCGGTAACACGACCTATAAAGCGGTACAACGTGCTGCCAATGTGGTCAGTGTCGGGCCAATGCTGCAAGGTTTAAATAAACCTGTGAATGACTTGTCACGTGGTGCATTGGTCGATGACATCGTGTTTACCATTGCCTTAACTGCGATTCAGGCCGAGCAGCAAGAAGCTTAATACTTCTTGAATTTTCTTGAATTTAAGTTTTCCAAACCACCTGGTTGAAAAATCAGGTGGTTTTTTTATTAATCATTTTATTTTTTTCTCATGACTGAGCAGATTTTCTATAATCTACACACGGATTATCTCGAAAATAAAAAATGTCGCCAAATATCATTAAACCTATACTTCAGTTAAATGGCGCTCGTATCTACTTAAGGCCTCTAAAAGTTGAAGATGCACCCATTTTCCTGGAGGCTACGCAAGTCGATGAGATTCGTCATATGACAGGCTTAAAGCGGAACTTTAACCTGGCTGAAATTGAAGCCCATATTCGACGCTGCCTTGATCATCCGCTCCGTTATGATTTTGCCATTTGTCTGCAGGCTGATCACCGTATGATTGGGGAATTATCTGTCTTAGAGATTGATCCTGAAAACCTAACAGCAGAATTTCGCATTGCGCTCTCTCAAATCAGGTTCACTAGCCAAGGTTATGGCAGTGAAGCCATCGAGCTCATCAAAACGTGGGCCTTTAAGCAATTAAGATTAAAAACACTATCTTTACAAGTGTTTGGACATAATCCACGCGGGATTCGTGCCTATGAAAAATGCGGTTTCCAAGTGATGGAAGTTAAAAAAGAGGCTTTTGAATACCAAGATAAATATTCAGATGAAATCATGATGCAGGCACGAAATCCCTTATATGAATAAAATAAATGCCGTAAAAAGCTTTGTTACACATAATAAATGCCAGCCTATCAGGCTGGCATTTAGCACTTTAACCGATCAATTCTGTCGGCCTAAACTTATAGCTGGTTTTTACTTTTTCGCCTAAACCAGCATCAATCAGACATCAAACACTTTTACACGGTGGTCCACTGCTGACGCACTTCTTCTGCTGTTTTATTTAAAACTACACTTCCATCTTTGATTTCACTTACCCAACTTAATGGAATTAAATGATGTTCATTATTTTCATCATCACTTCTCGTTAATTTAATTGAATCCTGACCTTCCAGATGATCCACCTTCCCGACTTGAGTACCACATGAAGCAATGACTGAAGCATGTTCTTTAATATCACTTGCATTAAAATTGTTCATTCTACTTGCCTGTTTCTAGAAGTTGAGAAAAACAGTCTAAGCAATAAAAAACGCTGCATGTGTAAGGGTTTTCAGGCTTTGGGTTTTTCTGGGTTAATAATGTAATTCTATAAAATGTGTGAGTTACCTGAGTATTGTGACAAGGGGAAGATGTTTGAAATATTGTTTTTTATTAATATTATTTGAAGATTTGAAGATTTGAAGATTTGAAGATAGCGTAATCCAATAAAACCTTAAAATAGGAGAAAGAAGATAAGCTTAGGCTTGCTCTTCTTTCTGACCATACATCCAAGTTGCAGCGATATATACACAAAAACCAGCTGCCATCAAAATACCTGTAACCATTGTTAGGATCTCCTTTATTTGATAGCTGCATTATGTAAAAGTTTTATGACATTTAGATGACAATCAGGATTTTTTATATTTTTAAATATTAAATAAAAATCAATAACTTAAATTTTTATAAGCTTTATTGAGGTGAAATACAAGCTGAAATATGACAATAAATATGTCACGAACTTGTCTTTTTTAACTATGCTAGTGACCAGAACAAGACGATAAATTGCTTAAACTATAAACTTTTGGCCAATGTCCCTGTAAAACACCCACAACTGGATTTATTTATCTTATAATTTAGCCCGCTAGCTAACAGCCCGCTCAAGAGATATTTGTATGACCACTATTATCAAGCAAGATGACTTGATCACATCGGTTAAAGATGCGCTTCAGTTCATTTCTTACTATCATCCACAAGACTTCATCCAAGCGATGAGCCGTGCGTACGACCGTGAAGAGAACAAAGCTGCGAAAGATGCAATCGCGCAAATCTTGATTAACTCACGCATGTGTGCAGAAGGCCACCGCCCTATCTGCCAAGATACTGGTATCGTCAACGTATTTGTTGAAGTGGGCATGGACGTTAAATTCGATTTAACCATGAGCCTGGATGATGCAATCAACGAAGGTGTGCGTCAAGGTTACCTTGAAAACTCGAACGTACTTCGTGCATCAGTTCTGGCCGATCCTGCATTTGGCCGTAAAAACACCAAAGACAATACCCCTGCTGTGATCTATCACAAGCTTGTTCCGGGTAACAAAGTAGATATCACTGTTGCAGCCAAAGGTGGCGGTTCAGAAAATAAATCTAAACTGGCAATGTTGAACCCATCTGATTCAATCGTAGACTGGGTACTGAAAACTGTTCCGACCATGGGTGCAGGCTGGTGTCCACCAGGTATGCTGGGGATCGGGATCGGTGGTACTGCCGAAAAAGCCATGATGCTTGCCAAAGAAGCATTGATGGAAGAGATCAACATGGACGAATTGCTTCGTCGTGGTCCACAAAGCAAAATGGAAGAGCTTCGTATCGAAATCTTCGAAAAAGTAAATGCTTTGGGTATTGGTGCACAAGGTCTTGGCGGTTTAACCACTGTACTTGATATTAAAATCAAAGATTATCCATGTCATGCTGCAGGTAAACCAGTCGGTATGATCCCGAACTGTGCTGCGACTCGTCATGCACACTTCACCCTTGATGGTTCAGGTGTTGCACATATTCAGGCACCAAAACTTGAAGACTACCCATCTGTGACTTGGGATTCTTCAACGTCTAAACGCGTTGACCTGGACAACATCACGCAAGAAGAAATGAACTCCTGGAAACCAGGCGATACGCTGCTTCTTAACGGTACAATTTACACTGGCCGTGACGCTGCGCACAAACGCATGGTGGACATGCTGAACAATGGTGAAGAACTTCCTGTTGATCTTAAAGGCAAGTTCATCTACTACGTAGGTCCAGTCGATCCAGTCGGTGATGAAGTCGTTGGTCCTGCAGGTCCAACAACGGCTACGCGTATGGACAAATTCACACGTCAAGTTCTTGAAGCGACTGGCATGTTTGGCATGATCGGTAAAGCGGATCGTGGTCCTGCTGCCGTTGAAGCAATCAAAGACAATAAAGCGACTTACTTAATGGCTGTAGGTGGCGCTGCGTACCTCGTGTCTAAAGCGATCCGTGAAGCTGAAGTGGTTGCCTTTGCTGACCTGGGTATGGAAGCGATCTACAAGTTTGTTGTGAAAGATATGCCGGTCTCTGTCGCGGTTGATGTGAATGGTACTTCTATTCATGCCACTGCACCGAAAATCTGGCAAGCTAAAATTGGCAAGATTCCAGTAGTTGATGCTGCTGCAGGCTAATTAAAGCTGTATAAAAAAGCACCCATTTAGGGTGCTTTTTTATTATCTTTCCTCAAAGAACTATCCAAATTACCAAGTCCGCGGATCCCACAGTTTAAAAGGCGTGGTCAATTGTACGTCTAGGCTTGGATCATAAGCAGTCGGTTTAATCTTCTGGGCTTTTTTGCGGATTTTTCCTGTTTGCTGATCCTGTGCAAAAAAGTTAAAACTGTCTGACTTTAACTGGGTAAAAGCAATTTCATTTAAACCCACATTATTCGGCATTAGCATCAGCGGTCCCGTTACACTACGACGGGTGCTGAGATTTTCCTCATCATATTTAATAAAATAGGACTGTCCTGCTTCTACCGTAAGGTCCAGATATTTAGGTGTCTGAAAGTGCAGAGTACCCAAAGGACGGCTAGTACTTAAACGATAAGTGCCTGCAGGTAGCTCGATCCAGTAATGGTGATTATGCAGTAAACTTGGAATGCGATGCTGATTGATAAACAGACTCGCAGCTACAATTTCCTGACGGTTCCATTTTGAATCTGGACGATATAAATAAACAATAGCTGCTTCTTCATGCTGTGGCTTAACCGTTTGGAAATGATGACCCTGTTTCTGGTTCACCCAACCACCAATCGTGAACATGCCTACCTTGTGCTTCTCGACGAAGCCTGGTTTTTTTTCAAGATCAATATTTTTTAAAGTACTGAGCGGCTGTGTAGGTTCAACTACCTGTGTAGGTTCAACTACGGCTTTTTTACCGTGACACCCCATCAGCGCCAAACTGCCGATGAGTACGATGGCGACTCCACGCATGCTTATCCCTCACTGCGTCTTTATTCTTGTATGCAAGTGCTTTGCGATATATTTTTTATAACTTTCGGCGTCCACGCCTAGATGTTGAGATTAGCATCTGCTTTTATTTTTGGAAATAAAAAACGTGTGAAAACACGGGGTTTTCACACGTTTCTGACGAATAGCAACTCTCAGGCAGATTTGCTATTCACCACTTTTAAATCAACTTTTGCTGCTGTTTCTGGTTCATCATGTGGTTGACGCTCAGCACGAAACTCTGGTGCAGCTTTACCATTAATTACTGCTTCATTCACCACCACAGTACCTACATCACTACGGCTCGGCAGGTCATACATGGTTTCAAGCAATGAATTTTCCAGGATCGAACGCAGACCACGCGCACCGGTATTACGCTCCAGGGCTTTTTTCGCCACAGCACGTAAAGCCGAGTCTTCAAAGACCAGATCTACATTTTCCATCTCAAACAGATGTTTATATTGACGGGTCAATGCATTCTTTGGCTCAGTCAGAATTTGCATCAGCGCTTCTTCATCCAGTTCATCCAGCGTTGCAATCACTGGCAGACGACCAATAAATTCTGGAATCAGACCGAATTTCACCAAGTCAGTTGCTTCGACCTGACGGAACAGCTCAGACAGCTTTTTGCTTTCATCTTTGTTACGGACTTCCGCAGTAAAGCCAATACCACCTTTTTCCTGACGCTGCTGGACAATTTTCTCAAGACCTGAGAATGCACCACCACAAATGAACAGGATGTTCGAGGTATCGATCTGAATAAATTCTTGCTGCGGATGCTTACGCCCACCTTGAGGAGGAATGGAAGCCACCGTACCTTCGATCATTTTCAGCAAGGCTTGCTGTACACCTTCACCCGATACGTCACGTGTGATCGATGGATTTTCCGACTTGCGGGTAATCTTGTCGATCTCATCGATATAGATAATGCCCTTTTGCGCTTTTTCGACATCGTAATCAGCTTTTTGCAAAAGCTTTTGTACAATGTTTTCTACATCTTCACCCACATACCCCGCTTCGGTCAGTGTGGTTGCATCTGCCATGGCAAATGGAACATCGAGAAGACGGGCAAGTGTTTGGGCCAGCAAGGTCTTACCTGAACCAGTCGGTCCGACCAGCAGGATATTACTTTTAGCAATTTCAACAGAATCATCTGCTTTCTTACCATTGGTCTGCACTTTCAGACGTTTATAATGGTTATATACCGCAACAGATAAGGTTTTCTTCGCTACGTCCTGACCAATCACATATTGATCCAGCGCCGCACGGATTTCATGCGGTTTCGGCAAAGGACGGTTCGCCCAGTCATTGGTTTCTACCTGCTGACTGGTTTGAACCAAATCTAAGCATACGTCCACACATTCATTACAAATGTATGCGTCCTCGCCTGCAATCAGCTTTCCGACTTCAGACTGCGTTTTACCGCAAAATGAACAATGCTTTTGTCCTTGAGGATGTTCGGACATATTTACTCCAATATCTCAATCTTTAAAACTTATGGACGTTTAGTAAGTACTTCATCCACAAGACCGTACTCTTTCGCTTGCTGAGCAGTCATAAAGTTGTCACGGTCTGTATCACGTGCCACTTTTTCATATTCCTGACCACTATGTTCAGCCATTAAACGGTTTAAACGTTCTTTAATGAACAGAATTTCACGTGCGTGAATTTCAATATCTGATGCCTGGCCTTTAAAACCACCTAAAGGCTGGTGAATCATGACGCGGGCATTTTCCAGGCAATAACGCTTGCCTTTGGTCCCTGCATTCAGCAGGAATGCCCCCATTGAGGCTGCCTGACCCATACAATAAGTCACGACATCCGGTTTAATAAACTGCATGGTATCGTAGATTGCCATGCCAGCTGTCACCGAGCCACCCGGTGAATTGATATATAAATGAATATCTTTATCTGGGTTTTCCGCTTCCAAAAACAACATTTGCGCAACGATCAAGTTGGCCATATTGTCTTCAACTTCACCTGTTAAAAAAATTACCCGCTCACGTAAAAGGCGTGAATAAATATCAAAAGAACGCTCACCACGAGAGGATTGTTCTACCACCATTGGCACTAAAGCGTTTTCAATCGTTGGAACATACATAGGTTTATTTATTCCTAAATTTTTGTGACTTAATCCATAATTACAATATGAGGGATAATCAATGAAATTGCAAAATAATCGCCAATAAATCTCTCATATTTTTTGCATTAGTTTTGTGAAAAACAGATATATCAATAATATGAAAAAAGGCGCACGAAGCGCCTTTTTATGGAAAGCTAAAATTAGCCTTGTTGACGAGCCTGTTGCTCTTTCAATAAGTCTTCATAGCTTACAGTTACATCAGTCACTTTCGCAGAGTTCAGAATGTAGTCAACCACTTGATCTTCAAGTACTACAGCTTCGATTTGAGCACGTTGCTGCTTGTCATTCTTGAAGTATTCGATCACTTCGTTTGGATCTTCATAAGAAGAAGCCATGTCTTCTATGTAAGCTTCTACACGTGCTTGATCAACTTCGATTTTCGCATCAGCAAGTACTTTGCTTACTAGCACGCCAAGTTTCACAGATTTTTCAGCCTGTTCTTTGAACAGATCATCTGGAAGCATGCTTGAATCAAATGCTTTCGCGCCTTGAGCACCAAACTGTTGAGTGAACTGCTGGATCATTTGTTGACGTTGACGGTCAATTTCCTGAGCAAGCATGGCAGCTGGAAGTTCAACTTCGTTTGCAGCAACCAGTGCATCAAAAGTTGCGCCTTTAACCTGGTTGCGCAGGCCGTTTTTCACTTCACGTTCCATGTTTTTACGAACGTCAGCTTTCAGCTTCTCAACGCCTTCTTCTTCAGATACACCGAAGATTTTCAGAAATTCAGCATCAATTTCTGGAAGTTTTTGTTTTTCAACAAGCTTCACAGTAATTTTGAATTGAGCCTGTTTACCAGCCAGGTTTTCAGCTTGATAGTCTTCAGGGAAAGTAACATCAATCACTTTCTCTTCGCCTTTCTTCATACCGATGATGCCATCTTCGAAGCCAGGAATCATACGACCAGAACCTAGAACAAGTTTGAAGTCTTCTGCAGAACCGCCTTCAAATTTTTCGCCGTCGATTGAACCTTCGAAGTCAAAAGTCACTTGCATGTCTTTTTTCGCCATGCCTTTGGTTTCAGCCCAAGAAGCGCGTTGTTTTTGAAGATTTTCAATCATCTTCTCAACATCTTTGTCATTCACTTCTGAAGCTTTGCGTTCAACTTCCAGGCCTTCGAATTTCACGTCAACTTCTGGATAAACTTCAACGGTCGCTTCATAAACTAAAGCGTCGTCTTTCATTTCAGTTTTTTCAATGTTCGGCATGCCTACAGCATTGATTTTTTCTTGCTGGATCGCTTCGAAAACTGTATCACGAATGATGTCGTTGACAACTTCTTGGTAGATACCAGCGCCGTATTCACGACGAACAACGTTTACAGGCACTTTACCTGGACGGAAGCCGTTGATCTTCGCAGTTTTAGCAGTGCGTTTTAAACGAGCTTCAAATTGCTCATTAATACGGCTCGTCGGTACAGAAACATTTAAACGACGGGCAACGCCCGAAACCGCTTCAGAAGTTACTTGCATGGCTTCCTCTATATATTTGGTAATAACAGGTTTATAAAAATGTGCCACATTATATGACAACATTTAAGGATATACAAAAAATACGCGCGAGTTCCAGCTTTTAAGTCTTTTTTATTCGAATTGCTACCCTTTCAGATATTCAGTCAACCCCACTTAAATGCAGAAAATGTATATTTTTATTGCAAATGATAAGTACTATCATTAATATCCAGTTTCTTATTTGAGCAACAATACTAATTTATTCTTCGGTTCGGGAATTTGGTCATGCATAGTTTTAGTCTTCGTCCGCTTACATTGGCAATTTTTGGGGTCACAGCAACATCTGCTTTTGCAGAGACACATAGCCCCTCAAACATCCCAACTACCACCTTGTCTACCATTGTAGTTTCTGCATCGGGTTTTGAACAACAATTAAAAGATGCCCCTGCCTCAATTAGCGTGATCACTCAAGAAGATATTCAACGTAAGAATGCCACCAATATTGCTGACCTGTTGGTTGATGTCCCTGGGGTGGATGTGCGTAATGGCGTAGGTAAAACTGCAGGATTAAATGTCAGCATCCGGGGTATGAACGCTGATGACACTCTTATTTTGATTGATGGTCGTCGCCAAACAACTTCTACCGATGTTACCCCGAATGGTTTTGGTGAAGCAGCGACAGGCTTTATGCCCCCTCTTTCAGCCATTGAGCGTATTGAAGTGATTCGTGGACCTATGTCGACCCTCTACGGTTCAGATGCCATGGGTGGTGTGATTAATATCATTACCAAAAAAGTTTCAGACGAGTGGAATGGGAACGTTACTGTCAGTGGCAACGTTATGGAGCATGGTGCTGAAGCAGATTCCTGGAAAACCAGCTTCTTGGTGAATGGTCCATTGGTCAATGATGTGCTTGGTCTGCAACTTCGCGGCAGTTATTATGACCGGGGCCAGTCTGAGCGTGTCGAAGGTTCAACTGGCCGTGATCCACGCCCGACCACCGCACATAATTATGATGTAGGCGGTAAACTTACATACAAAGTAGATGATCAAAATGCCTTGTGGCTTGACTCATTCTACAGCCATCAAAACTATAAGAATGAAAATAGCCGTTTAGGTACTTTAGATACTGCAACAACAGCAAATGGTTATAAAGATAAATTAATTTTTGATCGTACCCAGTTTGCAATCGGGCATGATGGCGACTATAGCTTTGGTCAGTGGAATACTTATATCAGCCACTCAGAAACTGAAACCAAAGGTCGTACGATACCTTCGGCTGCATTACCCGTCGGAAATGCACAAATTGGTGCAGATCGTGTGTTAAAAAATACCGATTTAATTGCAGACAGCCATATTATTTCAACTTTGGGTGCGCATAAGCTCACTGTGGGTACGGAATACAAAGAGCAAACCAATAAAGATAATATCGCTCTGTATTCGACTGGTGTAGACGAATTCGATAAAAAATCCTGGTCAGTGTATGCTGAAGATGAATGGCGTCTTTTGGATAGTTTAAGTTTAACTTATGGCGGTCGTTTTGAAGATCACTCCGGTTTTGGCGGTCATTTTAGTCCACGTGCCTATCTAGTCTGGAATACCAATGACATGCTGACCGTGAAAGGTGGTGTAAGCACAGGTTATAAAGCACCTTCTGCGAAAGCCCTTTATGACGGCGTTGTTGGCCTCAGTGGACAGGGACAAAACCTGACATTTGGTAATCCGGACTTAAAGCCTGAAACCTCAACCAACTATGAATTAGGTTTTAATTTACAGCCGACAGATGATATCAATTTCACGGCAACCGGTTTTTACAACCAGATTAAAGATGCGATTGTTTCAGAGAATCTTCCTGTATCCGCTGAATGCTTGACTGCAAGCTCATGTTCAACCAGCGTGAATGCGAATAAGGCCAAAGTTTATGGTGCAGAAGCAACTTTGCAATACAGCATTTTGCCTGAATGGGATATGAAAGCTGCCTATACCTATACCAGAAGTGAAATTACGGATGGAGAAAACGAAGGCACTTATTACAATAACCAGCCACGTAATGCGCTTAACCTGACTTCAACATGGCATCTGGTGCCTGCTGTAGACCTATGGTTACAGTACGAATATAAATCTGATCGTCAACGCTTCCTGACTACGCCAACAGCACCTGCTTCAGGTTTAGGCTCAAGCGACTATGAAGAATATAAATTATTTGGTGACAAGTTAGCGGGCTATAGCGTATTCAACCTCGGTGCAAGTTATACCGTCAGTGATCAATTACGTCTGAATATGGCTGTGAACAACTTGCTGGACAAAGATTTTACCGAAGGTGCAAAATCATATGAATATTTAGACAACCGTGGTCGTCCCCAAACTGCCACCGGTTATAAATATTTAGATATCGGTTCTAGTACAACAGGTACTTATATTCCAGGCCGTAACTACTGGTTATCTGTTTCATACGACTTCTAATATAAAAGTCATGATTCAAAACCCTGCTTCGGCAGGGTTTTTTTCTTGTCGCTAGATCAGCACTTCCCAAAACATTGCTAATTCATGCCCTTCTAATAAACATCATTATTCTCAATAAAAAGTTAACAATCAGCTTTATTTATCAATATTTATTAAAATCAATTGTTTAATCAAGTATTGATATAACATTACATTTGAAATCTCATTTAATATTTTCTTAAAGATCATGAATTCCTATGACAAAAGGATAAAAATAAAAACAAGAATCATTATTATTCTCATACTTTTTTAATATTCATTTTTTAGGTTTAACATGACCTTCATTAAAACACGTAAAAAAATCGTTTCCTCTGCAATTGTTTCATCTTTATCAATGGTGGCTGGATCTGCGATGGCAGAAGAACAGGTGATCCAGTTAGAGACGATTCATCAAGAAGTCAAAGCTGAACCGGCACCTAGCTTCAAAGTAAGCCAATCTGCAAACAGCAAATTTGTAGCGCCTTTACTCGATACCCCCAAGTCAGTTGCGCTCATTTCAAAACAGTTAATTGAAGATACACAAGTCACTACCTTAAGTGATGCCTTACGTACAGTTCCAGGGATTACCTTGGGCGCGGGTGAAGGTGGCAATCCAAACGGTGATCGTCCTTTTATTCGGGGTTATAATTCTGAAAGCTCCATGTATGTAGACGGCGTACGCAACGCCACTTCACAGAACCGTGAAATGTTTGCTGTCGAACAGGTTGAAGTCACCAAAGGTTCTGCATCTGCCATGGGCGGTGCAGGAACGACTGGTGGTAGTATCAACATGATTTCTAAAGTTGCTAAAGCGGGTGACTTTCTAGAAGGTTCTGTCGCGGGTGGTACTGACAACTATCAACGCATAACCTTGGATGGCAATAAAGATTTTGGAAATGGTATAGCAGCACGTGTGGCCGTGATGGGTCACCATAATGAAAAAGCTGGCCAGAAAAATGGTGCCGAATATAAACGTGCCGGTATTGCACCGAGTATTGTATTTGGTCTGGACACCCCTACCCGTGCGACTTTAAGTTATTACTATTTAAAATCGGATGACACGCCGGATTCAGGGGTTCCTTATAAGTATGATGCGGCAAAAAAAGCCACCGTCGGTAAACCTGTCGATGTAAAACAGGGCATTTATTATGGTTTATTAAGTCGTGATTTCCAGAAACAGGAAAATCAGATCGGTACCATCAAACTGGAACACGATTTAACGGATAACCTGACCCTGAGTAATACAGCGGTATATAGCACTGCCAAAAATGACTACTTATGGACCCAGCCAGATGACTCCAAAGGGAACGTGCTGAATGATAAAGTCTGGCGTCGTATAAACTCACGTATTACTGATACCAACATCTTTACCGACCAGCTTGCTTTGACAGGTAAGTTTAATACAGGTGCATTCAAGCATAGCTTTAATATAGGTGCAGAGTACTCAGATCAAAAATCTGACAAAGGTAACTACTTAACAAGTTATCCAGGCTATCCAGGTACCACCACAGGTGGTTTCAACAGCGACTGTGCTATCAACGATGCATGGTGTACATCATTAACTAATCCAGACTCACGTGATCAATGGTTGGGCTCTTCCGCAGCCAACAAAAATCTCACGACAACCACGACCGAGACTACATCTGTCTATCTCTTAGATAATATCGAGTTTAGCCCGCAATGGTTATTAGATTTGGGTTTACGTTGGGATAAATTTGATACCAAGCAAACCACAAACGCGACTGGCGACTCTATTGAAAATAATACCGATTTCCTGACCTATCAGGCTGGATTAATCTTTAAACCTGTTGAAAATGGTTCTATCTATGCAAGTTATGCGACTTCTGCCAATCCGGTCGGTGTAGATGGCGGGGATGGTTCAGAAGCAATTGGCCAAGTCTATATGGACTTAGATCCAGAAGAGAGCCGTACCTTTGAAATCGGTACAAAGTGGGATGTATTAAATGAAAGACTGAGTTTAACCGCTGCCGTGTTCCGTACTGAAAAACAAAATACACGGATTCAACTGGATGCTGCTACATATACCAATGGCGGCGAAACCCAAGTAGACGGTCTTGAGCTGGGCGTAAATGGCCAAATTACGGATAAATGGGCTGTATCTGCTGGTTATACTTATCTCGACAGTGAAACTGTGAACCCGGGCCCATCCTGTAACCGTCAAGGGGTATGTACACCTGACAATCCTGCCAAAGGTAAGCAAATGCAGAATGTACCTAAAAATTCTGCAACCCTTTGGACTACCTATGCTGTAACACCTGCTTTAACTTTAGGAGCGGGTGCTGTTGCAATGGATAAAGTTTATGGTGATGCAGCCAATACCAAGTGGGTTCCAGGTTATGTCCGTTATGATGCCATGGCGCGTTATAACGTGAATGAAAATGTTGATTTGCAATTAAACGTCAACAACCTGTCTGATGAACGTTACTTCACTAAAGCTTATGCCTCTCACTATGCCACTGAAGCAGAAGGCCGCAGTGCAGTGCTGGCAGTCAACTTTAAATATTAATTCGATATAAGCGCATAGCCTCCTGATGGGAGGCTATGCTATTTTGAAAATGCAATTATTCGAGGGTTTCCAGTGCTGCATCATATTCCAAATGTACTGAGCAAAGAACAGGTGCAATATTTCCGTGAGGAGATGAAGAAGATTGAGTGGGTCAATGGCAAAGTCACCGCTGGTACACTCTCTGCCAGCGTGAAACAGAATCAGCAATTACCTGAAGATCATCCACTCACTCATCATCTCAGCAATATTATTCTGGAATCCCTGGGACAGCATGCTTTATTTTTATCAGCTGCAATTCCTCTGGATATTATTCCTCCTCTGTTTAACCGCTATGAAAATAATGAATCTTTCGGCTTTCATGTCGATAATTCGATTCGTCGTATTCGCGGGAGCAATGAACGCCTCAGAACGGATTTATCCTGTACGGTTTTCCTGAGTGAGCCGGAAGAATATGTCGGTGGTGAACTGGTGGTCGAAGACACTTACGGTTATCACGAAGTGAAACTGCCTGCTGGCGATATGATTCTATATCCGTCGACCAGCCTGCATGAAGTCACTCCGATTACTTCTGGTTGCCGAATAGCCTCTTTTTTCTGGGTACAAAGTATGATTCGGGATGATGCAGAACGGCATATGCTGTTTAATCTGGATCAGAGTATTCAAAATCTGAGAATTGAGCTAGGTGATCAGCACGACGAAGTCATGAAACTGACCAATCTGTATCATAATTTAATGCGTAAATGGGCCGAGCTTTGAAAGCCAGCATGAATTTAGTGATCTGTGAACATAAGCAGATTTATTTTTTTGTAAAAAAATACTGCATCATCGGGTATTTAAGTGTAAAAAATCATGCATTAAGTTTAAATTAAGAAAATATAAAATAAAATATTTAAAATTAGCGAAAATATTTTCCATGACTTAAACTTTATAAGAAAATCTTTATTGAGATACGACTAAAATCCATAAAAAAAGCAAAAACTTTTCGATTTAACTGGATTAAACTAAATTGTATAAGTGATACATGCAGGTTTTGTGGTTAAAACTAAATTTCACATATTTCGGAAGTTTTTTAGTTTTAATCCTGGTTCCAACCTGCATGAAAATGATTATAGACAAAATCTATTCCGCAACCTTTGCCAGTGCTTCAACCAAACACAGGCTGTATCAGGTTACACAAGGAGCTCTCTCATGATGTTGGCTGATCCAAGTAAAAAATACCGTCGCATGTATCAACGTGTGGACTTACCAGACCGTCAATGGCCGAATAACGAAATCAATAAAGCGCCAATCTGGATGAGTACCGACCTGCGTGACGGTAACCAAGCGATCTTTGAGCCAATGAACATGGAGCAGAAATTCAAGATGTTCCAGATGCTGGTAAAAATCGGTTTCAAGCACATTGAAATCGGCTTTCCATCAGCTTCGCAAATTGACTTCGATTTCACCCGTAAATTGATTGAAGAAGGTCATATTCCGGATGACGTTTATATCGAGGTATTGGTTCAAGCCCGTGATCACTTGATTCAACGTACCTTTGAATCTTTACAAGGTGCGAAACGTGCCATTGTGCATATCTATAATTCCAACTCGCCGACATTCCGCAACAAAGTCTTGAATGTTGATGTAGAAGGTGCAAAACAGCTTGCCATTAATGCTGCACAAAAAGTGAAAGAATACGCCGCAAAACAGCCGGAAACTGAATTTATCTTCCAGTACAGCCCGGAATGTTTTACAGCAACCGAATTAGAAGTCGCGAAAGATGTCTGCGATGCAGTCACTGAAATCTGGGAAGCATCACCGACCAATAAAGTCATTTTGAACTTGCCTGCAACCGTAGAGGTTTCAGGACCACACATCTATGCCGATCAAATCGAATGGATGCACCGTAACATCGAGCGGCGTGACGGCGTGATTATTTCAGTTCACTGTCACAATGACCGTGGTTGTGGCATTGCCGCTTCAGAATTGGCGATTATGGCCGGTGCTGACCGGGTTGAAGGCTGCGTATTTGGGAATGGTGAACGTACCGGTAACGTTGACGTGGCTGCGATTGCCTTGAACATGTACACCCAGGGTGTAGCACCGAATTTGGATTTCTCCAACATCAATGAAATCATTGCGACTGTGGAAGAATGTACCGGTTTACCTGTGCACCCGCGTCATCCATATGCCGGCGATTTGGTCTTCACTGCATTCTCGGGTTCGCATCAGGATGCGATCAAAAAAGGTTTCGAGTTCCAGAAAAACGAAGAAATCTGGGATATGCCGTATTTGCCAATCGACCCGAAAGATTTGGGCCGTGATTATGACGCCGTAATCCGTGTGAATTCACAATCAGGTAAAGGTGGTATTGCCTACTTGTTAGAATCGAACTACAACGTGATCTTGCCGCGTCGTTTACAGATTGAATTCTCTCAGATCGTACAAAAACGTACCGATGAACAAGGCACTGAAATCAGCGCGACCGAAATCTGGAAGTTATTCAAGGAAACCTATGTGAATGCTAAAAACGTTCACTATTCTGCGAAAAACTACAAATTGTCAGATGATAACGGCAATCAGGTGATTGAGCTTGACCTTGAAATTGACGGTCAGTCCCGTCGTATCCGCGGTGAAGGCAATGGTCCAATTTCTGCAATTCTGGATGCACTTCAGTTGCCAATTGATGTCGTAAACTATGAAGAGCGCAGCATCAGTTCAGGTGCCCATGCCAAAGCATTGGCCTTGATCGAACTTCAAGTGAAAGGTACCGGTAAATCTGCCTTTGGTGCAGGGGTACATGACAACATCGTGACCTCTTCCATCGAAGCGATTATCGCATGTACCAACCGTCTGATTGATCAGGGTGTGTTAAGCACTGATCAGGTGATTGCTGCTGCCGTCTAAACACGGTATTAGAATTAGCAATAATCCATAGCATTAAAAAGACTTTAGAAGGATACCTGCAAATGGTATCCTTTTATTATTCATACTCAAGATTTTAAGGCGAATCCCTCCCGTGTCTTTTCCAGCTGACTCAGTGGGCATTGTTGTCCCACAAAAGTTCCAATTTGAAGAGCCGTTAGAGCTTGAATGCGGTCGCATCCTTCCCCGTTTTGAACTGATGGTTGAAACTTACGGCGAACTCAATGCCGATAAGTCCAATGCTATTTTGATCTGCCATGCGCTTTCCGGGCATCACCATGCTGCAGGCTATCATCATGAAGATGATAAAAAACCCGGCTGGTGGGATTCATGTATTGGCCCCGGCAAAGCCATTGATACGTCAAAATTCTTTGTGGTTTCACTGAATAATATTGGTGGCTGTAATGGCTCTACCGGCCCGACCTCACCCAATCCTGAACATGACAACCGTCCTTATGGCCCTGATTTTCCATTAGTTACGGTCCGCGACTGGGTCAAAACCCAAGCCCTGCTCTCTGACCGTTTAGGGATTGATACCTGGGATGCCATCATTGGCGGTTCACTGGGTGGCATGCAGGCATTGCAATGGTCAGTGGATTATCCAAACCGTTTAAGAAAATGCGTGATCATTGCCAGCGCTCCAAAGCTTTCTGCACAGAATATTGCCTTTAACGAAGTGGCACGTCAGTCGATTTTGTCAGACCCGGATTTCCATAATGGTCGTTATCTGGAAAATGACAGCTATCCAAAACGTGGCCTGATTCTGGCGCGTATGGTGGGCCATATTACTTACCTGTCCGAAGAGGCCATGAAGCAGAAGTTTGGCCGCGATTTGAAATCAGGCAAATTTATGTATGGTTTTGACGTTGAATTTCAGGTCGAAAGCTATTTGCGTTATCAGGGCGAACAGTTCAGCCGTAACTTCGATGCCAATACCTATCTGATTATGACCAAGGCACTGGATTACTTTGATCCGTCGCGTGAATATGAACAGTCGCTCAAAAAAGCCATGGCCAATACCCAGTGCAAATTCCTGGTGGTGTCATTCACCACTGACTGGCGTTTTACCCCTGCCCGCTCACAGGAAATCGTGGATGCCTTGATCAGCAATCACAAACCTGTCAGCTATCTGGATATTGATGCGGAACAAGGCCATGACTCCTTCCTGTTCCCGATTCCGCTCTATGTAAAATCTTTGCGTGCATTTCTCGGGGGTGAAGAACACCTGAAAGCAACACCGAAGGAGACCATATAATGCGTATCGATCAACAACTCGCTGAAAAGTGGATCAAGCCGGGTTCTAGCGTACTTGACCTCGGTTGTGGTGACGGTGAACTGCTGGCACAAATGAGCAAAAAGCACGATATTCGTGCATACGGATTAGAAATTGATCAGGAAAAGATTGCAATTGCAGTCAGTCGCGGGTTAAATATCATCCAGCAAGACTTAAACCTCGGCTTAAGCCGCTTTGCTGACCAGTCTTTTGACAATGTGGTCATGGCACAAGCTTTGCAAGCTGTAGATGCGCCTGACGTATTATTACGTGATATGGTGCGTGTGGGGAAACAGGCCATTATTACCTTCCCGAACTTTGCGCATTGGAAGACCCGTTCTTTCTTGGCAATCAAAGGGAGAATGCCGGTTTCTGAAGCCTTGCCGTATATGTGGTATAACACCCCGAATATCCACTTATGTACATTTCGTGATTTTGAAGCACTTTGTGCGGAAAATAATATCAAAATTATTAATCGACTCGCTGTGAACGGGAATCAAGAAGATAGTTTGCTGAGCAAGCATCTCCCTAATCTATTTGGTGAAGTCGCAATTTATCGAGTGAGCGCGCTATGAAAAAATTATTATTAAGTACGACGCTACTGGCGGGACTTTTTGGCATGCAAGCCCATGCAGATTATGTTGCACCTAGTCCATCTGTTGCCAGTCAGGCGGCTCAGTATTCCATCATGGATATCAACAGTCTGACCAAAGCAGCGAAAGCTGGTCAGGCCGGTGCACAGTTTTATCTGGCTACCAAATACCAGTATGGTAAAGACATTCAAAAAGATGAACGACAGGCCTTTGCCTGGTATAAAGCTGCTGCGGATCAAGGTCTGGCAGTTGCACAGCTGAATGTTGGCCGTATGCTGGCCGATGGCATTGGCACCAGAAAAGATGAAGTGCTGGCGCGTCAGTATTTTGAAAAAGCGGCTAGCCGTGGCGATAACCGTGCCAGCTTTAACCTGGCAATGATGGAAGAGAAAAAGAAAAACTATATGGGCGCTTACCAGTGGTATGAACTGTCTACCCGTGATGGCATGCTCGACAATAAGGTGATTACGCTGTCGGAAGGCAGAAAAACTGCCTTGGCAGCGAATTTAACCCAAGAGCAGATCCGTCAGGCACGTGACCGTGCCGACAGATGGATTCAGGCACAATAAGCTGAATGGTATAAATAGCACCTTCGGGTGCTTTTTTATTGCCGCAAATTCTTCATCCATTGCTAAAATAGCACCCATTCTTTATCTAATAATGAGTTTTTGACATGGCTGCAACTGACTGGTTATCCCAAGGTACACTGGTATTGGCGAGTAATAACAAAGGTAAAATTGCCGAGTTTGAAAAACTGTTTGCCGAGCTACAACTGCCGGTTGAAGTCGTAGCTCAAGGCAAGTTGAATATCGAAGATGCGATCGAAGATGGTCTAAGCTTTGTCGAAAATGCGATTATCAAGGCACGTCATGCCGCTAAAATTTCCGGAAAACCTGCTATTGCAGATGATTCAGGCATTTGTGTGCCGGTTCTTGGAGGCGCTCCCGGCATTTATTCGGCTCGTTATGCCGGTGAGCATGGCAACGATGCCGCCAATAATGAAAAACTGCTGGCCGATCTCAAACCCTTACGCCAAGAGGGTGAAGCAATTGAGGGTATGTTTGTTTGTGTACTGGCACTGGTCCAACATGCCGAAGATCCGTTACCGCAAGTCTTTCAGGGTATCTGGCACGGGGAAATTCTGGAAGCTGCACGTGGTGAAAATGGTTTTGGCTATGACCCCTTGTTCTGGTTACCGGAACTGGGGATTTCCAGTGCAGAAATGAGCAAGGAAGAAAAGAATAAAATTAGTCATCGTGGTCAGGCGATGCAGTTGTTTAAAGCGAGTTTGGCGAAATAAGTTTTCCATATTTTTCCCCTCTCCTTCTAGGAGATGAGCAGCACTGCTGCGCAAGGGGGAGGTAATTATAAAAATATCACTCACCCTTAGGAAAATCGAAAAAGCCCCCTCTCTTTAAAAAGAGAGGTTGGGAGGGATTCTACCCTCACCCCGACCCTCTCCCATAGGGCAGAGGGAGATTTCTAAATCCCCTTTTGCAAAGGGTGAACTTTTATAGATGAGGCATCAATACATGCACCACTGCCCCATATAAGGCAATCAAGATCACGCTGGCCAAAGTTCCCGAAGCAATATATTTGGCGGAATGGCCTGTTCCCTGATAATGGGTTTCCAGCGCCACAATATTGGCTGCAGGCGGCAATAAAAAGAACATCAGCATTACCGCATAAGTCAGCGTCTGCTGCGGAATAGGTAAATAATAATAAGCTGCGCCACACAGCAAAACTGCAAACAGCCCTCTATAAAAAATCATTTGCAGACTACGCATTAAATCGAAGCGGCTGATCCGCACATTACTCAGCCACATTCCCAGCACACACATGCCGCTAAAAGTCACCAGCACTTTATTGGCCTGATACAGTATCTCTATCCAAGGCACTTGCTGCCAGTGACTCAAATCCCAAAATGACAATAAAGCTGCCACCGAAAGTGCTACCACAGGTGGTGAGAGCAGTACATTTTTTAAAATATAGCCACTATCTTGTCTGGCTTCACTGACTGCCATTACCGCACAGACATTGCCAAACAAGGAACCACCGATGTACAGGGCCACCACGGTACTGGTCGCTTGCGGGCCAAAAACTGCCAGTGCAAAAGGAATCCCCAGCCATGCCCCGTTTAAATAGCTCAAACATAAAGCACGCAGTTTATTTTTTAGGGTGAAATAAAACAAGGCAAAGAATACGCAGGAACAGAAAAAGCTGAAGGCTATCAGCCACAAACTGCCCTCTTGGTAAAACACCATGTTATAGATAATCAGTACTGGAATCAGTACTCGGGCCAATAAAGCAGCCAAAAAAGGTCGAATCGGTTTTAAATATTGCACCCCCCAATAACCAGTCAGAAAAGACAGGAGGGGAAGAATCAAGGCCATGACAATGCTGCTGAGATTTCCAGATCAGGCTGTATGCTAGCACAGTATATTTTTCATTGAATTATGAAATTTTTTATATGAGTGATTCATTCCCCTGCTGCCGTGTCGGCAAACTGTCATCAAAGCGTCACTCCACTGTCATACAAGCCTGCTGAGATAGGTGCATGAAATATAGAGGATAAACTAATGGCAGGATTATCAATTTGGCATGTGCTGATTTTTGCAATTGTGGTGATTTTATTATTTGGCACATCCAAACTTAAAAATCTGGGTAAAGACGTGGGCGGCGCGATTAAAGACTTTAAAAAATCAGTCAAGGATGAAGAGGCTGAACAGGCCAAGCTTGCAGAGCCACGTACCATTGATGCCCAGGTCAAAACCTCTGAACATTCGGCTAAAAGTTAAGAGTTCGCTATGCTCAATATTGGAATGACCGAGCTGCTGATTTTCGGAATTATTGCGCTTTTGGTTCTTGGGCCAGATAAGCTTCCTGAAGCAGTACGTTTTGTCGGAACATGGTATGGCAAGATCAAGCGTATGGTGAGCAATGTTCAGAATGATCTTGATCGTGAATTACGCCTGTCCGAATTGCGTGAACAGATGCAAGCTGAAATGCAACGGATTCAGGAGCTGGAAGCCAGGATGCAGGCACAAATGGCAGATTTACAGCAGCCGATTGCAGCTGATCAACTAAAAATAAAACCTCAGCCTGCTCAACCCTTGCTTAGCTATAAGCCGGTGCAACAGCCCGTATCCTTCGTGTATTTACCTCAAACTCAAAACGTAATGTCTAAACCTCGCTATACAGATATAAAGGTGGCCGTATGACAACCTTGCCAACCACACCAGCCTCCAATGATGCTGCAGCGCTGAACCTGGAACAGATGCCAATCACCCAGCATTTGGTGGTATTAAGAAAGCATCTTTTTAAAGTGGTTGTGATCCTGATTGGCCTGTTTTTCTGTCTACTACCCTTTGCCAATCAGACTTATCAAAGGCTGTCTGAGCCACTGCGGGCACAATTACCCGCCAGCTCGACCATGATTGCCACAGATGTCACCGCAACCTTCATGGCCCCGTTTAAGCTGAACTTCTTTGTCGCGCTGATGATCGCGATGCCGTTTATTTTGTATCAGCTCTGGAGCTTTATTAAGCCTGCACTGTATGTCAGGGAAAAGAGTCTGGCCTTGCCGCTTTTGGTCGGCAGTATCGTGCTTTTTTATACCGGCATCAGCTTCGCCTATTTTGTGGCATTACCTTCGATACTGCATTTTTTTATCAGTGTTTCGCCGGAAACTGTGGCCCCGATGACCGATATCAACAGTTATCTCAGCTTCTGTTTAAAGCTGTTTCTGGTGTTTGGTTTTACCTTTGAAATCCCCATTATTACCCTGGTTCTGATCCTGATTGGCGCAGTTTCAACACAGACGCTGATCGAGAAACGGCGCTTTATTATTGTGGGCTGCTTCTTTGTGGCAATGTTCGTCACACCTCCAGATGCCCTGTCGATGATTATGCTGGCTGTTCCCATGTGGCTACTGTTTGAACTGGGTTTACTGGCAGGAAAACTGATCGAAAAACGTCGTTTAAAGACTGAATAATAACAACCCGCCAAAACAAGAACTCATCTATCTGTTCAGGCAGCCTTGGCTGTCTTTTTATTTTATATAATTAATAAAACACTGATTTATTTAATTTTAATGTCATATTTTCTTAAGATTACTGTCACATCCCAAGCTTAAGGTATTGAAAACTTCTACACCACCAAGCACTTACTTTTTAATTGGGACTTTAAAATGAAAAACGAAGACATGATACCTTGCCAGGATCTGATTGAAGACAGTAATAATTCCAACAATACCCACTTCCAAACGATCCTGAATCAACACATGAACCGCCGTAGCTTTATTGCAAAAACAGGCAGTGGTGCCATGGCATTGGCATTTGCTGCGTCGGTCAGTGGCTGTTCAGATGACAATGACGATGATAATTCTGCACCAGAAACACCACCAGCCAATGAAAAACCAGTAGATCAGCACGCCTGGAGCGATCTGGCGCAACGTCCAAGCAAGTTCGCGTTTGAGGGGGTCAAGAAAAACACCCAGAACTTTTTTACGGTGCCAGAAGGCTATGAGTTAAATGTATTCTATGCCGTCGGCGATCCAATCAATAGCAGTGTGCCAGAAAAATTGGATACAGAACTTCCATCAGGCGCTTCTTATCAGTTCCGTGCCGGGGACAACCATGACGGCATGTCCTTCTTCGGTATGGATCCACAGAAGAAAAATTATGCTGCAAAACAGTCACAACAAGGTTTGTTGGTGCTGAACCATGAGTATCTGCAACAATCGCAGTTACACACGCCAGGCGGTACGATTACGGTAGATGGTAAACGCCCTGAAGACCAGATTTTACGTGAAGTAAATGCACACGGGGTATCGGTGGTCGAAATCCAGAAAGACCCGAACACTCAGGCCGTCAAAATCAACCTGAACTCGCCATTTAACCGCCGTATTACCGCTGCCACTGAAATGGAATTACGTGGTCCGGCACGCGGTTCAGACCTGATGAAAACCCGTTTTTCGCCTGCAGGCACCCTGACGCGCGGTACCTTTGCCAACTGTGGTAATGGTTATACCCCGTGGGGAACTTATCTGACCGCGGAAGAAAACTGGAGCGGCTATTTCTCCCGTGACGAAGGCGATGTACGTACAGATGCCGAACAAGTTGCTTTGTCGCGTTATGGTCGTGGCGGTCCGGCAACCAGCCAGTATCGCTGGGATAAAACCGATGCTGAACTGACGGGTGAGCGCGATCTGTATGACCGCTGGAATATTACTGCACAGGCGGATGGCAGTGCCCTTACTGACTATCGCAATGCCATGAATACCTGTGGTTTTATTGTTGAAATTGATCCGTTCAGTGCCAGTGCCCGTCCGGTAAAACGTACTGCCTTGGGTCGTTTTGCCCATGAAGATTGCCGTTGCAGTAATCCTGTACCCGGTCAGCCGCTCGCATTCTATATGGGGGATGATGCAACCGGTGAATATATCTACAAATTTGTATCGGATGCAAAATGGGATCCTAAAGACGTCAACGGCGGTTATGCAGTCGGTGATAAATATATGGATCAAGGCACCTTATATGTCGCCCAGTTCAAGGAGGATGGTACCGGTCAATGGCTAGAACTCAGCCATGGTAAAAATGGCCTGGATGCATCAAATCCGGTGTATCCATTTAAAGACCAGGCAGATATTGTCGTGCATGCACGTCTGGCAGCCGACTATGTTCAAGCCACTAAAATGGACCGTCCGGAATGGGTAGCAGTAAACCCGGAAAATGGCGAAGTCTATATAACGCTGACCAACAACGGTAACCGTGGGCGTGCTTACCCGACTGATGCAGCCAATCCGCGTAGCTATATTGATTTCAAGGGTTCAAGTGCCAGCAACTCAGGCAATATGAATGGTCATATCATCCGTTTTAGTGAAACTGAAAATACAGTCAATGCCACTGCATTTGCCTGGGATATCTTCCTGTTCGGTGCAGAAGCGCGTGCTGCATCCAACATCAACCTGTCAGGTCTGGATGATTTAAATGACTTCTCCAGCCCGGATGGCATGTGGTTCGATCCGCGCGGAATTCTGTGGATTCAGACCGATGATGGTCAGTATACCGATGAAACCAACTGTATGATGCTGGCAGCACTGCCAGGTAAAGTAGGTGATGGAACCAAAGCGCTTGCTGCCAGCACCAAGGCAGAAGGACAAGCAACCTTTGTCGGTGCCAAGCTGAAGAATGATCGGGTTCGCCGTTTCCTCACTGGCCCATCAGGCTGTGAAATTACCGGTGTGACCATTACCCCGGACTACAAGGCGATTTTCGTAAACGTTCAGCATC
The DNA here is from genome assembly GCF_001647575.1 of Acinetobacter sp. SFD. Lineage (NCBI taxonomy): Bacteria > Pseudomonadati > Pseudomonadota > Gammaproteobacteria > Moraxellales > Moraxellaceae > Acinetobacter > Acinetobacter sp. SFD. The sequence goes on from NZ_LSZJ01000001.1 coordinate 450,170, forward strand.
CAGGGGGCGCATGGCCAGCCAACCAAAGCGAGCGTTATAGCCGTTTAGGCAAAGTGCCTCGCTCTGCGACTGTGGTGATTACCCGTAAAGATGGCGGCGCTATTGCGGGTGAAGCTTTGGAGCAAGCGACAGCATAAACAGCGGTTGTGAAAAAATGCCGGCAGATGTCGGCATTTTTTATATCTGGTACTTATTTTAGTTTGATTATTTTTTCAATAATTTGGCCAGCGGTCGCACCTTGTTGTGACTTTTCGATCCAGTGCCATTGTCCCTGCTGCATTCTCAAAAAATTGGAGCAACGGGTACCATAGGCCGGACTCTGGATAAAAGTCGAAGACAGCAGTTGTTCCATTTCCACTGAGATACCGGTATCTGGCAACAGCTCCGGAATCACCTTGCGTTCATCTTCCAAAATATCCCAGACTGCATGACACAGCTCCGCTTCTGCAATCTTTTGTTGTTGCAGCATCGGTAATAGTTCCTGGGTAAAGCGTTTCCGCAAATGCCGGGTCTTGTACCAGTCTTCACTCATCAATCCGTTTGAAACGACATAGACCCCATAGGCCAGTACGTGCGGTGCTTCCCCGCGATTGCTCATATACACCGCCTGCTGCTGGTCTCCCACAAACAGGTTAAAACCAGCATAATCACACTGTCTCTGTTCCAGATCTTGCGCGAAACGAATCGGAGTTAAGTCAGAATTTAAAAAGTCTTGAATAATATGTCCACGTGAAGTTGGATAGTGTTTTTTGTCCTGTCCGTCGCGGAAATTGGTGATCACCGCCCATCTTCCTGAGGCCGTAATGCCCATCCAGGTACCACCAGACTGTAAATCTTGCCCAGCAATAATCGGACTATTTTCCCATTCATATAAGCCATGCGTGGGACGTTGATAAAATTCGTCACGATTTGAAATCAGACATACTGGGGTCTGATCCAGAACCTGCCAAGCCAGTGCCACAATACACATAATTGATGCCCTCGATCTTTACACATTGAATGTACAACATTTTTCTTTGCTTTCAGCTAAAATCTGTGCAAAACAGAATCACAAGGAACAGGAATGCTCACCTATCCAAACATTGATCCCGTTGCGATTTCGCTCGGGCCTTTGCAAGTCCACTGGTATGGACTCATGTACCTCCTGGCTTTTCTATTTGCCTGGGGACTGGCAACTTATCGCGCTAAACAGCGTGGCTGGACGCCAGATATGGTCTCGGATCTGATTTTCTTTGGTGCTTTGGGTGTAATCATTGGTGGCCGTGTGGGCTATGTTTTATTCTACGGTTTTTCCCAGTTCCTGGCCGATCCTTTATGGCTATTCCAGATCTGGACTGGCGGCATGAGTTTCCATGGTGGCTTCCTCGGTGTGATTCTGGCCATGTTGTGGTGGTGCAAGAAATATAAGATGACCTGGTTCCAGACCCTGGATTTTATCGCACCTTGCGTGCCGACAGGGCTGATGTTTGGCCGGATTGGTAACTTTATTGGTGGTGAACTGTATGGCCGTCAGGTGACCGATCCAAACTTTGCCTGGGGTATGATTTTTCCGACCGATCCGCTGCAACTGGTGCGTCATCCATCTCAACTCTATCAGGCATTGTGTGAAGGTCTGATCCTGTTTATTGTGCTGTGGTGGTTTAGTTCCAAGCCGCGTCCGCGTATGGCAGTTTCGGCACTGTTCCTGATCGGTTACGGTCTGGCACGTTTTGTGGTCGAGTTCTTCCGTGAGCCGGACAATGGCCAGCTGTTTATTGGCTGGATGAGCAAGGGACAATTCCTGAGCCTGCCAATGATCCTGATTGGCTTGTGGATGATGTGGTATGCCTACCAGAAGAAAATTTATGACTGGGGTCCACAAAAAAACAGCTAAGAAAAGAGCTGAATTTAGCGAGGCAGAGGCCTCGCTTTTTTATATCCAAAATATGCTAAAGTGCCGATTATCTCTTCTATTCTTTCATTATTATGCTTGAGTTCTGGTTTAATCCGCAGGTATCTGTTTTCAAAAAACTGTTGATCTTTATTGTGATTGCCATGGCAGCTGCAGGCTTGTACTGGATGGAGCCGCTGCCCTTAGATGCGATTCTGATGTTTATCGGTACCGGCATTGTTTTTCTGATTTGCCGTTACTGTAAAATCCACTTTGCCAGTAAAAATCCGACTGGCTTGCTGTATAGACTCCTGACCTGGATTCCAATTGCCTTATTGCTTGCTTTAGTTTTTATGAACATGCAGCAGGGTGAAATCCTGATTCCAGGCGCGCAGGGTATTGCCTTTATGGCTCTGGCGATTTGCCTGTTTTCTCCCCTGTCCCTGCTCAATCAGAACAAATCAGATTCGGGTTCACCCCATGCTTGAGTTGTGGTATTCGGAACGCTGTACCCGTCAAATCAAGCTGATGGTCATTATTGCGACCTGTATCTTGATTTATGCAGCATCAACTGTGGCTCAGTTAGGTTCGGTATTTGTTGGCGTGAGTTTAGCGATTGGAATTGTTGTGCATTTATTGCACCATTCCCGCCTGAAAATTTCGAAGTCCAATCCCTATGCAAATGGCTTTAACGCCTTGAGCCGGGTCATTCCCATCATTGCCTTAATTACCCTATTCGGCTATTTGCCCGAGCAATATGCGCAATGGACAAAATTTGCTTTGGGTCTGCAATGTTTTGGTTTTACCGCGATTGGACTATTTATAGTCTCAGTCTATGAAAACCGTGCGAAACGTTTCAAAGAGTGAACTTTGCACACTTTTTTAGAAGTATGTTTCCAGACGATAGTAACTATAGGTCAGGTTTTTGGTGCGATAGATTGCATGACTATTCTGCTTGAAGTCTGATACCCAGGCAGTTCCTGAATATGCTGCAATGTGTCCATATTTATGATTTGAGGTACGATCAATAATATAGATATCACCTTTTTTAGGGCGGTCAAAAGAAGCATTAATTTTCTTATAACCCAATTGCATCAGGGTATTTCCCCAGTCTGCTGCGGCGACCGGATGATTCACGATTTTGGCACCCGAAGATTGCAGCCCGACACGAATACTGCGCGCACATTTTTGAGTACTGGTTCGACGGGTAATACCCTGCAAATAGCTTGTGAATTTCTCGATATTGATACGATGGCCGTTGCTTGAACTTACGGCTTTATGGATAGAACCTGTTGAAGGTTTTTTGGGATTTTGTTCAGCCTGAGAACGTAATATGATGTTCGCTTGAGCAGGTGCATGTATTGCACTCATGTCCATTGGTTGATCATAAACCATGCTTTACCTTTTACTCCACGCCGTAAATATCGGCTTTCATTTGTTAACGAACGGAGAATACTAGCCGGTTAAATGTTATTTTTCACATTCAATATGTAATAAAATTTTTCTATTGTTCGTTTAATGAAACTAAACTATTATTTTTTTTCGTATTATTTTTAGGAAATTTTTTATAAAAAATAAGATTTAATTTAGTTTTTTTTAATATTAATCCCATCAAAGTAAATTATTACAATCTTAGATTTCCTCCTATATTTATTCTCTTAACTATTTATAGGCAGCATTATTGCCAATTTTACTTATCGAAAAAAAGGATAACAATTTTCTACAGGATTACATCGCTGTAAGCCTTAGCTCATGTATTAGACTGATTCAGTACAAATAATTGAAGTGAACGGAGAAGAAAAAAATGACTCAGGATTTAGCTACTGTTTCTAATTTTGATCTGGAACATTATTTAGGAACCTGGTATGAAATCGCGCGTTTGCCGATGAAGCACCAACCTGAAGACAGCACTGATATTTCTGCAGTTTATAGCCTGAACGAAGATGGTACCGTTCGGGTCCAGAACCGTTGTCTGGATGGTGTTGGAAAGCTGGATGAAGCAATTGGAGAGGCCAGCATTGTTGATGCAGAGCATGGCAAGCTGGAAGTCAGCTTCTTGCCTGAGGGTTTGCGCTGGGTGCCTTTTACCAAAGGAGATTACTGGGTACTCAAACTGGATGAACAGTATGAAACTGCTCTGGTCGGGGAGCCGCATATGAAATATCTATGGCTACTGCATCGTAAACCAACGCTAGATGAAGCCACCAAACAGCAATATTTGGCCTATGCAGAATCACTGGGTTATGACCTGTCTGATCTGATTAATACCGTTCATACGGGCCAACCCACTGCTTAAACAAAATAAATTGGACCATTCAAAGGCATCTCTCAAGGATGCCTTTTTTACTGCGATTACTCTCTGGTTGAATCAGTTTTATCGCTATGCGGAAGTACTAAAAAAAATGTTATGATGAGCGCAATTTTGAGTTGCTCAGTTCAAAGAAAAGCAATTTTCAACAAATTTTAAGAGAGACCTATGCGCCAATATCTTGACCTTCTACAACATATCCTCGACCACGGCGGTGATAAAGGCGACCGTACCGGAACAGGTACACGCTCGGTATTTGGTCATCAGATGCGCTTTGATCTTTCTAAGGGATTTCCCCTACTCACCACCAAAAAAGTTCATTTCCGTTCTATCGTGATTGAATTGTTGTGGTTCCTGAAAGGTGATACCAATGTAAAGTATCTTCAGGACAACAAAGTCACGATCTGGGATGAATGGGCAACTGCGGAACAGACAGCACGTTTTGGCCGTCCTGAAGGCGAACTTGGTCCGGTATATGGTCATCAATGGCGTAACTTTGGCGCAACCAAAAATCCAGATGGCAGCTTTAAACAGGACGGTTTTGACCAGATCCAATGGCTGATCAATGAAATCAAGACCAATCCAAATTCACGTCGTCTGATTGTCTCTGGCTGGAATCCGAATGAAGCGGGGCAAGTGGCATTACCACCCTGTCATACCCTGTTCCAGTTTTTTGTGCATAACGGCAAACTCTCTTGCCAGCTGTACCAGCGTAGTGCCGATGTGTTTTTGGGTGTCCCGTTTAATATTGCCAGCTATGCCCTGCTGACGCATATGATTGCGCAGGTCTGTGATCTGGACGTCGGTGATTTTGTCTGGACCGGTGGCGATACCCATTTATATGCCAACCACTTTGAACAAGCACAATTACAATTAAGTCGTGAGCCACTTGGCCTGTGCCAGTTAAAATTGAACCCTGAAGTCAAAGACCTGTTCGATTTTAAATTTGAAGATATTGAAGTTGTCGGTTATGAATCACATCCGGGCATCAAAGCACCTGTCGCTGTTTAATATTCTTTATTATAAAGTTCCCCCTCTCTCAAGAGAGGGCTAGGAAGAGGCCTTTTACCATGCGTGACCTCTCTTCCTTTCCAAATATATTCCCGGGCCTAAAGCATAAAGGCAGTCAATATAGATTTTTAACCTTTCCTTCGTACAAGTAAAATATTAAACGAAGGACTTTGGGTTTGATGAGAAGGATTCAATACATGTCATTTCAAGATTTAGAAGTTGTACACGTCGTGGCAATGGATCAGCAGCGCTGTATTGGCAAGGACAATGACCTGCCTTGGCACATCTCAGCAGATCTTAAACATTTTAAGGAAATCACCCAGGGCGGCGTAATTGTGATGGGTCGCAAAACGCTTGAATCCATGGGCCGTGCCCTGCCCAAACGTGTGAACTGGGTGATTACCCGGGATGCCGACTGGTCTTTTGAGGGCACTAAAGTTGCGCATACGATTGAGGATGCCTTGAACCAGGCTGTAGCAGATGTAAAAGCCTCGGAAAATCCGAAGTCCATTTATATTATTGGCGGCGGCGAAATATTTAAACAGACCCTGGATATCGCTGATCGTCTGGAACTCACCCATGTCGAACTTGATGTAAAAGGTCATGCCTATTACCCGGAGATTCCGGCCGAGTTTGAAAAAGTTGCATCAGAACAACATATTGATGACAAAACCGGTATTGCATTTGAGTTCGCAACATACAGAAAATAAAGCCTATTTTCTATAAAAGATTGAGCATGCAAGGACGCAAAAAACCGGAAAAGCATTGGAGCCTGTGGTTACTCGGCAGTCTGTTTAGTTTATTTGTCCTGGGTTCAAGCTTGTGGTTAAGCCTGATGCTCTGGGTACAACAGCCTGTGGGTAAAATTGGCAGCATAATTCTGATAGGTCTTTGGCTCACATTTGCACTGGTCGTCCTCGGAATTTATTTTACTCGGCATCTGATTTCCCGCCAGGTGGATACCGTACTCTATCTGCTGGCCTTTCTGTTCAGCTTGTTGGCTTACTTCAGCATGGAGCCACGTCAGGATCGTGACTGGAACCCTGAAGTTTCCAGGCTGCTCTCCTATGAACAGCGAGGCAATCTGGTCACCCTGCACAATATCCGTAATTTCGACTGGCAACCGGATGGCCGCTATACTGAGCGCTGGGAAAGCCGCAGTTTTGATCTGAACCAGATTACCGGAGTGAATATCATCACGTCTTACTGGATGGGACCAAAAATTGCTCATACTCTGGTCAGCTTCGATTTTGCTAATCAAAAGCCACTCACCTTTTCAATTGAAATCCGCAAGGAGAAGAATGAGAATTTTTCAGCGATAGGTGGTTTTTTCCGAAAATACGAACTGAATCTGGTAGCATCGGACGAAAAGGATATTATTTATACTCGCAGCAATGTCCGCGGCGAACAGGTCTATTTCTTTCCGGTAAAGATGCCACAAGCTCAAGCCAAAGCATTATTTGTGGAATATCTCCATCAGGTCGATGCACTGGCCAAACAGCCGAAATGGTACAATACCCTGACCAGTAACTGTACTACGCTGGTCTTTGATATGGTGCAGGCAGTTTCGCAACAACAATTGCCCTCAGATTATCGGTTACTTGCCTCCGGCTATTTACCGAACTATCTTTATGATCTGAAAGTACTGGATCAGTCCTGGGATATGCATACCTGGTATCAGCGAGCACACGTTAATCCACGGGTGAAACAGACCGCCGAGCTGTCCAGTCAGGATTATTCACATCTGATCCGGCAGGGCCTGCCAAAACCAGACATGTGATAACTCTACAGTAATATCCACTTCAATAAAGATACAAAATCAACTGGAACCTTAATCATTTTTTTGTTTAGATACAAATGGCTAATCTATGATCAGGGTATCTCTCATGCTAAAAAAATTAACTGCCATCGCCATTTTAGGTTCGGTCTTAACGGTCATGGGTTGTGAAACTGTCCCATCTACCGCCACCACACAAACCGCGAATCATTTACAACTTTTGCAGAATCGTACCTGGATTGCGACCCAGATTGGCAATACTGAAATCAAAACAGTACCAGCAGCAAGCAATATTCCAAGCCTGCAATTTGATGCCAGCACCCAGCGTGTTTCAGGTTCAGATGGCTGTAACCGGATCATGGGTAGCTATATAGCAGGTAAAGACACCTTGAATCTGAGTCAAATGGCCACTACACGCATGGCCTGTATGAATAATGGTCAGCTAGATCAAAAATTTAATGAAGCTTTAAGCAAAGTGACGCATTATCAAGTATATGGAAAAACATTGAAACTGTTGGATCGACATGGCAACTTGTTAATCCAGCTGGAAAATGCGGTTCAGCCACGCTAATAAGCCTCCTACAAAAAGCCTGCATTTACAGGCTTTTTTATCTTTCATACTGGTGGGCTAGAATTAAACCATCAGCCTATTTCAATTGAATGAGGAATCAACCATGCAACAAGCACTTTTCGGTGGTGGATGCTTTTGGTGTACCGAGGCGGTATTTTTACAAATCCAGGGAGTTCAGCGGGTTCTAAGTGGCTATGCAGGTGGTCATACAACTAATCCCAATTATGATGACGTGTGCGAGGGTGAAACCGGACATGCTGAAGTGATTCTGATCGATTTCGATGAAAACCAGATCAGTTATACACAGTTACTTGATGTATTTTTTGCAACCCATGATCCAACAACCTTGAACCGTCAGGGCAATGACGTTGGCACCCAATATCGTTCTGTGATTTTTTATTTGAATGATGAGCAACAACAACAGGCACAGCAGGCGATTGATGCCCTGAAAGCCGATGGCATCAATATCGTGACTGAAGTCAGCCCTGCCCCGACTTTTTATCCTGCAGAAGAATATCATCAGAACTTCTTTGCCAAGAATCCCACTCAAGGCTATTGCAATTTTGCCATTCCGCCAAAATTGAACAAATTACGCAGCAAGTTTACAACCTTGTTAAAAACTCATTAAGTTTCATGAAAAATAGGCATAAAAAAAGCGACTGCAATCAGTCGCTTTTTTTACTTACTGAATCTTAGTTATCAGTTGCAAAAGCAATATCGCTGAGTCCGGCTCCACTCGCGCGCGACATGACTTGCGCCACCGTATCATAACGTGATTCTTTATCTGCTTTCAGCACAATCGTCGGCTGACGTTCAGACTGTCCGGCTTCATTGAAGCGGGTTTCAAGCTGCTCTAGCGTCAGTACATCGGCATTCCAGGCAATGTCACCTTCTGCATTGATGCTAATCGTGACATTTTCAGGCGGCAGATCGATAATTTCCGCAGTAGTTTGTGGCAAGGTTAATGGAATTGACGGGTTCGCAACGGTCGCTGTCACCAGAAAGATGATCATCAATACCAACATAATGTCGATGAGTGGAATGAGGTTCATCTCATTCATGCCTACATCGTTGTCTTCACCCAGTTGAAAAGCCATTAAGCTTGACCTCCCACGAAACTTTGTTGCGTAATCTGCGCATCAGATTTTTTTGCAGCAGATTCCTGTTGCAGCATGGTATCAATCAACAGACCATGCGCCTGATCTTGCAGTTCATGTGCCAGGCCACGATTCATACGCACACAGATGTTATATGCCAGTACCGCAGGAATCGCGACGGCCAGACCCAATCCGGTCATAATCAAGGCCTCACCGACTGGGGTTGCTACTTGTGCAAGGCCAGCCTGACCACTTTTACCAACCGCAACCAGCGCATGGAAAATTCCCCATACCGTACCGAACAAACCGACAAAAGGTGAAATTGAAGCAATTGTACCAAGAACCGATACACCTTTTTCGGCATTGGCTTTCTCTGCTGAAATCTGGCGTAACAGCGCCTGTTCTGCCACTGCCTTACGCTGTTCAAAGCCCAAAGGAGCCAGTTTGGTTTTCAGTTTTTCCAATGCCTGAGATAACTGAGCATAGGCAATCTGTTTCAATTGGCGAGTGCCCATCAAACGAAGCACAAAAATGGTCCATGTCGCAATCGACATTGCCAATAACACGAAATACAGCGTTTTACTGACTGCATCAGCGTGTTGCCAATAAACTGAAAAGTTCATATTCGAACTCCTAATGGGTTAGCCGTTATTTAACCTGAAAATCGAAAGGCTGTTCCACACGGGTTGGATAAGCCACACCATTTTCAACATATTTGGTGAGTTGTGCACGACGTACCGCTGCTTCTACTTTGCGCGTTACTGCCGGGCTACAATCTGAGTTTCGTGCAGTCGCGGAGACCACTTTGCCCTGTTCATTTGCTGCCACGTCCACTACCAGCGAACAGGCTGATTTTAATTCACTCGAAGATAATGAAACTTTCGGTGAACGCTGCCAAGAAACACCTCCGCCAATCGATACACTTTTCGGTGATGGAGGTGCAGCAGGTGCAGGGGGCGCCACAGGTGCAGGTGGTGCAACTGGAGCGGGTGCCGGTTTTACTTTAGTTTCAGTGACCACGGTTGGCACTACCGGAGCCGGAGCCGGTTTTGCTTCAACTGGCGGTGCTGTAACTACTTTAGGCGCTTCCACCTTTTTCACCTGTTCAATTTTTTCTACTTTTTTGGGTGGCGGTGGCAGCGGTTTTTCTACAATTTTGACTTCTTTTTTAGGCTTAGGTGGCTCTTTTTGTGGCTCGGCCTTTGGCTTTGGCGGTAAAGGTTTCGGTGCTTCCTGAAGTTTGACAAAGCGCACTTTTAAGGGCTGCTTATCAATGGGTGTCAGTTCAGGCGCTTGCATCTGGCTGATCGCATATAACACACCCACATGCCCAACAAGTACAGCCGCAACGATAGAGATGACTTTCTTTTTCATCTGATTCGGCGGTGTAGGCATTTGGGGCGCAGCAACTTGACTCATTAAATCTATTACCTTGAGGAGATGATGTGAAACAAACTATCAAGCTCATCGGTTAGCACAATTAAAGTATGGCAATAATAAATGAGAAGTGTTTTCATTTGCAACTGCTAATCTTAGCTTTGACTGTTTTTTTTGCATCAAAACAAAAAAAGGCACACTAAAAGTATGCCTTTTTAAAATCCAATGCAAGTCTTATTGGAACACGACAGTCTTGTTACCATCGACAATAATACGGTCTTCCAGATGCCATCTGACCGCACGGGCCAATACATTACGCTCTACATCCTGACCCAGTTCACGTAACTGTTCAACAGTAAAGTCATGGTTCACGCGCTCCACATCCTGCTCGATGATTGGCCCCTGATCCAGATCAGCTGTCACATAGTGGGCAGTTGCACCAATCAGTTTGACACCCTTGTCATAAGCCTGCTTGTACGGATTGGCACCCACGAAAGCTGGCAGGAATGAATGGTGGATATTGATCACTTTCATTTCCCACTTGCTGACAAACTCTTCATCCAGAATCTGCATATAACGCGCCAGTACCAACAGGTCATTGCCCTGCATCAACTGGTCAATTTCTTCATAAGCCTCACGCTTGTTGTCTTTGGTTACTGGCACCACTTCAAATGGAATACCAAAGTTTTCAACTGCTTCGCGTAAGGTCTCGTGATTCGATACCACTTTGGTAATTTCACAAGGTAAACCACCACGTGCATGACGCCATAACAGTTCCAGCAAGGCATGATCAACCTTGGACACCAGAATACCGACTTTCTTCACATCACTGACCAGAGCCAGACGCCATTGCATGCTATAGCGTTCCGCTACATTCGCTGCAAAAGTCTGGATAATGCTTTCTTTGCGACTTTGAAGATTATCTAATTCAAATTCAACGCGCATGAAATAACGTCCGCCCTGCGCTGCTGTCGCATATTGGTCAAGCGCAGTAATGTTAGCACCTTGATGATACAAGAAGCTTGAAACAGCCTGCACGATGCCCGGCTTGTCTTCACAAGTAATCAATAAACGTGCGGTGTTAGCAGTCGTCATATTCATGTTGGTTTAAGTCACTAATCAGTTAAATTAAAAAATAAGCCGAGTATTCTAGCGCGTTTCTTGGATATTCTGAATAGTTTGTTCAGATTCAGCATCTTTAGCAGCCGACAGGCTGGCAAAAAGTTCGGAAGAGCCCAGACTATTCAATAAACCTTCATAGGTTTGACGACTTTCGCCACGCAAATAGGCCCCTTCCAGGAATACCATCTGGCGCAGTGCCTGCCAGACCCATTTTTCTTCCAGCGTATTGGAATCGGTCAGATGGCCTGACATATACAGGAAGTTGGTCCAGTTGGTCAGTACAATCCATAGGTTGATGATCAGGGCTTCAATTTCTGAATCGGTCATTTCCATCAAGCCTGCATTGACAAAGCCTTTATAGATTTTCTGGCCCTGCTGCATCACCTGTCCGGCAAAGCGGGGATACAACTTGCGAAAATCTTCGTTATTTTCTACCAGATGATAGACATCCCGATGCAGGAAACGATAAGCCCATAGCTGACTACTCAGTACCTGAAAGTAATGTACCTTGTCATTGGCGTCCAGCGCACGGTCATCTGGCAAGGCCAGCATCTCTAGCGTTTGCTGCTGGTACTGTTCCATCAATTCTTTAATAATTTCATTTTTATTGCGGAAATGATAATACAGGTTGCCTGGGCTCATGCCGAGTTCAGCCGCAATGTGATTGGTGGTGACGGACCGTTCGCCACGCTCATTAAACAGCTGCAAACTAAGCTGCAAGATACGCTCTTTAGTTTTTAAGGTTTTGGTTTGGGACATCCTAAAATAACCATTCAGTTCGTGCATTAGCAGGCTAACACACAAAGTCACTTGACTAATTAGAGTATTTGCTCTAAAAATTAATTAATCGATTTTTGAATATGGTAGTGCGGCATGAACAGTCACACAAAAACAACATCAATGACACCACATTTCTTTGATAGCCAGTACCTCAATGAAGTCTTGGCACAACAAAAACACGCTTACTTACACTACCCTCTGCCAACTGCAAAGGAACGTATCGATCGTTTAGCTCGGCTTAAGCGTATCTTAGTTAAGTATCAAGATCAATTTGCTGAAGCAATTAATCAGGACTATGGTAACCGTTCGATCGGGGAAACCAAAATTGGTGAACTGCTCACCTGTCTGGAACATGTCAAATATTACAGTAAAAACCTGACCCGCTGGATGAAACCCTCCAAACGTCATGTCGGCATTATTCACCAGCCAGCCAAAGCATGGGTACAATATCAGCCTTTGGGCGTAGTCGGAATTATTGCACCGTGGAACTATCCGCTACTACTGTCTATCGGTCCGCTGATCTGCGCTCTGGCTGCAGGTAACCATGCCATGATCAAGATTTCCAGTGCATCGGCTGCCTTTGGTGCAGTGCTGGAAAAAGCCCTGGCCGAAGCCTTTCCGAAAGAATTGGTCGCGGTGGTGAATGGTGGCGGTGTCATCTCGGATGCATTCTGCCGTTTGCCGTTCGATAAGTTAATTTTCACCGGCTCGACGGCAGTCGGTAAAACCGTGATGGCGGCGGCTGCCGAAAATCTGGTGCCAGTGATTCTGGAACTCGGTGGTAAATCACCGGTACTGGTGCATCCATCCATTGATCTGCGTGATGTGGCTCAGCGTGTCGCCGTTGGCAAGCTCTGGAATGCTGGCCAGACCTGTGTGGCACCCGACTATATGTTCCTGCCACGTGGCAAGACGGCTGAATTTATTGATCATTTTAAGGCTTGCGTAGAAAGCATGTATCCGGATATCACCCATAACCAGGATTACACTTCGATTATCAATGACAAACAATATAATCGTCTGCAAGGTTATCTGGATGATGCACGCGAGCAGGGTGCGCAAGTCATTGAAATTAATCCGCGCAGTGAAAATTCGGCTGATCTGCGCAAGATTGCACCGACCATCGTGACCAATGTCACTCCAATGATGCAGATCATGCAGCATGAAATCTTTGGCCCACTGCTTCCAATCATGGAATATGATCAAATTGATGATGTCATCGACTTTATTAATAGCCGTCCGCGTCCACTTGCTTTATACTACTTCGACTTTGATCAGGCGCGTGCTGATTATGTCGCACAGCGTACCCATTCAGGGCATTTTGGGCAAAATACGGTACTGACCCATGTTGCACAGGACGACTTACCATTTGGGGGTGTCGGTGCATCAGGTATGGGTAAATACCACGGCCCAGAGGGCTTCTTCAGTTTGTCGCATGAACGCTCAGTAATGTCGAATCCAAAGCTGTATAGCTTGAAATACATTCTGCCGCCGTTCAATAAACCGATTCACAAGCTGATTTCGAAGACCCTTCTCCGCTAAATGATCAAGGCATGAGCTATCGACATAGTTCGTGCCGCGTTTTGACGGAAATCGCTTGTCTTTTAAGCGCATTTTTGATATAAAACGCCCCTTGAATGATTTCAATCCGTTTATTTTTGACTGGCCATACAGATTTGCTGTTGGCTAAATCAATGGAGTTACACCATGTCTAAGGTTTGCCAAGTTACCGGCAAGCGTCCAGTCGTTGGTAACAACGTCTCACACGCCAACAACAAAACTAAGCGCCGGTTCGAGCCGAACCTGCACCACCACCGTTTCTGGTTAGAAAGCGAAAAACGTTTTGTACGTCTTCGTTTAACCACTAAAGGTATGCGTATTATCGACAAATTGGGCATTGAAAAGGTTGTTGCTGACCTGCGTGCTCAAGGTCAAAAGATCTAAGGAGTCTGAACCATGCGTGATAAAATTCGCTTAGTTTCTTCAGCTGGTACAGGTTATTTCTATACCACGACTAAGAACAAACGTACTATGCCGGAAAAAATGGAAATCAAAAAATTTGATCCAAAAATCCGTCAACACGTAATCTTCAAAGAAGCTAAAATCAAATAATTTTAGTTTCTTTAAAAAAGCGGCCTTTTCAGGTCGTTTTTTTTTGCACTTTTTTTATCCGGCTTGATAAACTTTCTGAATGTTTTGGCATTTTTTGTGCTTATTTCCCAATAAACCTAACTAAAGGAGTATTTAGTGCCACATGATGTAGAGCTCATTATATTACTCGCTGTTGGTTTTGGCTTAGCTTTAGTCTTTGGCTATCTCGCAGCACGGCTGCGTCTTCCCCCTTTGATCGGCTATTTGATTGCCGGTGTGCTGATTAGTCCTCATACGCCGGGTGTGGTCGGTGATATTCATCTGGCCAACCAGTTGGCAGAACTAGGCGTCATGTTCCTGATGTTTGGTGTCGGGATGCATTTCTCTCTGAACGATCTGATGCAGGTACGCCGGATTGCCCTGCCTGGTGCGATTTTACAGATTGCAGTTGCCACCTTGCTCGGGGTCGGAGTTTCGATGCTGTGGGGGTGGAGCTTTGGTTCAGCGCTGGTCTTCGGCCTAAGCCTGTCCTGTGCCAGTACCGTGGTTCTACTCAAAGCGCTCGGAGATCGTGGCCTGCTGGATTCGATCAATGGCCGAATTGCAGTTGGCTGGTTACTGGTCGAAGATCTGGTGATGGTATTGGCGCTGGTCTTGTTACCTGCGACTGCAGTGCTACTCGGTGGTCAGGCCCTGGAAGGTGCAAGCGATGAAAATATCTGGCTCACCTTAGGCATTACCCTACTTAAAGTCGCAGGCTTTATTGCCTTCATGCTGATTATTGGTAAGCGCTTGATTCCAATGATCATACAGGTAGTGGCACGTCTTGGTTCACGTGAGCTGTTCACCTTAACCGTGGTGGCTGCTGCTGTTTCTATCGCCTTCGGCGCTTACAAGATTTTTGGCGTTTCTATGGCTCTGGGTGCGTTTTTTGCCGGTATGGTGGTAAAAGAGTCTGATTTCAGTCATCGCGCCGAAGAGGAAACTTTGCCACTGCGTGAAGTTTTCTCGATTTTATTCTTTGTCTCCGTCGGCATGCTGTTTGATCCGCGCATCTTGCTGGAACAGCCCTTACATGTACTGGCAGTAGTGGGCATTATCATGATTGGTAAGACTATTGCAGCCATGGCACTGGTACTGTTCTTTCGTTATCCGATCAATACGGCTTTGACCGTCGGTGCTTCGCTGGCACAGATTGGTGAGTTCTCCTTTATTCTGGCTGCGCTTGGTGTATCCCTTAACCTGCTATCGTTAGAAGGACAAAACCTGATTCTGGCAGGTGCCTTGATTTCAATCACCCTCAACTCTTTCGTTTTCTCTGCGATTGAACCCGTACAAAAATGGATCCGGGAGCGTTCAACTTTGGCCCGCTTACTGGAACGCAGTGGTGACCCACTGGCGATGTTACCCGATGAAGTTTCACAAGATTATTTGCGCGATCAGGTGGTGATTATTGGCCATGGTGAGGTTGGGAGGCGTATTACCCGGTCATTGATGGAAGAGAACATCAAGGTGGTGATTGCCGAAGAAAACCGTGACATCGTAGAAAATCTGCGTAAAAAAGGTATTGCTGCGGTTTCCGGTATTGCCACTGAAGCTGGCGTTCTCATTCAGGCGCATATTCAGCACGCGCGCTTACTGGTCATTTCCCCTATGGATATTATCGATATCCATAAAATTGTCGACATTGCCAAGACTTTGAATCCGCAAATTCAAGTACTGGTCTGTGCAGAAAGTAAGGAAGAAGCTGAAGCGATCCGTCGGGATAATATTGGTGAGGTATATTATGCCAAAGAGGAAATGGCAAAAAATATGAGTAATCATATTTTAAACCAGATTGAAATCGCGCATCAGCATACGCCTTCTCATTAAAATTTTTCTTTGAATTCCTCCCTATAAAAAAGTTGCCAGATCCGGCAACTTTTTTATAGGAAAGCAGGCACTGAAGCTCTTTCTTGTACTTATAAATCCGCATCACTGCATTTCTGATAAAACCAAAAAAGCACACTGATCGTGTGCTTTTTAAATGGGTTTTAACGATTAACTCATATACTTTGGCTCTTCATCCACAACCTCAGCCTGCCATTCATTGACCTGCTGTTCCAGCAAGCCATATAAGGCCGCCTGAATCATCTGCTGCGCAACAAAAGGAGTCTGCTCTCCAAGTAGAGCTTTTACCTCGTCATTAAACTGAATCATCACCAAAGGCTGTTTATGTGAACCTGCATTGCGTAAAGCCAATGCGCCACCTTCAAGTTGAACGAGTTCTAAAATCGCGTCTTGATTACCAAATAAGTCTTTCAACTGTTCTATAGACATATATCCTCCACGTTCAACATGGCGGCAAAGAGCTGAATGCACTTTGCATCATTAGAGTAATTGATATAGGGTTAAAAATTGTAATTTCAAGTACAGCCGATCTGATTAAAATTCAATCATCTCATTACGAAACCCATCAATTAATTGGGTCAGGTCACGATGCCACTCTCTTAATATAGCAGTATCAGGTAACCATGCTTGTGGAGACTGTGTGACTTTAATGATGAGATTTGAAGAAGTTTCGTCTTCAGGTTCTGGGGTACTTGGTTCTGGCGCATACTGGCATAAACGATAGGCGCGTTTCAGTTCAGCAATGAAACCGCTTTTAGATAAATGCTGTAGCACAGTGACTTCTGGCGAAATCTGGCCTTTGGCCGCCATCAGTTCTTCAATTGATTTGAGGGTTGGATTAGGATCATTCAGGCGATAGTAACGTACCAGTTCCTGTAAAAATGCTAACAAGGCACCATGCAAATGAAAAACAGTTGCCTCACGCTGTGCTTGAGCCTGTTGTACATGTTCGGTTTGCTCTGCCTGCTGGCAGGAAAGACGGGCAAAATACAGTTTTTGATTGGTACGGTCCGCATGATAGCGAGCAACACGGGTCATCGAGATTTCCTAAGGGTTAAAACAAATTTTGGCTTTTATAAAGTAAAAGGTTCGCCTGCATTTCGCAATCAAAAGATGTTTAAACTGAATTCATCCAGATCCGACTTCAAAGCATTAAGCCCACTGAGCAAATTGAAATATCCTAAATTACAGCCATAAAAAAGGAGCATCATCTGCTCCTTTTTCTATTTACGCCTGTGGCTTTTCTTCAGCCTGTTTGACACGAATACCTGTGCCATGTAAGCGTAAGGTATTCAAGCCTTTGATCGCTTTAACTGCTTCACGACCATGTGGCATTTCTACAAAGGCGAAGCCTTTAGATTTACCAGTTTCAGCATCCAGCACCAAAGTACAGTTTTCTACTGTGCCGTATTCCTGGAACAGTTTCAGCAATTCGGCTTCTGTGACTGTACGTTCTAAATTACGAACTAAAATTTTCATCTAATAACCTTAAGAAGATAGGCAAAAAATATCAAAAAGCACGCGCCTACTCTACTTTTTGCATGAAACAACTTTGCTATAGTTTAATCGAGATCAATGCCAAAATCTAAATTAATCGACTTGCGTTCAATCAAGGCACTTTTGACGGTTTGCTGCCGGGTTTTGTAATGAGTTTCCGTGGTGCAGAACTGCCGGGTAAGATCATTCAGGAAATAGCTCTCGACTTTACGCCCCTGCTCATCGACCGTTTCCCGCGCCCAATGATTCAGGTTCTGTTTGGTCAGAATCAATTCATTTTTTGCCCGGGTCAATGCTACATACAGCACACGACGCTCTTCTTCGACATCATCAAAATCACCTTGGGCACGTGCATGCGGATAATTCCCCGGCGTGACATTGGCTACATAACATACATTTTGCTCGGTGCCTTTGGCTGAGTGAATGGTAATCAGCGTCACCACATCATGATCGGACTGACGTTCAATTTCCGAGATTGACACCGGATCCAGTACATATTCCTCTAAAAATTCACTCAGCTGCGAATGCTTGGACGCCAGCTGTTTGACCAGTTCAAAATCACTCTGGCGACGTGACCAGTCCTTTTTATAGTTTTCCGCCAACTGAGATTCAATCGCCTGAATCGCAAGACTGACACAGGCTTGCACTTCGCCTTGGAGCACATTCATCTGCTGCATAATCAGAATGGTTTCTAGCGGTATCTTGCCAAACTGTTCTAATTTCTTTGCAATCTGATCCATTTCAGGTTCAGCCAATAGCTGCTGTGACAGCTTGCTGGCACCCACATCACCTACACCATTCCACAGGGTTAAGAAACGCATCCAGGCAATATCATCCAATGGATTGGCGACCACCCGCAGCATGCTGAGCAAATCTTTGACATGCGCCGTTTCCAGCAGCTTCATGCCACCAATAAAGCGATACGGTACATTGGCTGCAATACAGGCTGCTTCAATATGCCGTGCGGCAAAGCTGGAACGAACCAGCACCATATGCTCGCCCCATTTGCTGCCTTGCAGATAATGGCGTTCTTTAATATCAATCGCAATCCATTTGGCTTCATCAAACTCATTCGGGAAGATATGCATACGCGGCTTAATGCCTTCTCCGCGATACGCTTCCAGACGTTTATCATATTTGATTTCAGACTGATCGAGCAGCCAGTTGGACAGATCCAGAATTTCCTGCGTCGAGCGGTAGTTTTTTTCTAATTTAAAAATTTGCGCATCTGGCACACGTTCTTTGAAATGGTGAATATTTTCAAAGTCTGCACCACGAAAGCCATAAATCGACTGGGCATCATCACCGACACAGAACAGGCTGATCCGGTCTTTGAGTGGCTCCAGCAAAGCCCATTGCAATGGATTGGTATCCTGCATTTCATCCACCAGCATATGTCGGCATATAGAAGCGACATAGTCGATCAGACCTTCGGACTGTGCCAGCGCCGTGGCAACTATCGCCAGAATATCGTCATAATCCAGAAAACTTCGCGCCTGCTTACGTGCTTCATATTCTTTCATGATTTCGGCAATCTGGTCCTTTAAGGCCAGATATTCCGGCATCTGTTTTTCCAGCGCCAGACTGAGTTTTTGCCGGGTGTTCCGTGCAAAGGAATACAAATCACATAATTCCTGAGGCTTAGGCAAATGATTGGGGTTCTTCCTGTCATCACGACCGCGAATCAGGCGGAACATCATCAGCTGATCATCACGATCAATAATCGAAAACTGTTCCAGACCAAAAGCTTTCGGAATACGGCGCAGCAGATACATACAGAAGGTATGAAAGGTCGAGGCCCGCAGTCCCTTGGCTTCTTCACCAAGTGCCAGTTCGACACGCGCCACAATTTCACTGGCAGCCCGGCGGGTAAAGGTCAGAATCTGAATCTGGTTGGCAGGCACGCCCTGTTCAATCAAGTAAGCTGCGCGTGCCACGATGGTCTTGGTTTTGCCACAACCTGCCCCGGCCAGCACCAAACTGTGTTTTGCTTCTGTGGTCGCTGCTTGCTTTTGTTGGGGGTTTAATTCATCAATCAGGGTGGCTAAACTCATTTTCACTCATCATTTTGTGGATGTATATAGTTTAACAGATCGCTTCCAGAATTATGGCTTTTCAGTTGTCCTGACACTGTCTCCAATTTTATTTCTTGATTTATTACCTGATAATGAAGCGTGCTGGATTGCAGGAGAGAGAAATACTTTCACTCTGTCAAAAGATTTTTGACTATCTCAGCGACAGCTTTCTCCAAGTTCATTTCTGCATTTTTTAAGGCTTCCTCTAAAGGACAATCTGGTGGATTAATACCAATAATCTGGCTAAATCCTGATTCAAACAGATCCTCAATTCCTTCACCGACTAGACCCGCAAAAGCGATTACCGGTTTATTAAACTGCCTGGCGAGCTGTGCCACCCCAAAAGGGGTTTTGCCCAAAGATGTTTGACTATCAATTTTACCTTCACCGGTCAGGACATAATCTGCCTGAGCTATTTTCTCGCTCAGTTTAACCTGTTCAATCATCAGTTCCACCCCGGACCGAATAGAGGCAGCGGTAAATGCCATTAAACCAAAACCCAGTCCACCGGCTGCACCCGCGCCTGCAACATGACGATGATCACGGCCAATCTGCCCAGCGACTACATCGGCAAAATGACCGAGGTTTTGATCCAGCTGCTTGACCATTTCAGGCATTGCCCCTTTTTGCGGTCCAAAGATTATTGATGCGCCATGTGGTCCACGCAGTGGATTATTGACATCTGATGCAATGATTATTTCAGTATCTGCTAAACGTGGATCCAGTCCAGATAAATCCATTGATTTGACCAGATATAAGTTTCCACCACAGACCCGAATTGGCTCACCTACATAATTTAAAAACCGCACGCCCAGTGCCTGTGCCATGCCGGCACCACCATCATTAGTAATACTGCCACCCAGTCCAATGATGATTTTTTTCACTCCCAGATCCAATGCCTGTTTAATCATCTCTCCTGTGCCATAGGTTGACGTGAGCATCGGATTACGCTGTGAAGGCGGTAATAAATGAATGCCATTGGCCTTGGCCATTTCAATCACGGCGGTTTGACCTGCATCCATTAAACCCCAATAGGTATGGATACGTTGTTCAGGCAGTGGCCCGGTCACTTCGCATGGGATTTGCTGACCCCTTAGGCTTGAAATTAGCGCATCGACAGTTCCTTCACCACCATCAGCCATCGGTACCTGTATGATACAGGCATCCGGAATGACTTTCTGGATACCCCGCTGCATGGCCTGACAGGCCTGTTCAGCACTCATACTTTCTTTAAAGGCATCTGGTGCAAGAACAAAGATTTTTGACATAGAAACGATCACTCTTTTTGGTATCTCTACAGTATCAAAAAGAGTGTATATAATGCTCTTAAAACAAAAGATTAAACCTTAGATGAACTTTTCGGAACCTCACGGCGAATATAGGAAGCAAGCATCAGGTAGTTAATACCCTGAAATAAAATATCAACGGCTAGAAATAAGCCCAACACCCAGAACGGAGCATCTGGTGTTCGCAAGATCATGATTCCAGCCAGGAGAGTCAGTATGCCGGAAAACAGGATCCAGCCCCATCCCGCCGTTGGCCGGAATACAAAGGCATTTATCAAGCGGATGACTCCTGCAATAATCAGGATAATGGCCAGAACATTGGTTAGAACGATCGCGGTTTGCACGGGCGTGGTAAAAGCAAAGTATCCGGCAATTAAATACAGCAAGCCAAATAAGGCCCAGAACCAGCGCATACCGCCCTCAAAAATCTTGAAGGATGCGATAATATGTAAGACCCCACCGACCATCATCAGTACGCCGAAAATGAATACTGCAGATAAGGTTGCCACAGGTAAGGTCGCCATTAAAATCAAACCAAAAATAACCAGCAAGATACCAAAGGCCAGATACCATTTCCGGTTTCGATGTAAGGAATCGAATACAAGGTCATTACCTACTGTTTTCATTTTTATTCTTCTTGATGCTGTTCGTTTAATTTATCTTAAGCGATTCAATTGACCATACTGTATAAAAAATGCAGCTTTCATGTCATGACTTCAAGCTGACAACAGCTATGAGGTCAGTGACAAGGATGCTGTTATTCTTTCCACCCAAGTTCAATGGCTGTAATCGCATTAATTAGTGTCTGTTCCAGGCTATCTGGCATTTTGCTGGTCGTTTGAGAAGTGGGAATATGACCTGCCATCAGCTCTGCTTTGGCTTGCGGAAACAAAGGTTGCTGATCTGGAAATGCATAACCCACCGGATAAAGCGGCTGTCCTGTCGCTAAATCATATTTGTCCGAGGCCCCAAAAGCATGCAGCAACTCATGTACCAAGACAATTTTATTCTGTTCAGCCTGTTTTTTGGAGGCAAATAAATTGACTGATCCAATCCGGCCTTTTTGCAAGGCAGTTGAATGCTTTAATTGTTTGGTTTGTGCAGGATCATAATAATTTAAATATAAAGTCACACTAGGTGAACCGTCAGCACTTTGATGCTGTTTCCAGGCATAAAAACGGAATTTCAAACTCCATAAAACGGTATCGATGAGTGAGGCCTGCTCAGGGACTTTCGGTGGTAAAGCTTTAAGTTCACGGCCTAAATTAAAATAAAAATAAGTTGGCTGATCACGATATTGCTGCGCGGCTTTTTCCAGATATTCCCTGGCTCCATTCAAGTCCTGACCCGACAGTTGCTGGATATATTGCTGTGTGGTCGGCAATCCATCGGCATTAATCGGATGTAGCAACACCATAACCGGTTTGGACCAGTTCTGATTTTGGTCCCGATAGGCATTGACTGCAACAATCAACAAGATGATTAATAAAATCAGAATCCGAATCTTTTTCCACATGGCAGTTACACGCTCTGTTTTTTTATTTTTCTTAAATACATCTGGCTCATTTCAATCTTGGTTTCAAAAAGATTTAGAGTTTTAATTAAACCTGACAATTTGGCTCTACCATAGTTACGAGAATCAAAATCAGGTTTTACTGCACTGATATACTGCCCGACCATACTTAAATTCGCCCAACCATTTTCATCCGCATTATCTTTTACAGCTTTATAAATCAGATTCAGCGTAGCCCGATCCATCCCTTCAGGAAGATTTGAATTTTCCTTAGGTGGAGTCACCATCTTATGGTCTAAAGATTTGTCAGAGCTTACTCCTTTCTTCGGGGAAGTATTAGCGAGTTCATCCTCTTCCTGCTGCTTGATGTCAATGTCTGCAATCAAGTTTTCCACATAAATAAACTTATCACATGCTTTTTTAAAAGCTTCTGGAGTCGTTTTCTTTCCAAAACCATACACACTCAAGCCATTTTCACGGATTCTTGAGGCTAAGGGGGTAAAATCACTATCACTGGAGACGATACAGAAACCATCCAAAGCACCTGCATATAACAAGTCCATGGCATCAATAATCAGGATCATATCCGTGGCATCTTTACCCTTGGTATAGGCGAATTGTTGTACCGGAGTAATAGCAAGTGGAAGTAGCACATCTCGCCATTTCTTTAAAGTTTCGCTGCTCCAGTCCCCATACACACGTTTGACACTGGCAATGCCATATTTCGCAACTTCTTCCAAGACTGATGAAATCGCATTGATGGAAGAATTATCGGCATCAATTAATACAGCAAACTTTTTGGTCTGAATATCCACATTTACCCCAAAATATTATTTTTAATTTTTTCTATAAATGATTCTGACATAAAAAATGCCGACTTTCGTCAGCATTTTTTCAATCTTGAAGTTTAGGCTTCCACCCATTTTCCGTCCTGATAAACCAGAGACCATTTGGTCTGCTTGCCTTCAGCATTTTCTGAACCAATATATTGTGACTGGTTCTTACGGCTAAATTTCACCAGCGTTGGATTCCCTTCAGGATCAACATCCGGTGCCTGCAAGATAAACTGGTATTTCGGGTCGAGCTGGTCGGCCACGGTACGCAATTCTGCCACTTTCGGTGCCCGGGTTTCACGGACTTTCGGAAACTTGCTTGCTGCCAGGAACAAACCGGCTGCACCGTCACGCAGCACAAAGAAATCGTCATGCTTGGTGGAACGCAGATGTTCCATCTTGATCGGATCAACGCGTGGTGGCGCAGGCTGACCATTTTTCAGAACTTTACGGGTATTCTCACAGCTGGTGCAGGCAAAGTATGGACCAAAACGACCCGTCTTCAGCTGCATTTCACCATCACATTTATCACATGGAATGCTCGGACCATCATAGCCCTTGATCTTGAACTCGCCTTCTTCCAGCTCATAACCATCACAATCCGGGTTGTTTCCGCAGATATGCAGTTTACGACCGCCATCAATCACATAGCTGTCCATTGCAGTGCCACAGACTGGACAACGTTTTTTTGACATCAGGTCTGCAGTTTCTGCCGCATCATCATCTGACAAAGCTGCCAGAGATTCAACCGGAGTCAGGTTTAGCGTGCCTTTACAACGTTCTTTGGGTGGCAGGTTATAACCCGAACAACCCAGGAATACACCCGTTGTTCCGGTACGGATCTGCATCGGACGGTCACATTCCTTACAATGTACCGCATCGACTTCCACAGGCTGATTGCGGCGCATGCCGTTTTCACCCTGTGCCGTGGTCAAACGCTGCTTGAAGTCGCCGTAGAAGCTGTCTAACAGCTCTTTCCAGTTACGTTCACCATCTGCGACTTTATCGAGCTGACCTTCAAGGTCTGCGGTAAAGTCATAGTTCATCAGGTTGTTAAAGCTTTCATCCAGACGATCCGTCACGATCTCGCCCATCTTCTCGGCATAGAGACGACGGTTGTCCAGTTTCACATAACCGCGATCCTGAATGGTCGAGATAATCGCAGCATAGGTCGATGGACGGCCAATGCCTTTCTTCTCGAGTTCTTTCACCAGCGAGGCTTCAGTAAAGCGTGCCGGTGGCTTGGTAAAATGCTGAGAAGGATCGAGCTTTTCAAGCTTTAATACTTCACCCACTTTCACAGCAGGCAACAGCACATCATCATCCGACTTGTTCTGACCGCGTACTTTAGTGAAACCGTCAAACACCAAGGTACGACCTTTGGCTTTGAGTTCTACACCATTAGCATCCACTAAAATCGTTGATGATAAATATTCTGCAGGTGTCATCTGGCAGGCCACAAACTGACGCCAGATCAGGTCATACAGACGCTGTGCATCACGCTCTACACCGGCAAGACTATCGCCTTTGAGTGCGACATTCGATGGACGAATGGCTTCATGTGCTTCTTGCGCACCGGCTTTATTGCCATAACGGTTCGGCTTGGCAGGTAAATATTTTTCACCAAACTCGGCTTCGATATGACCACGTACCATATTGACTGCATCATCACTCAAGAAGGTGGAGTCGGTACGCATATAGGTAATGAAACCGGCTTCATACAAACGCTGCGCCAGCATCATGGTTTTCTTCACCGAGAAGCCCAAGCGGGTACTGGCGGCCTGTTGCAAGGTTGAAGTGATATACGGTGCGCTTGGATTAACCTTGGTCGGTTTATCTTCACGACTGATGACTTTGTATTCGGCATCTTTGATCAGATTCAAAAGTGCATCAGTTTCATCTTTGTTGCGCAGTTTGAGCGACTTGCCATTTTGCTTGACTGCTTCAAGACGAATCTCATCTTTTTTCGTCTTGGTATCAGCAAATACCTGCCAGTATTCTTCAGGAATAAAGGCACGAATTTCACGTTCACGCTCTACCACCAGTTTCACAGCAACCGACTGTACCCGGCCTGCCGATAAGCCGCGGGCAATTTTTTCCCACAGCAATGGCGAAATCATAAAGCCTACCACGCGGTCGAGGAAGCGGCGTGCCTGCTGCGCATTAACTTTGTTGGTATCCAGACGTGCAGGATGCTTGAAGGCATCCTGAATGGCATTTTTGGTGATTTCGTTAAACACTACACGCTGATAACGCGAATCATCACCGCCAATGACTTCTTTTAAATGCCAGGCAATCGCTTCCCCTTCCCTGTCCATATCCGTTGCCAGATAGACTTCATCGACTTGCGATGCCAGTTTCTTTAGTTCGGCAACCACATGTTCTTTGCCAGGGAGGACTTCGTATTTGGCTTTCCAGTCATGTTCCGGATCAACCCCCATGCGGTTAATCAGGGCCAGTTGTGATTTTTCAGCTTTTTCTGCATCTGTCAGTTTGGTACGTGTCGCCGGCTTTTTCTCTGTCGATTTTACAGAACCGCCTGTCGGCAAGTCACGTACATGACCCACCGATGATTTTACGATGTAGTTCGGACCAAGGTACTTATTGATTGTTTTCGCTTTTGCAGGCGACTCCACAATCACTAGGGCACGCTTACTTCCAGCGTCGGGAGACTTCGCTGTGCTGCTTTTTGATGTGGACCGAGGAGCGTTCGCCATAATTAACCGTTAATCCTGTTTATTTCTAAATTAAAATTCAGCCAAAGCATGTAACAGTGCCTTGATGTCATCAAGTTGTGTTGCTCTAAGGTCAGATTCTTCATCCCAATACATGCCGACACAGTTGGCCTGCATATCAATAGCATAAATGCCTTTTAATGCAATGGGAAAATCTTTAAATTTCTCATCACCCTGCACAATTTCGAGTTTATTATCGACAACACGGGCGCGCATCAGGGGCAAACGGGCTTCCGGCATCAGCACACTGTAGTACGCAACCATACTGGCACGGCTTTCAGTCGCCTTCGGGATTTTGGTCCAATCCGGTGCCACTACCAAACGTGGATGCAGACCCATTTTACGGGCTTTGTCACGCATCAGTCCCAAGGCTTTTTCCCGGGGACTTACACGCAACCCGAAAATCGACCCTATAACGAAAATGATGATGACCACCGTTACCCAGATTCCAGTGTTTTCCATAGTTCAACCTTTATGTTCTATTATTAGAGTTGCATAAGCAGAATATAAAACGCAAGTTTGCACGATGAAATTAATTCAGGAACATTTCATGACTATATAAAATTTCATGACCATTCCAGTAAATATAACCTTTCTCGATCAGCTCTTTAAGCAGCAGGCGGATATCCGATTTGGGAAATAACTGTTCCAGTAAATCACGTAATTCATAAATGTCTTTGGGTTTATCACCCTGGAGTTCACGCAGTTTACGCGCCACTTCGAGTTGTACCGGATCAATCCGGCCAAAGTTCTTGAACAGGTCCTGCTGGGCCGACTGGATCGGTGACTTGAGTGATTCAGATTCAACAGGAGCCTCATCAACTTTTAGCTGGGAAATGATCTGATCCAGTTTTGGATTTTCAACCGGACTTTGTTCATCTAAATCGAGTTGCAGCCATTGCTTCAGGACTTTTTTCCGGAAGCTGATTTGCTCGTCATAACGTTTGACAATTTTCAGGTTAATCAACATGCCGACTACATGCTGGGCTTTTAGCGGCATCACTTGCAGAATATTCGCTACTGAATTTTTCAGGCTTTCCACTGTATGGGGCTTGCCACTCATTTTGCCTAAAGCATCACAGTATTTTTTTACCAGCTGCAAGGCAGGCTTGTTCTTGATGGCTTTCAGACTAGGAAGGTAGTTTTTGGCATGATCTACTGCAATAGTGACTTCATCAGGCTGGATCTGAATCAGGTGACACGGAATATCAGAAGCCTGTAGCATCTGCTGCAACATCTCGCTGCTGTCCATCGCAGAAATCAGTTCAACCTCGGTTTCCGGCTCTAATAGCGCCATGAGCTGTCCGACGATCACGGCATACTCATATTCTTTCTGAGGTGAATCAGGCGTGTCCAGTACTACAACCTGACCACTACTCACCCAGCCAGCCAGCTCGGTTAAATCCTCTAAGGAGAATTCAAATTTTCCGGCACAGCTAAACAGGTATAAAGTCGAATAATGCGCCACAATCTCACGCATTAGCTTGGCGGTGGGGAAATTATTTTCGAGATCGAGTAGAACAACTTTTGGGTGCATGGGACGCAATTCCGGAATGTACCTGAGAGCCATTATTAGAGTAGGAAGTGAGTGAAAGGTCAAATAATTTTATGGATAATCTGCCGATGGCACTGCTATAGACCTGTTTTGACAGAATCTCCCCCAAGATAGGAAATGCCGGCAAGAAAGCTTTTTTTACCAACGGGAATACGGGGGTGGCTAACAGGAAAATTTCTTTTACGTCTGATGATTACACTGCACTTTATTAATTTTATATACTCATGCAAAACGACTTAAAGTCTGAGTCAAAAAAATATTCCTCTGTTCTGAGACTTATAGATTGGTCTATCTTTATTTTTGATTAAAAAACCCTTAGATCAGCTAAGGGTCATTCTTGTAATTAAATCATTGCTTGCAAATTAATAATGCGGTGGCCGATCTGCAACTGGATCAAATTCTGCAATACCTTTAGACAGATCGGAGGACTCAACACGTTGATATAACAGCTGCATTTGCTGTTTCAGGTCAGCAATTTCCAGAGTCTGTTTGGCCACCTGATCATTCAACTGTTCAACTAAATCGTCTAAAAATGCAATTCGCACTTGCAAATCTTCAATGGGTGCGGAAAATGACGCCTGATCATTTAGATTTTGTTGTTTAGTCATTTAAAGTCCTCACTGGGGGATTTCAGGAAACATTATGGCCTATATTACCCTTAGGGATGTCCAACTTGCGTTTGGTGGACCTGCCCTGCTCAACGGCGCGAATTTTAACTTGGAACGCGGCGAACGAGTGTGTTTGATTGGCCGTAATGGTGAGGGTAAGTCTACCTTACTTAAGCTGATTGAAGGAAGCTTGCTGCCGGATAGCGGTGAAGTTTCCTTACAAAATGGCATTACCATTTCCATGCTGGCACAAGATGTGCCGATGGATTCAGGTAAAGTGGCCGATATCGTGGCAGACGGTGCCGGTGAAGCTGCCGAAGTGTTGCGTGCCTATCATGAAGCCAGTGAAGCCTGTGTGCTAGGTGACATGGACGCCTGTGAGCGTATGGGGAACCTGCAACACAAAATGGATCAGCTGGATGGCTGGGCGCTGGAAACCAAAGTCAATTCGATTTTAAGTAAAATGGGCCTGGACCCGGAGGCAGATCTTGCCGATTTGTCCGGTGGTCGTAAACGTCGTGTCCTGCTGGCACGTGCTTTACTTACCCAACCCGATGTCCTGTTACTGGATGAACCGACGAACCACCTGGATGTAGAAAGTATCGAATGGCTGGAAAAATTTCTGCTCGATCAGAATAATTTAACCTTACTATTTATTTCGCATGACCGTGCCTTTGTCGATAGCATTGCCACCCGTATTGTAGAGCTGGATCGTGGTCAACTGCGCAGTTATGAAGGTAACTATTCACGTTATCTAGACCTGAAAGCGCAGCAAATGGAAGCTGAAGAAAAACAAAATGCGCTCTTCGATAAAAAGCTGGCTGAAGAAGAAGTCTGGATCCGTCAGGGCATCAAAGCCCGTCGTACCCGTAATGAAGGCCGTGTCCGTGCCCTGAAAGCATTGCGTGAAGAATCTAAGGCACGTCGTTCACAGCAAGGTAAAGTGACGATGGCAACTCAGGATGCCAACCGCTCAGGCAAACTGGTGTTTGAAATTGAGAATCTGAGTGTGAAATTCGGTGACAACGCACCGATCATTAACAACTTCTCTGCACTTGTACTCCGTGGCGACCGTATCGGTCTGGTCGGTGATAACGGTGTGGGCAAAACTACCCTCATTAAAGCCATTCTGGGTGAGATAGAACACGGCGGCACGGTGAAGACCGGTACGCAGCTTGAAGTGGCCTATTTTGACCAGTTACGTAATGCCCTGGATCTGGAAAAATCAGTGAAAGATAACGTGTCAGAAGGTTCTGACCATGTGGATGTGAATGGTAACCGCCGTCATATCTATAGTTATTTACAAGATTTCCTGTTTTCGCCAGAACGTGCCCGTACACCAGTCAAAGCTTTGTCGGGTGGTGAGCGTAACCGTATCCTGTTGGCGAAACTGTTACTTAAACCATCAAATCTGATCGTGATGGATGAGCCAACCAATGACCTGGATATGGTAACGTTAGAGTTACTTGAAGAAATGCTCAGTGGCTATACAGGCACCTTACTGTTGATCTCGCATGACCGGGCCTTCATGGACAATGTGGTGACATCTACTTGGGTCTTTGATGGTAAGGGCAATATTGACGAATATGTTGGCGGTTATCAGGATTATCTGGAACAGCGTCCGGACCAAACTGTAGTTGACCAAAAAAGTGCCGTGAAAAAGGCCATGGCCAAAGCGGAAGCCGAGGCGGCGCCGGTCGCTGCTAAGAAAGTTAAGCTTAGCTACAAGGACCAGCGCGCACTTGAGCAACTTCCGGCTGAAATAGAAGCACTAGAAAAAGAGCAGACCGAGATCAATGCTCAACTGGCTGATGGTGCTTTATTCGTAACCGATTCTGATAAAGCCCTGAAACTTTCTAACCGTTTGTCAGAAATTGATGAGCTGTTACTGGAAAAATTAGAGCGCTGGGAAGAGCTGGACAATATGAATAACGGCTAAATATTCTCCCAGTCTTTATTAAAGCATCTGTATTCGGACAGATGCTTTTTTATTTCAAGAATCTTCTCTGTTAGACTGCTGCTAATCTTTTAGCCCTATGTTGTTCTATGAGTACCCAGCCTGCATATCAACCCGGTGAATTTCAATGGTCATTCCTGTTACCTCAATACTGGGGTAACTGGCTAGGCATTATTTTCCTGATGATTCTGGCAATCTTACCCTGGGCCATTCAGCACCGTCTGGCTGTCTGGCTAGGCAAGCTTTCCTTTAAATACCTTAAATCGCGCCGTGAAACTACACTTCGCAATCTGCAAGTCTGTTTTCCGAAATGGTCTGCAGAGCAGGTACAGGACAATGCACGTCAGGTCTTTATTGACCAAATGCTGGGTTTGTTTGAGACCTTAAATGCCTGGTATAGCCCGAAATGGTTTCAGGGTCGTGTCAGTATCGAAGGCTTGGAACATATTCAGCAGGCGCAGGATAAAGGTCAAGGCATGCTGCTCTTAGGTACGCATTCCACCTTGCTGGATGCTGGCGGTTATCTTTGCGCACAGTATTTTGAACCAGATGTGGTTTATCGTCCGCAGAACAACCCTCTTTTGGACATGCTGATTTATCGTTGTCGTGCCACAATTTATGCTCATCAGATTGATCATGACGATATGCGTGGTCTGGTACGCAACCTGAAAAATGGCCATGCCATCTGGTACAGTCCGGATCAGGATTATGGGTTAAAACAAGGGGTGATGGCACCCTTTTTTGGCGTCCCGGCAGCAACTGTCACCGCACATCGTCGTTTACTGAAAATGACTAAAGCGGCTGCCATTCCTTTATATTTCTATCGTCATGGCGATATCAAAAATCCGCGCTACCATGTGCTCATTGAACCAGCACTGGAAAATTTCCCTGGTGAAAATGAAGTCGAGGATGCCACTCGCGTGAACCGGGTGATCGAGCAGCAGTTACGCATCGCACCGACCCAGTATATGTGGTTCCACCGCCGCTTTAAGACCCGCCCTGAAGGCTATAAATCAATTTACTGATTTGGTTTAATTCCGGGGTTTTAAACCATAACTTAAAATCCTGGATCACTTTACAGTTTTCAGTGACAGGCCACTGATTCAGAAAGTAGCGCTGAAATATGCTGCTTCATTGACTGCGTTTTCATGAGTAATTAGGGATTAATACCCATTACTCTCAAAATACGGCATTAAATTAAATAAATTATTCTTATCATCAAGAATATATTATAAAAATAGGCACTTAAAATAACTTAACCCGAGCTCTACATCCTGTAAAACTCGGGTTAATGAGGTTGTGCTTCCACATATTATAATTAGTTCTGTTTATTTGTGATTTCCCTTTCATCATCATGTCCATGATGTTTTCATTCAGCTTCGTCTTCCTTATGAGAATATCCTTTCTCGACTCCTTGTGCTGATAAACCTAGAATACCCAGATTCCACAGCTTTTCCCATTCGCAAGAAGCGCAAACTCCTGTAAGCAATATCGTACACTTTTCTTCTAAAAACCTAAGAAATTTTACCGCCTTCTTTATAAGCCATCGCAATTTCATCAGTCACTGTTTTTTCCTCTTTATCTGCTTTCTGAATCCCCTCTTTGATAGCTTCTTGGGCTTCTTCTTCATCATCTTCGGTCTGCTCTAATTCTTCCTGAATATGCTCGAACACCCGACCAGTTTGTAAAATCAGAAACACCGGAAAATGATCAGAGCCTACATGGGGGAGACGCTCCATATGTACTAGGGCAAAATCGGTACTATGAAAAACATGATCGAGCGACCAGCGGAAAAAAGGATAATCGGCATGAAAAGTATTTACATAATGACGTCCCACCCGGGGGTCCAATAGTCCGCTGATGCGTTGAAACAGCCGTGTGGTACGTGACCAAGCCACATCATTCAGATCACCCATGACGATACAGCTTTCATCCATATCTTTAATCTGATCACCCACAATCAACAATTCAGCATCACGCAAGGTGGAATCTTTGGCCTCGGTCGGGCTCGGTGGTTTTGGATGCAGACAGTAAAGTCGTACCGGCTGTCCCGAGCGTAAGATCACAGTGGTATGAATTGAAGGAATCTCATCACTTAAAATAAACTTGACTTGAGTATTGCTGAGTTTGAGCTTGCTATACAGGTGCATGCCATACAAGTTATCCAAAGGTACGGCTACACGATAAGTATAATCTGCTTCAATCACTGACAGTTCATTTTGCCAGGTTTGATCCGTTTCCAGCGTTAAGACCAAGTCTGGCTGATGGGTCTGGATCTGTTCAATCAGCAGATGATATTGGTTATTGGTGGTCAGTACATTTGAAACAATCAGGGAGATTTGTCGCTGCGGATCCAGCTGATCCTGCTTGACCTGTTTGACCTGGTTTTTCCAGACAAAGGTATAGGGCAATACCATTTTG
The DNA here is from genome assembly GCF_001647575.1 of Acinetobacter sp. SFD. Taxonomy (NCBI): domain Bacteria; kingdom Pseudomonadati; phylum Pseudomonadota; class Gammaproteobacteria; order Moraxellales; family Moraxellaceae; genus Acinetobacter; species Acinetobacter sp. SFD. Next base: position 482,544 of record NZ_LSZJ01000001.1, read on the forward strand.
AGCTGATAGGCCAAGGCAGCAATCAGACCAATAAAAAGTAGCTGGTTAAACCACGTCCAGGGATGCTCAAGCACTAAAAACAGCACAAAGGTGATAAAGCCCACAACCAGAATTTGTAACCTTGGGAAATCCGCACCTCGAATCCACCATTGGTCACTCGGGATCAGTGACCAGAAACTTAACCAAATGACAATGATTGCCATAATTTGGATAACCCATATCATAAGTGCGCTCTTTAATAAGTTGTTATTTTTTCTAAAAGAAAAGTGACGTTATCAATTTTGTATGTATCATAAAGTAGATATTTTTCTCAAGAATATTGATGTTTTGATTGTGTAGCACTTGCAGTCACCTCCCTTTTTGATACACTCGAATCCCTTTTGATTTTTTTAACGCACCGAGGCAAAGTGACATGAAAGTAGGTCTGGTCGGTTGGCGCGGGATGGTTGGTTCCGTCCTTATGCAACGTATGGTTGAAGAGAATGATTTTGCTCATTTTGAGCCCTTCTATTTCTCTACCAGTAATGCGGGTGGTGAAGCACCGGCATTTGGCGGTAAGACTGCCCCAGCACTTATGGATGCGACAGACATCAATAGTCTGATGCAAATGGATGTCATTATTACCTGCCAAGGTGGCGACTATACCTCTGAAGTTTTCCCGAAACTGAAAGCGGAAGGCTGGAACGGTTACTGGATTGATGCAGCATCCACCTTACGCATGGATGATGAAGCGATTATCGTACTTGATCCGGTCAACATGAACGTGATCAAAGATGGTCTGGTCAAAGGCACCAAAACTTTTGTCGGTGGTAACTGTACGGTTTCCCTGATGTTGATGGGCTTGGGCGGTCTGTTCCAGAACAATCTGGTGGAATGGGCAACTTCTATGACTTATCAGGCAGCTTCCGGTGCTGGTGCGCAAAACATGCGTGAGCTGATCAATGGTATGGGTTATTTATATAACAATACCAAAGAGTTGCTGGATGATCCACGTTCTCCAATTCTGGATATCGACTCCAGAATAGCTGAATTACAACGTGGTGAAGGCTTCCCGTCTGCAAACTTCGGCGTACCTTTGGCAGGTTCATTGATTCCTTATATCGACAAGCAGCTGGAAAGCGGCCAGTCGAAAGAAGAATGGAAAGGCCAGGTTGAAACCAACAAGATTCTGGGCAACCAGCAGATCGTACCGATTGACGGTCACTGTGTGCGTATTGGTGCTATGCGTTGTCACTCTCAGGCATTGACGTTGAAACTGAAAAAAGATGTACCTTTGGATGAGATCGAAGACATCATTGCAGGTGCCAATGACTGGTCTAAAGTGATTCCAAATACTCGCGAAGCATCCATGACAGATCTGACTCCTGTTGCTGTAACAGGTACTTTAAGCGTTCCAGTCGGCCGTCTGCGCAAGCTGAATATGGGTAAAGAATATCTGGGTGCGTTCACTGTAGGTGACCAGTTACTTTGGGGTGCGGCTGAACCATTACGCCGTATGCTGCGTATTCTGATTGACTATAAGAACGCTTAAGTTTCCGTCAGGAAATAAAGCCCTAAGCCGATCTTTATTGATCGGCTTTTTTGTGTAACTATTAAGTAAGTATTTTACAAAAAACAAACATCCCGTTAATCTATAATTTTCGCTATGCGATAATGACTGAGCTCACAGATGACTGTATATAACAAATTAAAGCTTGCCATTTTAGCCATTGTTGCTTCACAAAATATTCATGCGATAAATGTAGATCCAGTACAAATCCAGTCTGCACCTGGGGAATTACTTTATGCAGAAATGACCTTCCGGCAGTCTGACATCAATTTACCCATTGAGGTCAGTCTGGCTTCGCCTGAAGATTTAATGTCAATTGGTGCATCGCATCAGCCACCGGGTCATCTGAACTTTTTTACCCGGCGCAGCAATAATGGCACAGGTGTTATTACCATTACCTCTTCACGACCAATGACGGATCGGGAACTTAATATTATTGTCAAAATCAAGGAAGGTAATGCTGCACGCCTGCAACATGTGCGTACCACTTTAAGACCTAAAACCGATTTGTTACAGGCAAGCCTAAAACAGAATGAACGTCCGCTTGCGCCAGTTGTAGTCGTCAGTGAAAAAGATATTGCGCTGAACTTACCCGTAAGCAGCCATTACAATATTGCAGCCTCCACATCCCTAAACAAGCAACCGGTTTTAGAAAAGCCGCTGGCATTACAATCGACAACACCCCCTGCCTTATCGAACACTTCGATTCCTAAAACTGCATCGTCTGCGCCAACTGTCACGACAGCAATTCATGCTCAGACGGTCGCTCCCGTGCTTAAAAACGAATCTGTCACGGCATCCCAGACCCAAGCTTCAGATGCCGTACCAAAGCCCGCTACTGCAGCATCAACTCCAAGCAAATCAGCCAGTATGTTGCCAGAAAATCAAACCACGTCAGGGCAAAATAAAGAAGCTGTACAGAAAGCTGCAGAATCCGGTTCTGATCACCAGACAGCCTCCAGTGATCCTTTGGTGAAGAAGTTTGCTGAGGAGCAAGCCAGAAAAGCTGCTGCTTCTGCCCATCCGGTGAAAACTCCACCTCCCGCAACTGCCAAAGCTAAACCAGTCCAAGCAACTTCAAACCAGGTTAAACCGACTTATGTGGTTCAATCTAATGAGTCATTGTGGGAGATTGCTTCAAGAATTGCCGAACAGCAGCAGCGTCCGGTCAATGAAGTCATGCAGCAAATTAAAAAAGACAATGAGCATGCCTTTATTGGTGGAAATGCCAATCGTCTACGTAAGGGTGCAGCACTCAACTTAAACTCGGCCCATACCACACCTGCACCCATTAAAGTCTCTGCAGCATCTCAGACAGAGCGACCTTCCAAGCCTGCTGGCAAAACAAAATACCGTTTGAATCAGGCAGAAATGAGTCTGGTGGCTGAGAACCAGCACAATTCTGGACAGCTTTCTGCAAACCAGAACACAGAACGCAATCAAACATCAAAGGAATTGTCATTAAAAGTTATGACAGCCCGAGAAAAAACCGTTAAATTACAGAGAAACGTAACTGAATTAGAATTGGCACTCAATCAGAAGGATCACAGAATTCAGTTATTAAATGCGCGTCTGGCCCAGCTACAACAACAGCTCAAAGCCCAACAAGCAGATAAAAAGCCAATTAATTAAAAAGTTACACATGACGATTTATTGGGATAGGCGAACTTAAACTACTCTATCCCCAAGGGGTAAAACATGCTGATTTATGTGATTCCATTAGTGATATTGATCATCGTATTAATTGTCTTTAAAAAAAGACAAGATGCTCAAGAATCAGATAAAGCAAAAACTAAAACGGTAAAAGCGAAAAAAACTGGCTCTGCATCAAAAGCAGCCCCACAAAAAACTAAAGTGGTTGAGCCAGTCGCGGTCGCAAAAAAATCAGCAACACCATTATCAGCAGAAACACGCAAGAAAATTGAAGGCCTGATTCAGGAACGTAATTTTTTTGCAGCTGAAGCACAGATCAATCAGGCACTGAACCGGGATAACTCTCAACACGAATTATATCTGCTGCTACTGGATATCCATATCCTGCAAAAAGACGAGTTTGCGATTTCACAGCTGATTAACCATGTCCGCTCTCTGGGACTAGAAGATATTCTGGCTCAGGCTGAAGCGAAACAGCGTGAATTTGAGAAATCGTTATCTGCTGTTCAAGAAACGATTGATTTTCCAAGTGCCCAGCCTAAAACTTCCTCTACACCAGAAGCCGCTTCAGATGCCTTTGATAACCTGGTTGCACCGGCGCCTTCAAATGAACTGGCATTTGAACAATTGCAGCAGGACTTTCAATCAAGCCAGCCAGCTCCTGTTGCAGAACCTGTAGCAGATATTCAGCCGCTTGAATTCAATTTTGAACCAAAGACCACGCCAGTAGAAACAGCAAAAGCTGACGATACACCTGTACCTGCTGCGCCTTCTGTAGATTTTGAAGTTCAGGATATTTCCACCACCCTCTCTCAAACTACGCCTGCAGCTGCAACAGAAACAGCACCTGTTCTGGACTTTAAACTGGATGTGGAACCGCCTGCGCAGGTTGAAGCAGCGCCAGCAGTAACAGAAGACATCAAACCTCTAGATTTTTCTTTTTCGCTTGACACGCCAGCTCCAACAGCTGAAAAAACTGCGGTACCAGCGACTGAGCTGGATCTGTCCAGCTTGACAGCGACAACTCCTGTAGCAGAACCGGCTGCACAGCCAGATCTGTCAGGAATGGATTTTAAATTAGATCATTTAGAAACCATACCAGAATCACCTGCTGCCCCAGCAATGAATTTCGAGAGTTCTGTAGCGGTCAACCAGCATGATCCGCTGGTGCAATCTTTCCCGGAATTACTGGATGTTAATGAAGCAAGTCTTAACCTGGACCTTGCCCAGCAATATATTCAGCTCGGTGCCTATGTTGCTGCACGTGAAATTATTGCAGAACGAGAAGCCGAATATACAGCTGATCAGAAACAACGAGCAGAGCAATTACTGAATCAAATCGCATCCTGATGCATTTCGATTTAAACTAAAGCAGTCAAAAGTTGGCTGCTTTTTTTATGATAAAAAATATTGCATTAATTTATATGGGCGGCACATTCGGCTGCGTGGGAGATCCTCTCGCACCAATGCCTGCTGATTTATTTATTCCTAAACTCGAAGAGGTGCTTGCAGAGCAGCATTTCGTCGAATACCATCAGGCACCCGTCATTAAGGACAGCAGTGCCTGTACGGCAACTGATTGGCTGCAACTGGTACAGTTTATTCAGCAACTGCAATCCCGGCAGATCCAGCATTTTGTGATTATTCACGGTACAGATACCCTGAGTTATGCCAGTGCAGTTCTCGCACACCTGACTGCAGACTCAGCACACGTGGTGCTGACCGGTAGCCAGTACCCGCTGCTGACTGCTCAAGGGGATCAACAGCGCGAATTCAGTGATGCTCTGGATAACCTTAGATTTGCATTAGATTCGGTCAACACCTGTAGCGCCGGGGTCTACCTGGCATTCCATCATCGGTTGCTACATGCACAAACTGCCCTCAAACAGCATACTACCGAGCTCAATGCCTTCTCCGGTCTTGATGCCAGCATTGCCATCCCAACCGGTCAAACATGCTATCAGGTCAGGGCAGAAGATATTGCAAAAGCGGCTGGATTTAACTGCATGAGTATCATGATGCAGCCAATCGATCTGGCTCAGCAGCTGAATAATCTAAATACCTTATTGGCGCGACCACCCCATTTTTTATTTCTGCAAGGTTTCGGTACTGGCAATCTTGCAGTCAATGATGCCCTGATTGCGCTCCTTGATCAGCTGTATGATCGGGGTTGTATTTCTGTCTTGACCACCCAAGTTCCTTTTGGTGCGACAGATCAGCGCTATGCCATTGCAGAATGGGTCAATCACTGCAAAATTTTACTGAATGAAAGTTATGGACATGCAGATCTGTATGCAAAAGCCCTGAAAATGTATTTACAATACGACACTGTAGAGCAATGGCATCGTCATTGGTACGATCAATAAGGTTTGAGGTCATTATGCAGCGTTTTGCGATGGGAATTGAGTTTTGTGGAATGCATTATCGGGGATGGCAGACTCAACAGCCGGGAGTTGCAAGCGTACAGGAAACCATTGAAAAGGTCCTGAGCAAAGTTGCCGATCAACCCATTAGCCTGCATGGTGCCGGCCGTACGGATGCGGGTGTACATGCCACCAATATGGTGGCGCATTTTGATACCGATGCTGTGCGTTCTGAACGTGGCTGGCTGATGGGCTGCAATAGCCAGCTACCTAAAGATATCTCGATCCAGTGGATCAAGGAAATGGAGCAGAGTTTCCATGCCCGATTTAAGGCGCAGGCGCGCCGTTATCGTTATGTGGTCTATAATCATCCTGTCCGTCCTGCCTTGCTGCATAAACAGGTCACCCATGTCTATGCACCGCTCGATGTCGAACAGATGATACGGGCCGCAAAAAAGTTTGAAGGCACACATAATTTTGAAAGCTTCCGCGCTGCCGCCTGTCAGTCCAATCAGCCAGTCCGCCATGTCAGTCATTGCCGTCTGATCCGGCATGGTCAATATCTGGTGCTCGACATTCAAGCCGATGGTTTCCTGCACCATATGGTACGAAACATTATGGGCTGTTTACTGGAAATTGGTCAGGGGATGTATGCTGCCGAGCATATTGATACTATTTTCGCGGCAGAAGACCGTAAAGCTGCTGGCGTGACCGCACCTGCAGATGGTTTATATTTTATTCATGCCGACTATCCGGCGCAGTTTGAATTACCGGAATTACCCTTAGGACCACATTGGTTGAACATGCCGAATTAAAAGCTTAATTTTTAAATCCCTCCTAACCTCCCTTTACTTGAGGGAGGAACTACAACCTACGAAAATACCGTAATGAAAAATCCCTCCTTTCAGGAGGGACTCAGGGAGGTCGTTTAACGCTGCTTGCGCTTTCTATATTCCACCGGTGTTTCATTGGTCCAGCGCTTAAAAGCCCGGTAGAAGGTGCTTGGCTCGGAAAAACCGGTTAGATACACAATTCGTTCAACACTTTCATTGGTATTTGCCAGTAAACGCTTGGCCAAACGACAGCGATAATCCGACAGAATCTGCTGAAAACTGGTACATGCCTCACTCAGTTGCGTTCTCAACCGCCGTGGCGTGATATTTAGTTGTGCAGCTACAGTTTCCAGCGTGGTGTCCCCACTTTCCAAAGTAGAGCCAATCGCACGGCGCACTTCACCAACCAGGTCATATCGTGCCAGTTCCTGCAGCTTTTCAATGGCCAGTTGCTCATGCAGCTGTAATAGCTCAGGTTCAGCCTGCCATAACGGATATTCCAGAATACTTGGGTCAAAATACAGACGGGTTTCTTTCTGGCCCAGACTCACGGGACACTCGTAAACCCGGAAGTATTCCTCATCAGGAGCTCCTTTGGAAAAATTGAAATCAATATAAATCGGTTCAAAACGCCCTTCAGTAATAAACTTAAAAAACCGGAGTACACCTGACATGGCGCATTCAGTAAAATGACGATTCACCAGACTTTCAGCAAAAGGCTGTTCACCATTGGTTAAATAGCAGCGATCATCTTCGATCACTAACTTGGCAGCAAATGCATCACTGATCAGTCGCTGATAGGCCAAAGCACGTTTCAGTCCTTCACCAAAGTTTTCAGATGAAACAAACAGGTGTTCAATGACCTGACCACGATAAAGTGGCAAGTGCTCACCCAGATGCAATCCAATGTCCGGGTCCTTGCTAACTTCCTCTGCGGCTACCCAGAAGGCATACTGGGCGCTTAGCGGCGTACGGTCATTGGCCTCGACCTGATTTAAAGCAACTCCTGCTTTGGTCAAAAGTTCTTCTGTTGGCAACCCTGCACGACGAATCGCCTGATAGCCCAAACGTAATACGACTGATGCATCCGTTAGCTGACTCACTCAAAAGCCTTCCTTGTATGTACTTCATTTATACTTAAAAAGATTAATTTTAGATTAACTGTGATTGACCAAACTGACAACAGAAACTGGTGTCTTTTTAGTTAAAAAATTATCGTGACAGTTCGCTTATTTTACTGGCAGATGATCAGTCTAACGCCCGTTTCATCTTGTTTTTTACAAAAAAATTGACTATAATTTGCGCCTTCCCAATTTATTCATTCAGGTAGGCTATGGCCAATAAAGAGGAACTCATCGAGTTCGAAGGCGTTGTCACCGAGACGCTTCCTAATACTATGTTCCGTGTACGTTTAGAGAACGGTCACGAAGTGATTGCCCACATCTCTGGTAAAATGCGTAAACACTATATCCGTATTTTAACTGGCGACAGTGTGAAGGTTGAAATGACACCTTATGATTTGACTAAAGGTCGTATCACCTATCGTGCACGCTAAGTTTTAGCGCAAGCAAAAGCCACTGTTAGTGGCTTTTTTTATGACTTTAATTATTTACCCACGAATAAATCAATTTGACAGGAGCTAATAATTTCTGGATTATTCATTTAATTAAAGTACATGCATAAAAACAATGAATATGAAGTGTTTAATCCTGCTTTCCAGCTTGTTTCTCGTTGCCTGTGCCACTGGCGGCAATCAGCATCTGCATCAGTCTCTCCAACCCTATGTCGGTCAAACTGCAACACAGGTTCGCAGTCAACTTGATCTTCGTGCCATGGGATTCAAAACCTCGCAGAAACCGATTCAAACCGCAGAATCTCTCAGCTACACGATTTTTCGGGATATGAATATTCCAATGGGCACACCGAATATTAGTCAAAGTATCTCAATCGGTGCACCCATGCCAACCCCCTCAAATGGAGGTTATAACATCGAGATGAAATGCCAAATCTGGTTTGACTTGAAAGATGACATTGTTCAGGAGATTCGCTATACCGGCAGAGCTTGCTGACTTTCTCCAGTTAAGTTCAGAGCCTGTATCGGATTAAATGAAGACATCCCAACTCATTACGCTACCTCTTTTTACCGTGTGTCAAATTACAACAATCACCCTGCCATTTTCTGCCTAAACTAGTCTTCAGTCAGTCCTGTGCAGGAGTGAATTATATTATGTTGTTATCTTCTCATCGACTATCCGTGATTCTCTTGGGTGTATGCATCAGCATGACCGGTTGTACACACTCTCCAACTACCACCCCGACTGAACGGGAAGCTTACTTGCAGCAGTTTATTGGTCAAAGCAGTCAGTTTATCGATCAAAATCTGGATCTGAAACGCTTGGGTTATCAACAGGTCAGTGGCCCCATACTCAGCGCCCGGCAATTAAGCTATGTGGTACAACGTCCTATTTCTATTCCTCTGCCTTCAGCAGGGAATGGACCCGTTCCTATCCCTATCAGCCCTGCAGACAGTTATGATGTTGATCTGCAATGTAAAATTACTTTTTTACTAAAAAATAATATTGCAACAGCTGTCCGTACTTCAGGTCGAACCTGTTAATTATTTTCAGATTCGAAATTCCAGCCATAAAAAACGCAGCCTTGAGCTGCGTTTTTTAATCAAAACTGGCTTAATTTAATGCAGCCACTACCGCTTGACCCATTTCAACCGTACCGACTTTTTGCATGCCTTCAGACATGATGTCAGCTGTACGCAAGCCTTGATCCAAGACCTGACCAACTGCATCTTCAATCGCTTTTGCAGCTGCTTCTTCACGGAAGGTATAACGTAGCATCATTGCAACCGAAAGAATCGTCGCTAATGGATTTGCCAGGTTTTGACCAGCGATATCTGGCGCAGAACCATGACAAGGCTCATACATGCCTTTGCCATTTTCATCCAGAGATGCCGATGGCAACATACCGATTGAACCTGTGAGCATCGCTGCTTCATCCGACAAGATATCACCGAACAGATTCGAGGTTACAATCACGTCAAACTGCTTCGGTGCACGTACCAGTTGCATCGCAGCATTATCGACATACATATGCGATAAATTAATTTCAGGATATTCAGCATCTTTTAGCGCAGTCACTGTCTGTTTCCACAGCTCAGTTACTTCAAGCACGTTGGCTTTATCCACTGAACACACTTTACCACCGCGCAAGTTGGCCATTTCAAAAGCGACTTTGGCGATACGCTTGATTTCAGACTCTGAATAAACGTCGGTGTTATAGCCTTGCTTCTCGCCATTTTCCAGTTCACGGATACCACGTGGCTGACCGAAGTAAATTCCACCCGTTAATTCACGCACAATCAGAATATCCAGACCTGCGACGATTTCAGGTTTTAAGCTTGAAGCATCAGCCAGTTGCGGATAAAGAATCGCTGGGCGCAAGTTAGCAAACAGGTTCAGTTCGCTACGCAATTTCAATAAACCACGTTCCGGACGGATTGAACGCTCAATCGTATCCCATTTTGGACCGCCCACGGCACCCAGTAGAATCGCATCAGCTTTTTTAGCCTGCTCAGATGTTACGTCTGGATACGGTGAACCATGCGCATCAATGGCTGCACCACCGAGTAAACCCTGCTCCCATGTCAAATCAAGATTAAATTTCTCATTTACACGAGTCAGCACCTGCTCTGCCGCTTTGACAATTTCAGGACCGATACCGTCACCAGCTAAAATCAAAATTTGTTTAGACATGAGATTTTCCGTTTAAAACGTCAGATTCAGACCTGACAGAGGTTAAATTTTCTTTTCTACAAACTCTGCAATCCCGGTGACTGCATTATAGGGTTTGCAAAAACGACGAATGGTTTTTTGCTCTTGTACCAGATCTACGCAAAGCGGATCCGGTGCCGAAGCATTTAATAAACTGCTGCTACGCGCACTACGATCACGGAACATCTTTAAGCTATAGCGGTTATTGGCCTGAAAGCGATGGAATACATGCAAGGTTTCTGCTTTATCCTTACTGATTGGATAAAAACGCACGACCAGTTCATGCTGTCCTGCTGGCACGGATAGATAAACCGGATTGGCCTGATTTAAGTTTTTAGCCTGCAAGCGTACCAGTTTCTGCTTCAATGCTTCAGCACCAATGCGGCCATTGTCGGCATGGACGATAATGGTCTGGTTGAAACGCTCAAACTGGCAATCAGGTGTCCCTGTACAGTAAATCAGGACATTATTTTTGCTCTCAGTACTTGCTTTGGCATGCTTGAGTTTCATCGTGTCAATGCTTTGACATGCAGCCAACATCACCGATACCGCACTTAAAGCAAGCCACTGTTTCCAATAATTCGCCATAATGTCTGTCTTACCCAATCAAAAAACCTAATAATCTTCCGATATTAGCAAGAGCCTCGCAGTCACGCTATGACAATTTTTGCTGATTTATTCGTGAATTTCGGCAAATACCCAAGGGCGTGATTGTTTGGTTTTTTCCTCATAGGCACGGATATCATCCGCTACCTGCAAAGTTAAGCCAATATCATCCAGACCATTCAACAGGCAATGCTTGCGAAATGGATCCACTTCAAACTTAAAGCTTTCGCCCGTAGGGGTACGAACTTCTTGTGCCTGCAAGTCAATGGTCAACTGATAGCCTTCAGCTGCTGCACACTCCTTAAATAACTGCTCAACAATATCTTCAGCCAAAATCACAGGCAACATACCGTTTTTAAAACAGTTATTAAAGAAAATATCAGCAAAGCTTGGCGCAATTACGGTACGGAAACCATATTCGCTCAAAGCCCACGGCGCATGTTCACGGCTAGAACCACATCCAAAGTTGGCACGTGAAATTAAAATAGACGCACCCTGATAACGTGGCTGGTTCAAGACAAAGTCCGGATTGATCGGACGAACTGAATTGTCCTGACCTGGATAACCTTCATCCAAGTAACGCAATTCATCAAATAAATTGTCACCGAAACCGGTACGTTTGATCGATTTCAAAAACTGTTTTGGAATAATTAAATCTGTATCGACATTGGCACGTTCTAAAGGTGCAACGATACCTTGTTCAACGGTATAAGCTTTCATGTCTGTGCTCCTACGTACCAATTAAAATGAACGAACATCAACAAAGTGACCTGCAATCGCAGCAGCGGCTGCCATGGCTGGACTCACCAGATGAGTGCGACCGCCATTGCCCTGACGACCTTCAAAGTTACGGTTCGAAGTCGAGGCACAATGCTCGCCTGGTTGTAACTTGTCGGCATTCATCGCCAGACACATTGAACAGCCAGGTTCACGCCACTCGAAGCCAGCCTCGACAAATACCTTGTCCAGACCTTCCGCTTCTGCCTGGGCTTTGACCAGTCCAGAACCAGGAACCACCATCGCCTGTTTGATTGAAGATGCGACTTTGCGACCTTTAATCACTTCGGCTGCAGCGCGGATATCTTCAATACGCGAATTGGTACATGAACCGATAAATACACGATCTAACTGGATGTCTGCTAATGCCTGACCTGCATTTAAGCCCATATATTGATAAGCACGGTTCCAGTCATTGCGTTGTACATCATCTTTGGCTTGTTCTAAAGTCGGTACTGCTTGAGAGACCGGAATCACCATCTCAGGGGAAGTACCCCAAGACACTTGTGGCTCGATTTCTTCACCTTGCAATACAACAACCGTGTCAAAGTATGCGTCATCATCTGAATGTAAAGTATTCCAGTAAGCAACTGCCTGATCCCACTGCTCTGCGGTCGGCGCATACGGACGGCCTTTAACATACTCGATGGTTTTTTCATCGACAGCCACCATGCCGACACGGGCACCGGCTTCAATCGCCATGTTGCACACAGTCATACGACCTTCAATAGACATGTCACGAAAGACCTGACCACCAAATTCAATCGCGTGACCAGTACCGCCTGCGGTACCAATCTTGCCAATAATCGCCAAGACCACATCTTTTGGTGTTACACCCTGACCTAATTTGCCATCAACACGCACCAGCATGTTTTTCATCTTCTTTTGAACCAGGCATTGGGTCGCCAATACATGTTCAACTTCGGATGTCCCGATCCCATGCGCCAAGCAGCCAAAAGCACCATGGGTTGCTGTATGCGAATCACCACATACCACGGTCATGCCCGGCAAGGTCAAGCCCTGCTCCGGCCCGACCACATGCGCAATACCCTGACGGATATCGTTAATATCAAATTCAACAATATTAAAGGTCTTGCAGTTATCATCCAAGGTTTGCACCTGAATGCGCGAGGTTTCATCTTCAATTCCGGCTACGCCCTGCTCACGCTCTTTTTTCGAGGTTGGTACGTTATGATCCGGTGTAGCAATGTTGGCGCTTAAACGCCATGGCTTGCGCCCGGCCAATTGCAACCCTTCAAATGCCTGTGGTGAGGTTACTTCATGCAACAGGTGACGGTCGATATAGAGTAAGGCAGAACCATCGTCACGTTGCGTTACTAAATGGTCATCCCACAACTTGTCATATAGTGTTTTTGCATTTTGCTTTTGTACTGTTTGGGTCTCGCCTGCCATGTCGATATACTCCACTGGACTGGGTAAATTCTTTCTCTGATTTTGATTATATCGCTGCAATCACATAAATCTAATTTATCATTTTTATTAGTTAAAAAACTTTTTGGAATATTTTAAAAAGTGAATTAAATCAGACTTTCAGATTATTTCTATTTACTTCTATAAATCTAATTTTCCGATCATTTTATAAAAAATATTCGTTTTTACAAATTAAATGAGAATTATTATTATTTATTCATCGGCAGAGATAACTTATTTCGAGGAACTTCGACATGGCACATATTCAACGTTTTGTAGACAACAATCAGCGCATGTTTAAAAAGACTTTCAGCTATTACATCATGCACATTACTGTGGCGATGATTGTGGGCTACTTGGTGACCGGCAGTTTAACCATGGCCATTGCCTTGAGTTTGTTAGAACCCACCGTACAAGCAGTTGCTTTCTTCTTTCATGAAAAAATCTGGGAGCGTAATAACCAACAGCAGAATGAGGACATTACCGTCTAAGATCTTCTGTCGGGGTTCCTGATGAAAGACCGTCTGCAGAGGCGGTCTTTTTTTTAACTTCTTAAAAATACAATACGTTGAAAACGTTTAGTAATTCAGCAACCTAATATAAATAAACTAATTTTACTTTGATTTATTCTTAAAATATAACAATAATAACCTTAAGCATAAAAATTCTTTATAGGTGATTAAGATGAATCTCGCAGCCTTTGAAGCCTTTGTAAAAGTCATGGAAACCGGTTCGATATCTCTGGCTGCAGATCAGCTTTTTATTACCCAGCCTGCCGTCACCAAACGTATTCACAGTCTGGAAGAATACTTTGGAGTCAAACTGTTTGAATCTGCCGGACGTGGCGTACAGGCCACCCATGCGGCACATTCCCTGTTGCCTAAAGTGAAAAACTGGCTGAACGAGCTCGGTGATATTCATTATACCTTGAGCCATGAACAGGCTCTGGTACAGGGTAAACTGAAAATTGGTACCAGTCATCATATTGGCCTGCATCATCTTCCGAGCCATTTGCGCCGTTATGTCCAAGCCTATCCGGACGTGACCCTGGATGTGCATTTTGTCGATTCCGAACAGGCACATGAACAGGTGATTGCCGGTGATCTGGAACTGGCATTTTTAACCCTGCCGCCACGGGGTGATGCACGCCTGAATTACGTGACCATCTGGAATGATCCTCTGGTCTTTGTGGTGGCACCGTTTCATCCGCTGGCACAGCAAAAAAATCTGTCTCTGGAAGATTTGCTCGAATATCCAAGCCTGTTGCCCTCTTCACAAACTTATACCTCGCAGATCACCTTGGCAGAGTTTGAAAAACAGGGTATTAAACCGAAAGTCAGCATGAGTAACAATCCGCTGGAATCGATCCGGATGCTGGTATCGATTGGTTTGGGCTGGTCTGTGCTACCAAAAACTTTAGTAAATCATGACCTGCACCAACTAGACATTAATCTGGAAATGAACCGCCGTTTGGGCATGGTCTGGCATCCTGGTCGTACGCAGTCCAAAGCGGCACAGGCTCTGGTTCAGCTCATGCAAGACAGTGCTCTGCCTATTTAGCCTATTTAAGTTAAGCTGTAGCTGAACATGCTGCATCAAGCACGATGCAGCATTTTGTTACCTAAATACCCCCCATTTGGCGATATCTTTCGAGTATTTTTAAGACAATTCCATTCTTTTGCGATGCAGAAGGATGCTTAAAACTATTCCATGGAGCCTGACGGATGCAGCTCGATTTTGCCTTAAAACCCCATTCTAAAGATAAAAAAAGTACCAGCAGCCCATGGCTTTCGGCTAAACCGATGCTGCTACCCACGCCGGCGCTTGATTTTGCCGATGAACAGACCGCCCGACAGCACTTACGTGAATATTTTCTGAATACTTTTGACACCTATGAGCAACTGTTTGAATGTCTCAAGCATGAAGATGCTTTTTTCATTAAACCGATTACCTTACGTCATCCGCTGATTTTTTATTTTGCGCATACTGCCACTTTTTTTGTCAACAAACTGCTGCTCAGCAAACTGATCAGCGAACGCCTGAATCCGCATTTTGAAAGTATTTTTGCAATCGGTGTGGACGAGATGAGCTGGGATGATCTGGATAAAGTACATTATGACTGGCCCAGTGTGCAGGAAGTCCGCAATTATCGTCATCAGGTGCGTGCCCTGATCTTGAACATTCTTGAACATGCCCCATTGACTCTGCCCTTAAACTGGCAAAATCCCTGGTGGACCATCATCATGGGCATTGAGCATGAACGGATTCATCTGGAAACTTCTTCCGTACTGATCCGCCAGCATGCTCTGGAACATGTACGCCAGCATCCGCAGTGGCGTGCCAATATCATTACCGGCATGGCTCCGGATAACAGCTTGCTGCCTGTGCCTGAAGGTGAGATCCATCTAAAGAAAGATTTTAACGATCCATTTTATGGCTGGGACAATGAATACGGCCAGCATAAAGCGCAGGTAGCGGCTTTTGCAGCTTCCAAATATCTGGTATCCAATCAGGAATTTCTGGCTTTTGTCGAAGCTGGTGGCTATCAGATCGAACACTACTGGAATGAAGAAGGTCTAGGCTGGCTGCAATTTTCCCAAGCTGCTTACCCCTGTTTTTGGCGCAGAACTGAATCGGGCTGGTCACTGCGACTGATGCTGGAAGAGGTACCGATGCCTTGGGATTGGCCTGTAGAAGTGAATTATCATGAAGCCAAGGCCTTTTGCCAGTGGAAATCGCAACAGCTGGGGAAAAATATTCGCTTGCCGACCGAAGACGAATGGTATCGCCTGTATGCGATTTCAGACCTGGATCCACATTTACCAAGTCCTGAACAGGCCAATATCGAGTTGAAATACGGCACCAGCTCCTGTCCGGTGGATCATTTCAAGCAGGGTGATTTTTACGATATTCAGGGCAATGTCTGGCAGTGGACTGAAACCCCGATCTATCCATTTCAGGGTTTTCAGGTGCATCCGTTTTATGATGATTTCAGTACACCGACCTTTGACGGTCGCCATAACCTGATGAAAGGTGGCTCCTGGATTTCGGCGGGCAATGAAGCTTTATATAGTTCCCGCTACGCCTTCAGACGGCATTTCTTCCAGCATGCCGGTTTTCGCTATGTCGCCTCTGATCAAGCAGTGCAACATTTCCCTTCGAACTATGAAAGCGACCAGCTGGTCTCTCAATATCTAGAATTCCAGTATGGCACTGAATATTTTGGTGTCACCAATTTTGCTAAAACATTGGTCCATCTGGCGCAACCCTATTTTCAGCAAACGCCATGTCATCGTGCCTTAGATATTGGCTGTGCCACCGGTCGCGCCAGCTTTGAACTGGCACACTATTTTGATCAGGTAACCGGTCTGGACTTTTCTGCACGCTTTATCCAGCAGGCAGTTTATTTGGCTCAAGGCAACAGAGTACGTTATCAACTGCCACTAGAAGGTGAATTAAGCGAAGAAAAAAGCTGTTCACTTGAAGATGTCGCTTTGGATCAGTTTGCATCTAAAACGGAATTTTTTCAGGCTGATGCCTGCAATCTTAAAGCACATTTTAGCGGCTATGATTTTATTCTGGCAGCAAATCTGATTGACCGGTTACATCATCCGAAAGACTTTTTGGCGCAGATTCATGAGCGTATCAATATGGGGGGTATTTTAATGTTGAGCTCGCCCTATACCTGGCTGGAAGAACATACGGCGCGTAGTGAATGGCTGGGTGGTTTTCAGCAGGATGGGGAAAATATTACGACCTTGGCAGGTATAACCAATATCTTAACCCAGCACTTTGAATTGGTGGCCGAGCCACAGGATGTGCCTTTTGTGATTCGGGAAACGGCCAGAAAGTATCAACACACGCTGTCACAAGTCACCATCTGGAGAAGGATTCGCTAAAAGTGATGACCTAAAAAAGCCAATCATAGGATTGGCTTTTTAATTATCCTTCAATGGTTGAGTTTTCATGTAAGGATTCATTGAGTTGATCTACCACAATCGCCCATTCGCCATCAGAGGCTATTTTCTCGCTTAAAAATTGACGTTGTGCTTCTGACCAATACGGCGCATCCAGTAAAGTCAGGTCTTTATGCAATTGATGCTCGTGAATAAATGTTGCAATACCTTCTGCACTGGCATCCAGGCCAAGCTGCTGGAACAGATGTGTCATACGCGGTCGAACGTGAGTCATATCTTATACCTCAGAGTTTACTATTGTTATCATGTCCTGTTGTTTGAGCATAGCATGCCTGATTGGGCCGGACTGTGAAAAAACATTAATATTCAAGTGAGGCACATAAAAAGCACAACCGGAGTTGTGCTAGATTGACTATATCACTGAGATTGGGCTGTTTAGATTGACCAGTCCTGTATTTCCCAACCCTGCTCCTTTGCCAGAGTTTCCAGACGATCATCCGGATTGACGGCAATGGCATGATCCGCATATTCCAGCAAGAAACGGTCATTAATCGAATCTGAATAGGCCCAAGACTCAGTTACGTCACGGCCTTCCAGCCACTGTTCCAGTCGCACCAGCTTGCCTTGCTGATAGCACGCCGTATTGATAACTTTACCGGTATATTTCCCATCAATGACTTCAGCATTGGTGGCAATAATTTCAGTAATTCCGAATTCACGAAAAATCGGTGCGGTAATAAAGTCTGAAGTCGCGGTAATCCCCACTAAGGCATGCCCTGCTTCACGGTGGCGCTCAATGGCTTTAAAACCTTCAGGACGCATTTGTGGACGAATGACTTTTTGCATGAACAGTTGATGTAATTCAACCAGATAATCATTGTCATGTTGGGTTAGAAACTGGAATACAAATTCATTATAGGCATAAGGATCCAGCTGGCCTTTTTTATAATCATCATAGAACTTGTCATTCATGGCACGGTGCTGAACTGGATCGACCAGGCCCTCGCTGACCAAAAACTCTCCCCAGGAATGATCCGAATCCGTGTTTAACAAGGTGTGATCGAGATCAAATAGCGCCAATTTCATGAAAATACTCGTTAAAACTGAAATTTAAGAAAAAAATTGTAAATCTATCTCCGCTAGTCGATAGAAATTCGTTAAGATCATAGCAATTTTAACATTTTTAAACTTTGCTTTTTTCGAGTTGGATAACGAAATAATGCTCCCCGATGGCAAAGGCATAAATTAAACAATTTTTAGGTAGCCAAATGATCGACTCTGAAGGTTTCCGACCGAATGTCGGGATCATTTTGGCAAACGATGCTGGACAGGTTTTATGGGCAAAACGCATTGGTCATAATGCATGGCAATTTCCACAAGGAGGTATCCAGTATGGAGAAACCCCTGAACAGGCACTCTATCGTGAGCTGAGAGAAGAAATTGGCTTACTGCCCGAACACGTCCAGATTATTGCGCAAACCAAAGGCTGGTTGCGCTATCGTTTGCCGCATCGATACATTCGTACGGATTCCGATCCGGTCTGTATTGGTCAAAAACAAAAGTGGTTTTTACTCAAACTGACGGCCCCGGCACAGAATATTCAGTTGAATCTGTCTGATCCGCCCGAATTTGATCAATGGCAATGGGTCAGTTACTGGTATCCACTTGGTCAAGTCGTGAATTTCAAACGTGATGTTTATCGTAAAGCCTTGGTGGAATTGTGTCAGCAACTTCCACAGCAAAAACCTTAAAAAATCGCATAAATAATGCAGATTTTTTACTTGGCTATTGTTATAAATAAACTTAATTACTGAAATTCTGAATTGATGGAGCAGACCTTATGTCGAATATGCAGCTGGACACCTTGAGACGTATTGTTCAGGAGATCAATGCGTCCACCAGTTTGCATGAATCACTTGACATCATGGTCAATCATGTAGCCGAAGCCATGCAGGTTGATGTCTGCTCGATTTATCTCCTCGATGAACGTAATCAGCGCTATCTACTCATGGCATCTAAGGGCCTGAATGCGGAATCCGTCGGCCATGTATCCTTGCAGACAGGGGAAGGGCTGGTAGGGCTGGTAGGCCAGCGTGAAGAAATTGTCAATCTGGACAATGCTCCTAAACATGAACGGTTCCTGTTTTTGCCAGAAACCGGTGAAGAGCTTTATAACTCTTTTCTTGGCGTTCCAGTCATGTACCGTCGCAAGGTCATGGGCGTACTGGTTGTTCAAAACAAGGAGCCACAGGATTTTTCCGAAGCTGCCGAATCTTTTCTGGTTACGCTCTGTGCCCAGCTTTCAGGCGTAATTGCGCATGCCCATGCGGTCGGCAATATTGATGTATTCCGTAAACCGAGTAACCTGCCTGCCTATAAAACCTTTCAGGGGGTTTCCGGTTCAGGGGGTATTGCCTTAGGCCGTGCAGTGATTCTTTATCCGCCAGCGGATCTGACTGCCGTACCGGAACGTGAAGCCGACGATATCAGTGAAGAACTAATGTTATTGGATAGCGCGCTGAATTCAGTCCGTGAAGAAATTCAGTGGCTGGATGACAAGATGCAGGATGCACTCATGGCTGAAGAGCGCGCACTGTTTAGTGTGTTCTTGCGGATGCTGGATGAAAATGCACTGCCTGCAGAAATCAAGGCTTTTATCCGTGAAGGCCACTGGGCACAAGGCGCGGTGCGGATTGTCATTGACAATCATGTGGCACAATTTTCCCAGATGGAAGATGATTATTTACGTGAGCGGGTGGCAGACCTGAAAGATCTGGGCCGCCGTATTCTGGCCCGTTTACAGGAAGCAGATGCCAGTCACCGTGAACTGACCGATGAAAGCATCCTGATTGGTGAAGAAATTTCGACGGCAGCACTAGTTGAATTACCAGTAGATAAAATTGCCGCAATTGTCACCACTGAAGGTGCCATGAACTCACATATGGTGATTGTAGCGCGTGCTCTCGGTATTCCGACTGTGGTCGGCGTAACCGAACTGCCAATCAATACCCTCGATGATGTGGAAATGATTGTCGATGCGCATCAGGGCCGGGTCTTTATTAATCCGCCACGTCGCCTGCGCAGTCGCTATAAAGAAATTCAAAAAGAAGAAGAACAAATCGCTAAAGATCTGCGCCAGTACGAAACCAAAGATGCGATTACCCCGGATGGCATAGCGGTAAAACTATTCGTCAATACCGGCCTGATGATTGATGTAGTCCGTGGTGTGCAACGTGGTGCCAAAGGCGTTGGCCTATACCGCTCTGAAATTCCGTTTATGTTACGTGACCGCTTCCCAGGTGAAGAAGAACAACGTGCGATTTATCGTCAGCAGCTCAGTCACTTTGCCAATAAACCGGTGGTGATGCGAACGCTGGACATTGGGGCCGACAAAGACCTGCCATATTTCTCGATTGAAGAAGAAAATTCCGCACTCGGCTGGCGTGGTATTCGTTTTACCCTAGACCATCCGGAAATTTTTTCTTCACAGATTCGCGCCATGCTCAAAGCCAGTATCGGACTGAATAACCTGCATATTCTGCTGCCGATGGTGACCAGTGTCAGTGAAGTCGAAGAAGCGCTCTACCTGCTGGAACGTGATCATGCGGCGATTCAGGAAGAGGAACAGGTCAAGGTAAACAAGCCTAAACTCGGTATTATGGTGGAAGTTCCCAGCGTGCTATATCAGATTGATGAATTTTCCGAACTGGTCGATTTCTTCTCGGTCGGCTCCAACGATCTGACCCAATATCTGTTGGCCGTCGACCGTAATAATCCACGGGTGGCCAATGTCTATTCACACCTGCACCCTGCAGTAATGCGTGCCCTGACCCGTCTGGTGCAGGACTGTCATCGCAATGAAAAACCGGTCAGTATCTGCGGGGAAATGGCGGGTGATCCGCTGTCTGCCGTTTTACTCATGGCCATGGGCTTTAATACCCTGTCGATGAGTTCAAGTAATATTCTGCGGGTTCGTAAAACCATTTGTCATGTTCCGATGAGTGATGCACAGGAATTGCTACAACATGTGTTAAAAATGGACAATCCACTCATGGTAAAAAGCTGGTTAGAATATTATTTCAGAACTCATGGTCTGGGAGATATAGTGAAATCAGCCACGCGTATGGTAGGTGCTTAATACGGGGCTTTTCCAGCCCCCTCACTCTCGACATTGGTGGAGGTGGTTATGGAATTTCTGGTCATTCTGTTCATGGTAGGTGTAGTGTTCTATATTGTTATTATTGCACCTGCCTTAAAAGCCCGAAAAAATACTGATGATTCGTATTCATCTCGCTCCCGCCCTGCCAGCAATCGGACCAGCAACTCTACCGAACGGCCTAAAATGTCGCCACTACTGGGCATTGAAATTTCGGCATCGCAACGACGGCGTTTAGGCCGACATGACCCGTCCGTGATGGCCGCCAAACTTTATCAGCAACAAAAACATCAATTTGCCAGTTTTCAACAGGCCAGGCCGCAGCCTCATTCCCCTCACCCTGAAGCGCCTGTTCACACCAGACTACATAAACTTTTCAGTGATTTAATCACGGATGAATCTTCAACCCAGTCCCGTCGTCCAAATCAATATTCACAAACCCGTCGTACCCGGCCAGTCGCCCCGCTTTCTCCACTCAAATCCAACCCCAAACAGCCACCACATCGCCCCCAACCACCTTATAAACCTTAAGCTGCCATTAAAAAAGGGCGATCTTCCATGGAATATCGCCCTTGTCTGTGCTTGTTGTAGCCTCGTTTTGCATTTTTCTTTCGATCTACAAAGACCTGGCTTTTGTTGACTTCATGCATGTGTTTTGCCACAAAATTATGGATCACCACCTGCTCGGCTGTTTTCTTCTTGGCCATCTTGCTCTCTATATCATTTGGAGGAAGGAGTGAGATAATTATAAGGCTGACTGATTAATTTTCAAGCATATTTGCCAATGCTTTTTTTAAAAAAAAGTTCATTTAGACAGAATTTTACATGAGGCAAAAATGAGGGCTATAACCAGAACACCTTATTATTTTATTCATCATTTTTATGCTTTCTTTCAGCCGAGCAAGACCCAGTCAAAAACCATTTAAAATAAAATAGTT
The DNA here is from genome assembly GCF_001647575.1 of Acinetobacter sp. SFD. NCBI lineage: Bacteria > Pseudomonadati > Pseudomonadota > Gammaproteobacteria > Moraxellales > Moraxellaceae > Acinetobacter > Acinetobacter sp. SFD. The sequence goes on from NZ_LSZJ01000001.1 coordinate 504,552, forward strand.
ATAAAATTTATTTTAAACAATGCTCTACAGTTATTATCTTAATCTTTGGTTAAAAATATATTATGGACTTGAATATTGTTATTTTCGTTTAATCCCATTCATTATTCGAATTATGCAAAATAAGTAGAATTTGATATTGTCAGAGTGCAGAAAAGTCGTTACTTTTCAAAAAGTAAACTTTTAATTTTCAATATATTAGTCTTCATTGACCTTTAAAATCCTATTTGAGTAACTTTACTCAATCATATCCTGTGAATCCCATTTTGGGCCTTAACAGTATTTATATAAAAATATTGAAAATAGAGTAACACCTCATGCCCTTGGCAAATTACTCAATATTTTGTGAATACTGAATAGAGGCTACAAAATATTCAAAACTTGGAGAGAAAGATGAGCCAAGATTTTAAAAAATGTCCTGTTACCCACCTGACTACTGAGGCTGGGGCACCTGTAGTCGACAACCAGAACAGTATGACGGCAGGTGCGCGTGGACCTTTACTTGCCCAGGATTTATGGCTGAATGAAAAACTGGCCAACTTTGTCCGCGAAGTGATTCCAGAACGTCGTATGCATGCCAAAGGTTCCGGTGCTTTTGGGATCTTTACTGTGACCAACGATATTACCCAATATACCCGCGCTAAAATTTTCTCGGAAGTCGGCAAAAAAACCGAAATGTTTGCACGTTTCTCAACAGTGGCAGGTGAACGTGGCGCCGCCGATGCAGAACGCGATATTCGTGGTTTTGCCCTGAAATTCTATACTGAAGAAGGTAATTGGGATCTGGTCGGCAACAATACTCCAGTATTTTTCCTGCGTGATGCCCGCAAGTTCCCGGACCTGAATAAAGCAGTCAAACGTGATCCGAAAACCAACAAGCGCAGTGCCACCAATAATTGGGATTTCTGGACATTACTGCCTGAAGCCTTTCATCAAGTGACTATTGTCATGTCAGACCGTGGGATTCCGGCCGGCTACCGTCATATGCATGGTTTTGGCAGTCATACCTTCAGTTTTATCAATGCCAATAATGAACGTTTCTGGGTGAAATTCCATATGCGTACCCAGCAAGGTATCCAGAACCTGACCGATGCTGAAGCTGAAGCCTTAATCGCTAAAGACCGTGAAAGCAGCCAGACCGACCTGTTTGATGCCATCGAACGTGGTGACTATCCAAAATGGAAAATGTACGTTCAGATCATGCCGGAACTGGAAGCTGAAACAGTGCCTTATCATCCATTTGACCTGACCAAAGTCTGGCCGAAAGGCGATTATCCACTGATTGAAGTCGGTGAATTCGAGCTGAACCGCAATCCGGAGAACTATTTCCAGGATGTGGAACAGGCCACCTTTGCACCAAGCAATCTGGTACCAGGTATCAGCTATTCACCAGACCGTATGTTACAGGCACGTTTAGTGAACTATGCCGATGCAGCGCGCTACCGTGTAGGAGTAAATCATTCACAGGTTCCAGTCAATGCGGCACGTTGTCCTGTACATTCGAACCGCCGTGATGGTCAAGGCCGCATGGATGGCAACTATGGTTCATTGCCGCATTACGAGCCAAACAGTTTTAGCCAGTGGCAGGAGCAGCCGGAATTCAGGGAACCGCCACTAAAAATTACCGGAGATGCCGATTTCTGGGATTTTCGTGAAGATGACAGTGATTACTTCAGCCAACCTCGTGCCCTGTTCAATCTAATGAATGACCAGCAGAAACAGGCGCTGTTCAATAATACGGCTAGAGCAATGGGCGATGCCCTGGATTTCATCAAATACCGTCACATCCGCAACTGTTATCATTGTGATCCCGCTTACGGTGAAGGCGTAGCACAAGCACTGGGGATGACTGTAGCAGATGCTCAAGCGGCTCGTGAAAGCGACCCAGCCAAAGGGCTACCTAGTTTCATCTAAGCCACTTTAGATATGTATAGAAAAACCACCTTCGGGTGGTTTTTTATTGCGGTATCCAGCACTATAGAAGCAAGCTCATACAAAAAGAAATACCAGAATGCATCCAAATATTGAAGACATCATTCAACAGCACGACATCATTGTGTTTGATGCCGTTTGCGTGATCTGTAATGGCTGGGCACGATTTTTAATTCAATACGATAAAAAAATACAGTTTAAACTGGTCTCTGCCCAATCTCCTTTAGGTATTGCCCTGCTTGAGCACTATCAGATGTCCACTGAACATTGCACCACCATGCTTGTCATCCGAGATGGCACACTGTATACCGAATCGACTGCATTACTGAAGGCGCTGCAGCATCTCGGTTTTCCATTTAATTTAATGAGCGCAGGTTATTTGGTTCCGCGTTTTATCCGGGATTTTCTGTATCGTGTGATCGCTTTAAATCGCTACACGCTATTCGGCAAAACTGAATATTGCCTGATCCCCTCCGGCGAAAATAAACGCCATTTTCTGGAAAATGCGCTTCGTGAATCCTAAGCCCGTTTTCAATCAGGTACTGTGTAGCATTGGGCTAAGTTTGGCAATGCTCTGGTTCTATCAAGGACTGATTCCAAAAATTCTGTTCCAGTCCCCTGCTGAAATCACAATCTGGCAAAATATGGGTTTTGAGCTGGCATTTGCCAAGACCTTGGTGGGCTTTTCTGGGGGATGTGAAATGCTGTGGGGTGTATGCTTTCTGAAATGGAACAGATCAATTCTATTGCATGGATTAAATATAATGGGACTTGCAGGATTACTGCTGCTGATTGTACTTACCGCACCTTTACAACTCACTGCGGCATTCAATCCCGTGGTGATGAATATCGCCATGCTCATGCTTTCTGTAGTGGCTATTCAACTCATTTGGCAAGAACAAGCATAGCGTTTAGACAATAATCCGTTTGCCTTCACGTATGCAGTAAAACGGATTAATTAACTTGGAGGAATGCTTGATAATCTCATGCAAGTCATGCTCTGGTGCATCACGGTCTTCATCAGTCAGCTGAAAAGTGCGGTAATGAATGGCCAGTGAGCATTTGGCCTGCAAATCGTGATGGGCATGATAAGCATCTTCCGGATTCATGTGAATCGCGCGCATCAGTTCACGTGGCTCATACGCACCAATTGGCAGCAAGGCGATCCGCGGCGCACCTAAACGTTTGCGGATTTCTTTAAAATGTGAGGCATAGCCACTATCTCCGGCAAAGAAACAATGCTCCTTGCCATGCAATAAAGAAAAACCTCCCCAGAGGGCACAGTTCTGATCGCGTATGCCGCGCCCAGAAGCATGTTGCGCCGGTGTATAGACAATCCTGATCTCTTCAAAAAAGGCGTTTTCCCACCAGTCCATTTCATGCACGGTATAATGTTCTGGCAAATACCAGGCATTGCCCAATCCTGTATAAATCGGCATCTGAAAAGTCGTATGCAGCCATTCCAGACTGGCCAGATCCATATGGTCATAGTGGTTATGGCTCAGCAACACAGCATCAATATGGGGTAGTTCATCCAGGGCAATACCTGCCGGAATGACGCGCTGTGGCCCGGTAGATGCAGAAGGACCAGCATATTCGCCCCAGACCGGATCGGTCAGGAAATTATAAGGTCCAATCTGAATGAGTACGGTGGCATGACCAATAAACCAGATTTGCCAGTCATCTAGGGGAGCATCAGGACGATGCTGCGGCAAAGCACGTGGACGTGCAAAAAACTCGGCACGCTCCTCATCAAGGTTGACTTGCCAGGTACTGGATTTTCGGGTAACCAGCCATTTATATAAATCAAAACGACTGCGCGATAATGGGGAATATTCCAGATTATGAAAGCGTTGACCATCAAAATGATCGGAATGCAGATACTCAAATACCGGCTTAGACCAGACATGTTTCCAGCTGGACTGTGTGGGTAACTGAAATTTTTTAGTTTTAAAAAAATCTTGCATAAATATCCACTATTTATTATTCGTTATATGCAAGTTAGCTACCGCTTGAAATCGTCAAGTGCAGCAGCGTTTAAATGAGCATACAAACTTAAAACAGGCGCGTAGCAATATAGTATGAAATCCAATATCGTTAATCATGTATGTTTTTGTTATTTTTAATAAAAACACCATGTAAAAATCTTTCAGCTTATAAAAGTCACAGATTATAAGAAAAATACTGCTCGCAGCCTTCTGCCTAAACATACAAAATGATGCCAAACCCTTTTAGGCTCATTTTGACAAAGTCATGACTCCTATGGGTAACTTTCTGACAGAGTGCATCTGCTCCCCAGACGAGGATCAGTTTCATCAGCTTAAGCATACCGGAGAGACAGGCTGAAATCAGAAAAAATGGGCTCAAGCGATTTTTTATATGGGTTATACACGGCCTAAGGTTCGCTCCAACCATACGGCCTTGGTTTGTGGCTTTACAAACAGGGCAATAATTTCCGGGTGCAATTGTTTAATCTGGGTCTCGATCCTGTTTACACAGGCTTCAATTTGATCGGATGTTAAATCATCTTTAAATTCCAGACTTAAGGATGCAATGACTTGATGCGCGCCCATCTGTTCCGTTAATACCCCGTTGGCACTAAAAACTGCAGCATCCTGTTGCGCAATATTTAATACATTTTCCCGCAGTTTAGGATCCGCAGTCTCACCGAGCAACAGGCCCTTGGTTTCACGTGCCAAAAACCAGGCCGATACGGCAAGCACCACCCCAATTAAGATTGAGGCTACCCCATCCAGTTCGGGAATATTTAGCTGATGAGCAAGAAAGATACCGACCAAGGCAATCACCAAGCCGATCAGTGCAGCAGTATCTTCAAATAAAACGGTAAAGGTAGTTGGGTCCTTACTCCGTCGAAAGGCTTCAAAATATCCCATATTTCCTTTTTGTTTACGAAATGTTTTTAGTGCCACTGACCATGAAAACCCTTCACATAAAATGGCTATGCCAAGCACGATATAGTTGATCATAGGATTCTGCATTTCTTCAGGCTGAATAATGTGATAAATACCCTGAAAAATAGAGACAATGGCACCCAGTGCAAATACCAGCAATGCCACAATAAAAGCCCAGAAATATAGTTCACGGCCATAACCAAACGGATGTTTAACGTCTCCAGGTTTTTTGGCTTTTTTCATTCCGTATAACAGCAGAATTTCATTCAAGGTATCGACTACCGAATGAACAGCCTCACTCAGCATTGCAGAGCTGTTGGTAATATAGGCTGCGACAAATTTAACCAGGGCAATCGCCAAATTGCCGAACATGGCTGCATAAACGACAATTTTATTGGATTCAGACATCTTGACACTGTCCCAAATAATCTTGATCAAGCTTTATTGATCTTATGTCTTGCATCTTAAAGTGTTTTGACTACCGAGTTGTTTTACAAATTGTTGTTTCGTCGTGATGGTCTAGCATTTCCAGTCTGCTTTTGGAAAATATCTAGACCTAATAAAAAAATTTTCCCTTTCCCTTCATGGAAGGGTTAGTGTCTGGAAAAATATTGCTCACGCCATTCTTTAGAGAAATACAGGATAATCCCGAACATCACCACAGCAACACCCGCAAAAGCATGGCTGCTGATGATTTCATTATTCAATGTAGCCCCCAGTACCAAGGCAATCACTGGCGTCATGACATTACTAAGAGAGACTGTTGAAGCGGCCAGACGACGAATCAGCCAGAAATAGCACAGCATCGCCACAATCGAAGACAGAATCATGGTAAATATAAATCCGATGATGGCATGGCTGCTTGGCATCTGGGTTGGAAAATGCTGCCAGATAAATGGAATCAGTAATAAAGAACCCAGCGCAGAAACCAGCAGCGAACCCGTGGCTTGCGACATTGGCTTTAATGGTGCATTGATCTGTTTAACCCAGAAGATCGAACTGATATAGGACACCATACTGATCAGCATCAGTACCACACCCCATGGGTTAATCTTGCTGTCTGCCGAGTCAGCGAAAACAAAACACAGGCCACCTACTGCAATTGCCATACCAAGCCACTGTACCCAGATCAGTTTATGAGTTTTTAAAATCACATGACCGATTAAACCGGCAATCAATGGCGAGAATCCAAAAATCAGCGCCATCAGACCTGACGTTAAATAGTTGGCAGCCAGATAAATAAACAATTGTGCCCCAATTAAATTAAGACTACCTGCCACATAACTTTTTAATGACGTTTGATCAAATGGCAATGGGTTACGCATAATTGCCAATAAAACCAAAGCAATGACACAGGCACCAAAATAACGAATCACCAGCACCCACATCGGATGCACTTCAGCCACACTCCAAACAATGGCCAATGGTGTGGCGGCCCAAATGAGCACCAACAAGGCATAAATGCTGGCTGTTAAAATCATGGGAGATGAGTTTGAATTCATATACAACTCAATTAAATATAATAAAAAGAATTAAACCAAAAGTTCTGTTCAAATCCACGATTAGCAATATTACAAGCGGCATGGATGCCGCTCGAGCGTTTGGGATACAAGGAAGTATCCTCAAACGCTCAAAAGATTTTTGTTACTTTTCATCTTTGAAAAGTAAGACACACCTGCACAAAGTAATTAAACGTCGCAATATAAATAGTGATCATGCCAAAACAATAAATAAAGTAGCCATAAAAAAGCAGACCCAGGTTGCCCGAGGTCTGCTCCTTTGTAAACCGAGATTACTTCACAAGCTTACGAAGATCCTGGCTAAGATCCAGATATTTGTCTGCTTCAAATGCAGCCTGCTTGCTGATCAGCTTTTTCAGATGACGCATTTCTTTAGCAGCATTCACCGTGATACCACCAACGATCACACCGTCAGTCACACCAAACATCACGAATGAGGATTCAGCGCGAAGTTCTGGATTGATTTCACCACGAACCTGCCATTCAGCTGCAGCCATATCGCCAACAAACTGGTAGTTGATATCCAGTTGGTCTGTCCAGAACCATGCTGGATTGGCCACTGGATGCTCGACACCCATCACATGACGTGCAAAGATGCCTGCTTGCAGGTTGGCATTTTCCCAGGTTTCTACACGACGGTGGTTACCACAGTCACGTAACTGAGTTGCTACGTCACCCGCAGCGTAAATGTCTGCATTTGAAGTCTGGCAGTTTTCATTCACTTTAATTGCAAAATCAACATCCAGACCGGCCTCTACAGCCAGCTGTGCATTTGGCACAATACCGATACCGTACACTACAGCATCAGCCCGAAGTTCTTCACCACCTTCAAGGGTAATCACAACTTCTTCACCATCCAGCTTGCAGTCTGCAATCTTGGTTTCCAGACGAACGTCAATTCCGGCCAGACGCTGTTGCTCTAACAGGAACTCGCTCAGGATACGCGGCGAGCAGCGACCCATGACCATAGGACCCATTTCAATTACAGTTACCTGACAGTCCTTGAAACGTGCAGAAGAAGCCAGTTCCAGACCGATCACACCACCACCGATCAGGACAATACGACGGCCTGCTTGAAGTACAGGAACCAGTGCCTGTGAATCTTCCAGGTTACGCAGGGTATAAACATGCTTACCTAGTGCATCGAAGTTTGGCAAACGGCGTGCTGCACCACCAGTGGCAAGTAACAGTTTGTCATAAGCAACAACGTCACCATGTTGAAGTTCAACCGTGTGGGCTTCAGCATTGATTTTTGCAACGCCATTACCACGGATAGTTGTTACGCCAAGTTCAGCCAGTTTTTCTTCTGACAGAATTTCAATCTTGGTTTCTTCAGGTTTTAGAATCACGTCTTTAGACAGTGGTGGACGCTCATAAGGCAGATGCGTTTCATCACCGATCAGAATGATTTTGCCTTCGTACTTGTTGCCACGAAGTTCTAAAATCGCACTTGCACCTGCCTGGCCAGCACCTACAATTACGATAGTTTCGATGTTGCTCATGTCATTAACCTTTTAACTCTGCAGATACGATGCCAAAGCCCGCAATCCATTCACTGATTTCTTCATAGCAGTGTGTTGTCATGTCGTATTCGCCCATCTCGCTTAAAGCAGCAAAAGCAGCCATCCAAGAACGGACTTCCTGACCACCACGGCCACCTTCACGGCGGATTTCAGCTTCAGTCATCGCTTCGAGTGCAGCAAAATCGGCATTCTTGAATTTTTCCAGCAGTGCAATATCCCATTCTGCATTGAGAGGAACTGCAACAGAGGTATCCCCTGCTGCCAGTTTCTGGCCCACAGCAATGATTTTCGCTTGACGTGCTGAACGTGCTTCCGGAGTCGGATGACGACCGGCAATCAGGAACTCTTCCACTTCTGGTGGTACTGAACCCATTTGCGGTGTAGGTGGATCATGTGACAGACCACCTGTACCTAAAACCAGTACCCGCTCATTTTCAAGGTTTAAAGATTTGATGTATTGACCGACTGCACGACCCAAAGCGATGGTACGTTTGGTGGTTGGCATTGGAGCTGCAGCACCATTAATAAACACAGGAATGGTTGGATAACGGTCCAACTGACCTTCGCACAAGAAATGCAGTGGCTGAGTCACACCATGGTCGGCCTGCATACGGTAGGAGTATGCCACGTCCACACCCTCGTCCAGTACACGACGCACCATCGCCAAGGCTTTGTCTTCTGGTACATCGATATGGTCATTGTCTTTACCATAATCCCAGTCACCTGCCGCTTTGGCACGGATACCCACGCAGAAACTTGGCATCAGGTCATAGAAGAAACCATTGAAATGGTCAGGACCGAAGGTAATGATTAAGGTTGGGTCGTAAGCTTTCACTTCAGCTGCAAGTTGGTCAAAAGCTTCGCGTACTGCGACTTCCTGACGTTTTTCTTGCGGGGAAGCAAATTCCATTAAGGGGCTGTGCGATGCACAAATGAGTTTAACGGCCATGAGAGACTCCTGAAAAGGAAAGCAGCCTTAGAACAGGCTGCCGATAAGTCCATTTGATTCAGACTAGATTTTATTCGTCAAAGAAACCAGCACGTGGCTGACGCAAGCCCCGGATACCCAGACCACATTCTGCATTGATCAGAACACCGGTCAGAGGACGGTTATTTTGACGAGATGCCAAGAGCACGTATGAACCTGTCATATCTTCCGGTTCAGGTAAGAAGTTCAGTGGCATGCCACGTGCGATTTTCTCAGGATCGCGTGCATCCAGCAGACCAAGATTTTCCTGGCCTAAAGATGCAGCACCCTTGATATTCACATTCATACCTGATGGTGCAACAGCGTTCACTCGTACTTTAGGCGCAAGCTCGTAGGCCAGTTCTTTCATAATTCCGACACCGGCATGCTTAGATGCAGTATATACAGGGCCTCCGCCAGCGGAGTACAGTGCTGAATTAGACAAAGTAAATATGATAGAACCTTCAGAAGCGATCAATGCATCCAGTGCAGCCTTCGCACCGAGGATCAGAGATTTGGTATTAATCCCCATAATCTCGTCAAAGGCTTTCTCTAGCTGCTCGCCTGAGGTATTGACGATATCTGCATAATGATCCCAGATACCGGCATTGCCTACGAAGCAATCGAGTTTGCCATAACGTTCCACAGTTGCCTGAACTGCACGAACGTTATCTTCATAGCTGGCCACATCACCTGCGATCGCAAGCACGCGGTCACCAAAATGTTCTTTCAGTGCATCAACTTTTGATTGTGAACGCTGAAGAACGGCAACTTGTGCGCCCTCTTCCAGGAAACGTTCAACCAATGCCCAGCCTAAGCCTGAACCACCACCGGTAATAAGTGCAACTTCGCCTTGTAGCCAACCCATGATTACTCTCCTGCCATCTCTACAAACAATTGACCATCTTCAACAATCACTGGGAAAGTCTGGATTGGATCAGTCGCTGGTAAGCAAAGTGCTTGACCTGTTTTTAAACAGAAACGTGCTGCATGAAGTGGACATTCAACAGTACCGTCATCTTCCAGATAACCTTCAGACATTGAAGCGTTACCGTGTGAGCAACGGTCGTTCATTGCAAAGAACTCACCACCGTTGTTGAATACTGCCAGCGCATCGATACCGTTTACGCCACAATCTACTTTCAATGCTTCGCCTTCGTCTAATTCGTCAACTTGGCATACAAAAATCTTATTCATTAGAAGAACACACTCAGGTTATGTGAACTGTAAGTAACTTGGTCAAGCATGATCTTACGGTTGAAAATCTGGAAGCCTAGGCCACCCTCAACTTTACGGATCTTGTCATGACGTTTACCACAGTAAATCACGACGTCTTTCTCTTTTTGCGTGCGGTACAACAGGTACGTTACGTACACGTCGTATTCGCCTTCAACTTCAGTGGCTTCAACAATCACGTTAGAAACCATATGAGTTGTACGTGACGGAGGCTCTTCAGCCCAAGCCATACCGGTCTCAAGACGAGCCACACGACGCTCTAAAAGATCTTTCGTATCGTTGAACACCCAAGTGGTAGGTGGTTCAACTGAACGACGACGGTCACGGGTTTGTGCGTTTGGTGTGGTACGTAGCGTGTAAGAAATGTCTTCAGCTAACGTGTCCAACCATTCGCGGAATTTCCAGTCGTCAAGCAGCTTTGCTTCACGGTAAAGGAACTGGCTAATTTGATGATGAAGTTCTAAGCTGATTTGACTCATTTCATAAGCTCCTTCTCATATTCGTCAGCCGCTTTTTCCACGTCTTCCCATTTTTCATGGATCAATAAATCTGCCCAGCGGCGGTACATACCACGTGCTGCAGTTTCAGAGAAAATGTAGTTGGTGATACCCGGGATACCATCTTCACGTACTTTCTCGTTACCTTTACCCATTTCCATAATGAGTTTGTTTTGACGCGCTTTGTAACCACGTAAAACTTTTTGAATCTCGATCCAGTTCTCAGAGTCATCTTGCTCTAGGAAACCAGCAGGACCAAAAGCACGCGTTGCAGAACGCTCGAATGCTTCTTTCACTTCTTGAGATGCTTCAGCATCCGCAATACAGAATGCCCAAACTTCAGTTTTGTTTGGACCACGTGGATGCCATACGCGAAGTGTTGCAGTACCGTTCAACCAAGACAATGTTGGGAACATGGTGTTGTGACCTGCAAGACGCAATGCACGAGTCTCGCCTAGACGCTCTTTTACTTCTTCGTAAGTTTCACGGAAGTAGTTGGCAACTTCACCGTCAACCCATACGTTTGCGTCTGGTTTCTCTGTGAAGAAGAAGCCTGAACCGTGACCACGTGAACCGTACTGGATTGCATCTTTGGCAGTTTCCCAAACAGGACGAGCAGTTTGCGCAGCACCTAATTTCTTAGATGATTCGTCGTCTGGTTTCGCACCAAGCACTTGAATTGCAGATGCATGAGAGAACAATGCGTGGTATTGGTCAGATGCAAACTGTTCAGCTGCAAATTTCCAGTTACACTCGATTTCCCACTTGTGGACACCACCGATGATTTCTGTACCCCCTGGACGACGGTCAACAACGCCATCTAGGTACCAGGCGATATCGCCCATGTATTCTTCTAGATCTGGAGTTGTTTCATCCCAGCATCCGAATATCAGGCCTTTGTATGATTTAACACGGTTAACTTCCACCAGACCCCATTGCTCTTTACATGCGCCTTGTGGGTAAGCACGCTCTTCAAGCGGGATGTCTTTTAAAGAACCGTCAATACCGTAAGACCAGCCGTGGTACGGGCATGTGAATGCACGTGTATTCCCACAGTCTGCGAAGCTCACACGCATTGAGCGGTGACGGCACTGGTTTAAGAATGCTTTGATTGAGCCATCTTTTTGACGTGCCACGATGATCGGATCTTCACCCATGTAGGTGTTGAAAAAGTCACCAGCCTTAGGAATCTGGCTCTCATGACAAAGGAACAACCAGGTACGGCCGAAAACGCGTTCAAGTTCTAATTCGTAAATATCTGGATCTGTATAAATAGATGGAGTGATACGTCCATTTTGTGCATCGACTAAAGCGTCGATTTCACGCACATCAATTTTTCCACTCATGAAAATCTCCTGTGACCCATCAAGGCACAAAGTAAATAGACTCAATTCGAATGGATAATGGATTTTAGGCGGGATTTGGGGAAATATTTTTTTTGTTTCAATTAATAGCTTAAAGCAATTATTAAGGACGTGGATTTTTATATTAAAACATCCATTAATCCTTTCAGAGCATTTAGTTTATGAATGGCAAAATAATCTTCACGACATAGTTATTTATAGATTATACTTTGATGAAATTATAGTAAGACATTTTTTGGATTACTCTTTGGGTTGATGACATGGAATTACGACACCTCCGCTACTTTATTACCGTTGCTGAAGAACTGAACTTTAGCAAGGCCGCACTTAAACTTTATACGGCTCAACCCTCTCTTAGCCAGCAAATCAAGGACCTGGAAGAAGACGTCGGCGTAAAGCTGTTGAACCGAACCAAACGTAAAGTGGAGCTGACCGAAGAAGGTGCCGTATTCCTGGAACAGGCTCGCCTGACCCTGGCACAAGCAGACAAGGCCGTTGCCATGGCGCGTCAGGTGTCACAGGCCAAGCAGCAAATGCTCCGGATTGGCTTTGTTCCAGTAGCCGAAATGAAAATTTTCCCGTATATCTTGCCTAATCTGCGGGTGCAGAATCCGGATTTAAAAATTGAACTGCTCAGTCTGAACAACAATGAGCAAATGCGCCTGTTAAAAAAAGGTGATCTGGATCTGACCTTTACCCGTCATAATTTCAATAGCGATGAAATTGAAAGTCAGTTCGTGATTCGTGAACCGCTGATTTTCCTGCTACCCAAAGACCATCCGCTGGCAAAATATGACCGTATTCCAGTTAAGGCATTGAATGGTATTGATTTTATCATTCCATCAGCAGAGCAGTCTTTTACCTTGCACCATACAATTTTGGATTTTGCCAAGGCTAACGGCATTGAACTTAATATTGTCCAAAAAGCTGACAATATCCTGTTTAATATCAACTCGATCGGTATCGGATTGGGGTGCACGATTTTACCTGGTTATATCGCACCGCTGACTATGGAAAATACTGTGATTCGCCCTCTGGACGTAGAGCTGCCATATTTGGACCTGTATGTCAGTTACCACAAAAACAATAAATCCTATGCAGTCAGCAAATTTCTTGAGCTTCTGACCCGGGTGTTCTATCTCGATATTAACCGCAACGAACAGAATTAAACTCCTTCTTGGTTAAGCATATGTCATTCGAATTTTGGTAGACATATGCTTTTTTCGTTTTATTATTTTTTGCTTAAAGATTTATTTTTAATTCTATTTTTTGATAAGGACTGCTTGGCGAGTACTTAAGTTTATAGTTTAGCCCCGTCCAATCATGCATCTTTTTCACTCTAAATGTGCTCCGTTTACAACTTAAGTCTAATAAAACTTAATTCAGGTTTTTCTCGGTTTAAATTCAACAAGTATCTAAAAATCATGATTTTTTCGAACCCACTTTGGTGAATGAGAATCATATTCATTTATATACGGTGCGTTGAATATATAACGTATAAAAAAGGATGGCCGAGCCATCCTTTTTTTAAAACTGTATCAAACTTATTTTACGCCGTGAACAGCCAGGTAGTTTTTGATTACAGTGTTGAATTCATCTGATTTTTCAACTTGAGACCAGTGACCACATTGGCTGAAGATGTGCGCATCAGCATTTGGTACCACATTCAAGATATCCCATGTACGGGATACTGGAATTACTACGTCTTGCGTACCGTGAATCAATAGTACTGGCACAGTGATGTCTTTCATTTTCTCAAAGTCGAGCGGGAATTCAAAACGGTCACGGTCACGTGCGCCTACCACATCCATCAAACGGTTTGAAGCATAGTCATTTGCTGCTGAAGCAAAACGTACTTTTACCAGTTCATCTGTAATCAGGTCTTTGTTCACTACGAACATAGACAGGGTTTTCTTGATCCCTTCTTCTGTAAGAACTGGGTTTGCATGTGCTTTCAATGCAGCAGTCTGTTTTGCGCCGCCCGTACCCATAGATACGATACCGAGTACACGCTCTGGATAATCCAGTGCCAACTGGAATGCCAACCAGCCACCTAAAGAGTTACCCACCAGCCAGGTTTTTTCGATACCTAACGCATCTAAAGTCCGGATCGCATGGTCTACCCATGCGCGGATACCATATTGTGTACCTGGAGCAACCACTGTCTGACCATAGCCAATCGTGTCAATTGCGATACAACGTGCTTGTTCACCAATTGAAGGCAGGTTCAACCACCAGTTCGCTGCAGCCGATACACCTGTACCTGAACCGTGCAAAAACAGAATTGGTGTACCTTCACCAATTTCGTGGTAATGGGTCAACTCACCTTCAGCGGTTTCAATCCATTTGTCTTCTAAGCCAAAGAATGGATCTGTTTGATAGTCAGGGATTTGAACAGTGCTCATATTGCTTCCTCTTACAGTCTTTAGCTTGCGTGTCCCTCTATTTTCAAGAACGCCACGTCAAGTTGACTCATTAAAATGACTTGTGTACACCCTTATATTAACCGCTCAACTGCAATCAACTGATACAAAATTTCGATTGCACCCTATAAAATAGATATAATTTAAGTCATTGTTTTCATTGTTAATTTAAAATAAACCTTACTAAATTTAAGGCTTTAATTGGATTCTTAAACCTGAAAGGCAGCCAGAAAACTGACTGCCTTGAAAATACGCTGATATTAGAATTTATAGGTATAAGTAGTGGCTACACGGTATTCCTGCAGATCTGGTTTTGCCGGATTGGCAAAATTCACATCAATATACATCCCCTGTACGCCTAAACCTTTTAATTTACCTTCTGGCACAGTGTAGTTGATGATCGCATTCACCTCATCGGTATTGAAGTTCTGACCTTGATAAGCCCCAGTACCTTTCTGATCGTATCCTTTAAAATAAATCGCTGTAGCATTCAGGCCCTTCAAACCGACTTCAGAGAAGTCATAGCCATAAGAAACGTTCCATGATTTTTCTTCTGGTGCAGTAAAGGTTGCTACTCCCCAGTTCGCCAGATAAGGCTGTGGCACCCAGCCACCTAACGTCGGGAATGCACTATCGCCAAACATTTGCTGGTAACCCACACCGACGGTATGTGCTCCATGATTCACTTTTGCAGCTACAGATAAGGCCTGATTGTCGATCTCACCATATAGCTTATCGCCAGATTCGGAGTTATTGAAATAACGGACATTGCTGTCTAATCTGGTTTTTTCACCCCACTGGGTTTTATAACTCAGGCCCAGATAATGCTGCTGGTAAATGTCCTGAACATCGGCATACCAGTAACTTGCGCCCACTTCTTTGCTGAGCTGATGGTCTACACCTGCAATCCACATACCGTCAGAAACTTCACCATTATCGTAATAGTCTTTGCCTCTAGCAGGCGCAAACAAGGTTAAATCACGGAACTGATTGTCGTAACGGTTATTGATTTTATCCACATACGCCAAAGTCAGTTTAGTATCTTTAATCTCTTTGGATTCTAACCAGGCACCGCTATAAGTCGTCAATAACTGACGCGATGGATCGAATACCAGAACAGGAGATACCGGAAGTAACTCCCCTACTTTTAATTCAGTCTGTGAAATTCTGGCTTTCAACGTTGCACCAATTTTACCGAAATGGTCTTTTGACTCCTTGCCATCATGCGGTAAAACCCAGTCTGGATTGCGATCACGAGCTTTGAGTTTGACTGCATGCTGAACCAGAACATCAGCCCCGACCTGCACCCCGGCACCGATATCATGATAGCCAGACTTGGCATCCAGCGTTATACCTTGCGACCATGAACCCCAGTTACGTGCCGAATAATTATCCTGATATTGGCGGTCTAAATAGAAATTTTTAAACTTCAGTTGAACATTGCTGTCGTCAATAAAATCTGCATTCGTTGCAGTTGTCCCTAAAGTTGCTGTCGCAGCAAGTATTGCTATCCATAAATTGTGACGATGCATGATGAGTTCCCCATTCAGCAGATAAAATCCATGCCGCCATCATGCGTAAGTCAATTTCAATAAAAAATCCGACTACAGTATTAAAGTTTTCCCCCTTTGACTCTTCATATTACCGAGTCCTATTTAAGCGATAAATCTCTTAGATTTTAAAGCGATTAATAAAAATAAAAAGTTGACCAGACATTTAATTCAATTTTTTGTTTCTTCTATTAATAAGAGCAAATTTTTAAAAAACTTTAAAATACCAGTTTTTATTTATCGTTTTTATGTTTAAGGAAATTATCAGAATTATCTTTAATAAATAAAGTTTAATAAAAATAATATCTCATGCTATCGTTTTAATATATTACTAATATCCAAATATAACTCGCTAGATCTCTTTCAACTCCTCAACATTTTGATTTAAATATCCAAAAATAAATATTTTATCTACGAATGTTTCTTCTTCATGCCAAGTTCAACAAAGATATCAATACAGCTCAAAATTTATAATAAAAACATGAATGAGGACTTACCTTATTGCATCTCAAACGACATTTAGCTGTTGTGGTCCTGGCTATAGCATTCCTACTTTTGAGTTCAAGGCTGGCTATTCTTTACTGATGGCAGTATTGAGCCTTGCTGAACCAGTACGGATTTACTTACACTTCGGCCGGCCATCTTATTTGACCGCGGCATGGGCATCATCGCTCATTGAAGAAAAAGTTCTCAAATAATCATCCAACTCTTAAGGATGGCAATGCTGAAAGCAATAAAAAAGCGCCCTTTCGGACGCTTTTTTTCACATCAACTTCAAGCCATTAAGCTTGTAATTCACGTGCTTTAGACATCGTCAAAGCTAAATCTTCAATCATGTCTTCCTGACCGCCAACCGTACCACGGCGACCAAGTTCCATCAGGATTTCACGCGCAGATACGCCATATTTCGCTTCAGCACGTTTAGCAAACAATAGGAATGAAGAATAAACACCCGCATAACCTAAAGTCGCCGCATCACGGTCCGCACGAATTTGATGTGTCATCATTGGAATGATAAGGTCTTCTGCAACGTCCTGCACTTTAAACAAGTCAACGCCTGTTTCCATTTGCATACGGTTCGCTACCGCAACAAACAATTCAAGTGGCGTGTTACCCGCACCTGCACCAAGACCTGCTGAGGCCAAGTCAACACGAGTTGCACCTGCTTGTACTGCTGAAACAGAGTTCGCAACACCCATACCTAGGTTATGGTGACCGTGGAAACCAATTTCGATATCAGAACCAAGGTTTTCACGTAGAATACCAACGCGATCAGTCACGTCTTGTGGCAGCATGTAACCCGCAGAGTCAGTCACATACACACAGTTTGCACCGTATGACACCATTTTTTGTGCTTCTTCGAGCAATTTTTCTGGAGAAGCCATGTGCGCCATCATCAAGAAGCCCACAGTGTCCATACCCAATTTACGTGCAGCAGTAATATGCTGTTCAGATACGTCTGCTTCAGTTGAATGTGTTGCAACACGAATCGTTGCTACACCAACGTCATGTGCCATTTTCAAATGATCAACCGTACCAATACCAGGAAGTAAAAGTGCAGATACTTTCGCTTGTTTAAGGTTTGGAATCACCGCTTTCAGGTATTCTTCGTCAGTTGCTGCGGCAAAACCGTAGTTTACAGAGTTACCGCCAAGACCATCACCATGTGTCACTTCGATTAACGGTACACCCGCGTCATCAAGTGCAGTTGCAATCGCAACCATTTGCTCAGGTGTAGTTTGATGGCGCATTGGATGCATACCATCACGTAAAGTCATATCATTAATAATAATTTTAGACATGTGGTAACTCCTTAAGCTTCAGCTGCGTTTAAAACACGTTCTGCAAACATTTCTGCTGTACGTGCAGCTGCTGCAGTCATAATGTCAAGGTTACCTGCATATTTAGGTAAGAAGTCACCCAAACCTTCTACTTCTAGGAAGATAGAAACACGGTTACCATCAAATACTGGACCATTCACCAGTTTGTAACCTGGTACATATTTTTGAACCTCGAGGATCATCGCGTGAACAGATTCAGTGATCGCTGCTTGATCCGGCTCGCCTTCAACTAGGCAGTGAACAGTGTCACGCATCATTAACGGTGGCTCAGCCGGGTTAATAATGATGATTGCCTTACCTTGTTTCGCGCCACCCACTTGTTCAATTGCACCTGCAGTTGTACGTGTGAATTCGTCGATGTTTTTACGTGTACCTGGACCTACAGATTTTGTAGATACAGTTGCAATGATTTCACCGTATTCAACTGGTTGAACACGTGAAATTGCAGCAACCATCGGAATCGTTGCCTGACCACCACATGTCACCATGTTCACGTTTGGCACTTCACCTTGTTCAAGCAATGCTTCAAGATTGACTGGTGGCACGCAGAATGGCCCAATTGCAGCAGGTGTTAAGTCAATCATGAGCACGCCAAGTTCATTTAACTTACGGCTGTTTTCTGCGTGAACGTATGCAGAAGTCGCATCGAATGCAATTTTGATGTCATCTTCAAGAACGTGAGGAAGAAGACCGTCTACACCTTCAGCAGTGGTTTTTAAACCCATTTTCGCAGCACGCGCAAGACCTTCAGAAGTTGGGTCAATCCCCACCATCCATACTGGCTCTAACCATTCGCTACGTTGTAATTTATAAAGCAGATCCGTACCAATATTACCTGGACCGATCATTGCACATTTAATCTTTTTCATGAATGTACTCTCAATATTTTCTTATTCAGCAGCAAATGCAGCTGTTACTGAACCAAAGCCTTCAATCTCAACAACGAATTCATCGCCTGCATGGGCTACAACCATTGGACCAAGCGCACCAGTCAAAATGATGTCACCTGCAAGTAATGGACGACCACGGCGTACCATTTCGTCAGCCAACCAAACTGCGGCATTTAATGGGTTTGCAAGACACGCTTTACCTACACCTTGAGACACGACTTCTTCACCGCGAGTCATGGTCATTTTGCAATTTACAAGGTCAAGATTATCAAGTTTCACAGGACGTGAACCCAACACGAAAGCCGCTGAAGATGCGTTATCAGCAACCGTATCGATTAGACTGATTTTCCAGTTTTCGATACGGCTATCCACGACTTCTACTGCAGGAAGTGCATAGTCGGTGGCACTGATAATGTCTGCATAAGTGTGTTTTTCTTTGGTTAGATCTGCTTTGATCACCAATGCAATTTCTGCTTCAACTTTCGGCTGAATCAGAAGGCCGGCCGGAATCGCTTCACCGTCACCGTATGCCATATCCGCGAACAACATACCAAAATCAGGCTGGTCTACACCCAGTTGTGCTTGAACGACTTTAGAAGTCAAACCAATTTTACGACCGACCAGACGGCGACCTTCAGACAAAGCACGTTCGGTATTCACTTCCTGAACGGCATAGGCGATATCTACGTCAGCACTTTCACCGCCAAGTTCCGGGCGAATTGGTGTGATCGCGGTTTGTGATAATTCAGCGCTACGCAGTGCTTGTGCAACTGATTCAACGACAGCAGAATTCGACATCAATGTTTCCTTAAACTGCAAAAATTAGGCTTATGCTGGAATCTGACAGGACAGAAAATATGCACATAATCAGGCTGATCACGTGCATGACCTACCTTTATCAGAGTGAGCATAGGAGTAAACGGTTTTAGGATGGGAAAAATCCGGCATTTGTGCCAATAGTTATTTTATTTTTTGCTATAGCTATTATCTATAAGGACCAATTATAAAAATTAATATAAAACAAAATCTTAAATCTTAGAGTAAATCATCATTTAGCAGAATAGTGACCATAACCTGATTCCAGAAAATCAGTATAATTATGGCCTTAGACTAAAAGATAAGAATAAATGCTTAAATCTGCAGCATTCCCCAGCCAATTTAAACCTGGGAAATCAGTTCTTTTTACTGTAACCAAGATAATAAATTAAACGGCCTGTTTCCATTGGACTTTAGCCAATAGTTCTTTATGTAAAGCAGCCACATCGTCCACGATACTGGCCGGATTAAATTGCGCCAGAAGTTCAGGCTGATGCACGCCATAACTTACGCCGATACTTGGCATGGCTATATTCATGGCCATTTCCAGATCATAGGAGGTATCGCCAACCATGATCGCTTCATGTGTCTCTACACCGGTTTCAGCCAGAATTTCCTGCAGCATAAGTGGATGAGGTTTGGAGCGGGTCTCACTGGCAGCACGCGTGCTGATAAACAGGGCCTCACTGTTGGTCTGTCTTAATACACGATCCAGACCTTTACGGCTTTTTCCTGTGGCCACTGCCAGCTTGATACCTTGATCTTTTAATGCATATAACATTTCAGATATGCCCTCAAACCAGGCATCCTCAACCGAGTTCGCGACATAGTGTTCTGAATAGGCCTGTAAAATATCGCTATGTAATTCTGGCACACCTGGAAAAAGACGCTGTGCAACTTCAGGTAAACCCAGCCCAATAATACTCTTCGCATCTGCAGCAGTTAAAGGCTGCTGAAATTGCTGTGCGACAAATTGCAGGCTTGCCACAATCTGACCGACAGAATCAAATAAAGTGCCATCCCAATCAAAAATGACCAGTTTTACAGGTGAGTTCATCTAAGGTTCCTAATATTTGATTCAGTCTAAATCCACCCCGATCCTCCTTTGAAAAAGGAGGGAGAACGGCATACAGGTATTCGCTACTCGATTGCGACATGGATGTCGCTGTAGATCTGTGGCGCAAGGACGCGCCATCAGATCTACAAAAGATTTTTGTTACTTTTCATCTCTGAAAAGTAAGCCAACGCCCACACAATGCTATTCGAATAAAACAAATACCTATTGCAGCATTGCCTTAATTTCACATTACGATAACTTTTCAAATCCCCCTCACTCCTCTTGAAAAAAGTAGGACATCAAAGAGGATTCATTAAAAAGCTAAAAATTACTCATCATCTGCTACGGTCGTTACAACCTTATCCGCTTTCTGTGCTCTTAACTGCGCCACCAGACTCTGCATATCTTCTGGCAATGGCGCTTCAATGGTCGGATACCCCGGAATTTCCAGACGCATTGCATGCAAGCATAAACGGCGTGGTTTTGGACCACGATATTCTGTTTCATGACCGTATTTTTCATCACCGACCAACGGATGACCAATACTTAAACCATGTACACGAATCTGATGGGTACGACCAGAAAGCGGAGATGCGTAAACCAATGTGGCATGCATAAAACGTTCTTGCACGTTCCACTGGGTTTTAGACTCCTTGCCTTCTTTCGGTGACACGCAGACCCGGCGTTCGCCGTTGGCCAGCTCATAACGATGTAAAGGCGCATCAATCAGCTGCTTGTCTAAAGTGACCTGTCCTTTTACCACCGCTGCATAAGTTTTTTTGATCTTATGTTCACGCAGCATGTCTTGCAGATTTTTAAGCACACTGCGCTTTTTGGAAATCATCACCAAACCGGAAGTATCACGGTCAATCCGGTGAATCAGTTCCAGATATTTTTTACCGGTTGCGGCACGCAAGCCTTCAATCAGGCCATAGGCTACACCGCTACCGCCATGCACGGCAATTCCTGATGGTTTGTTGACGACCATCAGGCCCTCATCTTCATAAATCACGCGAGCAAGCAGGCCTTGTGCGACCTTGTCCGAAACAGGGGCCGCGGTTTCGTCTTTCTGCTCATAGCGGATCGGTGCAACGCGAATCTGATCGCCGATTGCGAGTTTGGTTTCTGCTTTAATGCGTTTTTTATTGACGCGAACCTGGCCTTCACGAATCAGACGATAGATACGACTTTTTGGCACACCTTTCAGACGACTAAACAAAAAATTATCGATACGTTGTCCATCTTGATGTTCATCCACTTCAAACCAAGTGACGTTTTGCCATTGTTGCGTAGAATTCATACAGTTACTATGACCTAAAAAATACTAAAATTGATTAAAAACTGATCATTTAGGTTATGCTTTACACAAGAAACATAAGCTTAGCCCATAGGCAGATGATGCAAGGTTTGATATAGTCAGCGCACGGAAACCATCGTTTGTGAGTAAAAATTAAATCATTTCAGATTTTTCTGAACTTGATTGTTCAATTAAAGACTCACATGATACGAGAAGGTCCCCAAAGAATTATGCCACGCCGAAGGCTTATTATATCGGCAAACAAAGCAAACTGTTGCGTTTAATTGTACCTCAGGTACATAAATCAGTTTGTCTTAAAAAATATGTCGCCAACCTAGTTGGTTTTTAAACGTAAACTGATACACATCAGATTAGTCGCAACCTGAAGACGACTTCAGGCTACAGCGTTGATGCATTGGATCTGCACAGTTTGTAAAGATACGACGACAATTCCGTATCAAGACACTTTCTATAAAGAAGGGATGATCTTCGAGCAATGTGACAGTGAAAGTTACACACATCCAATGTACCGCTCGTCCGCCAGTGAAGCGTTCAGGTGACTTTAATCCGTTTAAAGATTGAAGCCGTATTGCCATCATCAATACGTGAATCAAAACCGAAGCCCATCTATATTAAATAGAGCTCGGTCATAAAAGACTCAAACCACAATGAAATTCATTGCAGATTTGAGCCATTGATCCGTGATGTGTGATGTTTGCTACGTGTATAGCGATTTTTTGCTGTGTATCACTATAAGGTGTTACACCCATGAAACGTATGTTGATTAATGCAACACATGCCGAAGAAATTCGCGTTGCACTTGTCACTGGTCAGCGTCTTTACGATTTTGATTTAGAAAATCGTACCCGTGAACAAAAAAAATCCAATATCTACAAAGGTCACGTGACTCGCGTTGAACCGTCTTTAGAAGCTGTATTCGTTGAATACGGTGCAGGTCGCCAAGGCTTCCTGTCAATGCGTGAAATCGCAAATTCTTATTACAAAGCCGACCCTCGCCAGACTTCAAATATCCGTGAACTGATCACTGAAGGCACCGAACTTCTGGTTCAGGTGGAAAAAGAAGAACGTGGCAACAAAGGCGCTGCCCTGTCTACCTTTATCTCTCTCGCCGGCCGTTATTTGGTCTTGATGCCAAACAATCCGAAAGGTGGTGGTATCAGCCGTCAGATCTCGGGTTCAGTGCGTGAAGAACTGAAAGAAATGCTGGCTTCTTTAAACGTGCCACGCGGCATGAGCGTCATCGTGCGTACAGCCGGGATCGGTCGTTCACAGGAAGAACTGCAACTCGACTTGCAACACTTGCTCGACCTTTGGGCACAAATCCAGAAAACAGCAAGTTCTGGCCCTTCTCCAATGTTGGTGCATCAGGAAGCGGGCGTGGTAACACGTGCCATTCGTGATTACTTACGTGATGACGTTGCAGAAATCCTGATTGACTCTGAGCAAGCTTATAACGAAGCCTATAACTTTGTAAAAGCGGTGATGCCACTTCAATTAGACAAATTAAAAACTTATACCTTAAATGAGCCTCTATTCGCTCACTTCGGTATCGAAAGCCAGATCCAAACGGCTTATGAACGTGAGGTGAAACTTCCTTCTGGTGGTTCGATCGTGATTGACCAGACTGAAGCGTTGGTGTCAATTGACATTAACTCAGCAAAATCAACCCGCGGTAGCGACGTTGAAGACACTGCGTTGAACACCAATATTGAAGCAGCAGAAGAAATCGCGCGTCAACTGCGTTTACGCGATATCGGCGGTCTGGTGGTGATCGACTTTATCGACATGACCAAAGATCGTAACCAGCGCATGGTTGAAGCGAAACTTCGTGAAGCCACTCAAAGTGACCGTGCCCGTATTCAATTCGGTCAATTATCACGTTTTGGTTTAATGGAAATGAGCCGTCAACGTCTGCGTCCTTCTCTGGAAGAAGCGACTGGCTACGTTTGCCCACGCTGCCATGGTACCGGTATGGTACGTGATCTTCGTTCTTTATCCCTGTCGATTATGCGTAAAGTGGAAGAGATTGCCCTGCGTGAACGTCATGGTGAAGTTCAAGTCGAAGTTCCAGTCGAAATCGCGGCTTTCTTATTGAATGAAAAGCGTCATACCCTGGTATATTTGGAACAGACGTCAAATGTGCGTGTTACTGTGTTGCCGCATCCGCATCTGGAAACACCGCATTATGAAATTACCTATAATGCCGAAGGCTTTGCACCAACCAGCTATGAACGTACTGAAGCAACTCGTTCAAGTGAAAAAGAGCTGGGTTATGAGTCGTCTGAATGGCATTTAGAAGAAGAACAACATACGCATGCTGCTGCGCCAGCGCCTGCCCCACAGCAAAATAACGGCAGAAACAATAAACGCCGTAATAATCAGCAAAACCCGAGTGTACAGCAAGCCCCTGTTGTTCAACCGGCTCCTGTCCAAGCGCAAGTTGCTGCACCTGCAACCAGCCCATGTGCATGGTTAGAAAACCTGTTTGTACAAAAGCAAGCTACGACTGTTGATCAATCGCGTACCGCCAACAATGCAGCAGCAGCGATTGAACAGATGATCAATGGCGGTGCAGTAAGTCGTGGTCAGTTTGGTCACGTCGCAGCACCTGTGGTGGCACAGCCCGCTGCACAACAGGTACAAAATCATGTACAGCCACCTGTACAACAACAAGTTGTAGCACCTGCGAACAATGCTTATTTGGTACCATCAACAGTAGCCCATAAGCAGGAACGTGATGCTACAGAAAAACCAGCAGAGCGTGAGGAAAGAACGCCTCGTCACAACAATAAAAAGCCGCGCAATCCGAAGCACAGAGAGCCGCGTGAGCAGGTTCAGTCTGAAGCCTCTGCTCCTCAGCAACACCAGGTGCATGAAGAAGTCGTTCAGGTATCTCGTCAAGAGCAACGTCATGAAGCACGTGAAAACAAGCGTAATTCTCGCCGTCAGCATCACAACGAGCCAACTCAGCAAAATGATGTTCAAACCAATGAACAGTCACAACAGGCTGTACCACGTCGCGACCGCCGTAACCAGCCACGTCAGGAACGTCCAAATCGCCACCGCGATCCAAGCGTGCTGAATGAGCAGGCATCACAAACTGTACCTGCTGTTGTTGAGGCTCCAGCAGTCGATGACAAACAGCTTCGTGTTGAATTGGTCGATGCGCCACGTCAAGACGTGATGGCAACAGCTATGGTGGTGAATATTGACCAGGCGAAAAGCGAAATCGTGGCATTGAATGACAATGCTGCAATTGTAACGCCAGCGGTTGAAGTTACTGCTCCAGCAGATGCGCCAGTTGAAGAAGCTGCTGCTGAAAATGTGGTGGAAGCTACACTAACAGCAGTCGACGAGAAAGCTGTGCCAGCTGAAATCAGTGCTGAAAAACCACGTGCCAGCAACGATCCGCGTCAGCGTCGTCGCCAGCAACGTGAACGACACTCTCAACAGCCGGCAGTTCAGCAGTTGACCCCGTCACAAGTGCCAACTCTGGGCCAGTTCACCATTGGCAGCCTGATTCGCCATGTCTATGGTGAAGACTGCTCGGTGCTGATTGAGCAGTTTGGTTTGTTGCCAACGTTCAACCGCGCTTTAGAGAAGTTCACAAAAGAGTACAACGCGAGTCTGGTGCGTGCAGCAACGCCTGCCACAGAGAAAAAGCCAGTTACTCGTGATGTTCAGGTGACAGTAACCAAGGTGGAAGTAGAACCGGCTCCAGTTCTAGATCTGACACCACCAAAACCGGTGTCGGACAAACGTGTCGCAAACGATCCACGTGAGCGCCGCCGTCTGGCTAAACTGGCTGCTGAACAAGCCTTACAGCAAGCCAAACAGGCTAAAACAGAAACAGCTCCGGTGGTTGAAACTGCGCCTGTAGCAACTGAAGCGCAAGCAGAGCCTGCCCCACCTATGGTAACTGAAGCTGCAGTGCAGGAAGTAACTACTGAACAAACCGTAAATACTCAGCCAGCTGAACAAGCAACTGAAACCACGGCACAAGTGGAGGCTGCTCCTGAAACTGAAGTAGTAGTTACTGAAACTCAGGCTGAAGATACTACCCCAGTTGAAGCAAATACTGAGTCAGAAGTATCTGAATCAGAAGCACTTATGGTAGAGACCCAAGACCAGGCCGAAGTAGAGGCAGAGAAAACTGAAACCAGCGAAGCTGAAAAAGTGGAGAAGCAGGCCGCTCGCCCACGTCGTCCACGTGGTCGTCCACCGAAAAAAGCAAATACTGCAACTGAATCATAATTTGCTCAATTGCAGTCATATAAAAAAACCTAGTCATTTCGGTGACTAGGTTTTTTTTGCTAGATTTAGTCAGAATAGGTTGATTGCACTAGCTTTTTAACGCTAAAAGATGGATAGCTCGCCTACTGTATATAAATCGAACGTATCGGATATGAAAAATAAATAGGATTCTCATGACCCAAATGAAACCACATGATCTTATTGGTATTGCAGATGTTGCTGCCAAACTCCCGACTTTCTTGACCAAAGTACCCCATTTACTTACTGGTCTAAGACAGGCGTATTTACGTACTCCGAATACACCAGCCGGGCTGGGTCTGGCTTTTGAAAAAGCAACCAAGCGCAACCCGGACGGTATCGCCTTGCGTTTTGAAGACCAAAGCTACAGCTATGCCGCTCTCAATGCCTGGGCCAACCAGATTGCACATTTCTATCTGTCTTTGGGTGCCAAGAAAGGTGATGTCGTAGCTGTAATGATCGAGAACCGACCTGAACTGATTGCCAGTGTGATTGGTCTGGCTAAACTGGGTGTGACGAGCGCTTTGGTCAATACCTCACAAGTAGGCAAGGTATTGGCACATAGTATTAATCTGGTCAAACCAATTGCCCTGATCGTCGGTGAAGAGTGCGGTGAGGCTGTGAATGAAATTCGTAATGACCTGAATATTAGTGGTGAACGCCTGCACTGGTTTGCAGATCAGAATACTCAAACCGATCCGGGTCAGGCACCGGAAGGCTTCGTTAACCTGGCTGAAAAAATTGATCTTGCTCCAAAATTCAATCCGCCGACTACCCATTCAGTACAAGGCAAAGACGGGCTGTTCTATATTTATACCTCAGGCACTACCGGCCTGCCCAAAGCGGTCATTTTTACCAATGGTCGCTGGACCCTCGCTTATGGCACCTATGGGCATGTGCTGAATCTCCATAAAGATGATGTCATGTACTGTACCCTGCCACTTTATCACGCTACTGGCATGGTCGTGTGCTGGTGTGGTGTCATTGCAGGGAGCAGCACCCTGGCCATTCGGCGTAAATTTTCAACCTCCTCTTTCTGGAAGGATGTGAAAAAATTTGATGCCTCTGCGATTGGCTATGTCGGTGAGTTATGCCGCTATTTGATGGACGCTCCCCCATCTGAACTGGAGAAAGGTCACCGCGTGACCAAGATGATTGGTAACGGGATGCGTCCGAATATCTGGGACAAATTTAAATCCCGTTTTGGCATTCAGGAAGTGCTGGAACTGTATGCGTCCAGTGAAGGCAATGTCGGTTTTAGCAATATTTTCAATTTTGACAATACCGTCGGTTTCTCCCCGACACCTTATGCCATTATTGCTTTTGATAAAGATAAACACGAGCCGGTACGGGATGCCAAAGGACACTGCAAGCGGGTGAAAAAAGGTGAAACTGGTTTACTGATTGGTAAAATTACCCGTCGTTCACCTTTTGATGGTTATACCGACCCTGAAAAAAACAAGTCAGTCATCATGCAGGATGTATTTAGCAAAGGTGATGCTTATTTCAATACCGGAGATCTGGTACGCAATATCGGCTTCCGTCATGCCCAGTTTGTCGATCGTTTAGGTGATACTTTCCGTTGGAAAGGTGAAAATGTTTCTACAACTGAAGTGGAAAACATGCTGACTGAGTATGACAAAATCGTTGAAGCCGTAGTTTATGGTGTAGAAATTCCAAATACCAATGGTCGTGCCGGTATGGCTGCGATTACCCTGAAGCCCGAGGTAGAATTAAATGATGCAGATTTAGCCGCCATGGCTGCTTGTTTTAAAAAATGCTTACCGGCTTATGCGGTACCCGTATTTCTGCGTATACAACAGCAGGTTGAAACTACAGGCACCTTCAAATACCAGAAAAATAAATTGAAAGAGCAAGCATTTGATCCAAGTAAAACCGATGAACGCCTGCTGGTGTTATTGCCAGGTGCAACTGCGTATTCGGAGCTTACAGCAGAGGTTTTTTCCAATATCCAGGCCTATCAATATCGCTTCTAAGTACTGAAGTTGCCTGTTTTTTGTTTAGATAAAGCATAATTGTTGTATTTATAATCAAACATGGGCAACTTTGTTATTTTTTACTTGCGCTGCAATGAGATCTTGCTACAATACGCTCCATCAAACAAAGTGGTGCTTTGAGCTATTTAGCTTGACTTGCACTGCATATTCAAACCTAGTTTGAATACTGGTTCAGGGCCGTTAGCTCAGTTGGTAGAGCAGTGGACTTTTAATCCATTGGTCCCGCGTTCGAGTCGCGGACGGCCCACCATTTCTTTGATATCCCTTGATGGGCCGTTAGCTCAGTTGGTAGAGCAGTGGACTTTTAATCCATTGGTCCCGCGTTCGAGTCGCGGACGGCCCACCATCATTCTAAAACATCAAGTTTTAGAAACCTCAATAATCAAATTCATTTTGATTACCCAGAATGGGCCGTTAGCTCAGTTGGTAGAGCAGTGGACTTTTAATCCATTGGTCCCGCGTTCGAGTCGCGGACGGCCCACCATTCTTTTCCAAGAATGCCCTCTCAGATTTACCTCTTTATATTTTAATTATTAAATACGATTTCTGCTCGTGTATTTCTGCATCCAGATTTTAAGCTCACGTGTCTAACAGCTCATATTTATTGTATTAATTTAAATCTTCTTTGAATAACGTCTTAGACTGGATCGACCAACTTTATCTGACATTATGGTTCGATATGAAAGGAAGTATCTTTGACCAGTTCATAGGCTTTCGAAGGTGCCGGATAACCCCGCTCAAATAATTCGCGGTTGGTCTTTTCCTTCTCACTGTAAATTTTTTCCAGATTCATAACCAGATGGTTCGAATCCTTAATCGTATAATAAAAACTCGCCCCTTCTTTACGGTTTACGACCAATTCAGTACGTTCCGGGTTGATCGACCAGCGATCCTTACGATAGGTGGTATTATGAGCTGTGCTGCTTCTCGTATTATCAATAAATACTTTGCCATACTGAAAAATACTACGGTGTACCGTACCATCCGGCAGTAAAGCCAAAATATATTCTGCCTTACCTTCTGTACAAGGTGCGAAACGCCCATCACAGTCAATTTCGGTATGATAGCGACCAACAAATGTTTTGGCATAATCGGGTACAGTTGTCGGATTTAGATCTGCCTCAACTGGAACAGCAGCCTGCCCTACGGCCTGAGTTAAGGATTTGGCACTGACTGCGACTACACCTGCGGTCGTATTGGCAGCAGAAACCTTGACCCCTTCTTCTTCTACAGCCTCTTGCTGATCTTCCTGTTCAGGCTTGACTTGATGCTGGTCACAGGCCTGCAAAATCACCACGCTTCCCAGTATCAGGCTACATTTAAGAAAATTGCTTGATGTAAAACGTGATATATCTACTTTCATTTTTTTAACCGACCCAGACCTAAAACATGGCGAGTAAAAAACACACAGCAAAGCTGATGAACTTTACATAAGAGTTCAATAGAATTTTCTATATGTTAGTGACTCTTAGACCGGGTTTTAATCTTTCTTAACATTACTTAACGATTTTATTTGTAATCAGCACTTTAAAAAGTTCGATCTAACGCCATTTCTTTTAATAATATGGATCTATTTTGTGGATTCAAACGTATTTTATCAGGAGATTTTAATGGCCAATGTTGGTTTATATCGCTCTAACCGCTCAAACATGATTGCAGGTGTGATGGGCGGTATTGCTGAACGTTTTGGTTGGAACGCAAATTTATTACGTCTTATCTTTGTGCTGGTTTCAGTGATGAGTGCCGCTTTTCCGGGTATTCTGGTTTATCTGGTACTTTGGTTAATCATGCCAAAACAACCGTACAGTATTGCACATGATAGCGCTTATCAATCCCAGGGCTATAAAAATCCTGTACGTACCGTTAATCAGGATAAGCGCGATTATTAAGGTGTATAGGAAGGTTTAACTAGCGTTCCTGATAGGTTTCATCGAAGAGCTTCCTCCTTTCACCCCAGTTAAATGGGATGAAATTTTGATGCCACGGTAATTTCCCCAAGTTATCGTGGCTTTTTTTTGCCTATATTTTTTGTTATTTCTTAGCTGTATTACAGCTTTTCACTTTCTTTCTCAGTTGAATTCACGATAAGTTCAATGTTCTAATTTTTGAAATGGATTTCACATGACTCAGGCAGAATGGATAATGCTGTGGCTCTGTGCCGTAGCAGCCCTGCTGCATGGTTTAAGCGGCTTTGGCTTTCCCATGATGAGTACGGCTGTTCTATCCAGTGCATATCCGCTTAGTATCGCGGTTACTCTTGTCATTCTGCCCTGCCTGCTGCTGAATCTGATCATGCTAAATGCCGATCCTGCACATAGCATGTTGAATAGCATTGGCTATTATATAAAACGCTACTGGCCACTGATACTCAGTAGCCTGATCGGCAGTGTACTCGGGGTCAAGCTGTTACTTTGGCTAAATGAGGCTTATTTAAAACTGTTATTGGGTCTGGTGATTGTATTTTATGTCTTGGACCAGTTACGGGCACGACCCTTGCAAGTTAGTCCACATATTTCCAGCATGCTCTGTTTTGGTTTACTGGCCGGCATCATTGGAGGTGCGACCAATGCCATGGCACCTTTTCTGATGATGTATCTGATGAGTTGCCAGCTGTCTAAAACAGATATTGTCATTATCAGCAATCTCAATTTCATTGCAGGTAAACTGATCCAGCTGTTTTTACTGTTTCCAATTCTGATCACGCTGGAAACCCATCAACAGCATATTCTGATCGGGATCAGCCTATTCGCCCTTGCTGGTGTCTGGATCGGAGGCAAAATACGCCATCGTTTGTCTCAGCAGCACTTCAAATGGATTGTCCTGGCTTTACTCTTTGGCTTGGGCCTGTATGCCCTATGGCAAAGTACTGGATTATTACAACAATCTGGTTATAGTATCTTTAAATAGGATATTTTTTAAGCAAAACCAAATTACAAATTCAAAGTTAATATAAAAAATGATGTAAATAAAAACCTTGCAAGGAGAGCATATGACTCAGACCAACCTAGCTACCCCGACCAATGCCATGCCCAAAGGGCTGCTGAAAGGCTGGATTCTTATTCTTGTCGCAGCCATTGTAGCCTATAGCTTATATCTTTACCTGCCCTATGACCAGAATGCCAATAAAGGACTGGCCCTTTTAGCCTTTATCGGTATCTTATGGCTGACTGAAGCCATTCATATCACAATTACAGCATTACTCGTCCCCGTGATGGCAGTATTGCTGGCCATGCCAATGGCCTCTGGTGAGGAACTGGTTCCGATTACCACACAAGCCGCTTTGGCTACTTTTGCCGATCCTGTCATTTTCCTGTTTTTTGGTGGTTTTGCGTTGGCCACAGCGTTGCATATCCAGAAACTGGACCGGAAAATTGCCATGTGGATCATCTCCCTGTCCAGAGGGCATCTGGGTATTTCTGTACTGGCGATTTTTGTGGTGACGGCGCTGCTGTCCATGTGGATTTCCAATACGGCGACTGCTGCCATGATGCTGCCTCTGGCCTTAGGCTTGCTTTCACATCTGGATGTCAGCAAAGATCGTAAAACTTTTGTCTTTATCCTGCTCGGCATTGCCTATTCGGCCAGTATTGGCGGACTGGGCACCATGGTCGGTTCACCTCCGAATGCCATTGCCGCCAAGGCCCTCGGCTATGATTTTGCCGACTGGATGAAAATCGGCTTGCCGATGATGTTCATTATTCTTCCCGCCATGCTGGTCAGTTTATATCTGGTACTACGTCCAAAACTGAATCACAAAGTACAATTTGTAACTGAAGATATTCCTTGGACCGGCACCCGTATAGCCACCATGATCCTCTTTCTTTGTACTGCAATTGCCTGGATTTTCAGTAAAAAATTCACTGAGATTTTTGGTATTTCCCAGCCGGATACCTGGATTGCAATTTTGGCTGCCTGTATGGTGGTGATTCTGGGTACCGCAAGCTGGAAACAGATTGCAGAAAATACCGACTGGGGGGTCTTGTACCTGTTCGGTGGTGGTCTGACCTTGAGTGCCATTCTGAAGGATTCAGGTAGTTCGCTGGTACTGGGTCAAACACTGGCCAATGCCTTTGGTGATGCCTCCCCACTGATAATTATTTTTGTAGTCGCTACATTTATTATTTTCCTGACTGAATTTACCAGTAATACCGCTTCAGCTGCCCTGCTGGTACCAGTATTTGCCGCAATTGCGGATCAGATGGGAATGCCCAAAGAAATCCTGGTGATTGTCATTGGTATTGGTGCCTCATGTGCCTTTATGCTGCCGGTAGCGACCCCGCCAAATGCGATTGTCTTTGGAACCGGTTATATCCAGCAAAGCGAAATGATGAAAGTTGGTTTTGTGCTGAATATTATGTGTATCTTTATTATTTCACTGTTTATTTACTGGTTCTTTATTTAATCATTACAGCTCTTAAGCATCACACCCTCTACAAAGCACACTCCGGTGTGCTTTGTCGTATTATTCGCCTATATGTTGAATCTTTCTCTCATCGAAAAATAATATGCTTTTAACAATGCTAAAGATAAAGCCCCTAGATGAAATATCAAAAAGTGGCAAACAGATATTGGACAGGATATTTCACTTAATCTCTCAACCGATCCGAAACTCTCTCTGGAAAATGACACCCAATCTCGTGCTTGCACCTTTGCTCATGACCCTAATTTTATTTTCTTATGCGCTATTTCATGAAGTCAGTTATGGGATTTCTCCATTTTCAAGAGTCTATTTTCGGCACTTTTCCTCAGTTTTTTCATCTACCTGACATATTGGACGATGGTCTTTATCTATGAGTGACTCACCTGCTGCTACGCCGTTATCAGCTGTTTAATATCCTCACGATTTTAATGAGCAGCATTGGAAACCCTGATTCTGGCCTACATCTCGCATCCTCCAAGCGAAGCTTTTAGTACCCATTTTTTGTTTTTACTGAATTTCTCTCTACCAATGATACTGTTTTACAGTTTACTCAGCTGGCAAGTCGACCAGACCTGATCAGGTATGGTCGCTTATATTCCATTTCAATCTGGTTTTAAGCTTTCATTTTAAAATGATTCAGCTCCTGGTTGAGGGCAGCAATCATGTCTGCCCGGCTGATAATTCCCACCAATTGCTGCTTGCTTACCACCGGAATATAGTTGAAGGAACGCTCGACAAAGTATGGCACTAGATCCTGAATGGGCTGTAAGGGCTGTACCGTGATCACTTTGCGGGTCATGATATGTTTAACCTGATGCTCCCAGCTACTGCGTACATCGACAGCACGCTTGAACCATTCCACCACCTGATACATTGCCAGCGTACCGACCAGTTGTTCATCTGCATTAACGACGGGCAGGCTCATCAGGTTCATCTGCTTGAACTTGTCCAGTGCATGCTGGATATCATCATTTTCATGCAGGGTTGCCACATCCTTCGTCATAATATCCTGGCAGCTAAATTCATGCACCGCACGCGCATTGGCACGGTTTTGTGCCTCCAGAATGATTTTTTGCAGGTCATATTCACTGATGTCCAGCAGCTCGGTATGCTGGTCCAGCACTTCCTGAATATCCTGCGGTTGAATCGTCACTTTCTGGGTCGGCGTCGGGTCCTTGGAACGGCTATTTAACTGGGCCTGCTGCGGATAGTTCTTGCCAATCATCCGGTTAAAGACAATGGCAATCCCCATGAGCAAAATTGAATTAAGTAGCACCGGATAAAATACAAAGGCATAACCCAGTTCATGCACCGGATGACCACCCAGCACTGCGGTAATGGCCACGGCGCCACTCGGTGGATGCAGGGAATCCGTGGTCATCATCAGGACAATTGCGGCAGCGACAGCCAGACTAAAGGCTTCGGTCGGATTGGCAATGAGCAAGGCACAGCTCACCCCAATGACGGCAGCAATGGTATTGCCGACCAGAATGTTCCAGGGCTGTGCCAGAGGACTGGCCGGTACCGCAAACAGCAATACCGAAGAGGCACCCATCGGGGCAATGTACCAGGCTTCAAAATCCCCCAGAATCCATAAACTCAGCAGGGAGGAAACCACCAGACCTAGCAATGCCCCTATTCCGCAGAGCAGGCGGTCTTTGAGCGGAAGGACTTTGAAATTTGGTTTTAGGGTATTGAGCCAGTCGAGATGGGAATGAAACACAGTGCGCCTGATCTTATGGTTTGCAGATTTTGCGCATTATAGAACCAAGCCAGATGAAAGGCATCGCTGTTTTACATCTTTTCACCATTCGCGAATACATGTTTTTTAAAAAAATATTTCACTCAGGTTAAAACATTCATTCGGCTTTTTATAGAATGATCACTTCATCACCGGTAGTCATTTGCATGGAAAAATCCTTGCTAACCTTCTGCTTAAATAGCTGTTCAAATCTTTTTAAAGCAGCTTAATGGCTGATTTCAGGTTGAATCAGTGGCTGGATTTTTAGCAGCTCGACCTGACCATAATAGGTTGAAAATGCGACATCACCGGCATCGACGCCAGTGCCAATCCGAATGAGATTTTCGACCGGAGCCAGACGGGTCGGATCAAACTGCACCCACCCTCCGTCCAAATACGCTTCAAAAATGGCATGAAAATCGGGTAAAAACTTTTCAATTTCCACATAGCCAACCACCATACGTGCCGGAATTCCCAAGGCACGGCACAACGCAATACCTAAATGGGCGAAGTCACGGCATACGCCTGCACGATGCACCAGGACATCTGTAGCAGTGGTAAACTGGTCAGAACTGCCAGAAGCATAAAAAATATTGTTATAGATCCACTGCTCAATCGCTTTGACCCGCGTATAGCCGGGTGTCATCCAGCCAAACGAACGTTTTGCCATTTCCAGCAATAAATCCGAATTGCAATAACGGCTGGCCAGCAAATAAGGCAATACTTCATCAGGTAGATCAGGAATAGGCACTTCATTCAGACTTTGCTGCCGTTCAAAAGAAATACCCGGTTGCCGAGCCACGTTCGCAATATAATTCACCTCAAAGACCTCACAGGTTTCGACCTGCAAGCGAACATGACGGTTTTGATGCTGTGCATCCTGAAATTCATGCCAGACCACCGGCAGATTAAAGTGCAGCTGCTCTTCAAGAATCTTCTGATCGGGGTGATGTGCCGCCTGGAGCATAAAAATAAATTCTGTCGGTTGTACGATCTTGTATTTTAAATGGCAGTGAATACGGTAAGTGGTCATGAAGTTCCTTATTTTTAAACATTATTATATTGCGTGAATATTAAACTAATTTTAGGATCGCAATCGTATGAGATCCGTTGAACTTTATAACTCTCGAGTTTACAGCAGGTCATCCATCTGATTTATTCCTGGTTTTCAGTTCGGCCGGCATTTATTGGCAAAGTTAAAATCGTATTACGCCTTTCAGCAAGCCCTATCATTCCCGCCTCTTTTATTTTTTCAAAAAAGGATAGACACATTAACCCTTTGCCACTCCCCTGCAAAGTCCTTATAATTGAGCACAATTTTTCTCTAATTTTAAGTGGATGACCATGAGTCGCGCCATATCGCATATTGATACCTTCCAAGGCTTAATTCTTGCCTTACAAAACTACTGGGCGGAGCAAGGCTGCGTCGTTTTACAACCTTACGACATGGAAATGGGTGCAGGGACATTCCACACCGCAACTTTCTTACGTGCCCTAGGTCCTGAAACCTGGAATGCCGCTTATGTTCAGCCATCACGTCGCCCAAAAGACGGTCGTTATGGTGAAAACCCGAACCGTCTGCAACATTACTACCAGTTCCAGGTGGTGCTTAAGCCAAACCCGGACAACATCCAGCAGCTTTATCTTGATTCATTAAAAGCGATCGGTATTGATCCACTGGTACATGATATCCGTTTCGTAGAAGACAACTGGGAATCTCCGACACTGGGTGCCTGGGGCTTAGGCTGGGAAGTTTGGCTGAACGGTATGGAAGTGACTCAGTTCACGTATTTCCAGCAAGTTGGTGGTGTTGAATGCTACCCGGTTACAGGCGAAATCACCTACGGTCTTGAACGTCTTGCCATGTACCTGCAAGGTGTAGACTCGGTTTATGATCTGGTTTGGACCAAAGGCCAGTTCGGTACCGTAACGTATGGCGATGTGTTCCATCAAAATGAAGTAGAACAATCGACCTATAACTTCGAATATGCGCCTGTCGACAAGATGTTCGAACTGTTCGATTTCTACGAAGCTGAAGCAACGCGTTTAATCGAAGCGGAACTGCCATTACCAGCTTATGAGCAAGTGATTAAAGCATCACATTGCTTCAACCTGCTGGATGCACGTGGCGCAATTTCTGTGACTGAACGTCAGCGTTATATTTTACGTGTACGTACATTGGCCCGTTCAATCGCGACCAGCTACGTGGCTGCACGTGCGAAACTCGGTTTCCCGATGGCAGAACCTGCATTACGTGATGAAGTGTTGGCACAATTGAAAGCGCAAGTTGAAGCGGAAGCAAAAGTTGAATCTAAGGAGAGCAAATAATGTCTAAACATACCGTTTTGTTCGAATTGGGTTGTGAAGAACTTCCACCAAAAAGCCTGAAAAAATTACGTGATGCACTTAAAGCTGAAACTGAAAAAGGCTTAAAAGATGCAGGTCTGGCTTTTGATTCAATCGAAGCCTATGCAGCACCACGTCGTTTAGCACTTAAAATCGTCAATGTGGACGGCGCACAGGCAGACACACAAAAACGTTTTGACGGCCCTGCCAAACAGGCAGCGTTTGATGTTGAAGGCAAACCAACCAAAGCTTTGGAAGGTTTTATGCGTGGGCAAGGCATTACTGTAGATCAGGTTTCTACTTTCCAGGCCGGTAAAGTTGAAAAAGTGTGCTACTTAAAAGACGTAAAAGGTCAAAGCCTTGACGTTTTACTGCCACAAATTTTACAAGCAGCTTTAGACAACCTGCCAATTGCAAAACGTATGCGTTCTGCGGCAAGCCGTACCGAATTCGTACGTCCTGTGAAATGGGTGGTGTTGTTAAAAGATAACGATGTGATTGATGCAACCATTCAGGATCACAAAGCAGGTAATGTGACTTATGGTCACCGTTTCCATGCACCTGAAGCGATCACTTTAACGCATGCTGATGAATACTTAAGCAAGCTTAAAGCAGCGCACGTTGTGGCTTCTTTTGAAGAACGTCAAGCGATCATTGACCAGCAAGTCAAAGCACTTGCTGATGAAGTGAATGCAATTGCGATTGTGCCTGCTGATCTTCGTGACGAAGTGACGGCACTGGTTGAATGGCCTGTTGCACTTCGTGCAAGCTTCGAAGAACGCTTCCTTGCAGTTCCTCAAGAAGCCTTGATTACCACCATGCAGGACAACCAAAAGTACTTCTGTTTGGTAAATACTGAGAACAAACTGCAACCGTACTTCATTACTGTATCGAACATCGAGTCGAAAGACCCGACACAAATCATTGAAGGTAATGAGAAAGTGGTTCGTCCACGTTTGTCTGATGCTGAATTCTTCTTCTTGCAAGATCAAAAGCAACCGCTTGCATCGCGTAAAGAGAAACTGGCAAACATGGTATTCCAGGCAGAACTCGGTACGCTTTGGGACAAATCGACACGTATTGCGAAATTGGCTGTTGCACTTGCGCCAATTACCGGTGCGAATCCTCAAGATGCTGAAAAAGCTGCCCTTCTTGCAAAATGCGATTTAACTTCTGAGCTTGTGGGTGAATTCCCAGAACTTCAAGGGATCGCGGGCACTTACTATGCGCGTCTTGAAGGTGAAAATGATGAAGTGGCTGAATCTCTAGGTGAGCAATACCTGCCTAAATTCGCGGGTGACGTTTTACCGAAAACCAAAACAGGTACAACCATTGCCCTTGCCGATCGTTTAGACACGCTCACAGGTATTTTCGGTATTGGTCAAGCACCGACAGGTTCTAAAGACCCGTTTGCACTACGTCGTTCTGCCATTGGTATTCTTCGTCTTGTCACTGAAAACGAGCTTGATGTTTCAATTGAAGATCTGATCAAGCTGGCTTTGGCTGCTTATGGCGATGTATTGAAAGATCACGACAAGACTTTGGCAGATGCTGTTGCATTCCTTGAAGGTCGTTACCGTGCGAAATACGAAGACCAAGGCGTTGCGGTTGATGTGATTCAAGCTGTTCAAGCGCTTTCACCAAAATCTCCGCTTGATTTTGACAAGCGTGTAAATGCAGTCAACCACTTCCGTGCCTTGCCTGAAGCGGCTGCGCTTGCTGCTGCCAACAAGCGTGTTGCGAATATTCTTGCAAAAGAAACTGCTCCTGAAGGCGCTGTGGTTGAAGCAAACTTGGTTGAAGATGCTGAAAAAGCATTGTTCGCTGAACTTGCGAAAATTGCGCCTCAAGTTGAGCCATTATTTGCTGCGAAAGATTACACTGCTGCATTGTCTGTGCTTGCTGCACTTCGTGCGCCAGTGGATGCGTTCTTTGACGGTGTAATGGTCATGGCTGATGATACTGACTTGAAAGCAAACCGTTTACGTATGCTTGCTCAACTTCGTGAGTTGTTCACGAAAGTGGCTGATATTTCAGTGTTACAACACTAATCCATAACTTCTTGTAAGTTAAAGAAAACCCCGCTATAAATTAGTGGGGTTTTTTAATTCTATTTAAATAATAAAAAATTAATGGGGGAAAACAATGAGCGTAATAATTAAAGGACTAGAAATAGAGAATTTTAGATCATGTAAAAATACTAAGATTATTTTGAATAATTTTTCAGCTCTAATTGGTTATAACAATGCGGGGAAATCAAATATCATTTTAGCTATTAAATTTCTTTTGGAAGGCTTAAGCGCTAAATCTTTTAACTACTATGCAAATGCCAATAATTGTGAAGAACCGATAGAAGTAACAGCTCTCCTAACTAATATTAAAGATGATTTATTGAATTTATTAGAAGAAGATCATGCAAATAAACTTCGCCCATTCATACATAATGAAGAATTAAAAGTTAAAAGAACAACCTTCCTCGATAAAAATGAAAAACAGAAAATAGTGGCTACCTTATTTGATGGCAAGGAGTGGAAGTCTATCCCTTCCGGTATTGAACAATCTATTATAAAAATTTTTCCAAAATTCATTCATATTGAAGCTATGACAGATGCTCATGAGGATTCAACAAAAAATAAAAGTGGGACAGCAATATCTAAACTTCTTGAACTGATTTCCTTAGAGATCCAAGAAAAATATCAACAAGATTTTATAAATAGTTTGGAATCTGTTTCTAACCTTTTATCGCATGATGGAATTAATAGAATTCCTGCATTAAGTAAAGTCGATACAGGTATAAATGAAATAATTAATGACTTCTTTCCAAATATATCTGTAAAGCTGCACTTCCCAACTCCCACTATTGAGGATATTTTTAAAAGTGGAACTTTAAAAATATTTGAAGATAAGCACACAGAAAGAGATTTTAATAATTTTGGTCATGGTACTCAACGTTCAATACAAATGGCCCTTATTAGATATTTGGCTGATTTACAACAAAAGAATCCTAGCTCAAGAAGATCAAATACTATTATTTGTATTGATGAACCTGAACTCTATTTACACCCTACAACTATTGAACTCGTACGTGATGCATTAATGACTCTCAGTAATTCAGGTTATCAGATTGTATTTTCTACACATTCAGCAAGCCTTCTCTCTTCTGAACATGCAATCAATGCCTTACAAATTTATAAATCACCTGAGTTAGGCACACAAGCAAGAAAGCCTATTTCAGAAATTATTGAATCTCTTAATACTAAGTACCCTAGTCATTTTCATGAAGTGTTTAAACTAAATAATGCTTCTCAAATTTTTTTTAGTGATGAAGTCCTTCTAGTAGAGGGGAAAACTGAGCTTAGAGTTCTTCCCAATATATATACCAAAATACATAAACGCCCTTTTCATCTAAAAAAACTATCTCTAGTTTCTGCTGATAGTAAAACTAGTCTTTTACCTATTCAAAAAGTTTTAGGTGCTCTTGGAATACCTTCAAGAATTCTAACTGATCTTGATTTCATTGGTAATTGCAAGGATTGGGATCTAATCGATAATTCTAACGCTCATTATTTTGAAGAATTTAGAAGTTTAGTAGAAAGAAATAAAGACTTACCTGATTTAAATATCTGTCAGGATCATGTCAAAGATTGTTCATCCTTAAGACAAATCAGTGCAAAAAAGTTTAAAATTCTCGCCCAACTACCTGAAGCAAGACCAATACTAAAAAATATTCATAATTCTTTAAAAGTTAAAGGTATATACGTATGGTGTACAGGGGATATTGAAGCTATTTATGGCTTTAACTCTAAAAGAGAACATGAATGGCGTAGATTTAATAGTGCACTTATAAACAATGACTCTATTGAAGATTTAGTAAGTGACTATGAACATTTGAGAGATGCTATAGAATGGATTAGCTAAAAGTAGAGTAACTGTAGGCATTTCACTATATATTCCCTATATTCAACCTAACAACACTCAACAAGAAAGAATCACATAAAATTTAAAGCGCTCATAAGCTAATGAAAAATAAATAATATTTGCAATTTACTCTTGGATCATGCTAGAAATTGGAGAAATAATAAACAATTAAATCCTTGAGAAAACATTGAAAAAGAACATCTTAATAACAGGCTGTATAGTACTGTGTGTATGGGGTTTGCAAGCCTGTGATATCACGATATCTAGTGATGACCCCTCTACGACACCAGCCAACGAAAATACCGTGGCGACATTTGACTGTAATAAGCAAAGTAAAATGAAATTTCGTGAGGAAAATAGCAATATTACCTTGGACGGACAGTGCGAAAGCGTGCAAATTGTTGGTAAAAACAATACCTTTATTATTGCCAATACCCAATCCTTACAAGTTTCAGGCACTAAAAATACAGTATATGTGAAACAGGCCAAAACCGTACAGTTGGCGGGAACAGGCAATAAACTGCATACAGATCACACCAACTCTATGGCAGTTGCAGGCATGAGAAATAGTGTGAAAGCCAATACCGTTAATAAAATCCAGGTTGCAGGAATGTTAAGCAAAATTGATATCAATACACTTGGTTCAATTAACCTTGCCGGGCTGGGGTTAAGAGCTGAATATCAACAAAGCGTAGACTCCACACAACCAATCCAATTTCACAATTCAGGTGTTTTCAATAAAGCGGAACAGATCATTCAGTAATAACTGGGTCTATGGGTCTAAAAGCTATATAAAAGTATATGATAAGGCCCGAAAGACTAATCTTCCGTGACTGAAAGAGAATACGAGATAAACCAGTTTCATTTGAATAATATTATCATTAAAAAAACCCTCCCAAATATTCATCACAAAATATTTATATAAATATTAACATCTTATGCAAATACTTACCCTATATTTTAATAGTTCATCAATTTAGTATTTATATAGAATAATGTTTATGCACTACACCCACCTCTTCAGACTTGAAAGAGTAATTACCTGACTCTTCAAGTATTTCCCATTTAAGCAAGCTAGAAATATTTATTATAAGTAATAAAAAATTTATATATTTATCGTTGGTCTCTATCATTCTTCAAAGGACGGCTATAGGCATTTCACCTTATATTTCATATACTCAACCTAACACCACTCAACAAGAAAGAATCATATGAAATTTAAAACACTCATTCTGACTGGTCTTGCGAGTATCGCAGTTACAGCTTGTACATCTGCGCCAAAAATCCCACAGCTTCAGGTCGGTGTCTTACAGGAAGTCCAAAATATTGAAGTGGTTCCAGACACAACCAACAACAAGGCAAAACTGACCAAATTCCTCGATAAATGCGTGATTGAATTCACCGGCGATATTGGCAATAACCGTGTTATTGAACAATGGTCATTTAAAGGCATGACTCTAATCGATGCCGGCTCAGCGACTTTCCAGCGCGATGGCACCAGCACCGCACAAAAATTTAACCTGCACGATGCAGGCGTACAAAAGAACTTTGTCAGCTTACGCGAGCATTTTGCCAAAGATG
Organism: Acinetobacter sp. SFD; assembly: GCF_001647575.1. Taxonomy (NCBI): domain Bacteria; kingdom Pseudomonadati; phylum Pseudomonadota; class Gammaproteobacteria; order Moraxellales; family Moraxellaceae; genus Acinetobacter; species Acinetobacter sp. SFD. The sequence continues at coordinate 546,691 of NZ_LSZJ01000001.1, forward strand.
CCCTGACACAATGTGACTAAAAAGACCGCCCTATTTTTAATATAACTTTCATATAAAAATAGGGCGATTTATTCTGTTAAAAACGACCCCAGCCTTCTCCAGATCCTTTCCGAATTTTCTTTAAAATTACAATATTCTGGCACAGCCCCAACTGAAAGCCCTGCACTCTTCACAGGATATTCATTGTTTTTGACCCATTATCCGTTACACTGAAAAACAAACTCAGACCGCACTCAGACGAATACGAGGTCGATGCATAATGAATATCAAAACCCCAATTATCTTAGCGACTGCTTTAATGCTTTCTGTTCCAGCATTCGCACAAACTACGACTCAGTCTGCTAAACCGGTTAAACCCTATGGTGAAAATCCGAACCTGCTGCATGTATTTGCATATAAAGCACAGGAAGGCGTAGTGAATACTGCCGAGAAAGTCGGTGAAGCAACGGAAAAAGGTATTGCTAAAATCAAGCCGGGTGTAGATCGCGCCTGGAACAATACCAAGACCACTGCATCAGATACGATTCAGAAAGTAGATCAGGGCGCAACTCAGGCAGCCCAGCAAACTGGTCAGAAAATCCAGCAGACCAAAGAAGTCTGGCGTGGCAATTCACAGCAAGCAGCACCAATTGTGCAGCAACCTTTAAGTGAGTCCTCTGCTGCCCCACAGCAAACAACCACCCCACAAATGCAGCCTCAATCTGGTTCAGGTTCAGCCACCAGTTATGCGGTAACCGATTTATAAAAAAAGCCCATCACGGGCTTTTTTATTTTCTAAAAATAAAACTATTACCTTGTATCGACGCGATCTATCAATTGACCTGTCGAATCGGCTGACCCTGTTTAAATGCTGCTACATTTTCGACCATTTGATCCACAATGCGTTGCCGTGCATCAACACTGCCCCAGGCATTATGTGGTGTCACAATCAGGTTGGGAATCGTTGAATCAAGTAGTACATTGCCCTGTTTCGGTGGTTCTACCGTGAGTACATCCGTCGCTGCACCGGCAATCTTGCCTGCTCGCAACGCCTCAGCCAAAGCAGCTTCATCGACAATACCGCCACGCGCACAGTTAATTAAAAATGCACTGCTTTTCATTGTTTCCAGTTCATCATGACTGATTAAATGTCGGGTATCATCGGTAAGTGGACAATGCAGACTGAGAAAATCAACTTGAGCAAGCAACTCTGCAAATGGCACACGGGAGGCATCAGCGGTACGGTTTGGCAGCGCGGCAATGAGAACTTTCATACCAAAAGCTTCGGCCAGTTTTGCCACTGCATGGCCCAGTTCTCCATAACCGACGATACCCAATATTTTTCCGGCCAGCTCGACAATGGGCGCATCCAGCAAGCAGAACTGGCTGGCTTTTTGCCACTCGCCTTGTTGTAACGCACGTTGGTAAGACAGGAATGAAGTTGCCAGATTCAGCATCAGCATGATGGTATGCTGCGCGACTGCCGAAGTGCCATAGGCCTGACAGTTACACACCACGATCCCGCGTGCTTTGGCCGCCGCAAGGTCGACATTATTGGTGCCGGTTGCCGAGATTAAAATCAGTTTAAGCTCAGGGCATTGTTGAATGGTAGCTGCATCGATTACGACTTTATTGGTTATGATGACGTCCACATCGGCTACACGAAACTGCACCTCTTCGGCCGAGGTGGCAGGATACAAGACAAGCTGGTCAAATGCTGCATGCAGTTCCTGAAAGTCCAAATCCTGTTGGTCTAAAGAAGCATAATCTAAATAAACGGCTTTCACGGCTGTTCCCTCAATCCTGTTTGACAATCTATTCCGGTGATTTAAAACGAGTCATTGAGTCTTTTCAACCTGTTTCCAGCCTGGAACAATTAATCCAGCGGTTTATCCATATGGTTGCGTAATGACTTGCGGATTCGATACACCACATACACGGATAGAATAATCATAAAAATGACGGATGCACTGACCATAATCACCGCAGGATGCACACTTTCTGCATATGCCAGATTGGGCAGAACCAAACCGAAGATAAAACATACTTGCATCATCCAAGTTGCTCGCATCATAGAGATCCCCTTCTTCGTTTTAACCATCGGGAACGGTATTATTGATTTATTATTTATACCGCTTATCTCTATATTATGCCAAGTCTATCACATGTCAAGTAATTGTTTTTTATATAAATTTTTAGTTAATTTATCTCACTGTGTGTCACAAAATGCGTATTTTTGTCACTATCGTCTATAAAAACAGCAGCCCCATATTCATTGGTACTCAGATTCAGCTGCTTATAGCTAAACATATAAAAATCGCTATAGCGCTTCATTAAAATCGGATGCATGCCCACATTGAGTTCATCCTGTTCCTTGATCAGTTTCATGATATGCCGGTCATTCATCACCACCAGATAACGTTCATCATTCAGGTTAATGCTCAACAAACCGTTACCTTTGGCATAAATCGGAATCAGGAATTTATGGTTTAGTGCAATTGCACCTTCTGCATAACTTTCAATTTTATGACTGATGACATTAAATACCAGACCATGTCCATACTGGTCCAACAGCAACTGGCGATTTTCCTGCGGCAAATTCACATGAATGCCGAGCTTGAGCAGGTCATGCTGATCGACCTGTTTATTACGCAAAAGTTCCCGCAAAATCACCTGTTTCTGTGTGGCATCAAAAAACTGGTTATCCAGTTGCAGATCGTTATTTTTCAGGATCTGCCCCAAGGCCATGCGGTGCCGTGGCAAGACATTTTCGATCACCTTGCGGTAGTAGAACTTGCTGTTTTTCTTGACCCGGCGCATTTTCTGGTAGAAATAAGTGGGCTCATATTCATGTAGCAAAAAGTCATACAGCAACTCGGAACTGGCCAGAACCGCGATGGCATCATGCCCGGTAAAAGGTAAATGCAACACATGATGATGCGGGATCAACGCTGCTAATTTCAGATAATGCGCCCGATCTTCGGCACAGTAAGGATCATAGACAATAATATATTCACAGGCCGGATCAATGTCTTCAGCATCAATCCGCATTCCGGCATTCAGCTCTGGCTGATAGAACATGTTGTAGCGGGCATCGTGTACATCTTCCGGATCAATCGAATATTGTGGCACCATCGCCACCACCCGTTGCACGCCCAAGGCACGGGAATATTTGATCGCGGCATAGCCACCCATAGAGCCGCCATATGCAATACGCTGCTGAAACGGCGCGATCAGTTCAGCAATTGCCTGTAGCATGTTCCACATGGAACCTTGTGGAAACCAGGATTTATGCTTGGGCATAATGCCAATGACATTAAATTCAAATTTTGACAGTGACTTTTCTGCATTGATGTTGAGGCCCTTGGCACGGGTAATCAAATCGCCAAATGAAAAAATCAGTTCTGAAGAAGATCCCGGCATAAAAATCGCGCGTATATGTTCATCTTCAAAAACAATCTGCTTGTCCATAACTTTCCCGTACTGGTAAATCGAACCCTTCCACAACAATTCAGTCAATGAACGCTGTCAAAAAAGTGAATATGCTATTTTATAGGGATCGAAAAGATTAAAAAGCGCAAAATATGACACAATCATTACATCCGGCAGCAAAACGGGGTTTTAGTGCGTCGGCTGAGCTATATCAGCAAGTGCGTCCTGATTATCCGGCAGAAATCAGCCAGTGGCTCAGTGAAACGCTGGCTTTGCCTGCAGATGCACATCTTCTGGATTTAGGCTGTGGCACCGGCAAGTTTATCCCCTATTTACGCCCGCTGAGCACCCATATTAACGCGATTGATCCTGTCCCGGAAATGCTGGCTCAATTAAAACTGGCCCATCCGGACATTCATGCGATTGAAGGAGCGAGCCAGCAGCTTCCCCTGCCCGATCATAGCCTGAATGCAATATTTTGTGCACAGTCATTTCACTGGTTTGCCGACGCTGCGACCTTGCAAGAACTCGCCCGGGTACTCAAACCGCAGGGTTATCTGGTGTTAATCTGGAATCAGCGCGATACTCGGGTCGACTGGGTTCAGGCCTTAGCCGATTGTATAGCCCCCTTGGAAGGCGATACGCCACGCTATCATAGCGGCGCCTGGCGCCATGTCTTTACACAGCAAACACTATTTCAGCCCTATGCAGAAACCACAATGGCTCAGCAACAGCATGGCTGTGTGGAACAGGTAGTATCCAAACGGTTGCTTTCGACCAGCTTTATTGCAGCCCTGCCCGTACAGCAGCAGGCCCAGTTAAAACAACAATTTGAACAGATCATTCAGCAATATACCGCCAAACGCGCAGAAGAAATGATAGATTTTCCGTATATCACCCATATCTATGTGTTCAAGAAAAGTACTTAAAAACAGGAGGCGATCATGCAAAAAATACCAGGAATAACACGAACGCTACTGTTCGCCGCAGCCGTGCTTCTGATGGCATGTGACCAGAAAACGACCGAAACTCCAGCTGAAACTCCAACAGATAACATGGCTTCAGATCAGGTCATGCAGGAACTGAAAACCGAACCTCTCAAAGAATTTCCCAAAACTGCCGATGATCCGCACGATATTGCCGCATTGATGGATTATGAACAGCGTTTTCAGGAAATGAGCAGTGATCTGGAAAAAGAGTTAAACAGCATGCGCGACGATGAAAATATGACAGCAGAATTTGTCCAGCAACGTCAGCGGGATCATGTCCAGTCTGCCCTGAACATGCTAAAAGCCTTAGAGCTGAAAACCGAACAGGGCCGTTATATTCAAGGGCTGATGTACCAATACTGGGAACATCAGGAACAGTTGCTCAATAGTCCGCCGTCTCAGGCAGCGACTGTAAATGAAGCCAGTGAGAACGTCAAAGGACTGGGGAAATACCTGCATGCCCAAGAGCAGCTGGAACACTGGCGTTTGCAATACCCCGACCTTGCCAAGAAAGAACCAGCTTCCCGGCAAGTGAAGGAATAGTCCAGGATGCGAGAATGGCACACAGCTTAGATAAAATACAAAAATAATCTAAGCTGAAATCGCAGCTTTAAAACAGCATGGATCAACAAGGCCAGATCTATTGATGCTGTATTGCAGTATAAATGCCTGTCCATCCTGACCATAAAATAAGTTAATGTGCTGTGAGAAACTGATGTACACCTTCACCTGCCGCGCGACCTGTAGCAAAACAGGCGGTCAGCAGATAGCCGCCTGTTGGTGCATCCCAGTCCAGCATTTCCCCGCAAAGAAAAACATACGGGTTGGATTTAAGTTGCAGCTGTTCTGACAACACTTCACGCCTGACGCCACCGGCACAGCTGATCGCCTCTTCAATCGGACGAAAGCCGGTGAGTGGAATGGTCAAATGCTTCATCTGCTTGGCTAATGCAGCAGTATCTTGCCATAATGCCTTGGCTACCAATTCCCGTACTAAAGCCGCCTTGGCACCATCCAATCCGGCTTTACGCCAGACATTAGTTAAAGACTGCTTCTTGCTTGGCTGTAGTTTTTTCGTCAATTGTTCAACATTTTGGTCAGGAAAAATATCCAGGCTAAGCTGCATGTTTCGGCCCTGTTTCAGCTGCTCACGTAAGCTCCGACCCTGCTTATAAATCAGGCCACTTTCCAGACCGTAATGGCTAATTACGATATCACCAACGGCCTTTTCACCTTGCCCGACCCATGCTGCAACACGTTTCAGCGGTTGACCAAAGACTGGCTGCATAAACCGAGACCAAGGATATTCCACTCCGGCATTACTGGCCTGGAAAGGTTCAATTTCATCCGGCTTTAACCAAGCTTGCCATGCACCATCACTCCCCAACGCTGACCAGGACACTGCACCACAAGCCAGAATAATGGCATCAAAATCTTCAGTGCGGCGTTCATTATTTTTCAGATCATGTAGCTCCAGCTGTTGCTGCTGCAACTGGCTGACTTTATGCCGGTAATGAAACTGAACGCCATCACGGGCCAAACGCTTGAGCCAGGCACGCAGCAAGGGTGCGGCTTTCATTTCAGTCGGGAATACCCGGCCAGACGAACCGATATAAGGTTCTATACCGAGCTGTTTCATCCAGTCTTGAATCCAGAACGCATCCCAGCGTTTGATCCAGGGAGACAACCACTCCACCTCATCATAACGCTGTACAAACTGTGGCACAGGCTCGGCATGGGAAATATTCAGGCCGGTCTTGCCTGCCATCAGGAATTTTCGTGCAGCAGACGGTTTTTGCTCATAGACATGCAGCTCATAACCAAACTGACTGAGCACTTCTGCCGCCATTAACCCCGCAGGGCCTGCGCCCACAATAGCAATGCGTTTGCTCATCTGCTTATTCCGCTACGGTGGCATTCTGCCCTTGTAAAGGCTGGAAATCATCAAAGCGCGTTACATAGCTTTCCGGCTTGCTGATGATCAGTTGCTGGCATAATTCGCCACGTTCCAGATATTTGATTTCAAAATGGGTACGCGCCGAATCTGCAGCAATCACTTCTTTGACAAAAGGCAGCTTCCAGAGCTCTCGCACCTGTATTTCTGCTTCTTCGATATAGGCAGGAATATTACTGGCCAAAGTAATCGTTCCCCCGGTTTTCAGGCGGGAAAGCAGAAACTCAAAAAATGGCATATTGACCCAGCGCTGTGCCGGATTATGCGGTTCAGGATTTGGATATAAAATAAAGAATTGTTCTACCTGCTGCGGATACAGTGCATGCACGATCCACGGTAAAGCATCGGCATGAACGGTTTGTAAATTAGTTTGACCCTCAACAGCATGCTGTTTTTGCATCGCCAGAAATTTTTCACGGGTACGTTCAATTGCAATCAGTTGAGTGTCGGGATTGTTCTTGCTGAATAACAAGGCATGTTTACCTTTACCCGCTCCCACTTCGACGCAGACCGGTTCAGGACTGATGCTTTGAAACTCACGGGGCGCATGCATACGCTGTGCTTGAAATTGACGAATCGGCATAATCAGATCAAACTAATAAAAACCGCATAAGTCTAACAAGTGCGGCTATATTTGCCTAATCGAACCTTTATTTTTCTTTGGAGTTATTGTCATGCCCACCACTTTAAACTGTCCGCGCTGTGGCAAGCTGACCACATGGGAAGATAATGAATTCCGTCCTTTTTGCTCAGAACGTTGCAAGATGATTGATCTGGGTGCTTGGGCCAATGAAGAATATAGTTTGCCTACCCAGGATGCACCACAAGCCGATAATAGCGAAGAATAAAATGCTAGATGCTCTTTATATTTAAATCATTCATCCCAAGGTTAATCAGTCCATTGATTAACCTTAAATAAATAGAATATGAGTAGTTTCTGGCCCTTTTAAATCATACTGCATGCTGTTCCCTAGCCTTCAATCAGATTCATTTTTGGAGAAATCTCATCCTTTCCTGTTAATAGACTAGGTCTCCTAGTTTTCACCTTGCCCGATAAAAGTACAAGTGTACCCATTTTACCGCAAGTAAAAAATTTAATTGTTTATCAATAAAAAACAATAACTAATATTTTAAAGCTATACTCTCAAGATAATAATACCTCCTAGATAATTTTTAATAACTGCTATTTAAATAATGAACTATCTGGGCGAACAGGCGTAATAATTATAAATATTAAAAAATTATGTAACGGAGAAAGCGAGAGGGCTTTGGTGCTTAAAAATCCTATTTTTTCTATTTATCGGCTGCAGTCTAGCCAGTTTGAGTTTTGGGATTTATCTTTTCGATCTTCTGATCATTACAATTGGTTTTTTACTGATTCTGGTAGCCATTCTGATTGTGCTGGAATTAAGACAGTTACATAGCGGGCCCTTTCAACGGGACTGATAAAGCTGGCTCATCAATCCCGGGCTCAAAGTTTTAACCCGCTTTACCTGCAACAAAAGGATTATGCTGCTTTTCAAAACCAATGGTACTGATCGGCCCATGTCCTGAAATAAATCGAGTTTCATCTGGCAGGCTGAAACATTCACGCTGAATTGAATCTAAGAGCTGCTGATGGTTGCCACGCGGGAAATCGGTGCGGCCAATTGAGCCTTTAAACAAGACATCACCTGTCCATAACAAGTCATAATTTTTGTTATAGAACATCACGTGACCCGGCGTATGGCCGGGGGCAAAACGCACTTCAAATTCTTCATTGCCAAGGGTCAGCACTTCACCACCTTCCAGCCACTGGGTCACTTCGACTTTTTCCGGAATCGGAAAACCATAACGTGCCGAAACTTCCTGAATCATGTCAAGCCAGAATGCATCTTCCTTATGCGGTCCGATTACCGGTACATTCCAGGCCTTTTTTAATGCACCCACCGCCCCGGCATGATCCAGATGGCCATGAGTGAGCCATAAGGCTTTAACCTTTAAACCCAGCGCTTCCACTTCAGCTTTCAGTTTTTCAGGTTCCCCTCCTGCATCAATCAAAATGGCTTCTTTAGTGTCCGCATCCCAAACGATCGAACAGTTTTGCTGAAAGGCAGTAACTGGAACAATTTTGACTTGTAACATGGGGTGAAAAACCTCGGGCAAGTTAATGGGCAAGTGTCTGTGTCAATGCATCCAGATTAGCCTGAAGCAGGCTATTGAGCAATCGCAAATGATCTTCACGGCTATTTAATGCCGGAATGTAACTATAGCTTTCGCCACCCATTGCTTTAAAGGTCTCGGCATTCTCTATTGCCAGCTCTTCAAGCGTTTCCAGACAGTCCGCAGAAAATGCAGGACTCATCACTTGAATTGATTTCACCCCCTGCTTGGCCCAATCTTCAAGTAAAACATCGGTATAGGGCTTGATCCATTCCTGTTTACCAAACCTCGACTGGAAGCTGATCGCATATTGATCTTCATTTAAACCCAGTGCTTCCGCCACCAATTTACCCGTGATGCGGCAACGGTCGGCATAAGGATCACCTTTATCGGCATAGGGCTGTGGAATGCCGTGGAAAGACATTAACAATTTTTCTGGCTGACCATGAATTGCCTGATAGTCCCGTACACTTTGAGCCAGCGACTGGATAAATAAAGGATGTTGATAATAATCCCGGATCACTGTCAAACCGGGTAAATTGCGCTGTTGAACCACCCATTTCGCCACTGCATCGTATAAAGGTGCAGTCGACGTGGCTGAATATTGGGGAAACAGGGGAAATAGAATCACGTGTTCCTGTGGCTGCGCGGAGACTTGTGCCAAGACATCCTGAATGCTGGGATTGCCATAGGTCATGGCGGGTACCACATTCAGTTCAAACTGTGGATACAGCTGGGTGAGATGTGTCTTGACTGCGCTGACCTGCTCAAACAGAATTTCACGCATCGGTGAATCCTGTCCCCATACTTGTGCATAGGCCTGTGAAACCCGCTTTGGACGGAAGGGCAAAATGAATAAACGCAGAATGATTTGCCAGATCGGTTTGGGAATCTCAATCACACGCTGGTCGGATAAAAACTGCTTGAGAAAACGGCGTACCGCAGGAATCGTAGGCTCATCTGGTGTGCCCAAGTTTGCCAATATAATCGTCACTTTCGCTTTAGCAGTAGAATACATTCAGTTCGTCCGTCAGGATATCAACCCCTGTACTTTAACAGCTTTTTATTTATTCTTTATATGGATTAATACGCTGACTTATATTGAAAAGTGCGATCTAAATCCAGCAAGCTGCTGTCCAGCAACTTTTGCGCTTTTGGCGTGATCTGCCACAGCATGCGCTGGCGGTCATCACGACCGGATGGCACAATCCAGTCATTCTGGCGCATTTGAATTTTCAAGCTATGCAAGGCACGGATATTCATCTGGGCACGCGCGACAGCATGTGCTCGCGGCATCTGCACCCGCGCATCCGGCAGGCCGGTTTCATTCAGATATTCATTCATGCGCTTTGAGAAAAACTCTTCAGGCGTGGGATTGACAAAGGTTGAGCCCAGCAATGCCAATAATTGTGCCCAGGTGAGTTTTTTCTGGACTTTAATTTCCTTGAAGTTACCATCCTGATAGGCATGCATCCGGTATTCAAAAGAAAAAACTTCATGCATCGCCACTTTGGGCAAGCTTAAGAATGGATCGAGCTGAGCTGTTCCGCCATCACGTTCCAGTTGCGCGACTTTCGCTTTAAGCTGGTCAATCTCGTCATGCAGGGCTTGGGTATTTTGCGGGCGTACCCAGCCGGTTACCGGATAGCGCTCCAGCATCTGTGGCATGTTAAAACGCACTGCCATTTCCAGATCGCGCAAACTGCGATAAGTAAATACCTGATCCACTTCCTGCTGTAGCAGTTGACGGAATTCCCTGAATTTTTCTTTTAATTCCGGTTTGGCATCATGCAATGCACTTTCACGTGAAGCCGGATCATCATGCATAAATACAATAATCGGCTTTTGCTTGGTCACTGCATAAATATATTCGAGATGCATATAGCCGACGCCCGAAACTGACTGCTCCCCGTATTGGCTACCCAGTAAAATCACGACATAATCACAGTCATCAATCTGGCGGCGTGCAAATGCAGTATTCAGCGGTGTACGCTGTTCCAGCCCCCACGAGAAAAATCCCATTCCCACCAGTGTTTGAGACAAAATGATACGCTCCGGTTGCATTTCTGCCCCAGAGGTTGAGATGAACACTTGGTATCGTTTATCCAGCATGGGCTATCCTCTTCTCCTGTACATTTGCGTAAACATGCATAAGTACATGTTTCCTTACGCAATATGGCCACCCCAATTAAAAAATATAGTTCTTTTTAAATTATAAAAATGAGCTTTAGACTGCACTCATGTTACTGACCTGCCATTTTATATCGGCTGGAATCAGGTGCTGCAAAATCGGTCGGAGCTGTTCAGCATTCTGCCCACTCACCACCAGTTCAATCGTTACACTTTTGCCAGACTTATGCTCAAATAATAACCCATTTTTAATTAAAATTCGGGCTGTTTGTCTTGCAACTGCGAATCCTGAGTCAATTAATGTCAGCTTTTGACCAAAAATATACTGAATTGACGATTTTAGGAAGGGGTAATGTGTACATCCAAGCACTAAATAGTCAGCGCCTTGATCTATAACAGGTTGTAAAATCTCTTTTAATGTCTGCAAGCAGGCTTCACTCATCTGCTCTCCGGCCTCCACAAAAGGCACCAGCTCCAGACTGGTGACCGGCAGGACTTTGACTTGAGCAGGTTCGGCAAAACGGGTAATCACATCTTTAATCAGCTGGCCGCGGAAGGTTGCAGGTGTGGCCAGTACTGCAACCGTTTTTGACTGGGTATTCAGGACGGCCGGTTTAAGTGCGGGCACCAAACCGATAATCGGAAAGTTTTCACCATAATGCTCACGTAAATAATCCAGACTAAAAGCAGAAGCGGTATTGCAAGCCACCACTGCAACTTTACAACCCTGACGATACAGCCATTCAATCGCCTGAGCCGTCAGGGTGCGGATCTCCTGATCCTCTCTCGGCCCATAAGGAACATGGGCAGTATCTGCATAATAGACAAAGCGCTCATTGGGTAAATACCGGGCAATTTCTAGGGCGACCGACAAGCCGCCTACGCCTGAGTCAAAAATACCAATCGGGGCATCTGCCGTGGCATTGGGCATCGGGTCCAATAGCTTGGAAATTGGTTGAATAGCGCTCATAACGTTGCAGGGGGCTTGTTGCTAAAATTCTAGCGAACAAGCTTAAACCTCAGGTGCTCAAATGCAAGTCTAAATCACCACTTTTCAAACTTAAAACGGTTTCACCTGCCGGATTTTCCCCAAGCTCTCCCATCTCGACCAGATGTAAAAATGCCGCACGCTGAATCAGGGCATTAATCCCGAAACGCACATGCACATAAGGCCGTAACTCACCTTTGTATTCACGCATGAAAATCGGATGTTCGGCATCGACAATAATCAGGTCTTGGGTAGTCGTGCCCAGTTGCAGATAGTTCACTCCATTGATCTCCACCCGATCGACCTGATTGACAAATAAAGGTTCATCTTCAACTTCAATTTCAATCATTTCTACCGGTGTTTTTAGATAGAATTTATCGTTTTCTTTCCAGAGCACCGTTGCAAACAGGTCAATCATGGGCTGACGCTTGATCAATTGACCTTCGTGCCACCATTCTCCATTGGCTAAAACCTTGAGATCCATTGTGCCACAATGCTTTGGCTGCCATTGCTCCAAAGGGGGTATTGACCTTTTGTGACTGCCCTGTGCATCTTTTAAGTATTGTGCGATATCCATTAAATTTTTATCATCGGAAGAAGTTACTTTTTTCGTCGGATTTGTGCTGGGTACTGGCTTATCCATAAAAGAAGACCTTAATGACGGAAAAATAATATGTTTCAGCCAATTGGCTAAAACTGGGTTTAAAACTATACTAGCCCAGATTATCAAAGACACCAGTACTTTTGTGTCTAGGAACCAAGAACACTTATGGCAGCACCCAATCATATGATTATGGTTGCCACCGAATAGTAATATGAGGAGTCCTACATGGAACACATCGAACGTGAATCGATGGAGTTTGACGTCGTCATCGTAGGCGCAGGCCCTGCGGGTCTTTCTGCTGCGATCAAAATCCGTCAACTTGCAATTGAAAACAACTTAAACGATCTGTCCGTTTGTGTCGTAGAAAAAGGCTCCGAAGTCGGTGCACATATTCTGTCTGGTGCGGTGCTTGAACCGCGTGCCATGAACGAGCTGTTCCCGGACTGGAAAGAACAGGGTGCCCCGCTGAATGTCCCGGTGACTGAAGATAAAACCTTCTTCCTGCTGTCAGATGAAAAATCACAGGAAGCACCACACTGGATGGTGCCAAAAACCATGCATAATGATGGCAACTATGTCATCTCGCTCGGCAACGTGGTGCGCTGGTTAGGCCAGAAAGCCGAAGAACTGGAAGTGTCGATCTTCCCGGGCTTTGCTGCCTCGGAGATTCTTTATCATGAAGATGGCACGGTAAAAGGCATCCAGACCGGTGATATGGGTATTGGTAAAGATGGTGAACCGACACATAACTTTACTCCGGGTTATGAACTGCATGCCAAATACACGTTATTTGCTGAAGGTTGCCGTGGTCATTTAGGCAAGCGCCTGATCCAGAAGTTTAACCTGGACAAGGACGCCGATCCGCAGCATTACGGCATCGGGATTAAAGAGCTGTGGGAAATCGATCCGGCCAAGCACAAGCCGGGTCTGGTGATGCACGGTGCCGGCTGGCCATTGAATGAAACCGGTTCTTCAGGTGGCTGGTGGCTCTACCATGCCGAGAATAACCAGGTGACCCTGGGTATGATCGTGGATCTTTCTTATGAAAACCCGCATATGTATCCGTTCATGGAAATGCAGCGCTGGAAAACCCATCCGCTGATCAAGCAGTATCTGGAAGGTGGCAAGCGCATTTCTTATGGTGCCCGTGCCGTGACCAAAGGTGGTTTTAACTCGCTGCCGAAATTTACTTTCCCGGGTGGCTCGTTAATTGGGGATGATGCCGGCTTCCTGAACTTCGCCAAGATCAAGGGTTCTCATACAGCAATGAAATCCGGCATGCTCTGCGGTGAAGCGGTATTTGAAGCCATTGCTGCGGGTGTAGAAAAAGGCGGTGATCTGGCGGTGGCGCGTGTTGTAGAGGGCGAAGATTTCTTTGTCAAGGAACTGACCGCGTATACCGACAAGTTCAACCATAGCTGGCTGAAAGAAGAGCTGTACAGCTCGCGTAACTTCGGTCCTGCGATGCACAAGTTCGGTCAATGGATGGGTGGTGCATTCAACTTCATCGACCAGAACGTGTTTAAAGTACCGTTCACCTTGCATGATCTGCTGCCTGACTTCAAGGCATTAAAAACTGTCGATGCAGTGAACTTCAAGCCGACCTATCCAAAACCGGATGGCAAGCTGACCTTTGACCGCCTGTCTTCAGTGTTTGTGTCGAACACGGTCCATGAAGAAAACCAGCCTTCGCATTTGAAACTGACTGACCCATCCATTCCGGTTGAAGTGAACCTGCCGAAATGGGATGAGCCTGCACAGCGTTACTGCCCGGCGGGGGTTTATGAAATCATGGAAAATAATGACGGTTCCAAACGTTTCCAGATCAATGCAGCCAACTGTGTGCACTGCAAGACCTGTGACATCAAGGATCCGTCCCAGAACATCACCTGGGTAACACCGGAAGGTGGTGGTGGTCCGAATTACCCGAATATGTAAGTTATAAATCAAGATAAAATAAACCCGCCTCAGAGCGGGTTTATTTTCAAGATCAATTCAAAATTATCAGTACACGAAATGCATAAAATTTTGGCAGAATTAGCCGCCTTTTTTCACCAAATAATGAAATTCTTTATTGCCATTTTCATCCAGTCGCTCTTCCTGCAATAGCAATTCATGCCCCAGATGCATACAGAATTTTGGAATATCCCAAGACGTTGAATTATCCGTAGCAAATACCTCAACCACGTCGCCAGCTTTAGATTTACGGATCGCCTGATGCAACATCATTACCGGCTCGGGACAACGTAAACCTCGGGTATTCAATTGCAGGCTTGGAATAATTTCAGTGGGGGACATCGAAACACTCAGGATGAAAAGACATCATATTTTAACATAAACCTGCGATTACAGGACTGCTTTGGAGGTGGGTCCAGGTTTAAAATCGGCACTGACTTACGCGATCAAGACTGCACATCATATTTACAATAGACAAGCGTATTTTCTGCGGTATGATAAAACCACGTTTTTTTAGATATTAAGAGTCTTCAGGAAAAATCATGCACGAGGAATCAGGCCCGTCGTGGGGTATGCGCGGTTTACGCAAATGGCTGGGAACTGCACCCGAAACTCGCGACGAACTGCTAAAATTAGTACAAGATTCACGTCGATTTTTAGAACCCGATACTGTTGCCATGCTTGAGGGTGTACTTGACCTCCCGGCAACCAAAATTCGTGAAGTCATGACGCCCCGTACGTCCATGATCAGCTTGCAGGAAGATGACCAACTACTGGATATCCTGCATGTGCTGGTCGAGTCTGCACATTCACGCTTTCCGGTATTCTCATCCGATCAGACCGACAATGTAGTCGGAATTCTGCTGGCCAAGGATTTATTGCCTTTTCTGACCGAGCCGACCACCAAAGTCGATATTCGCGCGCTCATGCGCCAGCCTTTGTTTGTTCCAGAAAGTGCCCGTTCCGATCAGGTACTGCGCATGCTGAAAAACACCCAGACACATATTGCCGTAGTGATTGATGAATACGGTACGACTTCGGGTCTGGTGACACTGGAAGATATTCTGGAAGAGATTGTCGGTGAAATTGAAGATGAACATGACAATATCGATGAAGAAGCACAGTACATTGTTCCGGATAACGACCCGACTACCGCCAATACCTGGATAGTCCAGGCCCTGACTCCGATCGAGTATTTCAATAATATGCTGGATACGAATTTCCCTGATGATGAAGTGGAAACCATGGGCGGCTTGTTATTACAGGAAATTGGTCTGGTGAATGATCTTGAAGGTCAGACCATTGAACTGGAAAACTGGCAGTTTACCATTCTTGAGGCAGATTCGCGTTCTATTCACCTGATTCGAGCCGTGCGCCAATGAGAGCGTATTTCGATAAGCTGTTGAGTTCTTCTCAGCGGCAGAAAACCTTGCCGCTGATCTATCCTGTCTTAATTGCCTTATTTGCAGGTGCCATCTTCAGCTTGGCACTGGCTCCCTATCATTACTGGTGGCTAGCCATTCTGTCTCCGGCCCTGCTCTATGCCTGCTTGCGTGGACGTAGTGCAAAACAGGCCTTTGGTATTGGCTGGGCTTACGGGATCGGCTTGTGGTTTGTGGGTGCTTTCTGGCTCTATACCTCCATCCATGTCTATGGCGATACCAGTGCCTTTCTGAGCATTGTGATGATCCTGATCATGGCGTTGGTGATGGGTCTGTTTAGTGCTGTTCAATGTTTTGTTTACCGGCGCTTTTTCCCGGAAACCCCTTTAACCTTTGCCCCGCTCTGGGTACTGTTTGAATGGGCCAAGACCTGGGTATTTACCGGGTTCCCATGGCTGTTTGCTGGTTATGCCTTTACCGAACGCTACCTAGATGCCTATGCGCCCTTATTCGGCGTATTCGGGGTTTCTTTTGTGGTGATCATTCTGGCCTGTGCGCTGGTTGAAATCCTTAATAGACGCCTGTTCTGGGCGATTCCTTCAGCCATCTTGTTACTCGGTGCCTGGGGTGCAGCACAGCTGACGTTTGTTGAGCAGAAAAATCAAAAGCCTTTAACTGTTTCCCTGATTCAGGGCAATATTCCGCAGGACCTGAAATGGCTGACAGAATATCAGGTAAAGACCTTACTGATTTATGCCAATCTGAGCAAAACAGAATGGGGCCGAGATCTGATCGTCTGGCCGGAATCTTCGATTCCCATGTTCCAGACTGATATTGAAGCCTTTCTGGAAGCCATGAAAGTGCAGGCCGAAAAATCCGGAACTGCCTGGGTGACTGGCATACCGTATTGGGATTTGGCCGAATCGCAGACTGCGGGCTATCCAAAATATTACAACAGCATTATGGCGAGCGGAGATGAATCGGATGGGCTGTACAAGAAACAGCGTCTGGTTCCGTTTGGTGAATACATTCCCTTATCAGGCTGGTTAAGCTGGGTATTGCCGGGTTTACAGAATGATCCTTCCATGAGTGGTTTTACCCGGGGTACAGATCATCAAGAACCGTTAAATGTAAAAAACCATCCTTTGGGTTCTGCGATTTGCTATGAAGTGGCTTATCCTAATTTGACCCGCCGCAATGCCAGCCAGAGTGATTTTCTGGTAACCGTATCTAATGATGCCTGGTTTACCGGTACAGCAGGGCCGCTACAGCATCTGCAGATGGTGCAAATGCGTGCCAAAGAAAATGGCCGCTGGTTTATCCGTGCCACCAATACTGGTGTGACTGCGTTTATTGATCACAATGGTCATATTGTGAAAAAAGCCCCGATGGATCAGGAAGCGGTATTACGCGGTGAACTTCCAGCCATGCAGGGCGAAACCCCGTATATGAAACTCAGCGACTGGCCGGTCCTGATCTTCTCGGTTCTGCTCTTGCTAGTGGGCTGGCGTTTCCGTCCACGTAAAGTGGATGTCAGCTTTAAATCTAGACGGTAATTTCTTCAAGTCCTCCTTTTACAAAGGGGGGATTTAGGAGATTCCTGAATATAGTATCTTATCAATCTCTCCTAAGCTCCCCTTAATAAAGGGAGAAACACTCAAGGCAATAAAAACCGAGGTCAAAGCCTCGGTTTTTTCATCTCTTTAAGACTTAAAACTGCACTGCCAGATAACAGAGCATGCTGGCTAAAGACAGCATCGGTACATGACGATAAATGTGAACTACAGCCTGTTCAAATGCGGAGCTCTGCTCGGCCTGAATGCGAATAACACTCGCATTTAATGCTGACCAGAAACATAGGGCCATTAAACTACTCATCAAACTGATGGCAAAGAAAGCCACCATAATCTGGCTGCTACCTTCGGTGCTCTGCCATAAATGAACGATTCCCTGACTGACCGGCAACATGCTTAAAACCAGAAGAACAGATTTCAGCATCAACCAGTGAAATTGGTTGATTTCATCTTTCAAGATAAATGCTTTCATATGTTTCTCCGTTGGCGAGTCAGGTGCCTTTCAGAGCATTATGAGCTTTTTCAAATAAATAGAAAGTGTAGCTTTATTCATATCTTACGAGAATTGTAATAGATAAACATGGGAATAATTCTTATTATAACTCGCATATCGTATCTATTATTTAATTTATATAATTTTCAAAAACTTATATTATATTTTATAATTAATACCTATTATCACTTCACTTAACACAAAAATAAGCTATGAAGTGAAGTGATATATTCCATTCAGCGAGAATTTATAATGATTCTCGATTATGGCTGATAATAAATATCGGCATCTGTTCCTTCACCGCCCGCTTGACCATCTGCCCCAAATGAATACAGATCGAAGCTTCGGCCGTCGGTACCCGGAATCACGTATTGCAGTTCATTATCCCAGCTGTCTTTTGGAAAACCGCCTTTGACATAACCACCCGGCATCCAGTTTTTTGCAGTCGCTGGCTGGTTCACCAGTGCATCCAGACCACCTTCCTGCATGCTTGGATATTTACCATTGTCGAGCTTATATTGATCCAGTGAACCTGCAATACTCTGCAACTTGATCACGGTGGTATCTACTTTGGCTTTTTCACCGCGCCCCATCACGTTCGGAACGATCAGCGCAGCAAGCACACCAAGAATAACAATCACTACCATGACTTCGATTAAGGTAAAGCCAGTCTGTTTATTTAATTGTTTCCTTTTCATTCATTCTCTCTCATTCATTTGCATTATTCAGACCACTTGAATCTTGATCACAGCAAAATTCTAACTGGTTACTGTTTAAATCATATTATTCATATTCACAATTGGCAGCATCACTGCTATCACAATGACCAGAACAATACTGGCCATCAGAACCAGCATTAAAGGTTCCAGCAAAGCCAGTAAAGTTGAAATCAGGGTGGTCACTTCACGATCCTGCATCTGTGAAGCACGCTCCAGCATTCGGTCGAGTTCACCGGATGCCTCGCCACTTCTGATCATTTGTACCATCATCGGCGGGAAATAACCACTGCGTTCCAGTTGGGTTGCCAGGTTACCGCCTTCGGTCACTTTTTCCGCTGCCAGATTCACCGCATCACGGATCACCCAGTTATTGCTGACTGCAGCACCAATGCGCAATGCATCGACCAGAGGCACGCCAGACTGGGTCAAAATGGATAAGGTACTGGCAAAACGAGCGGCATTAATCCCGCGTGACAATTTCCCAAATAGCGGCAGCTTTAAAGTCAGACGGTCAAAGGCATAATGCCCGGCAGTAGTTCTTAAAAAACGGATCAACAGGAAAATCCCCACGGCAGCACCGATCAATAAAAATGGCCAGGCAAGACGGATAAAATCGCTGGCTTTCATCAAGGCCACGGTAATCCAAGGCAAGGCATCTTTACTCTGGTCAAAGGTCTTGACAATATCCGGCACCACATAGGTCATCAGTCCCATCACGATTGCAAAGGACATCAGCATCAGGATGATCGGATAGATCATTGCACCTTGAATTTTTTTCTGCATGGCGAAACGATTTTCGGTATAGTCTGCCAGTTGGTCCAGAATAAGATCCAGGTGCCCGGAACGCTCACCGGCCGCAATCGTGGCAATATACAGCTCGGGAAACCGTCCTGATTGCTGCAAGCCTTGCGCCAGACTATGCCCTTCCAGTACTTTTGAGCGCACTGACATCAGCAGGTTTTGCACATGTACTTTTTCACTTTGCTTGCCGACGGCGCGAATCGCTTCTTCCAGTGGAATTGCGGCGGCGACCAGTACGGATAACTGCCGGGTCATCAGAGCCAGATCATAGGCGGTAAGGCTTTTTTCAAACCATTTTCGTCGATAATGCCGGTCTTTTTTCTCTACAGGATCGACAGAGACTGGAATAAGCGCTTTATCCCGTAATTGTTGCCGGATCTGACGCGCAGAATCCCCTTCCAGCACGCCTTTTTGCTGCTTCCCTGAAGCATCAAGCGCAATAAACTGATATGCAGGCATTGTAATGCTCTAATTTTCCAAAATTTTGCTTAACGCTGTTGCGTCAGACCACCCAAATCATTCATATTCTTTGATATAAATTATCTGCTCACTCTAACATAATCGAACTTTAAGCACGACGAAATTTCTTCAGGATCTCCACCCCCAGATATGCAAAATTCTCACCCAGATTCAAGTCCACTTTATCGCGTACGCGTTGCTGTACCTGTGCATGTATTTGATTGTTTTGATTACACAATGAGTGTAGAACAATTTGAACAGGCGCAGATTGGCGCACGTGTACTGGTGTCGTTTGGCCGGCAGAATCTGGTCGGGGTGATTATCGTAAAACTGTCCGCAGACACTCCTCTCGACCCGCGCTTTAAACTTAAGGCTGTGACCGAACTGCTCGATGAACGTGCCATTATAGATAGCAAAGTTTTAAGTTTGTTGACATGGTCAGCACAGTATTATCAGTTTCCGATCGGTGAAGTCGTCCACAGTGCCCTGCCAACCCTGCTGCGTCAGGGTAAGCCTTATAACCTTCTGGCTCGCACCTGGAAGCTCCTGGACACTAATGCCGAGGCCAAAGTACGCCGTTCAGACAAGCAGCAGGAAGCCTACCGGATTTTAAAACTGCATCCGGTCGGGACCACTGAAACTGTGCTCAACATGGCCGGGATTGAAACCGCGACCTTAAAAGCACTGGAGAAAAAAGAGATTTGCGCCTGTGTGCTGGAGCCACAAGATTTCCGTCCGCAGCCGATGCAGCTGGCACAGATGCCGCTAACGGCCAATCCTGAACAAAAACATGCAGTCGAACAGGTATTAAAATATCGCAATCAATATCAGGCTTTTTTACTGGATGGTCTGACTGGTAGCGGTAAAACTGAAGTGTATTTGCAGATCATGGAGCAGGTACTGAAACAGGGCAAACAGGTGCTGGTGCTGGTACCGGAAATCGGCCTGACGCCGCAAACCATCAGCCGTTTTCAGTCCCGTTTTCATTGCCATATTGCGCTGCTGCATTCCGGGCTGAATGATTCCAAACGGCTACAAGCCTGGCAATCGGCGGAAACCGGCAAAGCCTCAATCGTACTCGGTACACGTTCCGCCATTTATACGCCAATGCCGAATCTGGGCCTGATCATTCTGGATGAAGAACATGACCTGTCCTTTAAACAGCAGGAAGGCTTCCGCTATCATGCCCGAGATGTCGCCCTGTACCGCGGCCATTTACAGCAATGTCCGGTAATCTTAGGGTCAGCCACACCAAGCATTGACAGTTATGCGCTGGTGCAACATGGCAAGATGCAGGCACTGGAGCTGAACCAGCGTGCCGGCACGGCCTTGATGCCCAAAATCCATATTCTGGATTTAAAAGTCGCACAGAAGCAGCATGGGATTAGCCTGCAATTGATTCAGGACATCAAAAAGCGTCTGGAGAAAAAGGAACAGGTGCTGATTTTTTTAAACCGTCGTGGCTATGCCCCCGTTCTGCTTTGTGGCAGCTGTGGCTGGCAGGCGCAATGTCCGCACTGTGATGCCAACTTCACTGTACACCGCCAACCTTATCAGCATCTGCATTGCCATCACTGCGGTACTATTCACCGCATGCCGGAACACTGCCCGCAATGTCAGCATCAGGAACTGGTTACACTGGGTATGGGCACCGGCAAAGTCGAAGAACATCTGAATGAACTCTTTCCGGATTTTGAGGTGATTCGGGTCGACCGCGATTCCACCAGTCGGGTCGGCAGCTGGCAGAAAATCTATGACAAGATTCAGAAAAGCGAACCGGCAATTCTGCTCGGCACCCAGATGCTGGCCAAAGGCCATCATTTTCCTTATGTGACGCTGGTGGCGATTCTGGATATCGATTCCGGTCTGCTCAGTGTTGATTTCCGTGCTACTGAACGGACTGCACAATTGATCGTGCAGGTTGCAGGCCGGGCTGGACGTGGTGAACATAAAGGCGATGTCTATCTACAAACGCTCAGGCCTGATCATGCCCTACTAAATACGCTGGTGAATGAAAATTATCGCGTGTTTGCCCAGCAAACCTTAAAAGAACGGCAGATTGCCCAGATGCCGCCCTATCGTTATGCCATCCTGATTCGCTGTGAATCCAAGAATCAGGCACAAAATACCGAATTCTTACAGAAACATGCAGCTCTTCTCAGGCAATATCCCGATCTGGTGCTGGACATCTGGGGACCGATTCCTGCGCCAATGGAACGTAAGGCGGGACGCTATCAGTCACATATGGTGCTATTGTCAGCGGATCGTCCACGTCTGCATTACTATGTGCGCAGCTGGTGGCAAAACATGCTGCAGGACAAGCCTTCCAGCATGAAGCTCACGCTGGACATCGACCCTCAGGAACTGAGCTAAGAGATATTGCGCCTGAGGATCACTCTGGGACATGAAGCTCCCAGTCTGGATCAAGCATAAATTTAGGGCAGGAAAATGTCGATACTGTTACAAATAACACTGGTTCTGGTCATTGCACTGTTGATGGTGCCACTGAGTAAGAGACTCAGGTTGCCAAGTGTGCTGGGCTATCTGTTAACAGGAATTATCTTGAGTCCAGGCCTTTTGCATCTGATTCAGGCACCCGAAGTCATGCGTAGCTTCATGCAAGTCAGCCTGATGGCGCTCATGTTCTGGATCGGCCTGCAACTTAGACCACAACGCATCCTCCAGATCCATCCCACCCTATGGATGATGGCAACTTTACAAGTACTGACCAGCGCGCTGATTTTCAGTTTGATGGCATGGATTTTTTTGCAGCAAGGTCTGCTTGCTAGTATCGTGATTGGGCTCGCCGGCAGTTTGTCCGCCATGACACTGGTCATTCAACATTTGAACAACCAGCAACAGTTTGCCACCAGTTATGGTCAACAGACCTATTCGATTCTGCTGGTTCATGCTCTGTTGGCCATTTTGGTGATTGCAGCCATTCCCTTATTTGCCGGAGTTCGCTCCACTGAACATGGCGTGGCCTACTTTGCTGCGATCATCGCAACGTTGAGTGGTCTGTTTCTGTGTAACCGCTATCTGATGCAGCCGTTGTATCGCTGGATTGCCAAAAGCGGCGGTCATGAACTACATGTCATTGTGACAGTTACAGTGATCTTGGCATTATTGGTATTAATGAATACCCTCGGAATAAATCTATTCCTGGGGGCCTTGTTTGCTGGCATTTTACTGGCAGATTCAGATTTCAGGCCAGCGGTAGAAAGCACGATTCGGCCTTTTCAGGGCCTGTTGATGGGCCTGGCCTTTATCAGTCTGGGCATGTCACTAAAATTGTCTGATCTGCTGGATTTTCCCTGGATGATTCTGGGTGGAACTTTGGCTTTAATCTTGATCAAGTTTACTGTTACTTTGGTATTGGCACGCTATTATCAAAATAGCTGGCGCAATACTACCCTGCTGGCTGGCAGCTTGGCACAGGGCGGTGAATTTGCCTTACTAGCACTGATGATTGCAGTATCCGACCAGATTATTACGGGTGATCTGCTCTCTCCCTTGCTGTGGATGATGAGTTTTTCCTTGCTGCTGACCCCCGCATTTTATTGGTTATTGCACAGTCAGATCTTACCGCGTCTGGATCGCCACAATCATCTGGCAGCGACTTTTGAAACTGATATTAATCCTCAAGCCCATACGCCAATCCTGCTGATTGGCTTTGGCCGCTTCGGACAGATCATTGCCCGGATTTTACTGCAACAGCAGCATGCATTTAGTGTCATGGACAGCACTGTGCCAGCCACTGAGCTTCTGATGCAGTACGATATCCCTTTCTATCAGGCAGATGCGACAGAACCGGCAGCCTTGATGCAGGCATGGGTTGCCACGGCACAACAGGTCATTGTCGCCATTGATGATATTGAAGACTCAATGTTGATCGTGCGGCATCTTCGGCTGAATTATCCTGAAATCAGTTTATGGGTTCGCGCCCGTGACCGGCATCATGTGCAGTTATTACAGGATTTGGGCGTGCAACACATCTGGCGTGAAACCTATCTTTCTGCATTAGAATTGAGTCGCGCTTTATTAGACCAGCTCAATACTAACCCAAAAGACAGCCAGTTACAGATCCAGAACTTCCGTGAACAGGATGAACAGCTTTTAAGCAGCCAGTATGATCTGGATCCAGAACAACATTCAGCGGATAAAAACTACCGGAACAGTTTGGCTGAACTGGAGTATCTATTTGCTCAAGATCAACGCTATAAAGTGCCAAAACCAGAGACGTCGCAGCAACCAGATACAAACAGCGTAACAATTGATATGTTAAGGGATGATCTGTCATAACTTGTGTTTTACAATAATGACACCATTAAAACAGGGTTATGGAGAATTTTATGTCTGATTTACGCCAACGCTTTTTTATTGAAGATAGCCCTGTTCGTGGTGAAGTGGTGCATCTTGAAGAAGCTTTACAAACTATTTTAGCGCAACGTGACTATGCACCTGCAGTTAAAATCCTGTTAGGTGAAATGCTCAGTGCCACTGCCCTGCTGGCCAGTACATTGAAAATTAAGGGCCGTATCAGCCTGCAAATTCAGGCATCAGGTACATTTAAATGGGCCATGGCAGAATGCAACCATTTGGGTGAAGTTCGTGCTTTGGCGGATTATGAAGAAGACCCGCACTTTCTGGTGGGCGAAGACAGCAGTACGGTTTTGAAGGCACTAAACTCTCCGGTTCTGTTCATCAATATCGAACCAGAAATGGGGGAACGCTATCAGGGTATCGTACCGCTTGATAAAGAAAACCTGGCGGGCTGTCTGATGCAGTATTACGATCTGTCGGCACAGATTCCGACGCGCATCGTACTGGCAAGTGACCAGCAGCGTGCGGGCGGTTTACTGATTCAGCTGTTACCACGTAATAGTGAAGAAGAACAGCGCCGTGTAGATGAAGACCTATGGCCACGTCTGACCATGCTTACAGAAACATTGAAGGCTGAAGAACTGGTTGGGTTGCAAGCCACTGATATTCTGTACCGTTTATATAACGAAGAAGAAGTGCGTCTGCCAGATACGGAAGTGTTGAAGTTTGGCTGTACCTGCTCTAAAGAGCGTTGTGCCGTTGCCTTGCAGCAAATCGGCATAGAGTCGATCCGTGAAACGCTGGAATTCCAGAATCCGATCGAGATGGATTGTCAGTTCTGTAATAGCCAGTATACGTTTACGGCTGAAGAAGCCTTGGGGCTTTTCGGTGAGCATCTGAGCTAATCAGCCCTACTTCTCTGTTTTAAAAAGCATTCTTTAGGAATGCTTTTTTTGCATTTGAATCTCTACAACGCTGAAGAATAGAAAAAAGTATGTCCTTACAGTAGAAAATTCGCCCGTTCCTTAAGTTCCACCCTCTGGTAAATCTCACCCCAGACTTCTACTTAAATTACGATATTATTCACATCAATAAAAGCCTAACATTTCTCATTTTCAGAAAATTTAAGAGAAAATAATCACATTTTATTTTCTTGATTTAATTACACTTTTAAAATAAATTAGAGCAATAATTCTAAAACGAATAGATTATCTTACCAACAGGCATGTTATGAAGAAATTATTGAATACTCTAGTAATGGGGATGAGTTTGGCCGTAGTTTCAAGTTTGGCCTTTGCCTATGAAGATCCGCTAGTGGGTAAATGGAAAACCATTGATGATCAATCTGGCTATTCCCGTGCAGATGTAGAAATTCGCAAGAAAGCGGATGGTAGCTATGAAGGAATTATTGTTGAAACACGCAGCCTGCCAGGTGCAGAAAAAATGGGGATCTGCCATAAGTGTCCAGGTCAGCTCAAGAACAAGCCTTTCCTAGGTTTGCCATTTATCTGGGATTTTAAAGCAGATCCAAAAAAACCGCGTGAATACCATGATGGCAAAGTGCTCGATCCGATCAGCGGCAAAGTATACAAAGGTAAAGCACGCTTAAGCACGAATGGTAAACGTCTGACCTTACGTGGTTACGTCGGCGTATCAGTGATCGGACGCAGTGTAACCTGGGTAAAATATTAATTTAAAATATAGATTTTAAAGCCCCTGTTTTCAGGGGCTTTTTACTTTGTCATGATTTGAAACAAGAAGGTACAAATAAAAACTGTTTCCTAGGGCGGAAAATTATAATAATGGATTGAAGACGGTTATTTTTTATTCATGTATATATGATGATCAATCTTCAGCCTCGTTCAACCTCAATTCTGCCTTTCGGGCTGTTATGTCATCCTCATTTGGTGCTACCTGTTCATCGCAGCTTTGTCAATATACGTGCCCTGCTGATCGAATATAAAACTATAAAAACAGGTTCAGCCTCCATCCTTTTGTATTTAGATGTTACTGAAGCAGATTTGGTCAGAGAGGCCGCATCATTGCATGCTCCCGTATATTCTCTCTGCATTTATGATCAGCTGAATCATCATGCCAAATATGCAGATCAGGAAAAAGATGGTGCTTTATACCAGCACCGTAATTTTCCTTTCATTTTGCATAGTTAGGCGGTTTAAGGAGTAGATCCATGACTACGATTCAATACCAAGAAAGTTTTTCACACGGTTATATTCCATCGGAAATTGTGGATGATCGTTCATTTGACCTGGCTCACTTTGCCGAAGCATGCGGACAAAGCCCGGAATGGGTCATGCAACTGATTGAATATGGAATATTGCCGGACCGTTCCAAAACCCAGCACAGTATCTTCCTGGGTGAAGATATCTCACGCGCACAACGCGCCTACCGTCTGCAACGCGATTTCGATGCTTCGTTTACTGCAGTTGCCATGATGCTGGATTTGATCGATGAAGTGCAAGAGTTACGCCGTGAGGTTAAACATTTGCAACTCAAGTAAATCCTCTAATGCTCTGTCTATCTGCATGCTTTTGCGGTAGCTCAGAGCTATCTATTTAATTTTAAAATGAGAGTATTAGAGTTACTATGAAAACCAAAGATTGTAATAAGAAAATCAAATATATGTTCCCCGAATATCGCGATTTAATTGTCCAGCTTCGGGAGGAAGATCCACACTTTGCCAAGTTATTTGAGGAGCATAGTGAACTGGACAAGCAAATCACTCAGCTGGAACTGGATCCAGTAAATCAGATCAATAGTGATATTGAACTGATTAAGCGTAAGAAGTTAAAAATAAAAGATGAAATATATAAAATACTGACGCAAACGGCTGAGGCAGGAAACTTGTCTTAAGTAGGAGCCAGGCAAGCCAAGCCAGGATCATTCTGCACATTGTGCGTAACGTTTGAATCCGCTTGGCTATGCTTAAAAATGTTATCTTTGTATATAAAAAAGATATCACTGTATTTATTTTAATTTGGTCAGTTTTTCGACTTTTTCTACGGTTTTTTTGACAGACTGCCTGATGGGCTTATAGTCCAGCAACCAGAGCAGGTTGATGTGTTGATCTTTATTTTGCTGTGCTAACAGATCAATCACGCTTTTCTCGCCCAAACCCACCAAGTGTCTGCGATAAAAATAATAGATTAATAATATGGTCGTAATACCCATGACGATTAGCATCATCCAAAATCCGGTGGGAGATTTCAAACCTGGAATAAACTCAAAATTCATCCCATAAATACCGGTTAACAGGCTCAAAGGTGCGAAGATGGCCGTGATAATGGCCAATATACGCATGTTTTCATTGGTTTGGTTGGCGATTGCAGAAAAATGTAAATCTATAGTAGCTTGGATCGAAGCACGCAGACGAACAATATGTTTCTGAATTCGTTCCACATGACTGATCAAATCATTGATACGGACTAGCAATATATCCAGTCGTTCAGACTTTTTCTTACCTTTCGCATGCGGGTAATTATCTATAATTTCATCCCTGAATTCTTGTAGAGTATCAATCTGCTCTTCACATAAATCTTCAACCTGCTGAAACGAGATGCTTTCTTGTAATAACTGATCCCATTTCTTAAATCGGCGACGCCCTTGCAACAATTCTTGCTGCCAGAATCCAACCCGTCGGGTCAGCGGTACACGCAAATCCAGATAACCATCCACCATGCTGTTTAGTAGGCGCAAGGACAAATCAAAAGGTGAAGCTGGAAGTTTACGTGACTTATTCTGTTCCCTGTTAGAATGAATAAAATTTAGCTCAATCCGGGAAATATAGTTTTGTAGGACTTTATTTCCTTGTTCACGTACCGTAACCAGAACTTGCGGCGTGATAATAAAACTGACAGGTGTGGTAGCCAGACCAAACATTTGTTCATGCTGTTCATCTGTCGTCCCTATCTCATCATCCGGAGTAATGAGCTTACGGAAAATCAGCAAGTTATAATCATCCATCGTATCAAATGAACAGGGATGCTCTAAATTTAAAATATCTTTTACATGAAATTCATTTAAAGACATATGAGCATGTTGATATATTTCTTTTTGCCAAGTTTCTACACGATTTACAACATCTATGCGGGTGCAATCAATCCAGATAAATTCAAGTTGAGTTTCAGCATCTGTAATGCGTTCTTTTTGTACAGAAAGATAATGATCTGAAAGATGCTGATAAAAATAATAAATTTTCATTAAAACTATTCTCTATTCACTATTTTAATTGCTCTATGACTGAATAGAAACTTAAGCCACTTTATCTATCAGCCTTAAAATTATGAGTCGGGCTGAAACCTTAAGCAATCACATAATGCTTTTATTTATAAGTCTTCATGACTAAGCAGCTTAAAATAAGGTACAAAAAAGCCCTGTACCTGCCAAAGCAATCACCTTGGCAAAGTACAGGGCTTTTACTGATCTTTTATTCACATGGACTCAGCCATGTGAATGTGCAATCAATTATGCTTGTTCGATGTCTTTCATAGTCAGTTTAATACGACCACGGTTATCAACATCCGCAACCTGTACTTTCACATCCTGACCTTCTTTTAAAACATCTGCCACATTCGCAATACGCTCGTTCGAGATTTGAGAAATGTGAAGTAAACCGTCCGTACCTGGAAGGATGTTTACAAACGCACCAAATTCTACGATACGAATGACTTTACCTGCATAGATGGTACCTGGCTCAACTTCAGCAGTAAGTGCCTGGATTTTTGCAATTGCCGCTTGCGCAGCCGCTTTAGTTTCACCAAATACACGAACTGTACCGTTATCTTCGATATCGATTGCCGCTTTGGTTTCTTCAGTAATCGCACGAATGGTCGCGCCGCCTTTACCGATCACATCACGGATTTTATCCGGATTGATGTTGATTACCTGGAATGTCGGTGCGTGCATCGAAATTTCAGGACGCGCACGTGAAATCACCTGGTTCATCTCATTCAGGATGTGCATACGACCCGCATAAGCTTGGTTCAATGCAGATTCCATGATCTCTTCAGTGATGCCTTCGATCTTGATGTCCATTTGTAGCGCAGTAATACCGTTTGCAGAACCAGCTACTTTAAAGTCCATATCGCCCAAGTGATCTTCATCACCCAAGATGTCAGAAAGCACTGCGAAACGCTCGCCTTCTTTCACAAGACCCATCGCGATACCCGCAACTGGTGCTTTCAGTGGAACACCTGCATCCATTAACGATAATGAAGCACCACATACAGACGCCATTGAAGACGAACCGTTTGACTCTGTGATGTCAGAAACGATACGGATCACGTACGGGAAGCGGTCAGCCGCAGGAAGTACAGCTTGAACACCACGACGTGCCAGACGACCGTGACCGATTTCACGACGCTTAGGACCAGATTCACGACCAGTTTCACCTACAGAGTATGCAGGGAAGTTGTAGTGCAACATGAAGTTGTCAGTTTTGGTACCTGCAAGGGTATCAACCATCAGTGCATCACGAGTATTACCCAAAGTTGTTGTTACCAACGCCTGAGTTTCACCACGTGTGAACAATGCAGAACCGTGTGCACGATCTAGAACACCCACTTGTACGTCAATTGCACGAACAGTTTTGGTATCACGACCATCAATACGTGGCTTACCAGACAGGATATTGTCACGTACGGTACGGTATTTAAGATCTTCGAATAATTCGTTAACTTCATCAGCAATGCCAGTTTCGTCATTTTCAGGAACGAATTGAGCCAATGCTTCTTCTTGAAGTGCATCAAGTGCTGCATAACGTTCATGCTTAACTGCAATGGTGTATGCTTCAGAAATTTTCGCTTCGAATGCTTCTTTCAATTTGCCAAGAAGTTCTTCATTTTTAACCGGAGCAACCCAAGTTGACTCAGTTGCACCCGCAGCGGCAGCAAATTCTTTGATCGCCTGGATCGCGATTTGCATTTCGTCATGACCAAATAATACAGCGCCCAGCATCTGGTCTTCTGAAAGCTCTTTCGCTTCAGATTCAACCATCAACACTGCAGATTCTGTACCGGCAACCACAAGATCAAGATCAGACTCTTTGAGTTGTTCAAGGTTCGGGTTCAGAATGTATTCGCCGTTGATCAAACCAACGCGTGCGCCACCGATTGGACCACGGAATGGTGTACCAGCGATAGACAATGCAGCAGATGTACCTAACATTGCAGCAATGTCAGCATCCATCGTTTTGTCAGAAGAAATAACGGTTGCGGTTACTTGAATTTCGTTGAAATAACCTTCCGGGAACAACGGACGGATTGGACGGTCAATCAGACGTGAAATTAAAGTCTCAGCTTCAGACTGACGGCCTTCACGCTTGCCATAACCACCCGGGATACGACCAGCAGCATATTGCTTTTCTTGATAGTTTACAGTCAATGGGAAGAAGTCTTGACCTGCTTTTGCTTTAGGCTGTGCAACAACTGCTACAAGCACCTGTACACCACCCATGGTGATTACAACACTGTTTGCCTGACGGGCCACACGACCTGTTTCTAAAGTTACAGTGTGCTGACCGAATTGAAATTCTTTACGAACAATATTAAACATCGACATGTTTTATTTTTTCCTAATTTTATTCTAGTGGAGACCCCTAAGGTTTGGCATTCACGACCAACTGGACGAATAAATGACAAAGCTTAGAAGCCGACCTCACCAGATTAAATACTATTTTTAAACACAAAGAAGGAGCGAAATATTCGCCCCTTCCACAGACCTAGCCATAAGCCAAGCCAACTTTAGTTTTCAGCAATACAGCACAAAGCATGCAATAAACCCGAAAATAAAGTTTAAATCGAATTAACGACGTAAACCTAAAGCACCGATCAAAGCTACATAACGACCGTGGTCTTTACCATTTAGGTAGTCAAGAAGCTTACGACGTTGGTTAACCATACGGATCAAACCGCGACGGCTATGGTGGTCGTGTTTGTGCTCTTTAAAGTGACCTTGTAAGTCATTGATTTGAGCAGTTAAAAGAGCTACTTGAACTTCTGGTGAACCAGTGTCGTTTTCAGCGCGAGCAAATTTAGCAATGATCTCTGCGCGATCTGCGTTAGTTAAAGCCATTCGATTTCTCCGAGATGCTTATATATTTTGATAAAAATCAAAGTAATGAGAATTCAAAACCTTGACTGCCGTGCATCACTACAGCAAGTTGCATATTTTAAGGGAAAATGCGTCAAATTGCAAAAAGAGATCCATACTTTCGCATAGTTTTGGTCGCTCATTTTCTGGGTGCTGATCCGTTAAGCTCCGGTTCATGAAGTATTTATATACTGCAGTATGATTAAGGGAAAAATGATGAAATGAATGTGACTGAAATTTTTCTGTAAAGCTCAAGCGTGATGTAATTTACCCGCATCGTCAGCCTGCTCCGAAAAAATGAATAAAAAAAAGCCCGAGTAAACTCGGGCTTTTTGGCGCTGTAGTTCTTTCTCTTATCATTATTATTTATTGTATTGTTATATAGCGTTTTACGCTTATTATTATTTTCAAACATCCTGTTGAAAATTCATCTTCCGTGTATGGTAGATTTTGCCACACTCTCTCCAGACACATAGAGGTATTTAGCGCATCTCGGTGTAAGCCATTGCGTACAATTTCTCGCCTGAAAGTTGCACAATGTTACATTAATCTCGTTTTATTTAACTTTAGTTACCTAAATCTACTCAATAAATTATATAAATTAGGTTAAGGAATTAAGATAATAATCTAACAACTTAGAAGTTAAAAAATAACAGGATATAAAAAAGCCTTGTAGTCTCTCCCAAAACTACAAGGCTTAGCGGCTGTAAGTTTCCTCTTTTACTTACTTCACTGTAAGTTCGCTGTCTACCGACATTATTATTATCATTATGCGATTATGCTCAACTTTCCATGTTGAGTTATTTTGTAGGACCAATCTTCTCAAATACTGAGTAAAAGCTCTATGCGTCAATTTCCTGAATCCTTGTAAGCTTTTACCTACACGATTTGATTATTTTTTGCCAACCAAATTACTAGATTGTTCAATAATTTTCTGACTCAAACCACTTTTTCTTATGCTTCTAACACATAGTGCTTGTGTAAAAGCGTCATAATCCACCAATAAACTGACCACCTTTTTAGCTCGAGTAATTGCGGTATAAATCAACTCTTTGCTCAATAAGTTTTTTGCATATTGATCCAGTACCACTGCGGTATGGGCAAACTCTGAACCTTGAGATTTGTGAATGGTCAGCGCAAAAGCAGTTTCAATGCTTTTAGGTAAACGGGTGGCTAATACCCATTTTTCCAGACTCGGAAAATACACTTCAAACTGACGCTGACCAGACTGTTCACGTAAAAAACAGATGCCAATATCACCATTGGACAGCCCCAACTGATAGTCGTTATACCCCATCATCACGGGTCGTCCGACATACCAGTCGCCCTGTTTCAACTGACCTTGGGCTGCCAGAAAACGTTGCTCAATCTGCAAATTGATCTTGAGCAGACCCAGATCACCAGAACGGATTGCAGTTAAAATCCGGTAATGATCAAAAGTTTTGACTACCTGTTGTACATACTGCTCAAAATCAGCTGAGTTTTCTTCTGTTTTTATGGCCTGTACATAAGCCTGATAACCATACATAAGCTGGTCATAATACTGATTCAAGTTATGCGCGGTCTGTTCGGCGCCAGCGAGCAGGTATTGCAACTGCAACTGGTCGATCTCAACCTGATCCAAATCGATCGCCTGTAACTCACTAGCTGCCACAATCTGCTGCTCAAATTTCCGTAGTACTGCTGAAGGCTCATGACTCTGCTGGATAAACTCTGCCATTGCCCCAATCCTGGCTCCAGCCGCAAAACGTCGCGTGGTGATTAAATTGACCCGGTTATCCTCCAGAGTCGTCACTTGCTGTAAATCTGCCAGTACCGTTCCGACATCCACAGAGGCCAGCTGGTCTGCATCACCGAGTAAAATCAGCCGTGCATGAGACGGTACGGCGGCCAGCAACATCTGGGACAGATTCAAATCCAGCATTGAGGCTTCATCGACCACGATCACATCATAGGGCAAAGGCTGTTTGGCATGAAAGCGTGGCTGTCCGCGAGTACCCAGACCTAGTAAGCGATGCAGGGTCACTGGTTGTAACTGTTTTAATGCTTCTAGCTCAAACTGTTGTAACGCTTCACTGTGCAAGGCTTTTTGCAGTGCTTCTTTCATTCGCTGCGCGGCCTTTCCGGTAGGTGCTGCCATAGCGATCCGTATATGCGGCAAGGCTTCATACAGCACAGCAATAATATGCGCCAAGGTATAGGTTTTACCTGTTCCAGGCCCACCGGTAATAATATTCAGCGCCTGCTGCGCAACCATTTCCAGTGCCAGTTTCTGCTGTGGATCTGAGAGAAGATTGCGATTATGCTCGCTTAAATTCACCGGAGTCACCGTTTGTGACTTGATCCGTACCAACTGTGTAGCCACTGCCTGTTCCAGTTGCCAGTAGCGGTACAGATATAAATGCTGATCTGCACAAATAAATGGTGCAATTCCTGCACTCTGCTGATGGCGGTCTAGAACCAGATTATGCAGTAAGGCAACCTGCTGAGGATTAACTTCGATACAGCTATCTCCCGCCTGCATCGCTTCCAGCAGTTGCTCGATCAATAATTTTGCTGCCGGATCAAATGCAGCTGTACTGAATGGAGGCTGACACAGATAGTCAATCCAGGCCATTAAATCGGAATGTTGCTGTGACACGTGATTCTGCTCATTTTCCACACAGTTATCCTCAAAGTTATCCACAGGATAATTTCATGTTTAATCTATACATATTTTATAAAATCGCAAAATCATGCTGATTTTTTCTGCTCACAATAGCCCAATATTTGATCCAGTCTTTCTATGAATTCAGAGTCCGGTTGCCAATGATAGGCTCCTTGCTGCGCCTGTCCATTCATCCCGCGCAAATACAGATAGGTTGCGCCGCCCAAGTGCTGCTGAATCGAATAAGTCTGCATATTGGCACTCAAGTACCGATGCAGCGCCACCAAATACAAAGCAGCCTGCAACCAGTAACTGGACTGGCTCATATTCTGCTGAATCGCCTCAGCACTATAGTGCTGCTGATCCGGCCCGAGGAAGTTACTTTTATAATCGGCAATATGGTAGCGCTGACCATCGAAATACACCAGATCGATGGAACCGGTCAGATATCGCGCCGATTTGGCCTCATTAAAATCGCTCATGACCATGTCATGTTCGAGAAAAAGCTGATGGATTTGCCGAATCTGCAAAGGGGCATCGGTCAAGGACAGATAAAAAGGAAATTCTGACAGATACTGTTTAGCCTCCAGCTGTGCCAAGGCAAAATCTGTCTGGATCGGAGTGGCCAGAATGTCATGTACCCAGTCATGCATCAGATTCAGCAAAATATCTTCTGTGATCTCGTCCAGCAATCCCTCAAAAGCAGTCTGGAAAATACTGTCCACATTCAGCGATTCAGTGCTTGCAGAGCGTGTGAGCTGGGCCACTTCCTGTTCAAAAAACTGGATAAAGGAGTCATCCTCCAGCCCATCAAAATACACCCTAAACTGACCTAAAAATTCCAGCAGAGCTGAACGCTTGAGCTGTTGTGCCGAGTGAAACAGCTGCTGCCATTGCTGGCGATAAGCTTCACTTTGATCATGCAGGCGAATTCCGGTCAATAACTTATAGTTCAGGCTGGACAATACGCGCTGCATACTATGACGCAATTCCTCGGCTTTGAAATCTGCCTGAGCTGTGGCCTGAAACAGGGTTCGCAGATTCACCACAGCGGCCTGATAATGAGGGAAAAAGGCCTGTTCCAGTACACTACGTATATGAAAAGCCTGTTCAAATTTTTCTTTCAGTTCCTGCCAGATTTGCGGTGCGGTATTTTTAAAACGGCGCCGGATTTCCAGATTCCAGTAACTGCTGTCCTGAAAATCAATATGTTCAAAAATGCTGTGCAAGAAAGTTCCGGCTACGGTGCCTTTAGGAAAATTCAGCCTAATCCAGTTTAAGGGTACGGCTGCTGGCTGTTCTTCCAGACCAGTAAAATGAATTTCATCGGCAGCACTATCGAGCTGTTCAGAAGCCATGACCAGGTCATCCTGCAAGATATGTCCATGTAGCTGATGCTGTGACAAGGCAGTAAAACTGGTTTTGGTTCGCGGATAAAACTGCCGCTCTGGCAAAGGTTGCGCCCGCATGTCAATCTGATGATGGTTCGACTGCTCCACCAGACGCGGTGGTTCCTGAGACAGGGACGGCTCGACCAGACTTAAAGCATGTTGAAACAGTTGATCTCCCTGACCACGCCAGAAGGCCAGCCCGGAATCGGACTGTGCGTTCTGGTCCTGCAGCATGGCATATACCCGGTGACTGGCACGGGTCAGCGCCACATACCAAAGCCGGTGGTTTTCGGCAGCATTACGCGCTGCATTCTGCAGAATCGCCTGCTCATGTAAATTCTTGTGATTGACTGCAATCACCCGGGATTGTTCCAGAATGTTGTCCTGTTCAGGCGCAGACAGGGAAAAATTCAGGTTGCCTTTATTCACATCAAAAGCAGCATCTGCTCCCAATAAAAACACCACTTTAAATTCCAGCCCTTTGGAGGCATGAATGGTCATCAGCTGCACCCCATGATCCCCAGACAGCTTGCGTTCTTTTTCGCTGTCCTTGCCTGAAGGTGACTGAAGCTGGCGCAAATACCAGTGATAGAGTTTTTGCGCCCCCTGATAATATTCACTCTGCTGGCTCAGCATCTCGGTCAGATGGCGCAGATTAACCACTACCCGCTCATTGTCCAAACTTTGACTGGCCACCAGATTGGTCCAGACCTGAAACAGGTTCAGTGCATAATTCCATGCGGTCAAAAAGCCTTTCTCAAACCACATTTCCCGAATGATATCCAGATCCGCAATATAGCGACTGAGGCCTTCACTCTGCTCCTGTAATTCGATCAGTTTTTTCAGATTGAAGCCCAGCAGACGGGTCAGTAAAGCCCGCTTGACCTTGGCCTCATTGAAAGGATCCATGATTGCCGTCAATACTGCTGCGACATCCTGAGCGATTGGACTGGCAAACACGCTCTGTTTGGATTCTTTATAGCAGGGAATGCCCATACGCTGCAGACGCTGCTTCACCTGTTCCAGAGCAAAATGTCCAAACCCCAGTACGGCAATATCATCTGCGCTCAGGCTTTGCTGATGCTCTTGCTGCTGAAAGTACAGTTGTTGCTGGGCAGACTGATTCAGCAATGCACGGATTTTCCAGGCCACCTGATCTGCTTCCAGGTCCGATTCACCTAGCTGAATCCATCGTAAGGGCTGCGGGTTAGTGATTCCTGTATCGACCAGATCTGGATGTGGGCGACTACCCGCCTGAATCAGGGTGTACTGCACCTGTTCGCCAAAATCCATTTGCCGCTGGAACAGCGCATCAACCACTTCTACGAGCGGTTTGACTGAACGATGGTTCTGCATCAAGGTATATTCACGACCCTGCTTGTGGCGTACGTCAGCGTGTGCCTTGTTATAAGTCAGCATGTCGCCGCCGCGGAAACCGTAAATTGCCTGTTTCGGATCACCAACCATAATCATGCAACCGGACTGCACCCGGTTGACATCACGCCAGATCTTGGCCAGCAGATCATCCTGATCCTGATTGGTGTCCTGAAATTCATCAACCAGAATCAGCGGATAACGTGCCTGCACAAACTGGGCAAAACGCTGTCCCTGCTGGCCTTGCAATGCTTCTGCCAATGTACGGATTTGCTGGGAAAAAGTGGTTTCACCCTGCTGCTGCAAGGTTTGTGGCAAACGGGTCTGCACACTTTGAATAATATGAAATTCCAGATAGGTCGTAAGCTGTTGCAGCTGCTCATCCAGATACTGTTTAACCTCACACAGCGCATCAATTGCCACGATCAGACGATGTTGCAAAATCAGCTGCTGCTCTGCATCCGGACAGCTTTTGTTAAAGACCTGAGTGGTCGGCTGGAAACCGGTTTTCTTGCGGCGCAAATGGCACAGATTCAGTAAAATCGGCTGCAATTCAGCATCAAAGAAACTCATGCCACCCTGATTTTCCAGGGCTGCGCTCCAGGTCATAAAGTTTTCACAAATTTCGGTTAACTTGGTCAAAAAACTCTTGTGAAAATACTTCGGACTTTCCTGACAATAACGCCGCATAAGGGCAAGATCATGCTCCTGAATACTCACTAATTGGCTAATGCAGGCTTCCAATTTGTTCAGGTCACATTCAGCCGGTTCGATCTTGCGGAAATGCTGCTTGCTGAAATTCAGGGCATCACGCACCAGCCCGGTATAATGCTCCACCGGTTTCAGCAGATTCTGAACATAGAGATAATTGACCATATATTGTGGCTGCTGCTGGATCCAGTCACGCAGCACATCATGAATCAACTGCTGGATATACAGATCCTGATCTTCGGTGAGTTCTGCACGTTCAATCTTGCCACTTTCAAAGGCAAATTCACGTAACAGTTTCTGACTAAAGCTGTCCAGGGTACCGACAAACAGTTCATCCAGTTGGTTCAGCACCAGACGTAAACGGCGACGGGCATAATCCAGCCGTGAACCATAATCTTTCAGTACCTGCTGAAATAAAGGATCGGTTTCATTCTGGATTTTTGCTGTAATTTCAACTGAATTCAGCTGCTGATGACGCTGAATATAAGCCAGCGTTTCCTCGACGCGAAGTCGTACCCGGTTTTTCAGTTCAGCCGTGGCTTTACGGGTAAATGTAGTCGCAATCACCTGATGCGGATAATACTGGTCCATAAAAATCCGCACCATCAGGCTGGAGAGCGTATAGGTCTTGCCGGTTCCTGCCGATGCTTCAATCCAGTGCAGGCCACGGAATTTCATGTCTTGAATCGGATTGGTGGAAATGGCTGTTTGCATCTGCTGCTTTAATAAAGTCATACGGCTATTTCACCCACTCCAGATGTTGATGAATCGGCGCATACAGGCCATGGGCAAAATCATGGCAGCAATTTTGCAAGGCCAGATCCGGATCCTGATCCTGCAAAATAAATTGCCAGTCCTGATGCAGCAGACTGGATTCATCCGAAGCCAAAGGCTTGGCACTCTCATAGCTGTTGTTCCAGGCCTTTAGCAATTCCGGCATTTCCACAATGGTCATCTTGCCCTGTTCATTCTCGGCCCACTGCCACTCTTTTTTCATCAGTAATTCTGCCGGCAAGACCAGCGGCTGCTGTTGACCAATTTCCCAGGCCTTTAACCAGAGCTGCAAATACTCATGTGCCTTGCTCGAACTCAAGCCAGAAAACTTCAGGGTTTTATTACTGAAAATGACAATGCGCTCCAGTTCTGGTGAGCGTGCATCGTCATTTAAGTAAGCCAGCCACAACAGATACTCCAGCCAGATCTGGGCACGGCGTTTTTCCGAGGCTGAAGAGGATTGCATACTCAGCCAGTAGCTGCTGTGTGGAACCTGAGGCACGTTAATATGAATGATCAGTTCAGGACTGAACTGCAGGGATTGCTGGGTAACTGGCGTCAGTTCTTTACCCAACTGCAGCAAACGTTCTTGCAATAACTGCTGTTCCTGCTGGCTGCCCAGCCAGGTGGCTTGCTGGGTTTTGCCCACCGGCAAACGGTCCAGCATCAGGTTCGGCTCAATCTCCTGCTCTTGTTGCAACAGGAAATCCCGTACCTGATACTGTTCTAGCTTGTTCAATAATAAGGGTTCCCGGGAACTCGGCAAATCGGCAAATCGAATTGTGGAAACCCCGACACTTTTCAGGAATAGACGTGCCGGGAAAATCATATCGCGGATCCATTCATCACCTTTGAGTACCCGGATTTCTTTTTGTTCTAGTGCCGGATAATGTGCATTAATCCAACTGCTGCGTTTGCCTTCGGCACTACGGATATACTCTGCTACCGCAAACCACTGATCCTGATAACGTGGTGTCTGCATATCTGTAAATCCGGCCGGATCAAAAGGCTGCAAGGGATGTACATGATAAAGCTGTTGGATATGTTGAGCCACGGACAGACCATGCATATCCACCATCGGATCGACTTCGGCATCCGGCTGTTCAGACTGGCAGATCAGCGCGAGATGCTGAACCAGTTCCTGCAAGGCAGTGGATGGATCGCGAGCTTCACCATCCTCCAGATCAAAGCCATTATAGAACAGCCATAGATTTTCCTGTGCCAGCAGCAAGGCATCCAGAAAGGCGCCCTGCTCGTCATCCAGACGGGAACGGTCACCGAGTTGCGGCTTCAGGCTGCGCATCAGGTCAAACGGAACCTGTTGATTACGGCTCGGAAATTTACCGCTATCCAGATTCAGCATCACTACCAGTTTATAAGGCAATGGCCGGATCTGACCAATCTGGCTAAAAGTAATCTGTCCGGTCGGTTCGGCCTGATCCAGCTGCATCTCCAGGGTATTCTGAATTTCTTCCAGCACATAAGGCAGAGGCAGACTGAGTGCCACCAGTTCCTGACTGGCATGCGGATCATCCTGGTCATGATAATCGGCCAAGGTCAGCATCCGCATTTGCTTGTCGATAATCTCGGCAACGGTTTTGAGCGATTCCACGCCAGCATCACGGAACTCGTTCAGATCGGCGCGCAGATATTCCAGCCAGGTTTTGACTGGCGTGCGCTGTCCGGTTTCATGCAAAGTCAGCCAGTCACGGCGCTCTACCAGATCCTGATAAATCCGGATCAGGGTGGATATCAAGGGAAAATCACTGGTCAGAACCTTGGCATAACTCAAGGTGTCCTGAAACAGGGTATGTTCAGGAATCGCCAGACCCAACGCCAGACGGTCCAGCGCGAATTTAAAGCTAAACCGGTAATCCTCATCGCCTGCGCTCAGACTTTGCTGTAAATGCTGCTGGTCCAATCCACGCTTGAAGCCAGCATCTGTCAGCAATTGTAACATCCGCTCTACCTGACTATAGTCCAGACCATAATACTGCTGGGTCGCATTCAGGCTGAGCCAGTCGGCAAAGTCCTCAATACTGAAACGGCGCCGTACCCACTGAATCCGGCCCAGTACCGCGCGCCAGGCATTGCTGACATCCAGACGCGACACCCCGGCAATCTGGATCGGTAAATATAGGTTATCTTTTTGCAGGCGTTTGCTGCCGGTTTCGCGCTCACGCGGTGGTGGCGCAAAGACACTGCGAATTGCCGGTTCCAGTTCTTTCAGACTTGGCGTCAGCACCAGAATATCACTCGGCTGACGCGGCGCGTCATGAGTCTCTTGAGCCAGCCAGTGAATCAGCTGTTCTTTGAGGACTTCCAGCTGACGTAATGAAGAATGACAGACATGAATCTGTACCGACTCATCATTAGGGCTTAAAGCATATTGATGCTGTTCAGGCTCGAGTAAATACAGAATATCTGACTGGATTTTGGCCAGCAGTTTATTCTGATATTCATCGACAAAGACATCAGCCCAGAGACCCTCTTCCCCCGAAGACAGTTTAGAGAGTAGAGAAAAATGATCACGTGCCTGCTTGCCGAATCGGGTCAGAAGCGGATGCCGCGATTCCCGGTCTTCGGCATTAAAATTCAGTTGCTTGATCCTGAAGTCTTTTATTTCCGCATCATTTGGTTTACGTTGACGGGTTTTTTCAAAACGCTGAATAAAGCGCTCTTCGCGCTGCAAATCAAATCTGGCTTTCCAGTCAGGATCGACACTGTCCGCCCAGTATTCCTGCGAGGGGTTGAAGTGAAAAATATAGATATCAATGTATTGCCCCAGACGACGTAAAAAATCCAGCTGGCTCGGTGGTAGTTCCAGCAGGCTAAATACCACAATCTGGGCCGGCAGGCGTTTTAGAGCCTGGGCGCGGGTTTCTGCATTCTCCAGCCGCTCCCAATACAGGCGTTCAATCTCCAGGATTTTGGCATAATCATCTTGAAATACATGCTGCCACAACCAGCGTTGCCAAGCTTCCAGTTCACGTGCCTGAATCTTGACAAAATCCGCCACCTGCATCTCATGACCATTTTCATCTTTGGGGCTATAGAGCATCTGTTCGATATCAAGCGCAATATCCTGCCCCCAGGCCTCGAGCCAGTTGGTCGGGCAGCTACAGTGTTTTGGAGGACAGTTACGCGCGCAATAACCGCGATAATCCATATAATGGCTGAACAAACGCGATACCTGCTCGGCTACCCAGTACAGCATGCTCTGTTTTTTCAGCTGCTTCTCTGTACCCTGCTCCAGCCGATCAGCACTGTCATAAATCCGTTTGATAATAGAATACAGCGGATGATCCATGTCTAAGGAAATCTGTTCGGGCAGAATATATTTACGTAGCGCCTGAAATACCCGCCATTTGATGATAATGCGCGGAATATTGGCTTCGCGCACCTGTTCCACCTCTTTGGGTGCATTCAATACCCACTGATAGGAAGCCCATTGAAAGGCGCGAATCCGGTGATGAAACTGGGTATTGGCACTAATGCCTTTTTTCTCGGCAATTTTCTGGGTCAGCCAGCTTTCTACTGCCGGAGACGGCACAATAAAGTGCCGGGTCTGTAACACTTCAAACGGATTTCGGGCAGTCTGGTTGACAATATGCAGCATACTATCCAAAAGTACATCAATACGTTGACTCTGAATAACATGGATGGCCATTGGTTCCCCTGAACTGCTGAATGTGGTTTTTACTACAAAACGATAAAGATTATTTACTATACATCCCGAGCGCGCTATGACACCTTAAAACCACACTTCAGTCGAAAAATTTCTTTGAAAAAAGCATCTTAAAGATGCTTGAATGGAAAAAAACAACATAGAGCTTAGGTAGTGCCCATGAAATTAGATAAAATTCCTGAACGTCTCGACGCGAACCTGGATCTGGAAAAAATCCGCGACGAATGCCTGGAACTCACCAAAAAACGCGCCTACTATTCTGCCGGTGCCGCTGTTATTCCGGTACCTTTTATGGACGTGGTCATTGATGTCGGTATCTTGTCGCAATTAATTCCCGAGATCAATGCCCGCTTTGGCTTGGCCCCTGACCAGATCAGTGTTTACGATCCAAAAACCCGTCAGATCCACTGGCAGGAGCTGCGTAAACGTGGCGTAGAGTTTTCTGGTCTGGTGGTCGCACGGACGGCAGTTAAAAAATCTTTGAACAATGTTGCAGCGAAAGTGCTGATAAAGCAAGTCACAAAATTCATTCCGCTAGGGGGTCAACTGGTTGCTGCAAGTCTGGGTTATTTTGTCATGAAAAAAATTGCCGATGCCCATGTGCAAGACTGCTATCGCACGGCCAAAAGTATCCAGCAAAAACAGGTAGCACAGGCTTAATCCTGCGCAAGCTGAATATTTTAGACAATTGCTTTCCTTTACTTCAGGCAGATTTATTCTGCCTGAAGCTGTTTTAAAATGACCTTTAACACTTCGACCCGTGCGGTATTTTTATCATCGGTGGCAATAATATGCCAAGGCGCATAATCGGTTGAGGTACGTTCAAACACGTCCGCTGCTGCTTTTAGATAATCATCCCAACGTGCCCGGTTTCGCCAGTCTTCGTCGGTAATTTTAAAACGTTTATGCGGTGTTTCTTCACGTGCCTTGAAACGTACTGCCTGTTCATCTTTGGAGATCGCCAACCAGATTTTTACGATAACGGTTTGATGCTTGACCAGGCTCTGCTCAAAACGGTTAATTTCTCCATAGGCACGCTGCCATTCTGCCGCACTGATCAGCCTCTCGACCCGCTCGACCAGGACCCGCCCGTACCAGGAACGGTCAAAAATACAGATGTCATCATCGGTTTGCAGTTTGGTCCAGAAGCGCCATAAATAGGGATGGCTATGTTCATATGTTTCGGGTGCCGAAATACTGTAAATTTCATATTCACGCGGATCAAGTTTCTTGACAATGCGCTTGATGGCTCCCCCCTTCCCCGCAGCATCCATGCCTTCAAACAGAATTACCACATTACGCGGATCGGAACGCATGGCTTGGGCAACCTTAGCGCTTAACTTTTTCAGTTCCGGTTTATATTCTTCTGGTGCAGCCCGCGTATTGGCAGGATGTTTCAACTGCTCGGGAATCTTGGCCTGTTTCCATTTCCCGCTGGCTCTGACTCGATGTTCGGGACAGTTTTCCATCGCATTCAGAACGTACTGGGCAAATTGCTGGTCGCGCCATTTTTCATTTTTGCTGTCAATAACAAACCAGTCCTCAGTAAAGCGCTGCCGCAAACGCTGCAAGTTCTCGTACTGTTTTCTGTTCCGCCAGTCTACCCCCTGCATTTGATGCCAGTGGGTTTCACTTGGGTCCATGGCCTTCAAACGTTTTTGCAGGTCCTTCCATGACAGATTGAACCAGACCTTGACTACATCCACATGGTTATTTTTCAGATCCTGCTCAAAGTCCTGCATTTCTTTCAGGTATTCATTAAACTGTGCTTCATTAATTGGGTCAGATACCCGCATTGCACTGTTAAGTAAATCGGTATACCAGTTGCCAAACAGCACGACGATCTGCCCTTCGGCTGGAATAAATTGCGCATAAGGCTGCCAGAACACCTGTTTGGGACTGACCGCTTGTGGTTCATCGGCCTTCACCCTCAGATAACGTGGATCGACCCATTCACGCAACTGTTTGACCGCTTCGCCCTTGCCAGCCAACTCGATACCATTGACCAGAATAAGCAGACTTTTAGCATTTTTCTGGCCGCGCGTTTTTCTTAAATCGTATTGGGCATCAATTAGCTCGGCCGATAACTGATCTTCATCCATTAACTGGAATTGTGGTTGTTCCATCTGTATCTTCAACCTTTATCTTTTATTCTTGTTGCAGTATAGCGAGGAGCTTTGGGC
This sequence comes from Acinetobacter sp. SFD, assembly GCF_001647575.1. Taxonomy (NCBI): domain Bacteria; kingdom Pseudomonadati; phylum Pseudomonadota; class Gammaproteobacteria; order Moraxellales; family Moraxellaceae; genus Acinetobacter; species Acinetobacter sp. SFD. Next base: position 590,491 of record NZ_LSZJ01000001.1, read on the forward strand.
CAAAAATAGCGTTGGCAACGTTTTTCACACGATTAGATTGCCTGTTTAAACAACAAATTGACATTCAAATAAGTAATCATTGACCAATTTGTCATAGCGAGATTGAGCCACACCCTCTAAGATTCTGACATCGCAAAAATCATATTTGAAAAATTCATGTCCAAACTTGCCCGATTAGATGAACTTTTAGAACAATATTATCAGCTCAAGTATCACACTCAGCCTGAAATTTTAAGCCGTTTACAGGATGTACAGGCATGGCAGAAAGCACGAATGCAGCGTACCCATCAGCAGCATTTTTCTGAAAAAAACAATCAGCTGATGGCAGAATATTTCCTGAACCGGCTTTATGGTGGCTCAGACTTTGATGCACTGGCTGAACAGATTGCACGGCTGATGAAATATGCACACAAGGCAGAAAAAATTATTCCAGAAAATGCAATTAAAACTGGAACTTCAGGCGTAGAACTGGCGATCCTGGCGGTGCAGCTGGACGAACAGGTCGCGATTCAGCTGCTAAAGGATTACCCAGCCCACACAGCATTAACTGATGAAATGATGCGCCTGACCTACCTGAAACTGGATCAGGGTGAAGCACGCTTAAAACAGCTGGCTCTACTGGACCAGCTAGGGGTCAGCCTGGATAAATATATGCGTTCTTTTGTGGTCTATACTGCCTTTAAAATGTGTAAAAGCGCGGCCAACAAGTATCATTTTCAGGTGATGTATGAGTTTATGCAGGACGGATTTCAGGCTATGAAACCGTTAAAGTCGGCAGAAAAATTTGTAACCGATTTTACTGCAATCGAACGCGGTATCATTGACAAGGTACATTCAGGCGATCCATTACCCTTCCAATAATAGCTTCTTTGCTGATCTACAATGGATGCTATTCACCGTCCTGTCTGATCCTGATATTTTCAGGTTTTTGTGGCAGGACAGCGCAAGTGACAAATCATATGAATTATTCGATCACTGGCCATGAAGATTTCCGCCCACATTCCTATTTTTCTGTATATTATTCATAACAATTGCATCATGACTGCTGAATAACATCCAAGAATCTGTCATTATGCAGACAATGCAAGATTAACCCGATTGATATGTTAGGAGTGACTCCAATGTCAAATGAAAATACAACGCCTACCCCTACACCCGAGTCGGCACAACAGACAGACAAAGTGAGCCCATTCTTAACCACTCCGCTTCCACAAGGTGCTCCACAAGGTCAGCAACAATCTCTAGAACAACGCCTGACCGATACGCCTGTGACGGGCACTATCCCTAAATATAACCTGCCACGCGGTGCCAATACCGGCAATGTCGGAACTACCACGCATTTTGGCTACCAGACCGTAAACAGCGATGAAAAAGCCCAGAAAGTGGCTGAAGTGTTCCATTCGGTCGCCAGCAAATATGACATCATGAATGACCTGATGTCTTTTGGTATTCACCGCCTATGGAAACGTTTTGCGATTAACATGTCAGGTGTGCGCCGTGGCCAGCATGTGCTGGATATCGCAGGGGGTACGGGTGACCTGGCAAAAGTATTTAGCCGTGAAGTCGGCCCAACCGGTCATGTGGTGTTATCTGACATCAACGAATCAATGCTCAATGTTGGTCGTGACCGTCTGATCGATGCAGGTTGCACCAATGTCGACTTCGTCCTGGCCAATGCTGAAACTTTAGAACCGTTCGCCGACAACAGCTTTGACCTGGTGACGATTTCTTTTGGCCTGCGTAACGTAACAGATAAAGATGCGGCACTGGCTGCAATGTACCGTGTGCTTAAGCCAGGCGGCCGTTTGCTCATTCTGGAATTTTCTAAACCGGTGTTTGAACCATTTTCGAAACTGTATGACCTGTATTCGTTCACCGCGCTACCAATCATGGGTAAAATCATTGCCAATGATTCAGAAAGCTATAAATATCTGGCTGAATCGATCCGTATGCATCCAGATCAGCGCACCCTGAAAGGCATGATGGAAAATGCCGGCTTCCAGAACTGTGACTACCACAACCTGACTGGTGGTATTGTTGCCGTTCACCGTGGCTTCAAGCTTTAAGGGCCTTAGCCAATGTGGTCAATTCTCGCCCTAGGTACTATTGAACGCGTGATTCATCATGTGATTGATCTGGATGCAATTACCCGTATTCAGCTCAATGCCTTGGCCGGTAAAATGTTGCGGGTGGTGATCGCCTCACCGCAACTGTCAGTCGATGTCTTTTTCGATGACGGCAAGGTTCGTCTGGAACCGACCGCAACCGGTCATTCTGAAGTATCTTCCATCTTCGAACAGCGGCCTTATGAAGCGAACAGTGCGCAGATTTCTGAAGCAACAGCGACTTTACAGGTCAGCAATGTCGTAGAACTGCTCAAGCTGCTGCTTGCTGACGAAGTCGGTAATATTCCACTGCAAGGCGACTATAAGCTCTTGCAAGAGATCCAGCGCATCATGCAGCAGGCTGAACCTGATCTGGCAACGCATTTAAGCCCCTGGATTGGCCCTGCGCTGGCACATGAAATCGGCAAATTGCAACTTGCGCCAAAATATTTGAAGCGTACGTTGCAAAGCCAGTTATTTTTTGTCGAAGATGCCCTGAAAGAAGACAGTGGCCTGTTTGCTCCACGCTGGCAAATGGATGACCTGAATCAGGATACCCGTATCCTGAACCAGAATTTAGACCGTGTCGAAGCCAAAATCCATCAGCTTCAGGCCCAGATTGAAAATCAGCAAGATTCAACTCAGAACTAGGTACACCACTTTATGATTCCGCATGTTTCACGTTTACTCGAACTCTGGCGCATTGCCGCGCATTATCGACTCGACACGTTGTTTCCTGCGGAAGAACTCCCTGAAAAAAGCCGTCATGTCCTGTCCCTGATTCGTATGCACCCGGCAGCCTGGTCTAGCCGTGAGCGTAAAAATCCACTCAAGCTTAAAGAAGCTTTAGAGGAAATGGGGCCACTGGCGATCAAGCTGGGGCAATTGCTTTCGACCCGTCGTGACCTGATTCCACCTGAAGTTTTACAGCAGCTGGTGTTATTGCAAGACCAGGTCAAGCCCTTTGACAACGACGTCGCCAAAATGCGTATTCAGGAATCGTTAAAGGCCGATGTAAATACCCTGTTTGCCCGTTTTGATGCCCAGCCTCTGGCAGCTGCTTCAATTGCGCAGGTACATACCGCAGCACTGCATGATGGCCGGGAAGTCGTGGTCAAAGTCACCCGCCCGAATATTCGCCAGCAGATCTTGCAGGATTTTGAGATTTTGAACTGGCTGGGTGATTTTCTGGAAAAGCGTCTGGAAGCAGCACGTGCCCTACATTTGTCGGAGATCATTCAGGACTATCGACAGATTATTCTGAACGAGCTGGACCTGACGCTGGAAGCCGATAATACCCGCCGGATGCGTCATTACTTCACCGGCTCCAGCATGATGTATGTGCCTGAAGTCTATATGGACAGCAAGGATGTACTGGTCGCAGAACGGATTACCGGTGTGCCGATTTCAGATATTGCCACCTTTGATGAACTGGGCATGGACCGTGCTGATCTGGCGCGTAAAGGTCTGACCATTTTCTTTACCCAAGTGTTCCGTGACAACTTCTTCCATGCCGACATGCATCCAGGCAATGTCTTTGTGGAAACCATCAATCCGGCCAATCCGCGCTTTATTGCGCTGGACTGCGCGATTATGGGTGAACTGTCCAAGCATGACCAGATGACTGTGGCGCGTATGCTGCTGGCGGTCATGAACAGTGACTTTATGCAGCTGATCCAGATTGTGCATCAGGCAGGCTGGATTCCACCAGGTACCGATCAGGATGCCTTGGCCCGCGAAATGCGTCGTACTGTTGGCCCAATGGTCTCCAAACCGATGCATGAGCTGGACTTTGCCGGTATTCTGATTCAGGTCATGGATATTGCCCGTCGTTTCCACCTGGAAATTCCTCCACAACTGATGCTGTTACTGAAAACGCTGGTTCATGTGGAAGGTTTGGGTACGGATCTTTATCCAGAACTGGATATCTGGAGTCTGGCCAAACCGATTCTGACGGACTGGATCAAGGCTCAGGTAAATCCACAAAAGAACCTGAAAGAACTGGGACAGAAAATCCCGGATCTACTGTTAGGGGCGCAGGATTTACCCACCCTGATGATCGACAGCCTGAATGGTCTGAAAAACCAGTCGGCCTGGCATGCCAAACAGCTCAATGAACTGCAAAGCATGCGTCTGCAAATGGAACATCAGCAGAAACGCAGCTGGATGTTTGGCAGTATCATGGCGATTCTGCTTTCAATTGCAATTATTTCACCCTGGTTTGTCTCAGTCATTCTGATTGCGCTGGCAAGCGTTCTGGCAGTCTGGCGGATTGCGAAATAACTAAATGAGCTTTAAAAAACCTGACACTGTTCAGGTTTTTTGTTTTCTGGACATAGCATGACTGCAAAGTCACCTTCGGGCACATCTTGCCATTGGGTCTGGTAAGCAGAGGCTTAAAATAAGCCTCACTGATCGAATATGGGTTGAACCTCTATGCAGATTTTACAAAAACATGCGCCTGCCCTGAGAATCCGGGCCGGACATCTGGCACGTGAGCTGATTCTGGAACAAGGTTTGCAACCCGAACAGGTCGATATTGTGCCAGGTGCGGCAGGCGGCCCCAAAGGCATCGGTATTCAAGGACTGGATCAGGCCATTTTTGGCGAGTTTTTTTCACGTGCTCCTCAGCGTAGAACTTTGGTGGGCTCATCCATTGGTAGCTGGCGTTTTGCCAGTATTGCCGCACATGGAGCTCAACAGGGAACCGAACGCTTGGGTGAGCTGTATACAAACCTTTATTTTCATAAAAAAATGACCCGCCAAGAGGTCAGCGAAGTTTGCCGTGGCATGCTGCTGGATCTGGTCCAGGGTAAGGAAACTGATCTGGTTAATCATCCTGATTACCATCTGACAGTTTTGTCGATCAAGGCCCAGCATATTTTCCAGAGTGATAAAGCTTTACCATTACTGGCTTCTGTAGCGGGAATTGTCGGAACCACAGCAGTGGCGCGCAAACATAGCCGGCATTTCATGCAGCGGGTCATCAGCCAGCCGAATATCGGTGAACAGTTTAAAATTACCGATGATGGCTTCACTACGCATTACCATCCCCTGACCGAGCAAAGTGTGTTGTCCTGGCTGATGGCTTCTGCCTCCATTCCGGGTGTGATGGCAGCGGTGAATAATATCCCGGATGCACCGCAGGGCTATTACCGTGATGGTGGCCTGATCGACTATCACATAGACCTGCCCTTCCAGAGCAAAGGCATTGTGCTGTATCCGCATTTTACCGACAGTATCACGCCCGGCTGGTTTGACAAGTTATTTAAACGTACCTCAAATCCGGAGAATCAGGCACGAACTTTGCTCATCTCTCCTTCTCAGGAATATCTGCAAAGTTTGCCTTTGGGTCGCTTACCGGACCGTAAAGACTTCACTTTAAAAGGTTTAGATCAAACCCAGCGGATTCAGCTCTGGAAACAATGTATTGCTGAAAGCCAGCGCCTGGGAGATGAGTTTCTGGAACTGGTCGAAAAGCAGAATTTTGCTGAAGTGATACAGACCTTGTAATTGGCCGCAGCTGCCCGATTATTTGTATAATTGCCTTAATTTTTTGAGCTGTTGAGATTTATGCAGAAGTTTTTAGTTGTCCTGCAATATGCCTGTATCGCCTTTGGTCTTTATCTGATGTATAGCGTCGGCATGTCGCTGTATACCCAGCAATTTGAGCTGATGGAACTGGTGGCCGATATTGGTACCATCCTGATCTGTCTGGATTTGGGGGTGTTTTTATATACCAGTAAAGGTAAGTCTGGCATTAGCATGGAAGAATATGCAAAAAGACTGGAACAGCCACCGTCTAAGCTGGTCTATGTGACACGAAAACTGGGGCATCTTGGTATTTTACTGATTATTACCAGCTGGATTGTGCCGATGATCAATTCATAAAATCAGACATAAAAAAACCTCCTATTGGGAGGTTTTTTTATTGGTTAATTAAAGATTATTTCGAACCTTTAATCCCGGCTTGCAATAACAATGCACCCAAACCACCAATTTTTTGTTCTTGTGGTTTAGCCGCCTGCGGTTTCTTGCCATGCGGGCGATCACCTTGCGGACGTGCTTGCTGTGGACGTTTGCCTTGAGGCTTACGTTCACCACGTGCTTCATTGTTTTCACGGCGTGGCTGACGTGGTGCTTTCGCTGGGGCTGCCGAACCTTCAGGACGCATCGACAAATTCACGCGATTACGTTCAGCATCCACATTCAAAACACGTACTTGCACGATTTGACCTGGTTTCACCACTTTATGCGGATCAGCGACAAATTCATTGGCCAGTTCAGAAATGTGTACCAAACCGTCTTGATGTACACCGACATCGACAAAAGCACCGAAGTTAGTCACATTGGTCACTACACCTTCCAGTTGCATGCCTTCAGTCAATTGTGCAACTTCAGTGATATCGTCACGGAACTTGGCGGTACGGAATTCTGGACGCGGATCACGGCCCGGTTTTTCAAGTTCGCTCAATACATCTTGAATCGTAGGTAGCCCAAATTTATCATCCACAAATTCTTCAGGATTCACCTGGCGAATGATTTCCGTGTTGCCAATGATGTTTTTTACCGTTGTTGCTTTCGCTTCGACAATTTTAGATACCAGTGGATAAGACTCTGGGTGAACTGCAGAAGCATCCAGTGGCTCAGAACCATTTTGAATACGTAAGAAACCTGCAGCCTGCTCGAAAGTACGCTCACCTAAACGTGGCACTTTTTTCAAGGACTGACGGTTATCAAAGCGGCCATTTTCCTTACGGAATTCTACAATTTGCTGGGCAATCGATTTATTCAGACCGGCGATATAACCCAGAATTGCAGAAGAGGCAGTGTTGACATCGACACCCACCGAGTTCACACAGTCTTCAACGACCGCTTCCAGCGTTTTCGCCAGACCAGTCTGGTTCACGTCATGCTGGTACTGACCTACACCGATTGATTTAGGATCGATTTTAACCAGCTCAGCAAGAGGGTCTTGCAGACGGCGTGCAATTGAAACTGCACCACGAATTGAAACGTCTAAATCTGGCAATTCTTGTGATGCAAGTTCAGATGCTGAATATACTGATGCACCAGCTTCCGATACAGACACACGGGTCAGTTTCAGGTCGCTATTGGCAGCCATCATTTCAGCCACAAGCGCTTCAGTTTCACGGCTTGCTGTACCATTACCGATCGCAATCAGGTCGACATTGAACTCGCGGCATAAACGTGCCAGCTCGGCCAGTGAACCTTCTTTATCATCTTTTGGTGCAAACGGATAAATGGTGCTGTATGCAAGAACATCGCCTGACTCATTTACGACTGCCAGTTTCACACCAGTACGGATGCCAGGGTCTACACCTAATGTCGTACGAGCACCAGCGGGTGCAGAAAGCAGCAAATGACGCAGGTTTTCAGCAAAGACCTGCATCGCTTCTGCTTCAGCAGCCAGACGTTTTTCAGTCAATAAAGAATGTTCGATGCTTGGACGGACTTTACCCAGCCAGAACAGCTTTGCAGTCTGTTTCAGGAAATCCTGACGAGACTGTGGCTGAATGGCATCCAGGTTATATTCGGTTTCAATACGCGCCAATGGTGCGTCATCTTCGCCATCCACTTTCAGACCCAGGACATTTTCCTGACGGCCACGCAGCATGGCCAGTAAACGATGTGAAGGAACTTTGTTCAGGTTTTCAGAGAAATCGAAATAATCACGGAATTTCTTGCCAACTTCTTTTTTCTCTTCACTCGCCACCAGACTTTTCAGCACGGCAGTTTTGGCAAACATTGCTTTGAGCTCGGTAGTTAAAGCAATATTTTGTGCCCAGTCATCAATCAGAATGTGCTGGATCGCATCAAGCTGACTTTCTTGATCTGGATAATCTTCATGGCTAAAGCCCGCCAAAGCTTCAGCTGGATCAACGGCTTCGTTAAAGATTTTTTCGGCAATTGGCCCTAAACCAGCTTCTTTGGCCTTGAATGATTTACTGGTCCGTTTTGGACGGTACGGCGCGTAAATTTCTTCTAATGCATTTTTGGTTTCAGCGGCATTCACACGCGCCAATAAATCATCAGACAATTTATCTTGTTCTTTGAGTGATTCAATCACCTTTTCACGGCGCTCATACAAATCACGCAAGTATGATAAACGCGTATCGAGTTGACGTAGTTGCGTATCGTCTAAGCCTTGCGTTACTTCTTTACGGTAACGTGCAATAAAAGGAACACTGGCACCTTCATCAATAAGCTTGATGGCAGCCTCAACTTGATTTGGACGTACGGCAAGTTCTTTTGCCAACTGCTGAACTAAGTCAGTCATCGTGTTTGATCCCACAAGGATAAGTACTAAATGGCATGATTATAAAGACCGGGTCTATAAAATCCACCATTGTTTTTATTAATTTATATAAGCTTCAGATAAAGGCATACGATCGATTTTCAGTTTTTTGGCTAAAATTTGCATGAACTTTGCATTTTATTCTTTTCCCAAGACGGTTTTTTTCGCATATAGATGTATATATTTGGTATCTATGTCTTGATTTTAACTGCAATATTTGGTGCTTTAGAGCATAGTCAATTAATATCTATGAATCGTATACTCAAAGCCTATCTGATTTTTGTTTATGACGACAATAAAGAATAAAGGAGCATCTCATGAGTTTAGTTGTGCCTGCTGAAAAATCCGATGCCGTACATACCGAAACGGACCGAGTCGAACGGATATTAGTAGTTGATGATGATGTTCGTCTGCGTACTCTATTGCAGCGCTTCCTCGAAGACAAAGGTTTTGTGGTTAAAACCGCACATGATGCCACACAGATGGATCGACTTTTACAGCGGGAACTGTTTTCTCTGATCGTACTCGATTTTATGCTGCCTGTCGAAGATGGCTTGAGTATCTGCCGTCGCCTACGCCAATCCAACATCGATACCCCGATTATCATGCTGACTGCTCGTGGTAGCGATTCTGACCGTATTGCTGGTCTGGAAGCGGGTGCCGACGATTACCTGCCTAAACCATTTAACCCGAATGAATTACTGGCACGTATTCGTGCAGTATTGCGCCGCCAGGTGCGCGAAGTACCCGGTGCACCAAGCCAGCAAATGGAAGTGGTCACCTTTGGTCCCTGGTCGCTCGACTTGTCTACCCGCACCCTGACCCGTGAAGGTCAAGTGGTGACTTTGACTACCGGTGAATTTGCGGTACTAAAAGCCCTGGTTCAGCATCCACGTGAACCCCTGACCCGCGACAAGTTGATGAATCTGGCCCGTGGCCGTGAATGGGGTGCAATGGAACGCTCGATTGATGTGCAAGTGTCACGTTTACGTCGTCTGGTTGAAGAGAACCCGGCGCGTGCACGTTATATCCAGACCGTATGGGGAGTGGGTTATGTCTTTGTTCCAGATGGTGCGGAATAAAGGAAAAATTATAGGATAAAGATCACTTCGATTTATTGTCCATCAAGCCATTCGCCGCTGTTTGAGCATCGACTACTTCACAGGCTCGCATGGAAATATGTGAGTTTAGCGAATGGCAAGATTTTTTGGTTACTTTTTTAAGAAAGTAACATGAGAAAATCCTTCAATTAAATGTCAATGCAGTAATACTCCACCCAGAACATCACTGCTGATTTTCAGAACAAAATTGCCCATAGGAAGCTGGCGTGAAACTCGATCCTATCGACCCGCAAAAATTTACCGATTTTGTCAGCTACTCGGAAACAAAACGTACCCGCTGGGAACGCTTTATGGACAAGATCAAACCGCGTTCTGCGGCCATGCGCACCACAGTACTGGTGGTTTTTGTGGTCTGTTTCAGCCTGTTTATGTCTTTGTGGTTCTTTTGGCGTACCTTGTTTCTACCTGAAATTCAGCAACATGCGCGTTATCTGGCCATGGAACTGGAAATTCTCAATAATCCGGATCTACGCCTGTATCACAAACAGCAGGAAGTCGATATCGATGACTGGTTAAAAAATCGGGTCGGCATTGAATATGTCACCAATCCGGCAGAATATCCTACAGTCCGTGAAAAACTGATCGCAGAATTTTTTACCCGCCAGATCGAAACCAAACTGGCCAAAGAGTTACGCATTAAGGAAGCTACGGTCTATTTCCAGTTCAAGCCAAGTCCTCGTATCTGGATCCAGACTCCTGAAATGAATGGTCACTGGGTACAGGAACCTTTAAAGACCTATGCCAATTATAGCAATGAACTGATTTTGGGCTGGCTGCTCGGTACACCGATTATTGTCGGCATCATTATTTTGACTTTGGTACGTCAGCTGAACCGGCCTTTACGCCGTTTGCAGGATGCTGCCAACAGTTATAGTCGTATCGGTTCGGCGCCCTATCTGGATACCAATCATGGTCCACTGGAAATCCGTCAGGTCAATCATGCTTTTAACCAGATGATTTACACGCTGGACCAGACTGAACGCGAACGCCGCATCATGCTGGCCGGTATTTCACATGACTTGCGCACGCCGCTAACACGGATTCGCCTGAGTGCCGAAATGATGCCGGATGAAGACTTTCTCAAAGAAGGCCTGATTTATGATGTCGAAGATATGGATGCCATCCTGAATCAGTTCATCTCCTATATGCGTGATGGTTCTGATGAAGAGCCGCAGGATACCAATGTCAATGTGCTGCTCCAGGAACTGGTCAAGCAGTTTAAACCGCTGGATATCCGCTTTACGCCACAAGACATCCCGACCATTCAGGCGCGCAGCATGTCGCTAAAAAGACTGATTGGTAATCTGATCAATAATTCGAAACGTTATGGTTCAGAACCGATTGAACTGTCTGCTCATGTAGAAGACGGGCACCTGTTGATTTGTGTTGCAGACCATGGAGAAGGCATCCCGGAAGATCAGATTGAAGCCCTGATGCAGCCCTTTGTACGGGGTAATTCTGCACGGACTGTACAAGGCAGCGGCTTGGGCCTGGCGATTGCTAAACGGATTGTCGATATTCACCATGGTCAGTTGCGTATTCATAATCGTCCTGAAGGCGGACTCGAAGCCATCATTTCATTGCCCTTAAATCAGGCTGGTACAGAGACGCCTCCCCCTGCCACCACACTCGATAAAATCCGACAAACCTTGACTGATCACTTTTAAGAAGTGATCAATAATCCAACAAACAACTTTTTAGTTTTTCTATACAATTCATTTTATATTTCATTAAATCAATAATTTAAAAATCATCATTTTTTATTATACCTACATTTAGCTAAAAAATTAGACCTTAGCCTAACACCTATGCACAATACTTTTTTTGAGCGGTACAATCCGTATCATAGTTTAAGAATTAATGAGAGTTAAAATGTCTTTAGATCGTATCCGTTTAGCCTCCCTACACAACAAAGTCATCAGCCCAGAACAGGCGGCTGAATTCATCAAAGATGGCATGACTGTGGGTATGAGTGGCTTTACTCGCGCTGGTGAAGCGAAGGCGGTTCCTCTAGCTTTAGTTCAACAGGCAAAAGCAAATCCATTAAAGATCACGTTGATTACTGGTGCATCACTAGGAAACGATCTAGACAAACAATTGACTGAAGCCGGCGTATTGGCACGTCGCTTACCTTTCCAAGTGGACAACACTTTACGTAAAGCCATCAACAATGGCGAAGTGATGTTCATTGACCAGCATTTGTCTGAAACCGTTGAGCAAATGCGTAACCTGCAGTTGAAAAAACCAGACGTTGCGATCATTGAAGCTGTAGCGATTACTGAAGATGGCGGCATCATTCCAACAACATCTGTTGGTAACTCTGCAAGCTTTGCCATTTTTGCTGAAAAAGTGATTGTAGAAATCAATACCAACCTAAGCCCGGCATTTGAAGGCTTGCACGATATCTACATCCCGACGTATCGTCCAACGCGTCAAGCGATTCCATTGACTCAAGTTGATGAGCGTATCGGTACGCATGCGATCAATATCGATCCATCTAAAATTGTGGGTATCGTATTTAACAGCGAATTACATGACTCTCCATCTACTGTAACTGCGCCAGATGATGAGACACAAAGCATTGCCAACCATTTGATCGCTTTCTTTGAAAAAGAAGTGGCTGAAGAGCGTTTACCGAAAAACCTCGGGCCTCTTCAGGCAGGGATTGGTTCAATCGCAAATGCCGTATTGACCGGTCTGAAAGATTCAAACTTCGAAGACCTGATCATGTACTCAGAAGTTCTGCAAGACTGTACGTTTGAATTGATCGATGCAGGTAAAATGAAGTTTGCTTCAGGTTCTTCTATTACGCTTTCTGCAAAATACGGCGAGAAAGTATTTAACAACCTTGAGCAATACAAAGACAAACTGGTATTACGTCCACAGGAAATTTCAAACCATCCTGAACTGGTACGTCGTTTAGGTATTATCGGTATCAATACTGCGCTTGAGTTTGATATTTACGGTAACGTGAACTCGACCCACGTATGTGGTACCAAAATGATGAACGGTATCGGTGGTTCTGGCGACTTTGCGCGTAATGCACATCTGGCGATCTTCGTGACCAAATCAATCGCAAAAGGTGGTGACATCTCTTCTGTGGTACCGTTCGCTTCACATATCGACCATGCGGAACACGATGTAGATATCCTTGTAACTGAACAGGGTCTGGCAGATCTTCGTGGTCTGGCACCACGTGAGCGTGCACGTGCAGTGATTGATAACTGTGCACACCCAATGTACCGTGATGCGTTAAATGATTACTTTGACCGTGCATGTGCAAAAGGCGGACATACGCCTCACCTTCTTCGTGAAGCGCTGTCTTGGCACTCAAATTTCGAAGAAAATGGTCATATGCTTGCTGTTGAAGCTGCGGTAAAAACTGCATAATTAACTGCATTAAAAAAAACGCCCTACGGGGCGTTTTTTTATGGTTTTTATTTTTCAACATAGCTTATCAAGGGCTCAAAAATCGATTAATCTAAATTGCTCAAAATAAATGCAAAACTATAATTATGTTTATTATTCGCCCCTATTTAGAATCCGATTTAGATGATGTCATTGCACTTTGGGAACTGTGCGGATTGACCCGTCCGTGGAATAACCCTGAAATAGATATCTTTCGTAAATTGGCACAGCGCGATCAACTGTTTTTATTGGCGGTCAAAGATAACCAACTGATTGCAACCGTCATGGGACGGCTACGATGGTCATCGCGGATGGGTCAACTACTTGGCTGTTCATCCCAATTTTCAACGTAATGGTGTTGCAACGGCATTAGTGCAACAACTAGAAAAACGTTTGATTGCTTTAGGTTGTCCAAAGCTTCAACTGCTTATACGTAAAGATAATATTGATGTACAAAGCTTTTATGAACAATTGGGCTATAACGAAATTGAAGTCATTTGTTTAGGTAAGCGCCTAATTCAAGATTAAAGCCTGTCTAATTTTATTTAATCACCCTTACTTTGCATCACAAAATTGATGTGCAATAGTAATCACTGTGTACTTGAAAATGGATTAATTCTACATTCTCTAGAAATGAGCCGAAGATCAAAAAGGGTTTGCATTCCTGGGCTTTAAAATTTAGGATTTGCCCCCATAACTCCTAAAGAATATGGAATAGAGATTTATCATGCGTGTAGATATTTGGTCTGACGTGGTTTGCCCCTTCTGCTATATTGGTAAAAAACGTTTGGAAGCTGCTGCACAACAAGCCGGTATTGAACTGGAAGTACATTGGCACAGTTTCCAGCTCGATCCTGAAGCACCAGTTCGTCAGGAAGTGTCCAACTCTGAACGTCTGGCGCAAAAATATGGCCGCACCGTGGCTGAAGTCGAAGAGATGCAGCGCAATATTGCTGCGATGGCCAAAGAAGAAGGCATTGAATTTAACTGGGAAGGTGCCAACTCAGGCAATACCTTTAATGCACATCGCCTGATTCATCTGGCACAAAGCAAAGGTCTGGGCAATGAAGCTGAGGAAGCGTTATTCTACAGTTATATGACTCAAGGCCTGCCGATTGGTGAACGTGAAACGCTGGAAGATGTTGGAGCGCGAATTGGCCTGAATCCGGTCGAAGTTGATGACCTTCTTGATTCGGATGAATTTGCTGACTTTGTTAAATTTGATCAGGAAGTGGCCCATGACCAGCTTAAGGTCACAGGCGTCCCTTTCTTTGTTTTTGATCAGCGCATTGCTTTGGCGGGTGCTCAGCCTAAGGAAGTTTTCCTGCAAGTTCTTGAAAAAGCATTAGAGCAGCCGCAGCAACAATCATCTGCCAATCAATGCACTACAGAAACCTGTGATGTTCCGGTGAAGCCTGAATAAAGATAAATTCAACTAGAGAAATCCTCATCCAAGATGGGGATTTTTTATGCTTTTTATAAATTTATTCCATCAAAGAATTCATCTTTAGATTGACAGAGTAATCCGTAATTTTATTGTCATTAAACACAATTTTCTCTACCTCAACTCAGGTTAACTGAATATTTTCAATTGCCGCCTAAAAGTCTTGATTACTCAATGAATTGATTGCCATAGCTTTTAGGATTGCTCTATAAACCCCATAAAACGCTCAGGCTGAAAATAAATAAAAGTCCCGCTTAGTCCATTCCTAAAAAATTGTAGAATCTCGAAAATCAGCTTTAAGTTGTGATATTAAAAAAAACAGCTAGCTGCTTTTTTAGTACTCAACCAGATCCATATTCTGACTATAAAAACAAAGCATAATGCCCTGTAAAATCGTAAAAAATCGAATAATTTAAATCCACTAATTCATTGTTTTATAGAGTAATTAATCTAAAATTTACTGCTTAAATTTGCCGAAACTATCATTTTCTATTCAGGCTGATTTGCTATTATTTTACTCGCAGTAAGTTTAAATATTCTCCCATGTTCAAGTTATTGAACGCCCTGATATTAGAGGTCATCTTATGAATGCTCTTAAATTTGCTTTCGCAGCAATCATTATGGCTTTTTCTGTTCAAGCATCAGCGCAAATGACTCAAGTGGTTTATCTACCAGATTTTCCGGTGACTAAAGCACCTGCTGAACCAGTGAATTCAGATTCCACTCCTGTTCAGGCATCCCTGCAAACAGCACAAGTCGTTTATCTGCCAGATTTTCCGGCGACCAAAGCGCCTGCTGAAACAGTAAATTCAGATTCTGCGAATATAGGCGCCAAATATACAGCTTAAAAGCAGAAGCTATTTGTATTAAAACAGGCTGATTGATTCAGCCTGTTTTAATATCAGGTGAATCATATCCAGATTAAAAACCGATCAAGCTAAAAATTTCGACTATTTCTCATTCTGATTTTTTTCTATTGATTTTTATCACTTTTTATTAAAAATTTTGTTTATAAAATATTCAAAATAAATCACTATTTTATATGATCCCTGCTTATAATTGCAGCATAAATATACTGATATCAAGAAATTCTGCTATGCATGAACTTCAAGCATTGCTACAGGGCAAAATTCCACCTCAGGCGATTTCTGTTGATTTTTTAATTGAAATGGCTGAACGCCATACAAATCTAAATTCTGCTGAATATAAGCTGATCGAACTGGCAGTCAACATGATACTCGCCCACACACTGGATCAGGCATTGCAACATCTCTAGAGATCTAAAAATGAATGCTTTAGAAAAAGCACAATTAATTAAAGAATTACAGCAACTAACACGACAACTTGAGTATAAAGCCCTGCCTTTGTATGAAATTGCACGCTCAAAAAAAAGAATACGCGATATTTTTGATCTATGTGATGAGCCTATTTTCAGAGCCCAGATTCTAGCTTTTAAAGCCCGCACCCAACCTGAGCTTGTCGCCTACCAGTTTTCTGAAAATACCGCCTATCATCTCAGCTTCCGTGGTTATTTCATCGAAAGCCAGGTGCTGGAAAAAGCCTTGTATGCCTATCCGGATTCAGGTTGGGCACTTTTACATCGTCCTGAACATGGCTGGCAGCTCTGGCTGATTCCGGCTCCCCACTCTCCTGCCCTGCACAGTCCATGGGCTGAACTGCAACAATGTTATATCTGGCTGTTGCAACAACAGCAGCAGTCGGCTTGTCTGAAAGAAGATCCACCATTATTGACGGTACCGGCTCTATCCCTGAATGAGGCTGAAAGCAGCTTAAAAGTGGAAGAAAAAAGCAAATACCATCGTGGTCAGCCAAGAGCAATAATCCAGGTGCCGGAATCAAGTCACCCTAATGAACCAGCTACTCAAGTAAAAACCCTACTTGAGGATCTTAATCCTCATCCAGAAACAGA
Organism: Acinetobacter sp. SFD; assembly: GCF_001647575.1. Taxonomy (NCBI): domain Bacteria; kingdom Pseudomonadati; phylum Pseudomonadota; class Gammaproteobacteria; order Moraxellales; family Moraxellaceae; genus Acinetobacter; species Acinetobacter sp. SFD. The sequence goes on from NZ_LSZJ01000001.1 coordinate 606,818, forward strand.
AACAATAAGTCATCAAGAACCGGGCCTAGCCATGGAACTCATTCAGTTTCCTGCAGAAATCCAGATAGGTAGCATGATCGCCCAGGTTCGCTCTTTGGGCTTAGAAGAAGCCAATATACAACGGCTCTGTGCTTTAGAACTGGCACCCGATGACGGACATCCCGCCTACCTGGATATTGCCCTATATTATGCCGCAGAAGACAACTGGCAGGCACGTCAGGTCTTTGTGGCTGAGCAATTGAATCTGCAAGGCCAGTTTGTCAAATATCTGATGCTTTTAGGCGTACCAAGTCAGTTGCAGGCACACTATTGCATCCAGCACTGGCTGGCCCAGCATCAACGTCAGGCTGCTGCAATTAAATCACTGGCATGGTCTGCTTTAGCTACCAGTTTCCTGCAAGTGGAGCTCTTTTCAAAAGCTTACCTGCAACAGGCAGAAACGGTCTGGACATCGCCAGATTATTACCCGTTTATATTTTCGCATTTAATCCAGAAGCAGAAATTTATCTTATTTAAAGAAGCTGCTGCAGATTTTTCTACCCCAATACTTTTACTACAAGAACATCAGAAAATTCGAGTGATTCATGGTGAAGCACGTATATCGCTTGCAGAAGATGAGCTGGCCTATCCGCACCTGTTGCTACAACGTGACAAACAGCTAAATTGGCAGAATATTCACAATATTATTTTATCAATGCCACAGCCCATCCAAGTGATGGATCTTTATCGGGAGATTCAGGCTCAAATGATTGAATAATTGCTGTTATTTTGTAGCTTTAACTTGCTTTTCAAGGCCATTTTTTAGAAAACTACACCTAGATATAAGAATACAAGAGCAACAAATAACTCATGCAAATAAACAGGATTACTCCAATCTTACTGCTCTCTCTCGGTATAGGAATGAGCAGTAGTATGTCTTGGGCAAATTCAGTAACAGATGCTCCTGACAATCCGGCAGATACAGAGCCAAATCATTCAGGATTACTGGATCAGATTCCGCGCTTGATCGATGCGACACCTACGATCTTACCGGAACAGTCTGATGAAGCAATTGTGCCCTCCATGACAGAAACTGAAAATAACTCATGGGCCGATAAAAGGCAGAAAGGAATCCGTGAATGGGCAGACAGGACCGCACATAAAATTGACAACTGGTTTGGCAAGACTGACCCAGACCAGCCAGCTAATGCGACTTTACGAATCATTCTGGATAATAGCTGGGACAAATATGAAACTTATGAGATCAAGCCCAGAATTCGAGGAAAAATTAAACTTCCGACTCTGGAGCAGAAATTAAGTCTGGTTTTTGGTGATGACAGTCTGGATAACGAACTGGACACCAATGCTGCCATTACCAATGAAAATCTTGACAATGCCAGGGATAAAAATCTGGATATTCGCCGTACCCGTGAAAACAACAGCTCATTTGCCTTGCGCTGGTCAGAATTCGCCGATGGCCTGCCTTTCGATACCGATCTGGACCTCGGGGTACGTTCTGGCGATGATATCTATGCACGTGCCAAAATCAGTAGAGACTGGACCATGGAGAATGACTTCTCCTTTCATGCGGAACAGATTTACCGTTATGGATTGCAGAGTGAAAACTACCTGCGGACCAATCTTGAGCTGATCCATGCCCGGCCCAATCAGGCCTTTTTTTCCAATCAGCTGAGTCTGACTTATGCGGATGAACAGGAAGATGATCTGACCTGGGACAATTACACCTTCAGACAGCATCAATTTTTTCAGGAAAACCGCTTCAATTACGGTATCTATACAGGCGGTTATCTGGAGGATAAAGATCTGCGTCTGAATCGCTGGGGCCCTTATGTATCTTGGAGACAGCCGTTTCTACGCGAATGGTTTTTTGTACAGGCTGACCTGAACTACCTGAATGATGACCGACTGAACCGTAGCCATTATCTGGGTGCGTTAGTGCGTATGGAAGCCATTTTCTAAACCCAAACTGTCCTGAAAACATCAAAGCCCATAAAATATGGGCTTTTTCATGTTTGGATAAAATCAATGCTTATTCAGGAGAGTAATGTGTCGTGGAGACAAGACGATTGCTGCCCCCTATACGCGCTTTTCTTGCAAGGATGAGCCCCATCTGTGACATATTGAATTCCACACGATTAGCACACTGGATACGCTGTAATTTTGGTACGTCTTTTTTGACCGATGCCTGAAAGCCAATATGATCATTATGCAACACTTTTCTTAGATGCCGTGTCGGCCAAAGCTAATGCACTCATTGAGATCAGCATGATCTGTACCTAGACTTATTACTAGCAATTTTTTCATGAAGAACTCTTCAATCTCAATAATCTCCATTATGAATTAATATTCAATAATCTATCCCATTTAAAGATTATAAAATTAAAGGTATTTCTTTATATGAGCTCACGCTTTTTAAAATTATGCAAAGAAAATTAAAGTTTTCAGGAATGAATTCAAGCTATGAAAAAATCCCTCCGAAGAGGGATTTTTGAAGCCTAGAAAATTAACCTAACAGCAGGCTGTTAATACGTTTCACATACTCAGCCGGATTTTCTGGCAACCCCCCTTCTGCAATCATGGCCTGATCAAAAATCACATTGGCCAGATCATCAAACTGGGCCGAACCTTCCAGTTTTTTCACCAGCGGATGTTCAGGGTTAATTTCAAGAATCGGCTTAATGTCAGGAACAGGCTGTCCGGCATCTTTCAGTATACGGATTAACTGCGGAGATAGCTCGCCTTCACCTGTGACCAGACAGGCTGGAGAATCAACCAGACGAGTAGTCACACGCACTTCTTTGGTTTTGTCTTTGAGAGAATCAGTCAGTTTCTCAACTACTGGCTTAAACTGTTCAGCCGCAGCTTCTAGCGCTTTTTTCTCTTCGGCGTCTTGCAAATCACCGAGGTCAACTGCACCCTTGGACACGTTCTGCAATGGCGTACCATCGAATTCATGTACGAAGTTCATGGCCCATTCATCGACACGCTCAGACATCAACAGTACTTCAATGCCTTTTTTCTTGAACAGTTCCAGTTGTGGCGAATTCTTCGCAGCGTTCAGGCTTTCTGCAGTGATGTAGTAAATGGCCTTCTGGCCTTCTTTCATGCGTGCCTTATAGTCCGCCAATGAAGTGCTAACTTCGTCGTTGGTCGAGGTAGCATAGCGCAACAGCTTTAAGATACGTTCACGGTTCGTAAAGTCCTCACCCAGACCTTCTTTCAGTACCGCACCAAATTCATGGTAGAAAGTCTTGAATTTTTCCTGATCTTTTTCATCTTCAGATTTTGCCAGGCTATCTAAAGTGGTCAGAATACGGCGGGTATTGCCTTCACGGATGGTTTTCACATCGCGGCTTTCCTGCAACAGCTCACGGCTGACATTGAGCGGAAGATCGGCACTGTCCACTACACCCTGTACAAAGCGCAGATAGTTTGGAATCAGGTTATCCGCGTCATCCATAATGAAGACGCGTTTGACATACAGCTTGATGCCTGCTTTGGCTTCACGGGTAAAAATATCCTGTGGTGCCTTGCTTGGAATATAAAGCAGCTGGGTGTATTCCGTGCTGCCCTCGACCCGATTGTGCGCCCAGGCCAAAGGTGCAGCAGAATCATGCGTCAGGTTTTTATAGAACTCGATATACTGCTCTTCGCTAATTTCAGACTTGTTACGGGTCCAGAGCGCGCTGGCCGAGTTAATGGCTTCCCATTCATCAGTCTTCACATAGTGACCGCCTTTCGGTGTTTCACCTTCAGCAGCTTCATCTTCCTGCCAGACTTCTTTTTGCATCTGGATTGGTAAGCTGATGTGATCCGAGTACTTGTTGATGATCTGCTTTACTTTATAACTTTGCAGATAATCCAGGGCATCTTCACGCAGGTGCAGGATAATATCGGTACCCCGGCTTTCTTTTGTAATCTGTTCAACTTCGAACTCACCCGTGCCCTCGCTGATCCAGCGCACACCTTCTGAGGCATCTGTACCGGCACGACGCGATTCTACCGTAATCTTGTCTGCCACGATAAAACCTGAATAGAATCCTACCCCAAACTGGCCAATCAGCTGGGCATCGGCTTTCTGATCTCCAGTCAGTTTAGACATAAAATCTTTGGTACCAGACTTTGCAATAGTCCCCAAATTATCAATCGCTTCTTGCTGGCTCAGGCCGATCCCGTTATCTGAAATGGTAATAGTTTTATTTTCTGGATCAAGGCTGACCCGAACATGTAGGTCTGGATCATTTTCATAATATTCAGGATGATTAATGCCTTCAAAACGCAATTTGTCACATGCATCCGAGGCATTGGAAATCAGTTCGCGCAGGAAAATTTCAGGATTTGAGTAAAGCGAATGGGTCACGAGGTGCAGTAACTGTGCTACCTCGGCCTGGAAACTGTGTTTTTGTACGTTTAAATCGCTCATGAATCACTCCTATTATTGTAAATACAGATATTAACTGCTGCCTATATGAATGGAGTGAGTTCAATAATTTTCAATAGTCTGAAGTGGATTTTTTCTCAAAAAAATTTAGATTTTTTATCTTTATCAGATTAATAGATTGAATCAATGAATCTTAATAAGGTCCCATTTTATAGATACGCTCAAACTGCAGGTCCAGCTGCTGCTGACGCATGTTATAGACCTGACTCAGACAAGACACCGATTCCTGGCAGCGGTCGCGAAACTGCAACCATTTGACCTGATCGCGCTGAATCACCGAGCGCGTTCCCATCGGTACCATACGGCGTAAAATATGGTAGCTGGTGCTCATCTTGACATCGGCATCATTGAGCAGTCGATGCTCACAAATCGTTTTTTCTGTACCAGTTACAGCTTTCTGACACTCAAAGCTTGCTGCATAGGCAGATGCTGCCAGCAGACTGGAGAAGATCACAATACCTTGGATTAAAAACTTCATGCTGATCTTCCTTATTATTCAATTATTAAGTCGTATTCAATTAATGTTTACTTTATTCGTTTTAATATAGTTGAACATTGCCGATCTGCTCAATTTCAACACGTTATAAATCGTTGTTATTTTGAAAAAAAAGCCTCATACAAGATGAGGCTATTGGAAAATCAATCCAGGAATGTGGAAGCTTAAACTTTTTAGAATTTGTAGCTATAACCCAATGTATAAACAATCGGATCAATATCTAAATTAAATTTAGATTTTCCAACTGCTGCAGCTGTTGCATCATCTAAAGTCACTTCAGGACTCAAATCCGCATAACGCACATCTACAAACACACCCCAGTTTTTAGCATCTGCCGGTTGATAGTTAAAACCGACTTGTCCAGCAATACCAAATTCCTCTTTGACGTCTTTTGCTGCACCTTCTTCATCCCAAGCAATAAAGGCTGTTCCACCCAAACCTACGTATGGCGTAAAACGTGTAGAGTTTTTAAAGTGATATTTTGCGGTAATGGTTGGTGGAAGATGCTTAATCTTGGCAATTTTCCCTAGACCCTGAGCAGAAATGTCATGGTTAAACGGGGCAGCCAATAATAATTCTGCCGAAATATTGTCATTGAAGAAATATTCAACAGAAGGAGTAAAACCATATTCCTGATCGGCTTCTACGACTAAACCTGGTGCAATTTCAGTATCGCTTGTTGGTGCCAAAGAACTCGCACCCACTTTAACTTGCCACGGACCTGCCATCGCAGATGCAGAAAGACCCATTAATGCAATTAAAGTAATTTGCTTTAACATTTTAAACACCCCACTGGAAGAATAATTATTAAAAAATAAACCCTAATTAATAATAAACACGATAGAAAATAATATGCAATACAGATTATAAAACTAATTTTCAATTATTATTTAAGATATTGTTTTAACTTTAAATTTATTTTAAATTGACTGGAAAGGTTGGTTTTAAATACCAAGTGAATTAATCAGATTAACAGGCTTTATTCAGAGTAAAACAATCAGGTTTATATTAATTTAATCTTTAATAAAAATATTTAAAATACATCTTATAATTTATTTTAAATCCAGATTAATCTGCCCTGATCTATATCAGGGCAGATTAAAATTTCCTTAGAGGACCATAGCTGCAATCCAGCCAAAAATGATCAGCGGAATATTAAAATGAATAAAGGTAGGGACTACGCTGTCTTTCATATGGTCATGTTGACCATCCATGTTTAAACCCGAAGTCGGACCTAAAGTTGAATCCGATGCTGGGGAACCGGCATCACCCAAAGCTGCTGCAGTCCCGATAATCGCAATAGTCGCTGCAGGACTAAAACCGAACTGGATACAAAGCGGCACATAGATAATCGCTAGAATCGGAATGGTTGAGAAAGACGAACCAATACCTAAGGTAATCAGCAGACCGATCAGCAGCATCAAAAATGCGGCCAGTGCCTGACTATTACCAATCCAGTGGACCGATGCCTCGACCAGCGCAGGCACCTGATTGGTGGCTTCAATCACGGCTGCAAAACCTTGTGCTGCAATCATGATAAAACCGACCAGCGCCATCATGCGCATACCGGTAATTATCACATCATCCGCTTCTTTCCACTTGAAAATACCGGCACAGCTGAGAATCGCCACACCGACCAGACCTGCTAGAATCATTGAATCTGAGTACAGTTGCACTACCAGGGTTAAAATAACAGCCAGACCGGCCATCCAGATAGTGAATTTCGAAATTTCAGGTTTAAGCTGTGGCTCTACCCCGAGTTCAGATGAAATACTTTGCGGCTTTTCAATCTGAATGTCTTTATACTGACGCGGTTTACGATAGCTGATAAATATAGCCACCAATAAGCCAACGAACATTCCAAATACCGGGATCGCCATGGCAGATGGAATCTGGTCATAGCTGATTTCAAAACCATAAGGCTTACCAAAAGTATTGATGTTATAACCCAGAATATCATTCAGGAAGATCGCACCAAAACCCACTGGAATCAGCATATAGGTTGCAACCAAGCCAAAGGTTAGCAGGCAGGCCACCAGACGGCGATCCAGCTGTAAATGGTTAAATACAATCAATAGCGGTGGAATCAGTACCGGAATGAAAGCAATATGCACAGGAATGACATTCTGTGAGAACACTGCAGCAATAGCGACGGTGAAAAAGATCAGATATTTCATCCGGTTCTGTGCTTTAAAATCCGCCTCACCCTTTAAGGTGCTAATCATTTTATAGGCCAGTAAATCCGGTAAACCCGAACGTGCCAAGGCCAAAGCAAATGCACCTAGAATACCGTAAGCCAAGGCAATTTTGGCCCCACCACCCAAACCATTGTTAAATGCGTCTAAGGTACCCTGCAGGCCAAGACCTGCCAATAAACCACCTGTAACAGCACCAATGACCAGGGCAAAAACCACAGGTACACGTGCCAATGAGAGTCCAAACATGACTCCAATAGCAGCAAGAATTGCGAACATAATGAATCGGAGATAGAGAGAAAGCCGCTATTTTATCAGAAAATACGGATAAAAATTCCGCCACTTTCTCCTCGCCGGGTCATGCTTCACAAAGCGGCTTCTCAATCGATGACCGCAGACTTCTTCTGAATAAAATGATCAATTAATTGAGCAACTTGCTCTGGCTGACTCAGAATCGCCCAGTGATTGGCAGCCAATTCTACTCTCGAAAAATCATCCACCCATTTAGACACTTCATCGATCAGATCAGGGCCGACAAACTTATCATTTTGCAACACAATCGCTTGTACAGGACAGATTGCAAAGCGCTGCCGTGGTTGAGCTAAACGTGGCAAAAAGTTAGCCCGATACAGATTCACACCATATTTTCCATCTTTGACAATATAGGGATTAAGCGGCAGATCATCGCGTTTTTCCAGTTGCTCAACGATCTTGGCCCAACGCTGCGGATTAAAAAAATTCCAGGCCAAAGGTGCCACCCAGGGCAGCTGAAACACCGCGATATACCAAGACTTGCTCATCTGCTTTAAGAATTTTGTTCTGTTTTGCTGGAACTGTTCGCGCATCCAGAAAGCTGCATGGTCCAGACAGGGGCCGGACAGCGTGCTATAAGACAAAATTCGGCCTTTGAATCTAAAATCTGTGACAGATTCCCAAGACTGAATTGAGCCCCAGTCATGTGCAGCCAAATGAAAAGCTCGATTCGGCAATACCTTATTCACTACTTCTTCCAGATCCTGACTTAAACGTGCCAGACGGTAATCCGAGATTTTTTTAGGAATACTGGACTCACCTGCACCACGTACATCATAGGTCACAATAAAGTAGTTCTGAGTTAAATAATGAATGACTGGCTCCCAAACCATCTGATGATCGGGATAGCCATGAACCAGCACCAATGCCGGCTGTGTGGGCTGTCCATAAGTTCTGACACAGAGCCGCTGCTGATCCGTGGTATCGACCCATTGTGTTTGCATTTCCATCTTTTAATCCTGTTCTTGTTATTGACCGCTTAGTTTATAAATCGGCATGATTGATCAATGCTAGCGCATTTTTGTTGCTCTAGTATGCATAATCAAAGCCACAAAAAGAATGTCAGTATGAACCTATTCCAGAAAATTCAACAACTGCCGCTGGTATCAAAATTTATTTTGAACCGCTATGCTCCTTACCGGGGTGCAGGTATCGAAATTGATAAGATTGATTTTAATAATTATCACGTGCGGGTCAAAATGCCGCTAACCCGTAAAAACCAGAATATTGTCGGCGTACATTTTGGTGGCAGCCTGTATTCGATGGTCGATCCTTTTTATATGTTACTGCTGATGCATCATTTGGGGCCGAAATATCTGGTCTGGGATAAAGGTGCCAGTATTCAGTTTTTGGCTCCTGGCCGCGGCACCGTGATCGCGGACATCCGGATCTCTGCTGAAGAAATCAGCACAATTATCAATTTGGCGGCCAACAATGCACCTGTATACCGCAATTATCAGCTAAATATCTATGATGAAGCCGGGGTCAGGATTGCGGAAGTAGAGAAAACGGTTTATATCCGGCGAAAACAGAGCAAAGGGAAAAGCCTATCTGTCAAATAAGATAAAAGCGCCCATATGGCGCTTTTAAATTTAGATTATTTTACAAGTGAAACAGGACTTAACGACGACGGTTATCCTGTTCAATGGCAGCTCCGGCACCACCACCGATGGCACCACCGATTGCAGCACCGGCATTACCACCAAAGATGCTTTTACCGACTGCTGATCCTACCGCACCACCTACACCACTATAGGTTGCATTACGGTTGGAACCACCTTGGGATTTACTACCTACTGCAGCACCGGCACCACCACCAATCGCAGAACCGACACCACCACCGACACTATTACCTACGCCACCACCGACGGCACCACCTAAGGCAGCAGCACCAATACGTTGATTTTTGCTCGACATGTTTTCACAACCTGCCAACATAAAGGTGGAAAGCGTGGCAACTGCCATAACACCGATTAACTTTTTCATGACCTTGGCCTTCCTGTCTTGTCTTGTTTTAATTAAGCTTATCTTCATTTTATGGAACTAAAATCTGCAGCGTGTTATTTCTCTCGGTATTCCTGCTGATTTTTGTAAGTATCAGTGGATAATTCCCATGTTGAGGAAGCTATCTGGATGAGTTTTGTATAAAAAAAGACGCCCGAAGGCGTCTCTTTTTTAAGCTTTAACTTGAATTAGAATTCTTCGTTAAATGCCTGGCTTAAAGCTTGGTCCACATCAGAGAAGTTATTATGCAGTTCAAATTCTGCAGCTTCTGCTTCTTGACGACGACGCTCTAAGTGGTAAGCCAAACCTGTACCCGCTGGGATCAGACGACCTACAACCACGTTCTCTTTCAAGCCGCGTAAATCATCTTCTTTACCTGTTACAGCCGCTTCAGTTAACACACGTGTGGTTTCCTGGAACGATGCAGCAGAGATGAACGAGTCAGTAGAAAGCGATGCTTTGGTAATACCCATCAATTGACGTTCAAACTTCGCAGGGAACTTGTTTTGCGCAAGAACTGCTTGGTTTTCCTGAACAACACGGATGTAATCCACTTGTTCGCCTTTGATGAAGCTAGTATCTCCACCGTCAGTGATATCAACTTTACGCAGCATTTGACGTACGATCACTTCAATATGCTTATCGTTGATTTTTACACCTTGCAGACGGTATACGTCCTGAACTTCGTTCACGATGTAATTCGTCAATGCCACTTCACCTTTCAGACGTAAAATGTCATGCGGGTTTTGTGGACCATCAGAAATCGTCTCACCACGGTTTACATGCTCGCCTTCGAACACGTTAATGGTACGCCATTTCGGAATCAGCTCTTCATAGATTTCAGAGCCATCATCCGGCGTAATCACCAGACGGTTCTTACCTTTGGTCTCTTTACCAAAGCTCACAACACCTGACACTTCTGCAAGGATTGCATGCTCTTTCGGCTTACGTGCTTCGAACAAGTCAGCTACACGTGGCAGACCACCGGTAATATCACGAGTACGTGAAGATTCTTGTGGTACACGACCGATTACGTCACCGACACCAATTGTTTCGCCATCGCGAACAGAAAGAATCGTGTTTTGTGGCAGGAAGTAGAACTGCTCACCACCATCGACTGTGTCTAATACAACAGCAGGACGCAAATCTTTACCTGACGCAGGACGTGAAGTCACTGGCAAGATTTCGATGGTTGACATACCTGTTGCATCATCAGTTTTAGAAGTAACCGTCACGCCATCAGCAATCTGGCTGAAACGCACTTTACCAGCAACTTCTGTTACCAATGGATGTGTATGCGGATCCCAAGTCGCCACGATACCGCCTGCTTCTACAGCTTCGCCATCTTTGAGCAAGATAGATGCACCGTATGGAATTTTATAGCGCTCACGCTCACGACCTAAGTCATCCGCAATACCGATTTCACCTGAACGTGAAGTCGATACCAAGTGACCTTTGGCATGTTGTACTGTTTTCACGTTGTGGAAACGTACTGTACCCTGGTTACGAACCTGTACGCTGTTTGCAGCAGAAGTTCGGCTCGCAGCACCACCCACGTGGAAGGTACGCATGGTTAACTGTGTACCTGGCTCACCAATCGATTGAGCTGCCATAACACCAACAGACTCACCCGGGTTCACCTGATGACCACGTGCCAGGTCACGACCGTAACATTTCGCACATACACCGAAGGTAGATGCACAGTTCACGACTGAACGCACTTTAATTTCGTCGACACCCTGGCTTTCGATAAACGCAGCCAGTTTCTCGTCAATTAAAGTATTACGTGGAAGCAGAACTTCATCTGTACCCACTTTCTTGACATCTTCAGCAACTACACGACCCAATACTCGTGCACCCAGGTTCTCGATGACATCACCACCCTGAATGAACGGAGTCATTACTAGGCCGTCGAAGGTACCACAATCTGGCTCGGTAATGACCAAGTCCTGCGCAACGTCTACCAGACGACGAGTCAAGTAACCAGAGTTTGCAGTCTTAAGTGCTGTATCGGCCAAACCTTTACGCGCACCATGTGTCGAGATGAAGTACTGAAGTACGGTCAAACCTTCACGGAAGTTCGCTTTAATTGGGGTTTCAATGATCGAGCCATCCGGCTTCGCCATCAAACCACGCATACCCGCCAACTGACGAATCTGAGCTGCCGAACCACGGGCACCCGAGTCAGACATCATGTAGATCGAGTTGAATGATTTTTGCTTCTCATCTTCACCCTGTTTGTTCTTCACAGTGGTGAAAGACAAGTTGTCCATCATCGCTTTAGCAACCTGGTCATTGGTACGTGCCCAAATATCGACCACTTTGTTATAACGTTCGCCGGCAGTTACGAAACCTTGTTCGAACTGTTGTTCGATTTCACGAACTTCAGCTTCCGCTTTACCAATAATTGCTTGTTTTTGCGGTGGAATAACCATGTCTTCCATACCGACAGATACACCTGAACGCGTCGCTTGACGGAAGCCCAAGTACATTAATTGGTCAGCGAAGATAACAGTATCTTTCAGACCCAATTTACGGTAGCAAGAGTTAATTAACTTAGAGATGTTTTTCTTGGTCATCTCAACGTTAATTTGCTGGAAATCCATCCCTTCAGGTACAACTTCCCAAAGTAGGCAGCGACCAGGCGTCGTATCTACAATAATGGTTTGCTGTTCGCGGTTACCGTCTTCGTCGATCACAGTCTGGTGTACACGTGCTTTAACGCGAGCGTGTAGATCAACCTGACCTGTTGCCAGTGCACGGTTTACTTCGTGAGTATCCGCGAACACCATGCCTTCACCTTTGGCATTGATTGCATCACGCGTGATGTAATACAAGCCCAAGACAACGTCCTGAGACGGTACGATGATTGGCTCACCGTTCGCTGGAGACAAGATGTTGTTTGTCGACATCATTAACGCACGAGCTTCAAGCTGAGCTTCAAGTGTTAATGGTACGTGTACCGCCATCTGGTCACCATCGAAGTCGGCGTTAAACGCAGCACATACGAGTGGATGTAGACGGATCGCTTTACCTTCGATCAGGATCGGTTCAAATGCTTGAAGACCCAGACGGTGAAGAGTTGGTGCACGGTTCAACATCACTGGATGTTGACGAATCACGTGAGCAAGTACGTCCCAAACTTCTGGGGTTTCGCGCTCAACCATTTTCTTCGCAGCTTTAATGGTGGTTGCTTGACCAGATGCCTGTAGTTTCGCAAAAATAAATGGCTTGAACAGTTCAAGTGCCATTTTTTTCGGAAGACCACATTGGTGCAAACGCAGGTTTGGACCAACAGTAATTACCGAACGGCCAGAGTAGTCAACACGCTTACCAAGTAAGTTTTGACGGAAACGACCCTGTTTACCTTTGATCATGTCTGCCAAAGATTTAAGTGGACGCTTGTTCGAACCGGTAATTGCACGACCGCGACGACCGTTATCCAGCAATGCATCTACAGACTCTTGCAACATACGTTTTTCGTTACGTACGATGATGTCTGGCGCAGCAAGGTCAAGAAGACGCTTCAAACGGTTGTTACGGTTGATCACACGACGATAAAGATCGTTCAGGTCAGAAGTCGCGAAACGACCACCTTCAAGTGGTACAAGCGGACGAAGATCTGGTGGAAGAACTGGAAGTACAGTCAATACCATCCATTCTGGCTTGTTGTTTGAATCGTTGAATGCTTCCATCAACTTCAAACGTTTAGAGGCCTTTTTCAGCTTGGTTTCTGACGTTGTAACAGGAATTTCTTCACGAAGACGTGCAATTTCAGCTTCAAGATCGATGTCTTTCAACAGGTCTTGAACCGCTTCAGCACCCATTTTCGCTGTGAATTCATCACCGTGTTCTTCTAATGCATTGAAGTATTCTTCATCGTTTAGAAGCTGGTATTTCTCAAATGGAGTCATACCCGGATCGGTCACTACATAAGATTCGAAATACAATACACGTTCAATATCACGCAGCGTCATGTCTAAAAGAAGACCGATACGGCTTGGTAATGATTTCAAGAACCAGATGTGCGCAACCGGTGAAGCAAGGTCAATATGACCCATACGTTCACGACGAACTTTCGCAGTAGTCACTTCAACGCCACATTTTTCACAAATGACGCCTTTGTATTTCATACGCTTGTATTTACCACACAAGCATTCATAATCTTTTACTGGACCAAAGATTTTGGCACAGAACAAACCATCACGTTCAGGCTTGAACGTACGATAGTTAATGGTTTCTGGCTTTTTAACTTCACCGTGAGACCATGACTTAATCATTTCTGGTGACGCAAGACCAATACGGATGCGATCAAACTCTACAGGAGCATGACCGTCTGAATCCGTCTTTTTGCGCATGATATCGAGCAAGTCTTTCAATTTTTTTCTCCGTGTGTTGTGGAGATTTTCACTCAACAACTGGGTCACAAATATTGTTTTTTAACTGAGTAATCCCCCCACCATCCTGCCTATCTCTAAGCGGGAAACTCCCCTTAAATTTAAGAGGAGTAAATCCCCCCCTTTATCAAGGGGGTTGGGGGGATTGGATGGTTACTTAGTCACCATTTTTCAGTTCAATGTTGATACCTAAAGAACGGATCTCTTTGGTCAATACGTTGAACGATTCAGGCATGCCCGGATCCATATAATGGTTGCCATCTACAATGTTCTTGTAGATACGGGTACGGCCTTCAACGTCATCCGATTTCACAGTCAGCATTTCTTGTAGCGTATATGCTGCACCGTAAGCTTCTAGTGCCCAGACTTCCATCTCACCGAAACGCTGACCACCGAATTGTGCTTTACCACCAAGCGGCTGTTGCGTTACTAGCGAGTAAGAACCAGTTGAACGCGCATGCATCTTATCATCAACCAAGTGGTTCAGTTTCAGCATGTACATATAACCGACAGTTACCGGACGGTCGAAACGTTCACCTGTACGACCATCATATAATACAGTCTGACCAGTACTAGATAGGCCTGCAAGTTGTAACAACTCTTTGATCTGACCCTCTTCAGCACCATCGAATACAGGCGTTGCCAAAGGCACACCAGCACGCAAGTTGCCAGAAAGTTTCAAGATTTCTTCGTCGGTCAAGCTATCAAGATCTTCTTGCTCGCCACCCACTTTGTTGTAAATCTTGTCTAGGAAATCACGAAGCTCAAGTACAGTACGTTGCTCTTTCATCATCTTGTCGATTTGATCGCCAAGACCTTTTGCAGCCATACCCAAGTGAGTTTCAAGAATCTGACCCACGTTCATACGCGATGGTACGCCCAGCGGGTTAAGCACGATATCAACAGGTACACCGTTGGCATCATGTGGCATGTCTTCTACCGGTAAGATGTTAGATACAACACCTTTGTTACCGTGACGACCCGCCATCTTATCACCCGGCTGGATGCGACGTTTTACAGCAAGATAAACTTTAACAACTTTCAATACGCCAGTAGTCAGTTCATCACCTGTAGAAAGTTTGCGTTTTTTCTCAGCAAATTTCTCGTCAATTTCAAAGCCCTTCTCTTTCAAGAACACTTGAATTTGCGTTAAACGTTCAGCAATTGCTTCATCAACTGGTTGAATTTCAAGAAGATCAACGAGCTCTAAACCAGACAACACGTCTTCAGACAATTTGTCGCCACGTTTAGTTGTACCGCCACCATTCGACTCTTGGCCGTTGAGTAGACGGATCACACGTTCACGTGCAGCTTCTTCGAAGATTTTGAACTCTTCTTTCAAGTCTTTACGGTATGCATCAAGCTGTGCTTTTTCAATTGCTTGAGCACGTTCGTCTTTTTCAAGACCGTCACGTGTAAACACTTGAACGTCAATCACAGTACCTTTCGTACCCGATGGAACGCGTAAAGATGAGTCTTTTACGTCAGCCGCTTTTTCACCGAAGATTGCACGTAGCAATTTTTCTTCCGGAGTAAGCTGCGTTTCACCTTTAGGTGTCACTTTACCAACCAGGATGTCACCGGCAGTTACTTCAGCACCGATGTAAACGATACCTGACTCGTCCAGTTTAGACAGAGCAGCTTCACCTACGTTCGGAATATCCGCAGTGATTTCTTCCGCACCCAGTTTGGTATCACGTGCAACACATGACAATTCCTGGATATGAATAGACGTTAAACGGTCTTCTTGAAGTACACGCTCAGATAACAAGATCGAGTCTTCGTAGTTGTAACCATTCCAGGTCATGAACGCAACGCGCATGTTCTGGCCCAGTGCCAGCTCACCGCCATCTGTTGATGGACCATCAGCAAGCACATCGCCACGACCTACTTTATCGCC
The DNA here is from genome assembly GCF_001647575.1 of Acinetobacter sp. SFD. Taxonomy (NCBI): domain Bacteria; kingdom Pseudomonadati; phylum Pseudomonadota; class Gammaproteobacteria; order Moraxellales; family Moraxellaceae; genus Acinetobacter; species Acinetobacter sp. SFD. The sequence continues at coordinate 622,563 of NZ_LSZJ01000001.1, forward strand.
CATGTTCACAAGAACTTTCTGGTTGATACAAGTGTTCTGGTTCGAACGGGTGTACTTGATCAGGTTGTAGATATCTACACCTGCTTCACCTGCGATCATTTCGTCTTCATTCACACGAATAACCACACGTGACGCATCTACATATTCGATACGACCACCACGTTTCGCGATCACACATACACCAGAGTCATGTGCTACGTTCGCTTCCATACCTGTACCAACAAGCGGCTTGTCAGCGATCAACGTCGGAACTGCCTGACGTTGCATGTTTGAACCCATCAATGCACGGTTGGCATCATCGTGTTCTAGGAATGGAATCAGTGAGGCTGCTACAGAGACTACCTGCTGAGCAGATACATCCATATGCGTTACTTTTTCAGGAGGCATACGTACGAAGTCACCTTGATGACGTACAGATACGAATTCTTCAGTTAAATGACCATCTTTATCAATTGCAGAATCGGCCTGTGCAATCACAGTACCCACTTCTTCAATAGCAGATAAGTATTCAACTTCGTCTGTTACACGACCATCAACCACTTTACGATACGGTGTTTCCAGGAAACCGAACTCGTTCGCTTTAGCATATACAGAAAGCGAGTTGATCAAACCAATGTTTGGACCTTCCGGTGTTTCAATTGGACAAACACGGCCATAGTGAGTTTGATGTACGTCACGTACTTCAAAGCCTGCACGCTCACGTGTCAAACCACCCGGACCAAGCGCTGATACACGACGTTTGTGTGTAATTTCAGACAACGGGTTGTTTTGGTCCATGAACTGGGACAACTGGCTTGAACCAAAGAATTCTTTGATTGCAGCAGCCACTGGCTTCGCGTTGATCAAATCCTGCGGAGACAGGTTATCAGTTTCAGCTTGTGACAGACGCTCTTTAACAGCACGTTCTACACGAACCAGACCCACACGGAATTGGTTTTCTGTCATTTCACCAACAGAACGAACACGACGGTTACCCAAGTGGTCGATATCGTCGACTTCACCTTTACCGTTACGGATTTCAACTAATGTTTTCAGTACATCAGTGATATCCTCATTCGAGAGAATACCTTCAACTTCACGTGACTTCTGGTCTGTACCCACTTCGTAAGGACGACCCAAACGACGGTTGAACTTCATACGACCCACTGGAGACAGGTCATAACGCTCAGAAGAGAAGAACAAGTTGTTAAACAGGTTTTCAGCAGCTTCTTTGGTTGGTGGCTCGCCCGGACGCATAACCTTGTAGATTTCTACCAATGCTTCTTCACGGCTTGTAGTCGTATCTGCACGTAGAGAATCTGCAATGAATGAACCGCGGTCGATATCATTGGTGAACAGAATATTGAACTGCTTCACGCCGCCTTCTGCAATTTTCACCATAATTTCATGGCTTAATACAGTATTGGCTGCAATCACATCACCATCTTTTAATGGGATGTCTTCAGCAGTAATACGCTCATATAGGTACTCATCAGGTACTGCAAGTTTTTCAAGACCCGAAGCTTCCATTTGACGTACATGACGCGCATTGATACGTTTACCTTGCTCAACAATTGCCTTGCCATCCTTGTCCAGGATGTCAAACTGTGCCATTTCGCCACGCAGACGTTCAGGCACCAGGTCAATCTGGTAGCTACCCATGTCAAGATACACAGGTACTTTCTCGTAGAACATATCGAGAATGTTTTCGTTACTATAACCCAAGGCACGAAGTACTACAGTCGCAAGTAATTTACGACGACGGTCAATACGTACATAAACCAGGTCTTTCGCATCGAATTCAAAGTCTAACCATGAACCACGGTAAGGAATGATACGTGCTGAATAAAGAACTTTACCACTTGAGTGAGTCTTGCCCTTATCGTGGTCAAAGAATACGCCTGGTGAACGGTGTAATTGTGACACGATCACACGCTCGGTACCGTTAATCACAAAGGTACCGTTATCCGTCATCAATGGCATTTCGCCCATATAGACTTCTTGTTCACGTACGTCTTTAATTGACTTCGTTTCACGATCTTTCAGGATCAAACGAATTTTTACACGCATTGGTGCTGCATAAGTTGAGCCACGAAGGATACATTCGCGTACATCAAACTCAGGCTTACCAAGACTATACTCAACAAATTCTAAAGCAGCATTGCCAGAATAACTTTCAATAGGAAAAACTGAACGAAATGCGGCTTGGAGACCGATATCTTCGCGGTTTTTTGGTGATTTGCCATCTTGTAAGAATGTTCTGTACGAGTCGACTTGAATCGCGAGCAAGTACGGAGCATCCATGACGCTAGGCAATTTACCAAAATTCTTACGGATCCGTTTCTTTTCGGTATATGAGTATGCCATCTGGAGTCCTCGGAAAGTGTAAACCAAGCCCGCCTGCAGAACGGGCTCAGAAGGAATTACGCTGGCCGATATGGCCACCACTCTTTACAAATGCTGCAATTTTTAGTGGTATTAAAACGCTTATCAATATTTTTTTAATGAAAAATATTGGTAAGCGTTTGTTCATTATGTTTATTTTTAATTTGTATGAATTTTATATCATGCAAACAAAAATCGAGCCGATTATTGTAACGCAAAAAGGCTGATGACCCAAGAGCCATCAGCCAATTTTTGGAGCCGATTATAAAAAAACCGGCTCCCGGCAAAATTACTTAACAGTAATTGTTGCACCAGAAGTTTCAAGCTTAGCTTTAAGTTCTTCAGCTTCTTCTTTAGAAACGCCTTCTTTAAGGATCGCTGGAGCGCCTTCAACCATATCTTTAGCTTCTTTTAAGCCAAGACCAGTTACTTCACGAACTGCTTTAATTACAGCAACTTTGTTCGCGCCGAATGAAGTCAACTCAACGTTGAATTCAGATTGCTCTTCAGCGGCAGCAGCAGCAGGACCAGCAGCTACAGCTACAGCAGCAGCAGAAACGTTGAATTTCTCTTCAAAAGCAGAAATAAGTTCAACAAGTTCAAGAACAGTTTTTTCAGCAACTGCGTTTAGGATTTCTTCGTTTGTTAAAGCCATGAGAGTAACTCCAAATGGGTATTGAATGATGTGTGTGTAAGTTTGAGCTTATGCAGCTTCTGAACCGTTTTTCTCTTGAAGCGCTGTAAGCAAGCGACCCAATTTCGAAATAGGTGCTTGAAGTACATTTGCAAGCATAGTAAGTGCTTTCTCTTGGTTCGGAAGGTTCGCGATAACGCTAACTTCAGCACCTTGATACACTTTGCCATCAAATGCAGCAGCTTTAAGTTCAAATGCTTTATTAGTTTTCGCAAATTCTTCGAACACACGAGCAGCAGCGCCCATGTCGTCTTCAGAAGTCGAGAAAGCTAAGATTGTTGGGCCAACAAGGTTGTCGTTCAAGATATTGAATGGAGTATCTTGAAGAGCGCGTTTAGCCAAAGTATTACGCACGATACGTGTGTGAACACCTAGTTTACGAGCTTCAACACGAAGAGCAGTCAATTGCTCAACAGTTAAACCTTGGTAGTCAGCAACAACAGCAGCAAATGCAGTAGAAGCAACTTCAGTTACTTCAGCTACGATCTGTTTTTTGCCTTCGATAAGAAGAGCCATTGTAAAACCTCCTAATGGTGATTTATGTACTTACGCGAAGTACACTCCCAATTCGCGAGACCATCACTGGACTCACACGCGGAGGATGAACAAATCACACCACCGCGTCTACGCAGGCTGAGCTATTAAGAGCGAAGCATAAAACTCCCCTCGCCTGCGGTCTTTGACGCTGATAAATTTTCATTTATCAATTCAAAGTTTGCCTAAATTATCCCCTCTCCTTATAGGAGAGGGCTAGGGAGAGGTTTAACCCTCTTCCCGACCTTCTCCCAGAGGGAGAAGGAGACATCTTCAGGGCTTTAAAATTCTGTAATAAGTCGAGACTTACTTAGATACGTTTGCTACATCAACGATCAAACCAGGACCCATAGTTGAGCTCAAAGTGATCTTTTGAATGTATACGCCTTTAGAAGTAGCAGGCTTTAACTTTTTCAAGTCAGCCACAAGTGCTTCAACGTTTTGACGAACAGCTTCAGCAGTAAAACCTACTTGACCGATCGCAGCGTGGATGATACCCGCTTTGTCTACACGGTAACGTGCTTGACCAGCTTTTGCATTTTTAACTGCAGTTGCTACGTCAGGAGTTACAGTACCCACTTTAGGGTTTGGCATTAAGCCACGTGGACCAAGGATTGTACCAAGTTTACCTACAACGCGCATTGCATCTGGAGCAGCAATTACAACATCAAAGTCAAGGTTACCCGCTTGGATGCTTTCAGCAAGATCGTCGAAACCAACAACATCTGCGCCTTCAGCTTTAGCAGCTTCAGCAGCAGCGCCTTGAGCGAATACAGCTACACGTACAGTTTTACCAGTACCTGCAGGAAGTGTAGTCGCGCCACGAACAACTTGGTCAGATTTACGAGGATCAACACCCAGATTTACCGCGATGTCTAGAGACTCTTTGAATTTAGGAGCTGGAAGGCTCTCTAAAACTGCAACAGCTTCTTCTAGTGTGTAAACTTTGTGCGCTTCTACAGCAGACGCAATCGCTTTTTGACGTTTAGTTAATTTAGCCATGTCTTAAAGCTCCACTTCCAAGCCCATAGAACGTGCAGAACCAGCAATGGTACGCACACGCGCGTCTAAGTCAGCACCAGTTAAATCTGGTTCTTTAGTAGTCGCGATCTCTTCTAACTGAGCACGAGTCAACTTACCAACTTTAGTTTTGTTAGGTACAGCTGAACCCTTTTGAATACCAGCAGCTTTCTTAAGAAGAATAGCAGCAGGTGGAGTTTTCATGATGAATGTGAACGACTTGTCGTTGTACACAGTGATCACGACTGGAATTGGCAGACCAGCTTCAAGTTTTTGTGTAGCAGCATTGAATTCTTTACAGAATGCCATGATGTTCACACCACGTTGACCTAGTGCAGGACCAATCGGTGGAGATGGATTCGCTTTACCAGCTGGAACTTGCAGCTTGATATAGCCGTCAATCTTCTTAGCCATTTCAAATTACCTCTGGGTGCAAACGCCGGTGAAGGCTCCCCAATGATTTCAAGTAACGATACCGTTACAACAACAATGCCTGACTTATAAATAAGCCAGGCGTTTTCAACCCATACAAATTAGACTGATTTTTCGACTTGGCGAAATTCCAATTCAACTTGAGTTGGTCGGTTAAATACATTAATTGTCAGCGTTAAGCGTGACTTTTCGTACTGAACCTCTTCCACCACACCTTTAAAGTCTGTGAATGGACCGTCAATAACGAGTAATTCTTCGCCTGGTTCAAACATCGTCTTAGGACGAGGTGCTTCACCAGTATTGCGTACACGCGCAAGAATCGCATCTGCTTCTTTTTGCGTAATCGGTGCCGGTTTTTCAGCCGTCCCACCAATAAAGCCTAAAACTTTTGGACATTCTTTAACAATGTGCCAAGTATCATCGTTCATTTCCATTTCGACTAGAACATAGCCAGGAAAGAACTTACGCTCTGATTTACGCTTTTTGCCATCCTTCATTTCCACCACTTCTTCGGTAGGAACCAGGACTTCACCAAAGCTATCGGCTACAGCGCTACGCTGGATTCGATCATTAAGCGAACGCATCACTTGTTTTTCATAGCCCGAATAGGCATGAATAATGTACCAACGTTTCATAGCTCTCTTACCCGATAATAAACTTGATTAACCAGCCTAAAATATAATCAAAACACCACAGTAATATAGATGCAATGACAACAACGACAAGGACATGCCAAGATGTGGTCATGGTCTCTTGTTTAGTAGGCCAGGTCACTCGACGTAACTCGATTCGCGCGTCTTTCAGCAAGCGAATAAAGCCTTTGCCTTGATGGGTGGCGTATAATAAACCGAATGCCGCAACGATACAAGCCAAAATCACCCCAACGCGCACCCAAATATCATTTGCGGGTGCCCAGTACGCTGGTAAATATTGGTTTACCATCATTGCACCCACCAATAAAATCAAGGCGATAACCCATAGAATTATGTCTAATGGAGAACCAGAATTTACATCTACTGCAGGATTATTTCTTTGAGGAATTGCCGCTTCGCCTAATGCGTCGCGTGATTTTTCATTCGACATTTTTGTACTCGTCGTAGGTTTCGCGACTTATTATATGACCAATTTTGCCGACATCAAGCGTCTTTTTAAAAACTTGGCAGGTCAGGAGGGACTCGAACCCCCAACATTCGGTTTTGGAGACCGACGCTCTACCAATTGAACTACTGACCTGCAAAACAACAAGTTGGAGCCTAAACCCCAACTCGCCTGTCTTATTCTATGATTATGCAGTTACTTTAGCAACTACACCAGCACCAACTGTACGACCGCCTTCACGGATCGCAAAACGTAGACCTGGGTCCATTGCGATCGGGTGAATTAGCTCTACTGACATCTCAACGTTGTCACCAGGCATAACCATTTCCACGCCTTCTTTAAGCGAGATCGCACCAGTTACGTCCGTAGTACGGAAGTAGAACTGTGGACGGTAGCCGTTAAGGAATGGAGTGTGACGACCACCTTCTTCTTTAGAAAGTACGTATACTTCCGCATCGAATTTAGTATGTGGCTTGATCGCACCTGGTTTAGTCAATACTTGACCACGCTGTACGTCTTCACGCTTAGTACCACGAAGAAGAACACCACAGTTCTCGCCCGCACGACCTTCGTCTAGAAGTTTACGGAACATTTCAACGCCAGTAACAGTCGTTGTTTGTGTATCACGGATACCAACGATTTCAACTGATTCGCCTACTTTAACGATACCAGTCTCTACACGGCCAGTTACTACTGTACCACGACCAGAGATTGAGAATACGTCTTCAATCGGCATAAGGAACGGAAGGTCAATTGCACGCTCTGGCTCTGGGATGTAAGAGTCAAGAGCTTCAACAAGCGCAACTACCGCTGGCTCGCCGTATTGGCTGTCATCACCGTTAAGTGCAAGAAGAGCAGAACCACGGATCACTGGAGTGTCATCACCGGGGAAGTCATAAGTAGAAAGAAGTTCACGAACTTCCATTTCAACCAGCTCAAGAAGCTCTTCGTCGTCTACAAGGTCGCATTTGTTCAAGAATACAACGATGTAAGGTACGCCTACCTGACGAGAAAGAAGGATGTGTTCACGAGTTTGTGGCATTGGACCATCAGTCGCAGCACATACAAGGATCGCGCCGTCCATCTGAGCAGCACCAGTAATCATGTTTTTAACATAATCGGCGTGGCCCGGGCAGTCTACGTGAGCGTAGTGACGAGTTGGAGAATCGTATTCTACGTGAGAAGTATTGATGGTAATACCACGTGCTTTTTCTTCTGGTGCAGAGTCAATTGCAGCGTAGTCTTTCGCTTCGCCACCGAATTTCTTCGCACATACAGTTGCAATCGCAGCTGTTAAAGTTGTTTTACCATGGTCAACGTGACCAATTGTGCCCACGTTAACGTGTGGCTTATTACGTTCAAACTTAGCCTTAGCCATGTTAATCTTCCTCGTTTACGTCGAACACAATTCTGAGTAAAACCCAGCTCCGACATATCGTTTAAAAAAACCGAACATCAAATACTTGAAAAGCAGACTAAATAGCCTGCTTTTTGGAATTTCTTTGCAACTAGAGTTGCTAAACTGTAATCTGGAGCTCTTATCGAGATTTGAACTCGAGACCTCTCCCTTACCAAGGGAGTGCTCTACCACTGAGCTATAAGAGCAAATATTAGTACTTCAATGGAGCGGGAGACGAGGGTCGAACTCGCGACATGTAGCTTGGAAGGCTACCGCTCTACCAACTGAGCTACTCCCGCACGATGTTGGTACAAACCACTTATTGAAGTCTTAAAATTGGTGGTGAGGGAAGGATTCGAACCTTCGAAACTTTCGTAGCGGAGTTACAGTCCGCCCCCTTTGACCGCTCGGGAACCTCACCATTTTTTACACTTACATCAGTGCTGTTCTTTACTTTACACTACCAAACTTCTAAGATGGTGCCGGCACACGGATTCGAACTGTGGACCTACTGATTACAAGTCAGTTGCTCTACCAACTGAGCTATGCCGGCGTTTCTTAGTGTTTCGTACGTTTCGTATCGGAACGGTGTGCAGTTTAGCAAAACTCAGAAACCATGCAAGTGTTTTTTTCAAAAAAAACCTCAAAAACTCATAAAATCAAACCATTTGATGATAATTCAACCGCTTTGATCACTGCGCGAGCTTTTATTTGGGTTTCATTCCACTCTGATTCAGGATTTGAGTCGGCAACCAGCCCTGCTCCGGCTTGTACATAGACCTTATTTTCGCGAATGACACAGGTACGAATTGCAATCGACATGTCCATTTCACCATGCCAGCCTAAATAACCAACAGCACCACCAAAAATTCCACGTTTTACCGGCTCAACTTCGTCAATAATTTCCATGGCACGGATTTTTGGCGCGCCTGAAAGTGTGCCTGCGGGAAAAGTTGCCTTAAAAACATCCAGAGCATCAACATCATCACGTACTTCACCCTGGACATTGGAGACAATATGCATCACATGTGAATAACGCTCGATCACCATTTGATCAGTGACTTGCACTTTACCGATTTTAGCAATGCGTCCCACATCATTACGTCCCAGATCAATCAGCATGACATGTTCAGCAATTTCTTTTTCGTCAGAGAGTAAGTCCTGCTCAAGCGCCAGATCTTCTTCTTTGGTTTTGCCGCGTGGACGGGTACCTGCAAGCGGTCGTACGGTGGCAATTCCATTTTCCAAACGGGACAGAATTTCCGGTGAAGAACCGACAATATGGAACGGCGTGTTATTTTCTAAAGTCCGGCCTTGCACCAGAAACAAGTATGGTGATGGATTAAGATGACGTAGTGCACGATATACCTGCAGTGGCTCACCATCAAAATCAGAGACCATCCGGTGACCAGGAACGACCTGCATCACATCGCCAGCACGAATGTACTCTTTGACTTTTTCTACCGAGGCAATGAAGTTGTCATGTCCAGTGAGAGACTCAAAATGCGGCGGGGTATGTTTTTCTGCTTTCAGGCTAACCGGCGTTGCCAGAATATGCTCCAAGTCATCGAGCTGCTGCTGTGCCTTCTGATATGCTCCAGAATCAGCGGCATCGGCATGCACAATCAGAAACAAGGTGTCTTTCAAGTTATCAAACACGATGACTGTTTTAGACAGCATCATCCAGATATCAGGTAATCCGACCGGATCAGCTTCAGGGACATTTTTTAACTTCGGCTCAATATAGCGCACGGCATCATAGCCAAAGTAACCTACCAACCCGCCAGTAAAACTCGGCAAGTCCGGCAATTCTGCCTGGATAGGCACCTTAAATTGCGCCTGAAAGTCACGGATATATTGAAATGGGTCAGCACAGTGCTGTTTTTCAATCGAAGCATCTGCGTGCTGTACCGTCAGTTCACCGGCATTGCAGGAAAATACGGTAGATTCACCTAGTCCAATAATTGAATAGCGCGCCCAGTTCTCTCCACCTTCTACGGATTCAAATAAATAAGCCTGCTGATGCTGCTTAAGGCGTGCAAAAATAGAAAGTGGTGTATCGGTATCTGCCAGACGCTGACGGTAAACAGGAATGAGATTATAGCCTTGTGCAGCAAGTTGCTGGAATTGTGCTTGAGTGGTCATGCGGTTTTTCTCTTTAAATTAGGGTTACTCAGTATGTAAATAGAATTGAACTGAGCGACGCCATCGAAAAACCTTACAACTATTCATTTTCTTTCCTTAGTACGCGTATTAGGCAAGTAATTCTCTAAGATCATCCACAATCTGCTGCGGCTGACAATCTGCAATATTTTCACCATGATTATAGCCATAGCTGACCACAACACAATCAATCCCGGCGCGGCGTGCGGCTTCAACATCATTGGAAGAATCGCCAATGAGTAACACCTGTTCGTTGTTTACGCCATAATGTTCAACACAGTGCAGCAACTGACGTGGGTGTGGCTTACGTTCAGTAAAACGGTCGCCACCAATGGTATCGGCAAAATAATGGGCCATATCCAAGGTATCCAAAATACTACGGGCAGGAAGTTCAGGCTTGTTAGTGACACAAATCAGGGTTTTACCTTGGGCTTTGGCCCAATCCAGAAATTTCAGGACTCCTGGAAAAGGAACGGTATCTACACAGGGATCAACATTATAGATATCCAGAAAGGTGCTTAAGAGCTCCTGATGCTGTGCCGGCGTAACTTCGCCCACCAGATGCTGGAGTACACTTTCACAAAATATCGAGGTGCCCTTGCCCACCCAGGTCCGCACCTGCCCTTCGGTCACCAGCGGCAATTGCAGCACGTTCAGGCTCATATTCATGGCGCGATACAGATCATGAGCTGAATCCACCAGGGTACCATCCAGATCGAACAAGATCAGTTCACGCTTTTCTAATTGTGCAATAGACATCCCGACCCTCTTTTATAATGTGCGCAGCCACAAAAAAGGCATGCGCTATGCATGCCTTGATTGTAACCAATCATCAGCTTATTTGAACAACAACCAAGCCATAATTGCCAAAATAATCAGCACAATCACTGAAATCAAACCAACAGATACATTTTTCTGGGTTTCTTTTTCCTGTTCTACACGTGATACAGGCTGCTCAACCGGAACTGGCGCTGGCTCAGGTTTTACTGCACTAATATCTACGTTTTCTGGAATAGGTGCCGGTTTTGGAATACCAACACTGGTTGGCATACCGTCACGGGTCAACTGTACCGAAGCATCACGCTGTTTCAGTTCCGGCATTCCCTGATCATTCATTTTCTGGGCAGGTGTAGGCTCCGCCACTTCAACCTGATCCACAACTTTTTCTGCTGTTGCTTCAATTTCTGCTGGAACCTCTACCGCAGCCACAGGTGCCAGTACCGAAAATTTCAAGCTGGCGAACTGAACAATGTCATCCTGCTTTAATAAGGTTGCCTGTTCAATCTGTACATCATTAACAAAAGTACCGTTGGATGAACCCAAATCCTGTACCCAGAGCGCACCATCTTTCAGTAAAAATGCCGCATGTTTGCGGGAGATTTCCGCAGCCTGCAATACGATATCTGCTGCCTGATGACGTCCTACCACCATGTCACGGTCAATGCTAATTTCCTGTCCTGTTAAGTCGCCTGTAATTGCGTGTATTTTCCAAGTCATGAAAGTTACTTCTCTGTTCTCTTTGACATTATCATAACATGCTGTCTACAAATGAGAATGTCTTAGCTTTTTGGTCTAAGTGTAGTTGTTGTAACGGTATTTTTACTTTTTTCCACCTGCTGGACGGGCTGTACTACTTGACGCTGAATCACAGGCTCAATCGCAACCGGCGTGACGATCACATCAGCTGGCTGCACCTGAACAGGAGCTGTCGGCACAGTTTGATAGGTTGAATTTTGTAGTGGCGTTTTGGATACTGGAATTCGCTGCTGATACACATCTTCAACACTTTCTGGCAATTTGGCAAAGTTTCCATTTGAGTCTAATGCAAGTTGCAGACTATATAACTGGCTATAGCGTTGCTGGGTCAGTCTGTGCACTGCATTTTTATCGCCCACGATAGTTGGATGGATAAAGATCAGCAGGTTACGCTTCTGGTTAGATTGACCTTCCGAACGGAACAAACGTCCAATTCCGGGAATCGCACCCAGACCAGGTACGGCCTGACGGCCATAGCGGGTATTGTCCGAAATCAGCCCGCCAAGAACAATCGTTTGTCCATGTTCAGCCAGAATCGAGGTTTTAATTGCACGCTTGCTCGTCACCAGATCCTGTGCCTGTCCTTTACTACTCTTGACATCAGACACTTCCTGTTCGACTTCCAGACGTACCGTGCCATCTTCACCAATATGCGGAACTACCTTTAAAGTGACACCGACATCTTTACGTTCAATAGTGGTATAAGGATTGACCACACCGCCAACCCCTGTGGACACTGAGCCGGTGACAAAAGGTACGTTTTCACCCACCACAATATAGGCTTCTTCATTGTCCATGGTCACAATGGAAGGTGTAGATAACAGATTAGACTTGGTACTTTCTTTCAAGGCCTGAATAATCGCTCCATACAGACGGCGCGAACCATCACTGCCTTCACGATAATCACCCAGTACCAGTGAACTGCCCGCTCCGATTGAACTTAATGCACCCGCACCGCCACCCGTCAGATAACCGGCCGCAATATTTTTCAGGCTAGTCCCAAAATTATCAAAATTAACCAGGCCAACACCACTGCTGATATCACCCAAAGCCCACTGTACCCCAAGCTGATCGGCATCGGTGCCTTCAATTTCAATAATGGCCGCTTCAATCAGTACCTGTTGACGGCGGATATCGAGCTGATTAATCGCCGATTCAATTTCCCGCATCAGTTGTGGATCGGCTTTCACCACCAGAGAATTTTGGGTCGCATCAGCAATAATACTTACCCCATTGGCATTAAAGCTGCTAATCCCACCCTGTTCATTATTCATGCCTGAATTCAGCTGAATCCCTGAAGAAGAAGTAGGGTTTCCCGTATTATTCCCGCTATTGCTATTATTTAAATCACTGCTGGAGCTGAGTAAAGACGAGCTTGATGAGGTCGTACCCGAATTTGAATTACTGCTCACCGCCTGTCCGGTCACCAGTCCCTGCAAGATTTCTGCAAGATTCTTGGAACTGGCATATTTCAGACGAAAAACCTTTAAGCCACCTAAACGGTCTGCAGCCGGGACATCCAGGGTTTCAATAATCTGCCGCACCCGCTTACGTGTGGTGGGATCGCCCTTGATGATGATCCGGTTGGTACGTATATCAGCAATCACCCGTACCCGTGAGCCCTGGACATCCTTGGCCGCACCAGTTGACGTCATGGACTCAATCAGGCTAATCATTTCTTCTGCCTGACTGGACTGCAAAGTCACCGCTTCAATATCATTCTGGCCTGTACCATCCAGATTCCGGACTATAGTTTCCAGCTGGTAAATATTGCTGGCACGATCCGATACAATCAGGGCATTGGTACCCGGTACTGCAGCCAGATGGGCGAACTGCGGCATCAGGGGACGCAGTGCCGGAATCAGGTCATTCGGATTGGTATTTTCCAGCCAGAGCACCCGAGTCACAATCTGGTCACCCCGGGCACGGCTTCGGGGATCGTAGGGAATACCCGAGTTTTTAACATTACTGTCCGGAATCAGCTTGATGGTATTGCCGGAAGGAATCGCCACTATGCCATTGACATTCAACACGCCTAAAAACAGGTCATAGACTTCATTTTTATTCAGTGCTTTATTGGAAATGACCGTCACGTTGCCACGTACCCGTGGATCGACTGCGAAGTTCTTGCCAGTAATATCTGCCACTTCATTAATGAATGCAGCCAGGTCAGCATCCCGAAGGTTGATTTTCCAGGTTTGCGCATAAGCTGCCGTGCTGACTACAGCCATCAGTGGTGTCGCCACGCAGAAGACCCACGCTGATCGATTATTATTAAATAAAGCCATAAACTTATGTGTTTCCTAACCCTATATGTGATGACACATCACTTAAAATCTTGTTGTATGGTCATCACCTGATCACCACGTTTTATTTCGAGTTTAGCCTGACCTTCGCGTCGGGCCTGTTCCAGTAATTGTGCTTCTGTCTGTCCTTGGCTTAAGGTTTGACCATTCAGAGACAATATCCGGTCTCCAGGTCTCAAGCCCAGCCGATTACGCAGTGCGGCCGGTGTGCGGGCCGTCACCTCATACCCGCCTTCCGATGCATTTACCCCCATATTCTGTAAATACTGTTCGCGGTTTTCCTGCATCTGCTGGATTGCCCGACCAATTTCATTCTGAGGGGAAACAGTATTTTCCTGTCCTGCACCGCCGCCAGCCGGAGGACTCATAGCAGGAGCTGCTTGAGTTTCAGGGATCACAGGCTGATTCAGACCATTTTCCAGCCCTTTAAAGAAAACTTCATGCGTCGCTCCGCCAGAACGGCGCAGCACTACCCGATCCCAGTACACCTCAGCCAGTTCCAAGCCACTGTTGCCCAGCTGATCTCCTACCCGGTACAGCTCCGCCTGATCATTGATCTTGATGACCGCAGACGAGTTATAACGTGGATTAGCGACCACCACACCTTGTAAAATGATATTCGCAGCTTCCACCACGACTACACTTTGCACACTTTCCTGAAACAGGGAAAAAGCACCGATATTCGGTATTTGCGGCTGTTGTGAGCCCAGCTCGACCCGCTCCAGCTGCATCGCCTGTGGAGGAGCCACCAACAACCAGAACAGTGCAGCCAGCTTCCAGCACAAATACAGGATCAGCAGCAGTAAAACCACAGGTGCAGCACGATTTACCTGTTTAAGGTCAATATTTTTTAAAGCTTCAAGTGAAACTGCCATCAGTTAATGCCTCCCATAAGAGGCTGACGGGTACTAATCACAAAAGTATCCAGTCCTGCTTTACCCTGATAGGATGGGGCATTCAATAAAAAGCGCTGGGTAAGCTGGATATCCAGCATCATGCCGGGATCAAGCTTGATATTCAGCATACGTTGCTCACGGCTGTCGCGAACATCGAGTAGCAACTGTCCATTTTCATCGGTCAATGTGCCGGTCAACGCGGGGATGTTTATGCGCTCCTGGCGCTGGGCAAAGGTATAAATCAGCTCGCCACCCGCCCATTGCATTTGTCCGGCCACCTGACTAAAACCCTGCTGTGGCTTATATTTAAAATCCAGATCTTTGAGTTGAATTGCAGTGCTTGGCCATTGCCAGTCCGCAATTTTTTTTAAGGTTTCAGCAGCAACCTGCCCTTCAAGATTTTTCACAATAAAAGATTTATTCAGACCATAGGCCATAATCCCGGAAAGCTGAGTATTGCCACTATGTATATCCACATGTGCCCCAACTCGCAGCAACAGTAAATCCAGAGGCCGCACTTTCCAGTTCAGACTGCCCCGAAGATTACCTTTTTTCCAGTCCGCACTTCCCTGCCAGATATTTCCGTTTACATTATGCAAGGTCTGGTTATTTTTATAAAATTTTGAAATTAACCAGGCCGCTGGCACTTGTAATACAACAAAAACAAAAAATGCAACAAGAGCAAGGATCAACCATCTTAAAGTTTTCGGTTTATTGCTCATCCCCACCACGACCAATCACTCAAGTCCAAATCCTCATTTATAATTTTTTCCTTATACCTACACATTATGCACACTTTTCTCCTAACGCCAATTCATAGATATAAAAAAACCAAGCAGGGATGCTTGGTTTAATTATCATAGTCTGTCTGTATGACAGACTAATGACGAGATCAGATAGAAGCTTAGATCAGGAAATCGTCCAGCTTTGCACCTTTTTCCAGCTCTGCCACCAACCAGCGCGGTTGTTTACCACGGCCAGTCCAGGTGTCATCCGGATTGGTTTTGCTACGATAACGTGGTTCGACCGACTTGCGTGATGATTTCTTACGTTTAGATGCACCAAATTCCAGTAACTGTTCAACAGTCATACCAACTTTCTCGGCAACTGCCAAGATTTGCTGATAAGCATCTTCAATTTCCTGATCTTTTTTTGAAGCAATAAGTGATTCTGCTTCTGCTTGTAAACGTTTTAACTCTTCTACTGATAAATGAGTAATATCTGGCATAAGGCTCTCCGAAAAATAATATTATTCGTTTTGTTAAATAATAACCCATCATATTTATATTAAATAAAACATTCAATATAAAATCTTGAGGCAACAACAATAAAGTTTAAAAAAAATTACAAATCAAAATAATTCATTCATTTTTAGATTTTATGTTGAACAGTTAATTCAATTGCTTTGATCTTTTCACGAATATAATCTGGAATTGGAGTTTTCTGCATGGTTATTTTATCCACGCAAACAATCACTGCTTCAGAAGTAGCCACAATACCCTGCTGTTTTTCACTCCATAATAGATATTGCATTCTGACTGCACTATTTCGGATTTCTTCAATACGCGCTGCAATTTTCAAATGATCAGGAAAAACCACGGGGCTTAAATAACGGCACTGATTTGAAGCGACGACTGTAATTACTGATCCATTGTTTAAATCCAATAAATTCAAATATACCAGGCGGGCACTTTCGACATAGCGGTAATACATGGCATTATTGACATGTCCCAAGGCATCCATATCACCCCATGCTATAGTTTGCTCATAAATGACTGGATATTGGTCTAATTCCGACATTATTATTTTCAAGTCTTAATTTCTATAAAGTTTACATTGGATTCAAATACTGCATTCAGCTGCTGCAGTAAGTCCTCCCGATCCTGCAAGGCAGCTTTAATTCTTAAATAACTCATACGAATATCATCGGGATATAAGTCGAGTAGTTGCTGGGCTTGATCTGTATAGCCTGTCGCTTGCAGTACATGCCACTTTGCAAAGCTTAAAATCGGCAATGCCGGATATTTCGCCTCCCAGTACGAAATCTGCTGTGCAATCGCATTATAATCCGGATTTTGCCGTAATAACTGTTGCTGGAACCACAAATAAAAAACATCCTGATTAAACTGCTGCTCCATCAAATGAATTGCAAGCACCTCATGCTCAGCACTCATTTCCGGCATTCTGAATAATAACTTCAACCATAATAATTTTATTGAATAGTCACGATCAAATATTTGCGGTTTTAAATCTAAATAACGTTGCTGTAAATAAAATAAATCTTCCTGTGTGGCTTGATCATAGGCCAGCAATAATTGTTCAAGCCATATTTTTTTTACTTTCTGGTCTAAATGTCCGTATTGGGTCGAGCGTAAATATAACCAGGGAAACTGTATGGCAAATACCCCCCATAACGCAACAAGACGCTGTTCATAGGCTGATTTAACCTGAATTAACCAAGGTGATAATTCATGCTGATTTAAAAACTCTAAATGGGTGAGTGCTTGTTCACCTTGTTGTTGTGATAAATAAATTTCAATCCGCTGCAATTCTGCCAATTCAAATGCCATTGGGCTGGACTGATTCAATGCAGTTAATGCCTCATTATACTGCTGCTGCCCCCAAGATAAACGTGCATCTATAATATGCTTGAGTAAGCCCGATTTACTAAAAGACTGCTGAATAAAATCCCGCTGATCCTGTGCAGCATTTAATAACCAGATAACTGCCAGTTGTTCATAAGGATGTAAGCGGGAAAAATTAAATACTGTTTCCGTCTTACGCTGTTCACGATTGCGATATTGCTTGATGGCATACCAGATGCACTGTATCAGAAAACTTACGCTCACCAGGGATGCGGCCAAAAACCAGACCGTGGTCTGCAGCTGCCATTCACGCCAATATAGATAGACATAGCCAGCCCCATGTCCATAACTGAGGATACTTAGCCCAGCAATGCCAAGTAAGCATATAAATAAATAGGCCTGCAGAATCTGTTTCATAAGCAATTAGCCCACTAGGGTGCGTGTGTTCAACAATGGAATCGGAGTGATCGGTGTCGCCTTGATCTGTTTCAGTTGCTGAATCCATTGCTGGCTCTGCGCATCTGGTAATTGCTCCAAGACCTCAATCACCGCATTCAGCGCCTGCTGAAAAGCAACAGATTGATCTTGCTGCAAGGCACTCTGTGCAATAAGCAAACGTAGCTGGGCTTCTTTAAGTACCAGATGCCGTTGCATCAAGACTGTACTTGGCTGATCTGCAGGTTCGATCTGAATCCAG
The DNA here is from genome assembly GCF_001647575.1 of Acinetobacter sp. SFD. Taxonomy (NCBI): domain Bacteria; kingdom Pseudomonadati; phylum Pseudomonadota; class Gammaproteobacteria; order Moraxellales; family Moraxellaceae; genus Acinetobacter; species Acinetobacter sp. SFD. Next base: position 640,287 of record NZ_LSZJ01000001.1, read on the forward strand.
CGCTGCCAGAAAGAACGTTGAGACACTGGCGGTTGACGATATGGCTGCTGAATTTCCTTTTCAATTTCAGCATCCATCTTCACTAAAACTTCTTTTAATTTGCCTTGCTGCACCAATCGGTTATTCACGAATTTTTTCAGCATGTCCTGATCTTTTGCAATCACTTGCTGCAAACTGCTCACCAAAGCGGGCGCCAGAACATAATCATCCAACTCATTGGATAACTGATTTAATTTTTCAATGGCAGTGGCATATTGTTGCTGTTGCAATGCAAATTCGATCAGGTCCAGATGTTGCTGTACCAAGGCAATATCATTCTGCATTTCAGCCGTTATCGGCTCCCCTACGGATGCTTTTGCTGCAGTGACTCCAGTCTTTTCCTGCTGAGCAGAAATCTGGCGCTTTAAAGCCACGAACTGATCATTAAGCATGGCATTTTGCTGCTGTAACTGACCAATACTCTGCTGCAATTCAGCCTGTGCTGTATTCAGAACATGCAGGTCATAGCTAAGCTTGACGAGCCACGACAAACTTAAGATGAACAATACAATGAATAGTTTCTTCATGCGTTCCCTAATATCAGCCCCATTTTCTGCAAGATTGTGTTTGCGTCTAAATCATCGATTTGTATGAATTGAAAACTTGCCTGATGCTGCTGTTGATATTCCCCAAGAATAGCGGCCAAACGTGGCCCCAAAACCAAATAACAGGCTCGCTGTATAAACTCCGCATCCTTTTGCAGGAGTGTCAGCCAGTTTAACCAGCTCGCTTCACTGGTGATCAGCACTGCAAAATGTTGCTGTGCCTCAAGCAATCCCAGGTTCCCTGCCAGAATTTTGGCTGCCGTTTCAGGACATTGCCGCCGGTACAAAATAAAGTTTAAAACTTTAATATTGCTGGCACGTAAATGATCCATCATAAATTGACGACCACCCTCTCCGCGCCAGAAAGCCACACTCGAGCCAACAGCCAGCTGTTTCAGCACCGGCAATTGCAACATACCTTCCGAGGTTTCAACTTCTGGTACATCGCTGTGAATACCGTATCTCGCTAGTGCCTGTTCAGTGGCCTTACCCACCGCAACCCAATGTACCTGCCCCAGAGCCGATAACTCAACGCCCGCCTGTTGCAAATATTGCATGCCAATTTTGGCTGCCGTCGGACTGACTACTACAATAATCTGTACCTGTTCCAGCTGCTGATACAAGTGCAACAGCTCATCGGAATAAGGCATGGCATGCAGCTCGAGCAGAGGCAATTCTAAAACAGCAACCTGCGCTGCCTGTAACTGCTGGGTCAAGCTTATAGCACGGTCACTGGGGCGGGTATTAATCAATAACATCAGTTTGAATAAATTGTTTTGAGCAACTCGCCAGCCCCTTGGTCAAGCAAGTCTTTTGCCAGCTGTATCCCCAATTGTTCAGCATCCGCAATTTTCCCAGTCTGCTGTGCTCGAAGCAAAACTGCTCCATCGATACTGCCTACACGACCTTCGATTGAAATCACACCCTCTTTGAGCGTGGCATAACCTGCAATCGGCACCTGACATCCGCCTTCCAGATAGGCATTAAAGGCACGTTCGGCACGTACGCAAGCATCTGTATCTGCATGCAGGAGTGGCTGAATCAAGTCCAGCACTGCCTGATCATGAGTACGACATTCCAGGCCCAGCGCACCTTGACCCACGGCCGGCAAACTGATTTCAGGTGTCAGGGTATGACGAATACGTTCTGCCAGACCTAAGCGTTTTAAACCGGCACTGGCCAGAATAATCGCATCATAATGACCTGCATCCAGTTTGGATAAACGCGTGCCGACATTACCGCGTAAATCGATAATGTCCAGATCTGGGCGCTGTTTTAAAATCTGGGTTTTACGGCGCAAACTTGAGGTTCCCACTTTGGCACCATGTGGTAGTTCATCAAAGCTGGCATAAGTATTCGACACAAAAGCATCCAGTGGATCTTCACGTTCACAGATCACCGCCAGACTTAAGCCTTGCGGCAAAGCCATCGGAACATCTTTCATGGAATGTACGGCGAGATCTGCACGACCATCCAGTAAGGCGGCTTCTAATTCTTTTACAAACAGTCCTTTTCCACCAATTTTGGCCAGTGGCGTATCGAGAATTTTATCGCCCTGTGTAACAAAAGTGACTAACTCGACCTGCAAACCAGCGTGCAAATCTTGTAGGCGCGCACGGATGTGTTCCGCTTGCCAAAGCGCAAGTGGACTTTGTCGAGTTGCAATTTTTAGGGTCTTCATAAATTTCAATAGCAGTTAATGAGAACAATAGTCTAAACTTAACCTGCTCACTTGAAAATGCAAGTGAATTTATACAAGTTTCAACTGAATGCTCTTACTTGCCCCCTGCTAAAGCTTTTGAATCCGGTCTCTTAAGAACGGCAAATGTCGCCGGCTTACTGCTAAACGGTCGTCCAGTTCACGACAACGTACCTGATACTGACCTGAACTAACCACTTCCAGACCATCCAGATAATGCACCGAGATCAAGGCATTACGATGAATCCGGATAAACTGGTCCCCAAACTCCTGCTCTAGCTCCTTTAAGGTTTCATCAATCAGTACACTGCCATTTTTATGACGTACAGTGACATATTTCTGATCTGCCAGAAAATAATAGATATTTTCAACTGGCACCAATTCCACACCACGATAGGTCTTTGCCGCAATCTGCTGGCGGCTGATATTAATTTCTTCCATATTTTCTTTTTGTTTTAGTTGGCTCATTTGAGCTTGGGTAAGTTTAGTTAAGTGCTCTAAAACCTGTGCCAATTCCTGTTGCATCACCGGTTTAAGCAAATAGCCTTCGGCATTTGATTTAAATGCATCCAGCGCATGTTGGTCATAAGCCGTACAAAAGACAATGGCCGGCATTGGATCCAGTTGACGCAAATGTTGCGCACAAGCCAGTCCATTCATTTCAGGCATTTGAATATCTAATAAAATGACATCGGGTTCGTACTGGTGAGCCAGATCAATCGCCTCACGACCATGGCTTGCTGTCGCCACCACATCATGCCCCAGCTGAGAGACCAACCGTGATAAACGCTCGACGGCCAGAGGCTCATCATCACAAATCAGGATGTCCATTTCTCCTCCTTCCCCAGTTAACATTATCAAATCAATGATAAAGCCAACTGCGATTTCTTTGATTTATTTTTATTTATATTGATATCGCACTACCGTCGTAAACATCCCTTCGCCGGCAAAGGTCTGAAAAGTCACACTGGATCCGTAATAAGCTTGCAGACGCTGTCTGACATTTTCTATTGCAATACCATGTCCCTTTTTTAAAGTTTTATTATCCTGTGCATAAGGGTTGGTTATGATGATATTAATTTGATTTTGCAATATTTCAACCAATATGCTTATGGTACTCTTTGTGAGAATTTTTTCAACTCCATGGAAAATACTATTTTCTAGCAAAGGTTGTAAAGTTAATAATGGAATTTGAACTTGTGAGTATAAGTCTTTGTTTTCTAACTTCCATTCTACCTGTAAGCGTTCACCTAGACGGATCTGCTCAATCTCCAGATAACGCTGGCACAGATCAATTTCCTCCTGCAGGCTGACCAGTTTTAACTCCTGAAAACTGGCGCGAAACAGCCGTGACAAATTCAACAGCATGTGCTCGGCTTTATCCGGATCAATACTGATCAGGCTGAGCACACTGTTCATGCTGTTAAACAGAAAATGCGGCTGAATCCGCGCCTGCATGGCCTGAATCCGGGCATTCAGCTCACTATGTTGTTGCTGCTCCCATTGCTCACGCAAATAAAGATAGCGAAAACAGAAAGTTCCCAGCAAAATCCCCAGACTTAAATGGAGTCCGACCTGATCCAGAACAATTGCCAGGTTTAAATCCTGAAAATTAAAATTCTGCCCAAAATGTATCAAAATATTCAGATTCACTGTGGTCAGCAGCACAATTGCCTGTAACAGTAAAAATCCGGAAATTAACGCCAGCTTAATGCCCATACGCTGAAAGGCTTGATGGAACAATTCTACCAATGCTGCAAAACATAACAGCACCCAGTTGATATACAGGATATATTGCAGCAGGTGCATTCCATTCAAAGCCTGCCAAGACTGTGCTTCTGCGAGTGCTAAAATCATGGCCAGAATATTGCCGCCAACAAAGAGTTCCAGCAAATAGTGCAAATTGCCGATCTGGCTAAAAAAATAGGAATTTTGCGTTTGTTCGTTCATCGATGCGAAAGATTGAGCAGATGTGACTTCGGCAATGGGCTTTGAATTTGTTATACTCTTTTTCGTTCTACTGCTTTTAATCTGATTGAGCCGACATGACCACATCTTCTAATTCCTCTAATCCATCACACGCCCAGACTTCGGGTATGTGGGGCGGTCGTTTCTCTGAAGCGACTGATGCTTTTGTTGCTGAATTTACAGCATCTGTTCAATTTGACCAACGTTTTTATAAACAAGATATTGCAGGCTCGATTGCGCATGCAACCATGCTGGCAAAAGTGGGCGTACTGACCGATCAAGAACGCGATGACATTATTGAAGGTCTGACTGCAATTCAAGCCGATATTGAAGCAGGCAAATTCGAATGGCGCATTGATTTAGAAGATGTACACATGAACATTGAGTCACGCCTGACTCAGCGTATCGGTATTACTGGTAAAAAATTGCATACTGGTCGTAGCCGTAATGACCAGGTAGCCACGGATATCCGTCTTTATGTGCGTGATGAAATTGATACGATCTTAGAATTACTGAAAAAATTACAAAAAGGTATTTTAAGCCTGGCAGCTAAAAACACCGACACCATCATGCCAGGGTTTACTCATTTGCAAACTGCACAGCCAGTAACTTTTGGCCATCATCTCATGGCCTGGTTTGAAATGCTGGTACGTGATTCAGAGCGTTTGATTGATTGCCGTAAGCGTGTCAACCGTATGCCGCTTGGTTCTGCTGCACTTGCGGGAACGACTTATCCAATTGACCGTGCTTATACTGCTGAACTGCTAGGTTTTGAAGCGGTTGCTGAAAATTCTTTAGATGCAGTATCGGATCGTGACTTTGCAATTGAATTTAATGCTGCTGCATCTTTAATCATGATGCACTTGTCACGTATGTCTGAAGAACTGATTCTATGGACTTCGGCGCAGTTCAAATTCGTCAACATTCCAGATCGCTTCTGTACTGGCTCTTCCATCATGCCGCAGAAGAAAAACCCGGATGTACCTGAACTGGTACGTGGTAAAACCGGTCGTGTCTATGGCGATTTGATGAGCCTGCTAACTTTAATGAAAGGCCAGCCGCTAGCCTATAACAAAGACAATCAGGAAGATAAAGAACCATTGTTTGATGCCATTGATACCGTTCGCGGTTCACTCATGGCATTTGCCGACATGATTCCTGCGCTGGTTCCAAACATTACCGAAATGCGCGAAGCAGCATTACGTGGTTTCTCAACTGCGACTGATCTGGCTGATTATCTCGTGAAAAACGGCGTGGCTTTCCGTGATGCACACGAGATTGTAGGTAAAGCGGTTGCACTCGGCGTTCAGGAAGGTAAAGATCTCTCTGAACTTAGCCTTGAGCAACTGCAACAGTTCTCTGACCTGATTCAGGCAGACGTATTTGAAAAGGCCCTAACCCTTGAAGCCTCGGTGAATGCCCGTAATCACATTGGTGGTACTGCACCTGCCCAGGTGGAAGCTGCGATTGCACGTGCTTACACTCGCCTAGAAAACCTTTACGCTTAAGGAAGACCGATATGTCTCGACAAGTATTTTGCCGTAAGTATCAACAAGAAATGGAAGGCTTAGACTTTGCACCCTTTCCGGGGCCAAAGGGTCAGGAACTGTTTGATAACGTGTCGAAACAGGCTTGGCAAGAATGGCTAAAACACCAGACCACGCTGATTAATGAAAAGCGTTTAAATGTGTTTGAACCTGATGCGAAAAAGTTTCTTGAAGAACAGCGTGAAAAGTTCTTTAACAATGATGAATCATTGGAAAAAGCCGAAGGTCTGAAGCCTGAGGCGTGATTTAGCGGAGCACTGCTCCGCCACGCCGCAAGACAAGTAGCTATGCTGTGCGTAGGCTTTAATTTAAAAGAATCCCTCATCTTTGGGGGATTCTTTTTTATATGTTGCTTTAAAAATTACGCAAGACAAGCGCTGAAAGCGCGCGTAGGCGTTAATCAAAAAAGAGTCTCTTTTGAGACTCTTTTTTATTCTTAACATGGCCTTTTTTTCTATAAACCAGGCGAAGTGCCCAGTATTAACAGTTAAAAAATCCTGTTACAGGCTTTTTTCTCTTGATCTCCAGACTACTCCGCTCCCCACAATATCAACCTTCAAAATGTATGTAGGCTTTACGCTGGAAAGATTATCTTTTCAGACTTTTACTTATTCTAGAGGCTTTGCACTGGCATGAACTGGAATATTAAGAATAGGTTAATAAAAGCACACTAAAGAAGTTATTCCTTTAGTACTGAATTTTGCTTATCCCTCTTATCTGCTTTGTAATGATGGGCCAAGAACTGAATTAGCCAAAAGCATTTTTACCTACTCTATCTGCTTAAGATAGTCAGCCACTATCCTGCTGAAAAACATTCAGATTTGTATCAAAATTAGAAATTGTAAATTCAATATACAGAGCAATCACAAAACACAACAATCTGCTACAAGAAGTCATATGATTTTGAAAAACTGGCTCTCTATAATGAGTCCTAAGAAGATGAGACATCTTTGAATAACTATAATAATAAGTAATAAATACCCCGATTTAATCCCAGTCCTTCCCCCAAAGGCTGGGTATTTTTTTACCTGTGATTTGTCCATTTTTTACTGATTCATACCCATAAAAAAAGCCCCTTTTCCAGGAGCTTTTTTATTTGGATTATTTCAATTAAGGCTGTTTCAGATATGGCCAAGCCGCTTTCAGATAAATAAACATTGACCATAAAGTGAGGACAACTGCTGTATATAGCAAGGCATATGCCAGTATTTCCAGCGGTGGCCAGTTCAGCAGGAATACGGTAATGGCGATCATCTGGAACGCTGTTTTGTATTTTCCAACAGTTGAAACCGCAACATTGGTCCGTGCACCCAATTCTGCCATCCATTCACGCAAGGCTGAAACAGTAATTTCACGGGAAATAATTACAATCGCAGCAAAAGCCATCGACATGGAAGGCTGCCATTGCACCAGTACAATCAGTGCAGCCGCCACCATTAATTTATCTGCAACCGGATCGAGAAACCGCCCAAAAGCGGAAGTCTGATTTAATGTACGTGCCAGATAGCCATCAAACCAGTCCGTTACCGCAGCCACCACAAAGATCGTGGTTAAAATGATATGCCGCGTCATATCGGGGTTATGAGCATCAAAGCCCATTGCAGGTGGCCAGTAAGCCACCAATAAAAATACCGGAATAAGAGCGATACGCGCCAAGGTCAAGATATTTGGAATATTCAGGATACGACCTGTAGTCATAGACACCGCCAATTGTTCCCCTCATGTACGATGAAAATGCACACTTTTTTAGAGGTTTGATCCATCATTAATAGGCTTCACTTTATACGAATTGACCGAAAGTGTCACTAGGCAAACACCGTCACTGTTTGTCTTGCCATCGCAATCAGGCGATTTTCGGTATCCCACAGACAAGCATGTTCTGTCGCATAACCATCTGCAGCATGATCAGTAAATACTTTATATTTAAACCAATCATGCAATTGGTGTTGCACCGGATGCACATACGTCACGGTCCAGGTCAAGCTACTTGCAGGTGCCATTTTTTTAAACATCGGTAACACCCCGGGTGGCCAGATATCAAAAATAGCCATCAGGTCTGCGACCAGAAATTCACGGTTACGATGCTTTTCGGGATGAAAACGGCACCAGCCGCTAAAGTCTGGACGAGGGCTGCCACTACAGGGCAGATTGACATCCGCCCAGGCAATTTCAAAATGGTTATAACAGTCTGGCATGCCATAACCCGCAGGAATCTGAAACAACTGCTCTGGCGCAGCAAAGTCAGGAGCTTGGGCTTGTTGCTGCACCTGAATGGCGGAATCCCGGGAAATTCCAAAACTGGCAACCAGAATACTTTGCACGGCATCATCCTGCCATAAACGTACTTCAATAGTCGTCACAGATTTACCCTGCCGCAGGATTTCAGCCGTCAACCGTACTTTGGCTTGCTGAATCGGGCCGACAAAGGTCACGCTACAACTCAGCAGATGCTTGGCAGGATCATTGATCTGTGTAACCGCTTTTTGCATCATCATCGCGGCAGCCAGACCACCATACAGGGTACGGCCCTGTAACCATCCCTGTGGAAATTCCACCCATTCCTGTTCGGCAATTTGTGCATAAAGTGCATGCAAAGACATGTTGGTCCCTCAGTAAGTCTTGATGCTTAGTATATTGGGCAAAATTCATCAGGTTGTGAATGTCACGTGACCCAAGCGTCAATGCGCACTTTGGCCCTTGCATTTAAGTCACGCGTCATTCATGCAGTACTTTATAAATCATTCTGGCCATGACTGAACCCAGTCCCGGCACCATTTGCAGATCTTTTTCTGAGGCTTTCAGCACCCCTTGAATTCCGCCAAAATGAGTCAGCAGGTCACGACGGCGTTTTGGTCCCAGCCCCGGAATGACTTCCAACACTGATGAACCCCGTTTCTTGTCACGTTTGGCACGGTGCTTGGTAATCGCAAAACGGTGTGCTTCATCACGCACCTGCTGAATCAGATGCAGCGCCTTATGATCCTCCGGTAATTGAATTTTACTGCCATCGGTAAAGTGCAGGGTTTCCAGACCGGGCTTACGTCCCTCACCTTTGGACACACCAACCATAAAAGCATCCAGTCCCAGTTCCTGCATAACTTCCATCGCCATGTGCAATTGCCCCTTGCCACCATCAATCAGCAGCAAGTCTGGCAACAGGGCTTTTTTATAACGACGGGTCAGCGCCTGACGCATGGCAGCATAATCATCGCCCGCCTGAATATCCTGAATGGAAAACTGGCGATAATCGCGCTTGCGCGCGCCACCACTATCAAAGACCACACAGGACGCCACGGTATCTTCGCCCATGGTATGTGAAATATCGAAGCACTCGATCCGGTCTACAGGACGGCCGACCACCTGCTCCAGCTGATGAAAACGCTCATTTAATTCTATATGATTGGCTAGCTTGCCCTGAATCGCGTGCTGTACATTCATCTGCGCCAGTTCCAGCCATTCGGCCCGGGTTTCGCGGACTTTAGACTTGATCTGGATTTTCTTGCCAAAATGCTGCGACAGTGCTGCTTCCAGTTCCTTACGATCAGCCACTTCCAGATTGACAATCAGTTCAGCCGGGATTTCATCTGCCACCTGAAAATAAAAATTGGCAATAAAATCGGCCAGCATTTGCCCCAGGTCATCACTAAGCATATCCGGGAAATAACTTTTCCCACCCAGCATTTTACCGTTGCGCACATGCATGATCTGCACACAGGTCACTCCGGCCTGATAAGCAATCGACAGGATATCGGCTTCGCCTTTGAGCTTATAAATCGCCTGCTGTGACTGTACCTCTCTTAACAGCGCCATCCGGTCCCGATAGAACACCGCTTTTTCAAATTCCAGCGCTTCAGCGGCCGCTTCCATTTTTGCGATCAGTTCCTGATTCAGCTCCTTGGTATCACCCTGCAAAAAGCGGATCGAGTTATCGACATCTGCCTTATAGTCTTCCGGAGAAATAAATCCGACACAGGGCGCAGAGCAGCGTTTGATCTGGTATTGCAGACATGGCCGGGTCCGGTTGGCAAAAAAACTGTTTTCACAGGAACGCACATTGAACAGTTTTTGCAGCACCACCAGAGTATCCCGTGCCGTATAAGCACTCGGATAAGGTCCAAAAAACTTGCCCACCTGGTGCTTGCCCTTGCCACGTCCACTGGCTAAACGCGGATAGGGTTTATCTGCCGAAACAAAAATATAGACATAAGATTTGTCATCACGCAGCATGATGTTATACGGTGGATGATGCAGCTTGATCAGGTTCTGTTCCAGCAACAAGGCTTCAGTTTCAGAACGTACCACCAGGGTCTGGATATCATAAATCCGTGCCACCAAGGCCTGGGTTTTGGGATGATCCAGCGTTTTGACAAAATAGCTGGAGACCCGGTTTTTCAGGTTTTTGGCTTTACCCACATACAATAATTCGCCGTCTTTGCCATACATCCGGTAGACCCCGGGCAGGCTGGTCATATTCGCCAGGATTTTTTCAATATGGGGGCGTGCGTTTTCGTTCACCTAAAGCCTATTTTTCACCTACAATCTGCAGATATATGTGATGATTGTTGCGTCATTTTCAAGCAAAAACACAAAATTCCCCTGAAGCTGCCACCTAATCTTAAAGTTCCTGTCAGGTTATCCCCCCAATCTATAATCCTCACGACATAAACTGATTGTTAAAAGCTATAAATTTCAACCTTTAACTTTGTTATGCTCAAAAAGTCTAGTTTTGAGATGATTCGCATGACCATGCAGCAATCGGACATTCATATTGTTCAACCCTCCACTTCCACCCATCACCTGTCTGAACGTGATCGTCTGATTGGCAAACCGCGTTTTCATTTCGAGCCAAATAATGTAATGCAGCTGCTACGTGAACGGATTATTGGGCAGGATGCAGCCCTGAATGAAATTGAAAAAATGCTGCATGTGGTCAAGGCAGATTTTTCCAGTCCGGATCGCCCTTTGTCGGTGACCTTGATGCTGGGCCCTACTGGCGTCGGTAAAACTGAAACCGTACGTCTGATTGCCGAAGCGATCTATGGCCGCCCGGATGCCTTTTGCCGGATTGATATGAATACTCTGGCACAGGAACATTATGCAGCGGCTTTGACCGGTGCACCGCCGGGTTATGTCGGCTCCAAGGAAGGTCACAGCCTGTTTGATGAAACTGCGATTGCCGGCAGTCATACCCGGCCCGGCATCATGCTGTTTGATGAACTGGAAAAAGCCAGTAACGAAGTGATTCGCGGCTTGATGAACGTGCTGGATACTGGCCGGCTGACCTTGACAGCGGGCACTAAAACTATCGATTTTCGCAACTGCATGGTCTTTATGACCAGCAATGTCGGTGCACAGGCAGCGCAGCAATATCTGGACAAACTCAGTTACCTGCCACAGAAAATGCAGGCCTTGTGTTTAAAACGGGTGCCCACCCAGCGCATCATTGAAAAAGTCATGCAGCGTAAATTTGATCCCGAGTTTCTGAACCGGATTGACCGCAGTCTACATTATCAGGCGGTACAGCATGATGCCCTGCCACGTCTGGTCGAAATTGAACTGGATAAACTGAACAAGCGCTTGCAACATCAGCAACGCAGCGTGCATTTAAGCGCTTCAGCCAAAGCCTATTTCTATCAGGGTCATGATATCCGTTACGGCGCCCGGCATTTGGGCCGCAAGATGCGTACCGAACTGGAGCCAATTCTGGCGCTGTCTTTTTTAAACCAGCCCGAGCAATTGAGCCTGCACCTGGACTGTATTAAGGCACAGCTTGTGGTTGTACCTGAGCAGGCAAAAGCTTAACTAAGGTAGACTCTCTCTCCGTTTTTATTTGGTTGGAGGGCCTGCATAAAAGTAGTCTGATTTTTGGGTGAAACCAATATAAATTTCTGCACGCCCGCATCCGTATAGTCAATCCGTAGACGCTTTAAGGACAAGGCTGGTGCAATAATAGAGTGCTCGGTGGGCTGAATGGATTGGATTGCACTTAACGGAATCTTCCAGCTTAACCACAGGCTTTTTATGGTCAATACCCCATTGTCCACCAAATAGCGCGTACTCCACAGCGGCCACCACAGGATAATAATAGTCAGAATATACACAGCGGTATGCAGCGGATACTGCTGCATGGTCCCTTTGGCCTGCATGGTAAACAGCAGTTGCAGCAGCAGGCCACTCATACAAATCACAAAAGCCAGCAACCACCAGTCTTTTTTAGAACGAAACACGTGCATCGATATCCCCCATATCCAGGTGCAGGATCATCATAAACAATTCCGGCACAGATGACAGGGCCTGGATCTGGAAGGATGAAAATTATTTCAATCCAGATATCGTTTGAGCCGTGATCTTCCTGGCTACTTTCAGCAAATTCCTGTAACCGGAAATGAGATACGGCAGTTTTATTTGTGCCGATAGAAAAATCTCGACCACTACCTGAAAGCCCTGCAATCAGCCAGATTCGGCGAGAAAAATCCTGTGCTCAAGACTGAAATTGACTAAATTGACGCAGCTTAGCGAGATGCTTGCCTTGAAAATCAGGCATTCTGCTCCATATCAGTCAGGCTGATCAATGAAAAATAATGAATTGAAACAGAATCTTTGGTTCATCGGGCTATAAGAAACTGAAAGGAAAAATTATAACCGGTCGGATCAAGCCGGCAGAAATTGATGACCATTGCGTCACGGCTTGATACAACTTGTTATGTTCTTTTTGGATATAGTTATCGTAAGATTAGCGAAGTCAAAAAGTGCGCGGGACATGCGCACTTGCTTCACAACATCAACTTAGAAGTCCTCCAAAATAAAGGAGATCAGGGCATGATCCACGCTGGCAATGCCATTACCGTCCAAATGCTTGAGGACGGGATTGCAGAATTCCGCTTTGACTTACAAGGTGAGTCCGTTAACAAATTCAACCGTGCAACGATTGAAGATTTCAAGGCTGCGATTGACGCAGTTTCCGCAGCAGACATTCAGGGTTTAATCGTTACTTCAGGTAAATCTACATTTATTGTAGGTGCTGATATCACTGAATTCGGCGACAACTTTGCTCAGGGTGAACAAGCGATTGTTGACTGGGCAATGCCAGTACATGAAATTTTTAACAGCTTCGAAGACCTCGACATTCCTAAAGTGGCGGCCATTAACGGCATGGCACTGGGTGGCGGTTTCGAAATGTGCCTGGTATGTGACTACCGTGTCATGTCAGAACAAGCGCAAGTAGGCCTGCCTGAAATCAAGCTGGGTATCTTCCCGGGCTTCGGTGGTACAGTACGTTTAAGCCGTCTGATCGGTATCGATAACGCGGTAGAATGGATGGCAATGGCCAATCCTAAAAAACCTGCTGCTGCGCTGAAAGATGGTGCAGTCGATGCAGTGGTTGCTGCAGACAAATTGAAAGATGCTGCGATTGACCTGGTGAAACAGGCGATTCATGGCCGTTTAGACTGGCAGAACAAGCGTCAGGAAAAACTTGATCCGGTTAGACTGAGTCCGATCGAACAGATGATGGCGTTTAATTCATCTAAAGGTATGGTGCTGGCCAAAGCCAACCCGGCTCAATATCCTGCGCCAAAATTACTACTGGATTCATTACAAGCAGGTGCTAGCCTGCATCGTGATGACGCGCTAAAAGCTGAAGCTGAAGGTTTTGCTAAAGCCGCAGTCACACCACAGGCAGGTGCATTAATCGGTTTGTTCCTGAACGACCAGGTGGTGAAGAAAACTTCCAAGAAATATGAACAAGGTGCACATCCCGTGAACCAGGCGGCCGTTCTCGGCGCAGGTATCATGGGTGGCGGTATTGCTTACCAGGCAGCAAGCAAAGGCACGCCGATCATCATGAAAGACATCGGTAACCCGCAACTTGCCTTGGGTATGTCTGAAGCGAACAAACTGCTGACCAAGCAGGTTGAACGCAAGAAAATGAAACCGGCACAAATGGGTGAAACCCTTGCTCGCATCCGTCCTACTTTAAGCTATGACGAGTTTAAAGAAGTTGACATCGTGATCGAAGCAGTGACTGAGAACCCGAAAGTCAAAGGCATCGTACTGAAAGAAACTGAATCTAAAGTACGTGACAACACTATTATTGCGTCTAACACCTCGACGATTTCAATCACGCGTCTGGCTGAAAATCTGGAACGTCCTGAAAACTTCGTGGGCATGCACTTCTTTAACCCGGTACACATGATGCCACTGGTTGAAGTGATTCGTGGCGAGAAAACTTCTGCTGAAGCGATTGCAACGACTGTCGTGCTTGCACAGAAAATGGGTAAAACGCCAATCGTGGTCAATGACTGCCCGGGCTTCCTGGTGAACCGCGTACTGTTCCCTTACTTCGGTGCATTTGACCTGTTACTTAAAGATGGTGCTGACTTCCAGCAAATCGACAAAGTCATGGAAAAATTCGGCTGGCCAATGGGTCCTGCCTACTTGATGGACGTTGTCGGTATCGACACGGGCGTGCATGGTGCAGAAGTCATGGCTGAAGGCTTCCCGGATCGCATGAAACCTGATTACAAAGGTTCGATCCAGGTGATGTATGAAAACAACCGTCTTGGTCAGAAGAACGACGTTGGTTTCTACAAGTATGAACTTGACCGTAAAGGCAAAAAAGCCAAAGTGGTTGATCCAACTGCATATGAGCTTGTGGCATCTGTTGCAACTGCGGAAAAACGTGAGTTTGACGCTCAGGAAATCATTGACCGCATGATGCTGGCTTTCTGTAATGAAACTGTTCGCTGCCTGGAAGACAATATCGTGGCAACACCTGCTGAAGCAGATATGGCAATGATCATGGGTGTTGGTTTCCCTCCATTCCGTGGTGGTCCATGCCGTTACATCGATCAAACCGGTGTAGCTGAGTATGTGGCACTTTGCAATAAATATGCACACCTTGGTAAAGCTTATGAAGCGCCAGAAATGTTGCGTGAAATGGCTGCTAACAACAAAAAATTCTACGGTTAAGGAGCAACGTGAATGGCTACTTTAAATCCACGTGACGTTGTCATCGTTGATGGCGTGCGTTCAGCAATGGGTAAATCCAAAAACGGCATGTTCCGCAATGTACGTGCCGACTCAATGTCTGCTGAGCTTGTCCGTGCCCTGTTGGTACGTAACGAATTCGACCCGAATGAAGTTGAAGACGTCATCTGGGGCTGTGTGAACCAAACCCTAGAACAAGGTATGAATATTGCCCGTAATATCGCATTACTGGCAGACTTGCCGAAGACTGTTGCAGGTCAAACGGTAAACCGTCTTTGTGGTTCGTCTATGCAGGCGATTCACACTGCGGCTGCGCAAATTGCGACGAACCAGGGTGATATCTTCATCATCGGTGGTGTTGAGCACATGGGCCATGTTGGCATGATGCACGGTATCGACCTGAACCCTGAAGCGTCTAAGCATTATGCTAAGGCGTCGAACATGATGGGTCTGACTGCTGAAATGTTGGGTCGTATGAACGGCATTACCCGTGAAGAACAGGATGCGTTTGGTGTGGAATCTCACCGCCGTGCCTGGGCTGCGACTGAAAATGGTCTGTTCGAGAACGAGATTGTTGGTATTGAAGGTCACAATGCAGATGGCTACAAAATGCTGTGTGATATCGATGAAGTGATCCGTCCGGATGCCAATATCGAAACCTTCCGTGCTTTACGCCCAGTCTTTGATCCGAAAGGCGGTACAGTGACTGCAGCAACCTCTTCAGCCTTGTCTGACGGTGCATCTGCCATGCTGCTGATGTCTGCTGAACGTGCTCAAGCTTTAGGTCTTAAACCACGTGCTGTGATTCGCTCTATGGCAGTTGCAGGTTGTGATGCTGCGATCATGGGTTACGGTCCGGTTCCAGCAACACACAAAGCACTTAAACGTGCTGGTCTTAAAATTGAAGACATGCAAACGGTTGAGTTAAACGAAGCATTTGCGGCACAAGGCTTGTCTGTTCTTAAAGGTTTAGGTCTGTATGACAAGCAAGACATCGTAAACTTAAACGGTGGCGCGATTGCATTGGGTCACCCATTGGGTTGTTCTGGTGCGCGTATCACAACAACGTTGTTAAACGTAATGGAACAACAAGATACGCAAATCGGTCTTGCGACGATGTGTATCGGCCTTGGCCAAGGTATTGCAACAGTGATCGAACGTGTTTAATTTTTAAATACCTCGATAAAAGAAACCCCGCTTAGTGCGGGGTTTTTTATTAAAAGAAATTCTAAATTATCAGTGCTATAAGCTAGCTATGATTTCTAATTGGTTTTATAAAAATAACTTAAGCCGTATGAATGATTTCGGAGGCCACCGAAATGTACCTGAACCAACTTATCAAGTTCTTTTGAACTTGTACCTTTCTAAGCAATGTTATCCCTTTGTAATTTCAGTTGAATAATCAACCAATAAAATCCTATTTATGAATCACTTAAATTTTATATATGTATGATCAAGCCTCTTTTTTCCTATTTCCTTAAAAGGATTTATATGAACATGCTTAAAACAATGATCGCGACTGCAATCTTAGCGACTTCTGCATCTGCAATGGCAACTGAAGCTCAAGTTACACCAGCAACTGTTGTAACTAAAACAACCCAAACTGTTGCTAAAGAAACTGCTGCACCTGTACAAGCAAAAGTTGAAGCTGCTCAAGCGACTGTTGCTGCAACTCAACAAGCGGCTGAAACTAAAGCTGAAGCAGTAAAAACAGAAGCGACAACTCAAGTAGAAACAGCTCAAGCTACAGCAGAACAACACGTTGAAGCTGCGCAAACTGAAGCAGTAGAAACCAAAGACGCTGCTGCTGAAAAAGCAGAAGTAAAAGCTGAGAAAAAAGGCTGGTTCTCTTGGTTTAAAAAAGCGGCTTAGTATTTTTTTAAGCATAAAAAAGATGTCAGCCTGACATCTTTTTTTGTTTTGGATGATTTAATTCAGGAATTTAAAAAAATCCTCAATCTTCTATTCAACCTTCTGCGCTAGCATGGTGGCAAAGTGCTGTTTAATCCGATGACCCTGTTCATCCACCCGATGCAGTTCGCCAACATTCTCATTGTATTTGATCAGCTTCCACCCTTCGTACAGCTCGCTTAACTGACCCGGTTTAAAACTAAATGGAAAGTCTGGCTGTACCGGAATATCGTCTGTATCCATGGCACAGACAATCAGGTTATAACCACCCGGAACTGTCGCCTGCTGCATTTGTGCAATCAGCGGCGGAATGGTTTTTGCCTCAAGGAACATCATCACTACAGTACAGTAGATAAAGTCATATTGGCCTGTAATACTGGTATCCGTGTTGAGATCGCGACGCTGCGCCTGAATATGCTCAATCTGCTCCGTCTGCACAATTTGTCTTAAGGTTTGCAAACTGTTTTCATTGACATCCCAGGCATCTACTTTAAAGCCGTTCTGGCTTAAATAAAGCGCATTACGTCCTGTACCACAGCCGATATCCAGGGCACGACCACCCTTTAAATAGGGCATGGCGGCCAATACTTCAGAATGGGTAGGATTCAAATGATATTTCTTGCTGAAATAATCATCAGGCCGGCAATAAAAACGCAGCTGGCATTCGGCATCCTCACTGGCAGAGACAATTTTGTGCCATACCTCAGGCTCAATAAATGGCGGTTGCTGCTCTGGAGTAAACACATGCTCGGATTGCACCTCGCCAGATTGGTCCAGCATGGCAAAATGTACCTTACCTTTTAAGACGGTCAGTTTTGCCCAGGTGCCTGCTTTGGTATTGTGCTTATTTTTGAAACCCTGAGGAATACTCTGCTGTGTCCAGACCGGAAACTCCTTATAACATTTCAGTTCTTGCATGATTGACTTCCCTCCACTTAGCCCATATGCCACCTTTTATTGTTTAAGCAGCGGCTGTTACTTTCGAGCATAGACTGTTGATGCCGGAATTAAAATCATGCTTATGTACGCTGTGTCCATACAATAGCAAGATGAGGACT
Source organism: Acinetobacter sp. SFD (assembly GCF_001647575.1). Taxonomy (NCBI): domain Bacteria; kingdom Pseudomonadati; phylum Pseudomonadota; class Gammaproteobacteria; order Moraxellales; family Moraxellaceae; genus Acinetobacter; species Acinetobacter sp. SFD. The sequence goes on from NZ_LSZJ01000001.1 coordinate 658,042, forward strand.
ATCCAGAAAATAAAAAAAGCTGCCTGGATTTGACAGCTTCAATTCAGTAACCCGTATTGAGCAGTGGATGACAGTAATCTGGCCGACCATCCAAGACAGGTCATAACTTGTTTTCTACTGCTTTCTGGTTAGCGCTCGCGACTTGTTGCATCTGCTTGTTCAGGTCCAGAATTTCCTTGTACAGCGCATTAAACTCTTTCACCGCTTTATCGTCATAGAACATAAACATGTTATTTTTCTTTTGCCATTTATACTTTTTTAAGACTGCAAATAAAGCATCTGCCTTGGCTAAATTCTGTTTTTCGATTTCGAAAATGACATGCGCATTACTATTTTGCTGACTATCTTTCAGATTCTGGGTCAGTTGCTGGCGATAACGGTTTTTAATATCCAGTTGCTGTGCCTTGTCGATCAGCTCAGCATCACGTTGCTGGATTTTCTGCTGATAGATGTCCATAATTTGATGGACTTGCTTAAGCATGGCTTCAGTTTCTTTATAATCTTGGGTCTGGTCCTTGGCCAAGCGGTTAATATCCAGAAAATTCTGCCAGTTGGCCGCTTTTAGATCCCGTAGATACTGGTTACGTTCCTCGGCACTGTCACGCAATTGCCCCAGCATAAATTCGGCCATAATGGCATAGTCGCCCTCCAGACGGTCATCTTCCAGCTCGATCTGAATCGGTTTAGACCAGTCCTGTGCCTGCTGTGCAATGCTTTCGGTTTTTTCTTCTAGTACTGTTTCATATTCCAGCAGCTCGGCCTGATGTTTTTGCTGGACAGAATGCTGATAAAACAGCCCAATAAAAATTGCCAGTGTCACAGCAGCTAAAATCATAAAAACACGCGGCATGTACACGCTCCAGTTCTATCCGTCAGATCTTGTAGACTTCTATCCACTATGCTTATTTTTTAGACACAATTCAAGATGTTCAATTTTTCCAGCAATATTTAACTATGAAGATAAAACACCGATTTGGCAGGAAATTTATTTCAACTTCCTGCTTGTTTTTGATCTTTAGTTGCTGCTACACAAGCCCGCAACTAGTAAAGTCCAATGCCGGGCACGGCTTACCTGGAAGGAGATGGCAGTGAAAGATTAAGCTGGTTCCGGTAGGAATTAAACTGCTCACGGGCAATCTGGACGGTGGTGGCATCGCGATTAATACCAAAAGGTTGCAACACCACATACAGCCCATTTCGTGGATCTGAAGACAATAAGCCCTGTGCTACAGCCAGCACATATTCTTGGAAGATCACAGGCAGGCTGTCCAGATCTGGAGGAGCAGGTGCACGCATGACATCAATATTTGCGACAAAATCAGCATCGACGCTATAAGACTGGATATCACGTTCAATTTCCATCAGGCGCATTTGCAAGGCCTGTTGTTGAGCTGCATCTTCTTGGTAAGGCACAACTTCAATCACCGCACGCAGTTCAGGTTCTGCCATTACGGTAAGCATAGGCAGTATCACGGAATCAGATTCACTCGTAGAGCCAGCATGACCTAATAACGGTAAAGTCAAAGCCATACAGGTGGCTATCAGGCTTCGTATTATGGGTTTCAGGAGATTCATCATATTCACCCTCGTTTGGAAAAGGGAAAGCATCTGACTGAAAGCTTACAAATAATACCAGCGCCTATTGTTAAGTTTGATAAACGGTAAATGACGAATAAAAACAGCTTAAACTAAAAAAGAAGGAATTAAAAAGACTGAAAAATTAGGAAAAATCTTGATATGACTTTAGTGCGGACAAAAAAAATCCCCAAACATGGTTTGAGGATTTTTTTGAATATGGTGGCGAGACCCAGGATCGAACTGGGGACACACGGATTTTCAATCCGTTGCTCTACCTACTGAGCTATCACGCCGATGCGGTGTATTAAGCCGTATCTGGCTTCATTAGTCAATCAAAATTATGAAAAAAATATTTGAGTGACTGATTTTTGTCCTAAAAAAAATCCCTGATGGGATCAGGGATTGAAAACTTTTAAATCGTTTTAAAATATGGTGGCGAGACCCAGGATCGAACTGGGGACACACGGATTTTCAATCCGTTGCTCTACCTACTGAGCTATCACGCCGATGTCGCGTATTAAACAGTCTCCATTATAAATCGTCAAGAGCGGAGAGAATAATTTTCATCAAATGTTTACTTTTCCATCAACTCCGGTAAATTTGAGTCATAATTCAAACAGTTTTTACCAAAGACCTTAGCAATTAAAACAGATCTAGACGCTTGCTTACATAAAAAAGCAGCCTTAAGGCTGCTTCTGACTGCTCTATCTTTAGATCTTTTCCAGATTGGCCAGACAACGATGAATGGCCCCACAGCCCGGTACAAAATTTTTCACGCCTTTGTCTTCTTCCATGCGACAGACCTCACTCACCAGCCTTTCTGCCACACCCCGACCACGGTTAGCCGGATGCACCACGATATTTTCCAGAATCCGGCTTTCGCCCTGCCCGGTGCACCAGATTGCCCCAATAATTTTGCTATTAAATTCTGCGCTATAAACTGAGGTATACTGTGCAAGGTTTTGCTCTAGTTGTTCCATGGCATCTGACCCGTCGCTAAATTCCGGGCTCGTGTCATACAGTCGCTCAAGCTGGCTGCGCACTTCGTCATTTTCTAAAGAAGTATAAGCATGTACGGTGATAGGCATTGATAAACCCTCCTGAGCAATCTAATATGCGGTGACTTCGTCACGGCGAAAATATTTTCTACATCAATCATTTTGACGTATTTGAGGAACGTGTCTATGACAGATCGTATCAGTGAAGTGGTAAGAAATACCAACGAAACCAAAATTCGAGTTCGTTTGAATCTCGACGGTACTGGTCAAGGCACCTTAAACACGGGTATTCCCTTTTTAGATCATATGATTGATCAAATCAAGCGGCATGGCCTGTTTGATATTGATATTCATTGTGAGGGCGATCTGGAAATTGACGATCATCATACTGTAGAAGACTGCGGTATTACGCTGGGTCAGGCTTTCGCGCAAGCGCTGGGCGATAAAAAAGGCCTGAAACGCTATGGTCATTTCTATGCGCCACTTGATGAATCTTTAAGCCGTGTCGTGGTCGATCTGTCGGGTCGTCCAGGCCTGTTTATGGATATTCCATTTACCCGTGCCATGATCGGCCGTTTTGATGTAGACCTGTTCTCTGAATTCTTCCAGGGCTTTGTGAACCACTCGCTGATGACCGTGCATATCGACAATCTGAAGGGCAAAAACAGCCATCACCAGATCGAAAGCGTATTTAAAGCATTTGCGCGTGCGCTACGTATGGCCTGTGAAGTCGATCCACGTGCTGCCAATACGGTAGCTTCAACCAAAGGTACGCTGTAATGACCCGTATTGCCCTTCTTGATTATGGCATGGGAAATTTGCACTCTGCGGCAAAAGCATTAGAACATGTCGGTGCTACAGTAGATGTGACCAATGATCCAAAACTGATTGCACAAGCAGACAAGATTGTTTTTCCGGGCGTAGGCGCGATGCGTGACTGCATGCAAGGTATGCACGAAGCCGGGATTGATGAAGTGGTACGCAGCGCCGTATTTAACAAGCCGGTACTGGCCATTTGTGTGGGTATGCAAGCCTTGATGCAATATTCTGAAGAGAATGGTGGTACCGATGCACTGGGTATTTTCGAAGGTGCGGTTAAGCATTTTCCGGAAATGGCGGGCTTAAAAGTGCCACATATGGGCTGGAACCAGGTGCATCAGGCCGATCCTGATCATCCGATGTGGAACAATATCGAACAGGACGCGCGTTTTTACTTTGTGCACAGTTACTATGTAGAACCACAAGATTCAGACCTGGTGGCAGCGACTTGTACCTATGGCATTGAGTTCTGTACCGCAATTCATAAAGAAAACCTGTTTGCGACCCAGTTCCATCCGGAAAAGAGCCATACCGCCGGTTTACAGTTATTGAAAAACTTTGTGGATTGGAAGATCTAATCTCAGGATTTTTAAAGTTTCTAAAAAGCTCGCATCTGCGGGCTTTTTTTATTCATTTAGATTAGTTCACTGCCAGAATTCTGACTATTTTTTAGTCATTAAAATTGTTATTATTTTGAAGTAACTCATTATATTTAAAAATAATTAAATTCAGGGGAAATACAATAATGAATCCACACTATCCAAGTAATGGATCAGCTTTAAGCCCAAATGGTCGTTTTGGCCGCTTGTCTTATCTCGGCTGGAACATGCTAATGACCTTTTCGCTCCTGATCATCATTGGGATGATTGCAGCTTTTTCACCTGGCCTATTTATGGATAGCTCTACCCTGGCAGGCTCATCCATGGTTGCAACTGTTCTCATCGGACTCGCTTACTTGGTCATGCTGTATTTTAGTTTTGTTTTTACTATTCGCCGTCTACATGACCGTAATCACACAGGATGGTTATCCTTACTTATCCTCATTCCGCTGGTCAATCTGATTTTTATCCTTTACTTAATTTTTGCCAAAGGGGATGACCGTCCCAACCAATATGGCCCTCGACGCAGCACCCGAACATGGGAAAAGGTTTTAGGCTGGCTCTATTTTTTAATTTTCCCTTTAGCTATTCTGGCTGCGATTGCGCTTCCGGCATATCAAGACTATGTGGCTCAGGCTCAACAGGCGCAGATGGAACAGAGTAGCTATCACACTGACTAATCCTTGTTAAATTTTGCATAAAGCCCATTCTTCATGGGCTTTATTTTTGCCTAGAACAACAAAAGTGATTAAGCTGAACGCATTCATTTCATGATTGAAGCTTATGCAACAGCTGCTGGATACTTTACCAAGCAAGGAACAAATTCAGACTTTTCCTGTATTTAAAAATCTTCCGATGCAACAGATTCAGGTGATTAATCGTCTGGAACAATGTCATGCCCTTGAACAGGAGCTAAAAAGCTGTGCAGTCCTGGGTTTCGATTCTGAATCCAAGCCCACCTTTAAAGTCGGTGAAGTCTCCACTGGGCCACATCTGATTCAGCTAGCTACTTTAGATAAAGCCTATTTATTTCAAATGAATGATTCGATCTGGGATTTTCTTAAACCGATCTTTGCCAGTCGAGACCAGATCAAGGTTGGTTTTGGCCTGAAAAATGATGCGCACCTGTTCCGTAAAAAAGGCATTGAACTCAACAGCGTGGTCGAACTGTCCAAATGTTTTAAAGCTTTTGGCTTCAATAATCCGGTCGGATTAAAAAATGCCATGGCTTTGCTATTTCAAGTAAATTTTCCTAAATCCAAACGGATTAGTACCTCGAACTGGGCCAGCAAGAAGCTCAGCCCGGCACAAATTGATTATGCAGCAGCAGATGCCTATGCGCCCATGCTGGTATTTGAAGAATTGTTGCGGCGGGGCCTTTTACCCAAAGAGATTCCCAATACGTCACTGAAATTGAGAATCCGCCCCTCATCGACGGCTTAAGCACTTGAGCCACGTATTGCGTCTGGCATGACAAGGATGACTTCGATATTGCTTGATATACGAATGAAAGCTAGGATGAGCAAGGTCGGAAACGGAGTTTCAACAGCAATGTCTTTTTACCATTTTGACTGATGCTCAGTTCGATACGCGACCTACTATAAAGATCTGATCTCCATTCACTCGCAGACTCATTAATGCCATTAAAATAAATTACCTAACTCCTACCTGTCTGTGTACAGGTTTTCTTTATTCATACCGTTTAAGAGTTAGAAATTTCGACTTTATTTGCTAAGATGAAGCCACTGAAATTCATTCTAAAGATTGAGCAAGGAGCGAAAGCATGCTGATCATTCCTGCAATTGACCTGAAAGATGGCAAATGTGTCCGTTTAAAACAAGGTCGTATGGAAGACGATACCGTATTTTCAGACGATCCGGTCGCAACAGCACAGCATTGGGTAAATGAAGGCGCTCGCCGCTTGCATCTGGTAGATTTAAACGGTGCTTTCGCAGGTACGCCAATCCATAAGCCAGTGGTTGAAGCCATTGTCAAATCCCAGCCTGACTTGCCGATCCAGATTGGTGGTGGTATCCGTTCTCTGGAAACCATCGAGCATTATCTGCAAGCTGGTGTTTCTTTTGTGATTATTGGCACCAAAGCAGTTCAGGACCCTGAATTTGTTGAAGAAGCCTGTCAAAAGTTTGCTGGCCACATTATTGTGGGTATTGATGCCATGAATGGCATGGTGGCAACAGATGGCTGGGCCAATGTGACTGATGTTAAAGCCACTGACCTGGCGAAACGTTTTGCCGATGCTGGCGTATCGAGCATTGTCTATACGGATATCGCGCGTGATGGCATGATGCAGGGTGTAAACATTGAACAGACCGTAAACCTGGCACAATATTCAGGCCTGCCTGTGATTGCTTCAGGTGGCGTGACCAATCTGGATGACGTACGTAACCTGAAAGACCAACCGGGTATTTTAGGCGCAATTACCGGTCGTGCAATTTACGAAGGTACCTTAAGTTTACGTGAAGCACAGTTATTGCTAGATGAGCAACAAGCGCTATAATTAAGCCTGCTGTAAAAGAGGTCTTCGGACCTCTTTTTTATTTTTTATTTTTCTGATCTCCTCGCATGTCTACACTTATTTCCAAAAATCACTCCGGCTGGATGGTGAAAGCGCCGCAACTCGCCCTGATCCTGATCACCATTATCTGGGGAGGCAGTTTTATTACTGTGCAATACGGGCTGAATTTTAGCAGTCCGATGATATTTGTCGGTCTGCGCTTTGCTGCAGCAGCGCTTGCCGTCACCCTGATTTCACTGAAGTCGCTAAAAGGCATGAACCTGAAAGAGGCGTTCGCCGGCGCGGTGATTGGATTTATGATTTCCATTGGTTATGGCACCCAAACAGTGGGTTTACAGACCATTAGCAGCAGTGAATCGGCTTTTTTAACCGCCTTGTATGTGCCGCTGGTCCCGATCCTGCTCTGGCTATTGTTTGCTAAAAAACCACAGGTGATGACCTGGATCGGAGCGCTGTTTGCCTTTACCGGTCTGGTATTTTTGACAGGCAATGGCTTTGCTGCAATTCAGCTCAGTTTCGGGCAAACCCTGACGTTGCTTGGTTCGATTGCAATTGCACTGGAGATTATTTTCATCAGCCATTTTGCTGAACGGGTCAATGTACGCCGGGTTACAGTGCTGCAACTGATTTTTGCATCATTGTTCTGTTTTATGATCGCACCCGTTTTAGGTGAATCTCAGCTACCCGAATTTCACTGGCATCTGGCAGGAATTTTAGTCGGTTTAGGTATTGCCAGTGCCTTGATTCAACTGGTGATGAACTGGGCGCAGCGCATGGTCAATCCTTCGCAGGCAGCGATTATCTATGCCGGCGAACCGGTATGGGCAGCCCTGTTTGGTCGTCTGGCCGGAGAACGTCTACCTGCGCTCGCGCTAGTCGGTGGATTGATGGTGGTGCTTGGCGTGATTGTCAGTGAATGGAAACCAAAGTTTTTAAGAAAAGAACCAACAGAAGAATTAAAGCAAGATCTTTCTTAATTCCACTAAATCCCCCTTAAAAGGGGGATTTTTTCTCTGGGGAAATACGGCTAAAATTATTTGTTATACATCGGCTTGTTGTCATTTAAACGCATGATACCGCGGATCGCCCGATAGACAATCCAGATCCAGGAAACAAAAATGACAATCAAACAGAAAGCGGAAGCACCAAAGGTTACGCCGGCAAATAGATCGGGATCTTCATGAGTAAAGAACAGGAACAGGAAGGGAACAAAAGCAATAATATTCCAGAACAGATACCACCAGAAACTGCGGATCTGCCAGGTAAAGTGGCTTTCAAAGATGGAACCACGTACATCGCGCCGTTTTACATAGTTAATGATGAGGGCTACAACAGCCAGCAGGCCAGCACTAAAAATGGCCACGATATATAAAATGTATAATGCAAAAGTCAGTGTGCGGTTTGGGTCTTTATCAATGGAATAGTTCACATCCCCTCCTCGTATTTTCCCCTAGATATTTAAGCTATTGAATGGGGAAATCAGCCATAGAATCAAAATGATGTTAAAGCCTATGGTACAAAAATATATCTGCCGGAACGGTTGTTTTTGTGTTTTATGGCGTAATTTCTGCTGTGCCAGCCAGGCTGCCGGCCAGCCGCCCAAGAAGGCCACCAGATGCAGGGTATTTTCCGGAATACGGCGATTACCCAGCTGTCCTGCTTCCTTGTCTTGTGCGTAGAGCCAGTAGCTCAGTGCATTCATCAGGCTGACCAGCAATAAGACCAATCCATTCAGTAAACCCGCCAGCGTCAGAACGACCAGAAACAGAAGATAACCCACACAGGCAATTTGCATGGGTTGTAATTTCTGTGTCTGCTGCGGCTTGGACGGCTTGAGTTTGGCTTGCAGACCTTTGCTTTGCGATGCTTTGAGGTACATCACCTGCTGCGCGCGATAACGTCCACGTTCATCTAGAACGACCAGATAATCCAGCGCACAGCCCACGATTGGACGTGGGCCAGGCTTGGCAAAATCCTTGATATGCAGAAATACGCGATCTTTGGCGGGGTCACTGGGCTGAATGAAACCATAGCCCTGTTCATCAAACCATTCCACTAAGCGTCCCTGATCGCGCATATCCCCTATCCTTTTTAATCTGATTGTTTAAGCAGTGACGAATTTTAAGCGTTCAATCAGCATATTACGCATTTCGTCCGGATTTTTTTGCAAAATATCTTCGCCATTCCGACCCAGTGCTGCATTACGCTGTGCCACCTGCAGGCGCATCATCCAGAAACGCCCAGCCGCCATGGCCAGATAAAGTTCCAGACAGGATTTTTCATCCTCAGTTAAGGGACGAACGGTTTCATACGCTTTTAAAAAGGCATTGGCCTTTTCTTTATTAAGGACCACGTCAGGATATTCAGTACAGAAATCATTTAACGTAATCGCGATGTCAAACAGGAATTCATCTTGATTCAACTCATAAAAATCCAGAATACCATTCAGCTGATCGCCTTCAAATAAAGTATTGTCACGGAACAGATCTGAATGAATAAAACCGCGTGGACGGTCCGGATATACCGCCGTTAAAGCCTCATATAAACCTAACAGTTTACCCAGCAAGACTTTATCTGCCGGACTCAAGCTTGGTTTGATCTCTTGAGACACTGCCAGCCAATATGCATGATCACGTACGAAATTACGTTGCAGTTTAAAGTCTTGTAACGCCACGTGCATTTTCGCCTGAGCCACTGCAATCGCTTCAACTTGTCCGATGGTAGATGGCATCGGATGTTCACCCATCAGGCGCGGTGCAATTTGTGCCGGTTTATCTTTAATACTGTGAATCGCTTTGCCTGAATGCGATAAAGGCACCGGAACAGCCAACCCAGCCTGCCCCAGATGTTCCAGAACCGGAACCAGTTCGCCTGCTGCCTGTTCATCCATATCTTCAAATACGGTCAGCACATATTGCTGGTCTTCGCAGACTAAAAAATAGTTGGTATTTTGAATACCGCCTTGAATGGGAATCAGATCAATCGCCTTTAAACCATAAGGCGCTGCAAAATCCTGAACTTCCTTTAAAGTCAAAGTGGTATAAACCGACATAGAAAACCTGCGAAAAAACTTACATAATTTTGCTAGAATACCGTTTCCATCTGCCAAGGTGTAGCGCTTGCGTGGGTGAGTTTCATAATCGGCTGTAATAATTGGAAAAATTTATGCTAGCTAAACGTATTATTCCTTGTCTGGACGTGGATAACGGCCGCGTGGTCAAGGGTGTCCAGTTCCTTGATATTCGTGATGCGGGCGACCCGGTCGAAGTGGCGCGCCGATATAATGAACAAGGTGCCGATGAAATTACATTCCTTGATATTACCGCTACACATCATGGACGCGACACGACTTACCGTACCGTGGAACGTATGGCCGAATCTGTATTCGTGCCTCTGACTGTCGGGGGTGGTGTCCGTAAAGTCGAAGATATCCGTTTATTGCTCAATGCCGGCGCAGATAAAGTCAGCATTAACTCGGCAGCCATTTATAATCCCGAGTTTGTGCAGGAAGCCTCTCAACGCTTTGGCGCACAATGTATCGTTGTGGCGATCGATGCCAAAAAAACCGGTGACCATAAATGGGAAATTTTCACCCACGGTGGCCGTAAGGAAACCGGGATTGATGCGATTGAATGGGCGGTGAAAATGACCAGTTACGGCGCTGGCGAATTGCTGATTACCTCGATGGATGCTGATGGCACCAAAGCCGGTTATGATATTGCCCTGATGCGTGCCATCAATGACTGCGTCACGGTTCCTACTATTGCTTCTGGTGGTGTAGGTAATTTACAGCATTTGGCAGACGGCATTATTCATGGTGGTGCCGATGCGGTACTGGCCGCTTCAATTTTCCATTTTGGCCAGCATACCATTCCGGAAGCCAAAGCCTATATGGCAGCCCAAGGGATTGAAATGCGTCTTTAAGACATTTCAGATGATGATTTGATTAAAGAGTGTTTTTATAAACACTCTTTTTTTTATGCGTGGACTCAAGCAGACAGACGAATACAAGACAAAAAAAAAGGAGTCTTACGACTCCTTATAAAACCAAGATAAGACTACAGCACTTGGTATTCAAAATAACTCATTACACCCAGAAACATATCAGTAGGAGGCTTTTGCTCACCGACATGAGCAAATATAAGTGAAATCAGCTCTACAATATTGACACTACAATTGCCTTTTATTGACAAATCACGACAATGGCCAGTTTTAGTCTGCCGACTCTGTATTTAGCTGCTTTATTACCGTATTTTTGTAGTCTTTTGCAGCATTTTATTAGAGGCATCAGCCCATTTAACCGGAAAATATTGCTCTGCCCAGCTGTTCAGTTTTTTCGAGATCGGTGCAGGTAAAATCAAACCCAAAGGGTTCTGCTCCTGCAAATCTGCCGAGGAAATCACCCGGGTACCGAACAGATAGTCAAACCAGGGCTTGGTGACACACCAGTTGGCATCCTGATTGCTATTCATATGATGATCATAATGCCAGGGCAATTTCTTTTTGGCCCATTCCGGTTCCAGATGAGCCCGGCGATGTAAATAATAATAGTTGCCTGCACTATATAGGGCGGCCAGTGTCATGCCTTTGGAAAAAGGATAAAAACTGAGTCCAAAAACGGTTGCGACCACTGCAAGTGAAGCTATTTCATTACGGGTACGCCAGTTATCCAGTCCTTCTACATAACCGAAATCGGAAAATTCCGTTTTGCGCACAACCCGGTGATGTTCCCAATGGGAGCGCATACTTTCCGGCACCGGACTATAGCGGCTCTGTCCCGGCCGGTGAACACCATGCAATACATACTTATGCGCAAACCATTCAAACCCATTTGCAACGACGAGTCCTACCAGAAAACCTTTCCACATGATCTTTTACCTCTTGGTCTATTTTGAATATAGGCTAAATAAAGGACTAGATATTGACCAAAATATTCAATATGATTGACAAAATACGACAAAATAAAAGAATTAAAAATGCTGGTTCTAAAAGACTACGTAGGCTCGGTATACGGGGGTTTAGGACATTTGCTTTTGGACTATTATCAGTTGAAACAGCTTGAGGTCCCTAAGAAATTATTGGCCATTCAAAACCTCGAATGCTTCGATTTCGTCCTGTGGCGTGAGCTGTTAACAACACTTGATCAACAGCTGCAACGACCTGCTCTGGGTCTGGAAATAGCCCAACTGGTAGAAGTCAAACATCTCGGGATCATTGGCTATCTGACCCTCTCAAGTGAAACCTTGGGGGAGGCGTTCATGCGCTATCATGATTATCATCGCCTGATCTATGATGGCGGTCCACTCCAGCTGCAGTGGGAAGGTGATTATGTGTCGATTGGCTGGGCCGAAGTCCCTTTTAATTTGAATACCCAATTGACCGATGAAATCGCCATTGCACTGATGACCGAGTTCATTAAGACCATTGTTCAGGATCCGCGTGGTGTACAGTTATATGAAGTACATTTTCAGCATCCAATGCCCAAAAAAATTTCCCTTTATGAACAGCATTTCCGCTGTAAGGTCCGTTTTTCCCAAGCTAAAAATCAGGTATTGGTACATGTAAGTGAACTTTCCATGCCACTGAAACAGGGCGACCAGACCTTGCAGAAACTGTTGATGCAACAGGCCAACGCACTGTTAGAAAAATTCCCGCACTCCACCCTGATTGATCAGCAACTGCAACAGGCGATTCTGATTGGCCTGCAAAAAAACCTGTTCCAGATTGAGCATATTGCCGAGCAGATGAATTTTTCAGTGCGTCAGTTACAGCGCCATTTGCAGAAACAGGGCAAAACCTACCAGCAACGGATGCAGGAAATCCGCTGCATGATGGCCATGCAATACCTGAAAGATCCACACTTGAGCTTGCAAGAAACCGCAATGTTACTCGGTTATTCTGAACAGAGTGCCTTTCAGCGGGCATTCAAGCAGTGGACCAAGCTGACGCCACAACAATGGCGATTAGAAAGCATCTCAATGTCGTGAACCCTGACAGGCACGAATAAAGACAGCAGCAATCTGCTCTCCCTATTGCAGCTTACTGATATAAAATTTAAAAAAAGCAAATAAAAACAATAAAGGAATACACTATGGATAAATATATTGCAGAATTGATCGGTACGTTCTGGCTGGTCTTCGGTGGTTGCGGCAGCGCGATATTAGCAGCGGCTTTTCCGGAACTGGGAATTGGTTTCGCTGGCGTCGCCTTGGCATTTGGTTTAACCGTACTCACCGGGGCTTATGCCCTCGGTCATATCTCGGGAGCACACTTTAATCCTGCGATCAGTGTGGGCTTATGGGCAGGTGGACGTTTTGAAGCTAAACAGCTGCTTCCCTATATCGTCTCACAGGTGATTGGTGCAATTCTGGCCGCCTGGTTACTGTATGTGATTGTACAAGGTCAGCTAGGATTTACCGGTACCGGTGCTTTTGCCAGCAATGGTTTTGCTGAACTCTCGCCCGCCCATTATTCTATGGGGTCGGCATTAATCATCGAGATTATACTGACTGCAATCTTTCTGATTGTAATTATGGGAGTTACTGATCGTCGTGCACCTGTTGGCTTTGCGCCAATTGCCATCGGTCTTGCCCTGACCCTGATTCACCTTATCAGTATTCCCGTGACCAATACTTCGGTCAATCCTGCGCGTAGTACAGGTGTAGCACTTTTTGCACAGACTGCAGCATTGAGTCAATTGTGGTTATTCTGGGTTGCCCCGATAGTTGGCGGCATTATTGGCGCATTGATTTACAAGACCCTGCTGGAAAAGAAAAACTAGTGCTTGCAGGGATAGAGATATAAAAATCTCTATCTAATTTATAAGTTCATTTTCTGCATGTTTCCCTTAGAACGTGCAGAAAAACAGAGCTGCACGTTTTATAAAAATGGATTTTCAATTTCATCCAGGTCATTACGCTGAATTTTTTCTGGCAGGTCAGGTGTGTTCTCGAGCTGCTGCACGACATCATCGATAAAAGCCTGCAAGGCTTTGGCCACTTTCAGCCCCTGCTGATCCTTGGTGATCTGCAAGTTACCATACAGGCTGACGCAGTCCAGATCATTTTCCAAAGTCAGATCATGAATGGCATGGGATTCGTTGCCATTTTCAAATGCTTTAAACATATCCTTTTCACCTGTCTTTGTTATTTTCTAATCAAGCTGTGATATCGATGCTACCTGAATTCCGGTTTTTTCAGCAAACTTATTTCAACAGCTGCAAAATATATTGCAATAAGGCATCAATCAGCTGTTTCACGATAGTATCTTGCGTTGCGCTATCCATCGCACTGCCAGCTGCAGGTGAGGTCGAGCCGCTTGAGGCAAATTTGAACTGGCGTTGCAGCGCCTGCAGGTTTTCTTTGGAAACGTCTTCGGCACACTGGCTTTCCGCATCCCAGTTCGAATATTCAATTTTCTGGTTGGCTTTTACTGCCTTGGCTGTCAATGGCAGGCGATAAGTATTGCGCTTCTGCTCTTCAGTGAGCTGCGGGAACAGGTTAATTCCCAACTGTTCTTCCAGATAACAGACACTGACTATACGTACTTTGAGTGAATTATCATTCGGAGCATAGTAGGCACCAATGGCACCGGTTTTCGGCATATAAACTGCTTTATAGACCGCAGTCGGCACGATTACACCATTGCCGATGGTTTTGAGTTTTTTCCCTGCAAATACCGGACCGGTGATGACATAGACATCCTGCTTTTGCTTGGTCACAATCGCACGGGTAGCCTCTTCCAGCTCACGCCAGACCTGCTGATTGTTCTTGGGCGCCTGCGGCACCATATTGGCCAAGGAAAAACTGTCAAACTGTGCCGCTTTAGTCGGCATGTCAGCATTGGGTGCCATATGCCCCCGGTCATAGCCCGACCCGCGATAATCCGCCAATGTGGCACGATGTTTCGCACTAACCCGCTCTTCTTCATGAAAACTGTCTTCACGAGGAATTTTCTTGCTTAAGCGTGCCGGCGTTAAAGCTTCTGCCACCCAGAGCGGGGTCTTGGATACTCCGGAATACTCTACATTAAAGCCATTAAAACACAGTGAATAACTGTCTTTTTTCAGGCTCTCTCTCATCAGGTAAGGGGGTACATCACGGTAAAACTGGTTCAGGCAGGCAGAATCGGTAGAGGATGACAGTGATACCCATTGACTGATTTTTTCTTGACCAAAAGCGATGGCGAAGCTGCTCGAAGCCACTACACCCAGAATGACTTTAATACTATTATCATTTAAAAACTGAAAAAATGAATTTTTGGATTTACGCTGCTTCTTGGCCATTCTTACACGTACTTTTTAGATCAACACCGACTTTAATTGAGCTTAACAAGCTGTATAAGCGAAGTATATCTTGGCTCCACTATTCGTTTACTAAATAAACAATAACTGTGTATAAACCGCATTCGTTGTAACAAACTGTCTGGTTTTTATTTCTTTTTAAATGAATTTTCACGGTGTTTACGTAGCTTTGTTTGGCCTCATAGACTGAGTATGTAAAGCTAAGCGCCTATCCAATTCGTACAATTATTAGTAATGGTGTTAATTATGAATTCCAAATTCTCTAAAATATTAAGTTTAGGATTATTTACAAGTGTGATGAGCGTAGGGGCATTTGCCGAACCCACCATTCAACCGGGTGAAACACTTGAAAGCCTCTCTAAAGCTAAAATCAGTACAAAAGTGAATGGCCAGGAAGGCTCTTTAGAAAGTTTGGTAAATTCGGGCCAGATCCGCCTAGTTGACCCGCGTACAGTGGCACCACAGCCCGCAATGCCAAATACACCCGCCCCAATGTCTAATGATCCAGCAATGACTCAGGCACCAAATTCAGGTACTGTTCCTCAACCAGCTATGGTAGAACCTGGCATGAATGAGGCAGGTGTAGAGGCAAACATGTCTATGGCTGCGCCTCAACCACAACCAGCACAGGAAGAACAGCAAGCCGCTGTGATTGAAGCAGAGGTAAGCAATGAACAGGCTGAAGTTGCGGTGCAATCGGATGCAGAGCCAGTACAGATGGAAGAACCTTTGAATGCGGCACCTGAAATGCCAGCTGCGGTAGAGCTTGAGCAATAAACCAAACTCGCCGGTTTATTGTTTTCTGTATAAAAAAACCAGAGTATGGCTCTGGTTTTTTTGATTTCTCATCTTACTTAGATCTGGATCTGGGTGCCCAGCTCGACTACACGGTTGGTTGGAATCTGATAAAAATCACTGACCGGACTAGTATTACGCTGCATGGAAATAAACAGCTTTTCCCGCCACGGTGCCATGCCCTCACCCACAGTATGCATAATCCGTTCACGTGAAATAAAGAAACTGATCTGCATTAGGTCATATTCAAAATTCCATTGCTCATAGGCCTGTTGTAACGCATCCGGAATATTGGGCTGATCCTTAAAACCGTAATAGATAAATACCCGGTAAAAGTGTTCACTCAGTTTTTCTACCTCAATCCGATCTTGTCTGTCGACAAAAGGAATGTCGCGGGTAATTACCGTGAGCATGATATTTCTTTCATGTAAGACTTTGTTATGCTTAATGTTATGCAGCATGGCATGCGGCACAATATTGGGTGTGCCCGTCAGGAAAACAGCATCCCCTGGTACAAACTTGGTACCGTCCCCCATTGAGATACTTTTAATAAATAAGTCTATCGGCAAAGCATCCTGCTCAAGCCGTGTCAGCACCAAAGCACGCCCGTCTTTCCAGGTCATGAGAATTGTAAACAGTACTGCACCGATCAGAATTGGTACCCAACCTCCCGAAGCGATTTTTAAGGAAGTTGAAGCAACAAAGATCAAATCCAGTGCCAAAAATGGCACAGCAAATAAAGCCACTTTCCATACCGGCCAACGCCAGAAGCCATACGCCAGAATTGAGATCAGAATTGTGCCGCAGAGCATGGTCATGGTCACTGCAACACCATAGGCACTGGCCAGACTGGCACTATTTTCAAACAGTAAAATCAGGATCAGGACCGAGATAAACAGCATCCAGTTAATGAAAGGCAGATAAATCTGACCGCGCTCCACTGCCGAAGTATGTTTGACCGACAAGCGCGGCAAATAACGCAACTGAATGGCCTGATTGACCATAGAAAACACCCCGGTAATAACTGCCTGTGAAGCAATCACCGCTGCTGCTGTTGCCAGTCCAATCATCGGGAACAAGGCCCACTCAGGTAACAGCATATAAAAAGGGTTCTCTAGTGCTTCAGGATTACGCAGCAACAATGCTCCTTGCCCGGCATAATTCAGCAATAGACACGGCAAGACAATAATGAACCAGGCTAGACGAATCGGCAGACGGCCAAAATGCCCCATATCGGCATAAATTGCTTCACCGCCGGTCATGGTCAGGATCACCGCCCCCATGGTCAGAAAAGCCACATAAGGCTGATCAACCACAAAGTGATAAGCCCAGTAAGGGTTTACCATCCAGAGTACAAATGGGGTCTGGATAATGCTCCATAAACCAAAGCCACCAATGGACAGAAACCAGAGCAGGGTTAAAGGTCCGAAGAACTTGCCCATCGTCGCCGTACCATGTCGCTGAATTATAAACAGTCCAGCCAGAATTCCGATCGATAACGGCACCAGCCATTGATTGAAAATGGGCGTCGCAATACTCAGGCCTTCGATGGCTGAGAGCACGGAGATTGCCGGAGTAATAATTCCGTCACCAAAAAATAGTGATGCCCCGATAAAGCCCAAGGCGATCAGGAAAATTTTCTTTTGATCGGAAATTCGTGTGGTACGCAGGTTCAATGCCAGGAGTGACATGATCCCGCCTTCACCATTGTTGTCAGCACGCATGATGATGGTGACGTATTTAAAACTGATGGTCAGCATCATGCACCAGAAAATCAGGGACAGGATGCCGAGTACTGAAGCTTCGCTAATGGCGAGATGTGCAGTGAGGAAGCATTGGCGCAGTGCATACAGCGGACTGGTCCCAATATCTCCAAAAACTACTCCAAGCGCAGCCAGTGTAATGACCGGAAGAGCTGCCTTTTGTGCAGTGCTTTGCATAAATTGTCTTCGTTTTTAACAAGCATTTTTGCGAATCATAGCACTACGTTAAAAGTTTTTCTTCAAATCAATTGTTTCAGCTTGGCATAGCTGGTTTTTTTCGCTATTATCCTCGGCCTATGGTGAGGTGTCCGAGTGGCTGAAGGAGCACGCCTGGAAAGTGTGTAAACGTTTATAGCGTTTCGAGGGTTCGAATCCCTCTCTCACCGCCAAAATTTTAAAAAACCGAATCCCATGATTCGGTTTTTTTGTATTCAATTTTTCTATTATTCTTGTATTAATCAAAAACTTATCTGCTCTTGCATCACATATAGCTATAACTCATCCTAGCCAACTTATTGAAATAACAAATATTTTTTCTCCTAAAAGCCTACAGTGAATCAGCATTTAAAATGAAATGATGGTCTTGGAATCTTCATCCCCCTCCGCTACAAAATATAATGAACCGTACAGTTTCTATACCTTATCTATTTCAGCCTGTTATTTATGTATTCAGGCAAATAACTGGCACAGAAATAGCTTAATTTCATTGTCATCAAAGCTATGTTATGTTGCTGGTAAATCATCTAAAAGGAGAATAAAAACCACAGGATAGAAAGAAATCAATAAGTGAACCAAGCCATTCAAATTTGAAGTTAAAAATAGATACACTGCTATTCGGAGAGCGAACATGAATAACAGCGCAAACTATGCAAAACAGATTAAAAATGCAAAACGTGGCGGTTATACCCCAACCATTGCCAAGGACATCAATAAACATAAAATTCAAAAAGCCTTAAGACTCATCGAACAGTGGAGAAGCCTCGCTCAAGAACTCAAACCTCAAATGCAGTTTGATATGGCCTTTACTTTAGAGGAATGTGCACAAGAATTAGATCGCATCCTGAAAAACAGATAACCCTTTTAACGAACTCATATCCATAGCAAATCTTATAATTTCACCCTCGCCCATATTTTGATATATGGGCAATTTCCTTACACATGCCCAAACATAGAACTTTTCAATCATTAGATTGAAATAAGCAAATTCTGCCGAAACTGATTAAACGGTTATTTTTTGGCTTGCGTGGCTATCAAAAATCTGTAAAATGCACTCCACCATGCCGGCATAGCTCAGTTGGTAGAGCAACTGACTTGTAATCAGTAGGTCCACAGTTCGAATCCGTGTGCCGGCACCATATCTTAGCCTCGCTTTTTAGTGAGGCTTTGATGTTTCTGGGTTTTGGTATTTTGAACTGAGCCTTCTTGCACTTTCTAGTGCTTCGATTGTGCCGTCACTTGCACATATCTCACGATCCCTTCCTGATATAATTTCTGGCACAGTTTCACTGTCATCTGAATTTTAAACTGATCCAGTTTGGAGCCTTGAGCCTGAGCATCTGATGGCTTTGAATTCAAAGTCTGTTGCACATAATCAGCAAAGCCGGAAAATACCGGTTCGGACAGATCCTGAATCTCAATATTTTTAAATTCAAAACGATCCAGACAGGCATATAACGCACCTACTGTCATTAAATCTTTTAAATTCACATCGGCAGATTTCAATAAGAACTGATACTTACGTCGTTGTAATGCATTTAAAGTTTTCCAGCGCTCGGACAAAACCAGATGATGAAAACCAATCCGCGCATTTGAATTTAAAACACTGCGGACCTGCTCTAAGAATACAGGCACAGGACTGTGATAGGCTGCATCCAGGCATAACACCACATCAAAACGCCGGGAAAATGGCAATTCTTTTAAACGCAAAAATGACGCCTGATAAATGGCATTCAGTTCTGGTAAATATTGCTGAATATTGGCTACACAGGCAGCTTGCAGCTCAACCCCGGCCAGATATTGCACCTGATAGTGTTGTTGCCAGTACAGCAAACTGGCACCCTGACCACAGCCTAAATCCAGCAGTTTATCTTTTGAATTTAAATTTACAGATTGTGCAAGGTGATCGGCGAGCATTCGACAGGCAGCCGCATAATCCTGCTGACCTGCTTGCCAATACCCTAAATTGCTCCAGGGCAATTGTGCATGATCACCCAACACAGCGGCATCAATTGCATATTTGTGCTGGGGAAGACGCTGACGCAGTGCCTGAAGCCATTGCATGGATTAATAACCCAGTTGCGGGGCAACCTCGACCACAGGTTTTAAACCCTGAAATGGTAAAGGTGCACCAAAAATTTCCGCAATTTTCATCGCTGAGGTCACCGCCGATTCCAGAATCGGTAAACCATCACATGACCATGAGCCACAGAAGAAGACCTTACGATTGGCTTCTAGATGACGTTGCTGCAATTCTTTATTCAGTGCCACCGTATTGGCATCAACAACTGCACGCGTCAGCATTACCGATTTGATCACTTTCTTCGGATCAATGTCAGTCACTGGACGCCAGGTCTGAAATACGGCCGATTTGCCAACCAGAGAAGGCTCAATCGAGTTGAGCCACACGGTAAATTGCTGACGGGTAAATTTACGGTCCATCATATAACTGAGTACGGCCCAGTCTTTACGTTTTGGCGGCATCACGCTGGCATCGGTATGAATCACCAGTTCGCCCTGTTCGAATTTGAATTTTTTCAATAACTCAATTTCACTGGCAAACTGTTCTGGATCCAGGAACTCCTCAATTTTGGTGGTCGGTGTCGCGACAATCACCCGGTCAAACAGTTTTGAATAACCGGCTGCATTTTCCACTCTGACCTGATCGCCTTGCTCTTGTACCAATGTGATTGCTGAACCATCTTCAATCTGAATGCCTTCAATCAGCTTGTCGACCAGCGCCGGTGTACCGCCTTGCAGACGCAGTAAAGCATCGCCATCGGTCAGTTGGCGCAGGAAAATCAACAAGGGTTTAGCTGGCCATTCACCAATAGTTTTCGGATTGCAGGTACAGATGGTATATAGCACCGGCATCACTGCACCATGCCAGAATACTTCTTCAATCTCGTTGCGGTTGATGAATTCTGCCAGGCTGATGTCCTGATTTTTTGATTTAAAGAATTTGGTCAATGCAACTTTTAACTGCAACAGGCCTTTGACCAGACGCCAGCCATACTGCTGCAAGCCTTTACGGTTGTTGATAATCGGGATATTGCCAATACGGCTGCGCGATGTGGTCAGCCAGGTTTCAGTTTTATCTTCAAATAACCAGCTGCAGGCCATATAGGTCCGCACCGGATAAGTTTTAATGCCCAGATGTGTGGCCAGACTCAGGGTGTTTTTCCACAGATAGGGGTTCATCACACGTAAAGGTGCATCAATCAGTCCCCCTTCAAATTCAAGGCTATGACTGTCCATGCCGCGACCAGGAAGTGCTTCGAAAATCGTGATGTGATGCCCCGCATCTTGGAGCATTCTGGCTGTAGCCAGTCCGGCCATGCCACTACCTATTACTGCAATATCCAAACTGATCATCCGTCATTGAAAAACTACAGAAATTATGTACCATGCGCCAGTCAAACAGGTTATTAAAATCTTCCAGAATATATGTTTTTCGTAAAAGCTTTTGGATTGACGTGCTGCTGTTTTTTTATCTATTTCTTAGCATCAGCCCAGTTACATCAAATCTAGGATTTTAATCATATTTTTCCCTAATTGACTAAAAATACACTTTAAAAACAAATAATTTAGTTAACCATTTTTATAACCTTTGGTTGACAAATACTTTTAGAATACCTATGATTCGCAGCATAATAAAAGCTTAAACTTATCTGCTTAGACTCAGATGGGTTTATGCGAAAATTATTTAAAACGACAAGAAACTACAGCGCCTTTTAAATAAAAGCCTCTGCGAAAGCAGAGGCTTCTTTGTTTTCATACTTTATAAATCACGTAGCGTGGTACTGGACTCACCTGATTAACCGGAATAAGTAACTTGAAAGGCGGATAATAAAACTCTACCTTTCTTGATTTATCTTCAAATAAGGCGCAAATAGCTGAATTAAGAATTAAAAAATCCAGCAACTTGTGCTGGATCTTTTGCTGCAAAAAAGCAGGTATGAATTAGATTTTACCCACCAGATCGATGGATGGTGCAAGTGTTGCTTCACCTTCTTTCCATTTTGCCGGACAAACTTCACCTGGGTGTGCATAGACATATTGTGCTGCTTTCACTTTACGCAGAAGTTCTTGTGCATCACGGCCGATACCACCCGCGTTGATTTCAACAATCTGAATTTTACCTTCAGGATCAATCACGAAAGTACCACGATCTGCCAGACCTTCAGCCTCAATCAATACTTCAAAGTTTTTAGACAATGTCCAGGTCGGATCCCCGATCATTGGATATTGAATCTTTTGGATTTCCTCTGAGGTATCGTGCCAAGCTTTATGAGTAAAATGGGTATCGGTAGAAACAGAATAAATTTCTACGCCCATTTTCTGGAATTCGGTATATTGATCAGCTAAATCTGCAAGTTCTGTGGGACAAACAAAGGTAAAATCTGCAGGATAGAAAAACACCACTGACCATTTACCTTTCAGGTCCTGCTCAGAAACTTCGATGAACTGACCATTGTGGTAAGCAGTTGCATTGAACGGTTTGATTTCAGTATTGATTAAACTCATGAGATATTTCCTCTCGCTTATTTCTGGGATTGCTTATGTTGTGAAGCTAGAATACGAAAGATCTTCAAATAGGTAAAACCGTAAGTTTTTATAAAAATGATCGCTTTTTTAGATCATAAATTTCTATCGGTATTGCTTATCTCATTTATTTTCTCGATGCAGAGTTGTTCTGATCAAAAGCAACGTCATGCTTTAAGACTTCTTAATATTTTAATAAATCAGGGCTTTATTCAAACTTAATACAAATCTTTAAGATATAAAAAACCCACCATATTCAGGTGGGTTTTAATGACGATTTACCTTTTTGAGTTAGACATCAAAATGGTAGGTCATCATCTAGATCTGCTGCAGGCGCTGCTGTTGGAGCAGGTGCAGATTTCGGCGCAAAACCACTCGGATTATTGTTGCCATAGCCACCGCCTTGATTATTGTTGTTAAAGCCACCTTGCTGTGGCGCTGAACCATAACCGGATTGCGGGTTATTGCCATAACCACCCTGGTTGTTGTTGGCCTGATTATTATTAAAACGTGGCTGATTAAAGCTGCTCTCACCCTGATCGTTTTGAGGGCGGCTAGAGTCTAGCATCTGCATTTGTTCACCACGGATTTCCGTCGTATAGCGTTCCTGACCATTCTGGTCAGTCCACTGACGGGTACGTAATGAACCTTCAATATACACTTTTGAGCCTTTGCGAAGATATTGCTGTGCAATTTCACCTAAACGGTTATGCAGCACGATACGGTGCCATTCCGTTTGTTCTTTGCGCTCACCCGTACTTTTATCTGTCCACGAATCGCTGGTTGCAATCGAAAATTGAGTGAGAGAACCACCATTTGCAAAAGTTTTGGTTTCCGGATCTTTACCCAAAGTACCCACTAAAATAACTTTATTTACACCACGCATCTGCCGTCTACTTCCTATATATTTCTGTATTTTACTTTATAAGAGTTATGATTAAATGGCTACCTCTTTACCTAACAAGTGCGTTAATTGTTGTCGCGAAGCATCATCTATTTGCTGTTTATCGACTTTTACATAGGCAACTTGCTGTTCAGACATCACCACGACCTCTTCAATACCACGAATCGCCAAAAGCTGAGAAGTCCATTCGTCAGTTTGTCTGCTTTCCGGCAATCGCAGTACCAATGAGGACAGATAACGCGGCTGAGCCAGACCAAAACTCATCAGCAGCCAGATTATCGCGATCCCTGTCAGGATACTCCAGCCCATTGAGGTATTATTGAGCAGCAGCAATTGTCCGCCAATCATACCGCCAAAGAACGCCCCTAAAAACTGGCTGCTGGCATTCACGCCCATTGCCGTCGCTTTGGACTGGATCGGTGCCGCTTTCGATAACCAGGATGGTAACAGGGCTTCCATCACATTAAAGGCGATGAAGAACAGGCCCAGACCGGTCAGCAAGACATATTTGGATTCAAAACCAAATGCCATCACCATTAAACCCAGAATAATGCCAGTAATGGCGACCAGAAAAATCGCGCGCATTTTATGGTATTTTTCTGCCAGGATAATACTTGGAAAAGCAAAAAACAGACTGAGCACCAATAGCGGTAAATACACCCAGCCATGACTGGCTAGTGGCAAATCTGCAAATTCGATCAGCTGCGAAGGCACATAGATAAACATGGCGGTAAGCAATAAATGCAGGGTAAAGACCGATACATGCAGCCGGTTCAGATCACCGATTTTGAGTACCTGTTTCAGCTGTGCCAGATAGCCCTGCTGAAAGTTTTGATGATGGCGCGTGACTTTCGGCACCATCAACAGCATGGCAATCGCCGCCAGGCCCATCACCGTGGTCACCCAGAATAATCCCGAGATACCGACCAGACCTGTGAGCCAAGGCCCCAGACTAAAGGCCACCACAAAAGACAGACCGATACTCATCCCCATGATTGCCATGGCTTTCATACGGTTTTCTTCACGGGTCACATCTGCCAGCAATGCCATCACCACAGCAGATACTGCCCCGCCTCCAGCAATCGCACGGCCGATAATGACACCATAAATGGTGTCCGACATGGCGGCAATTGCCCCACCTAATGCAAATAAAAGCAGCCCTAAAACCACCAGCGGCTTACGGCTATAACGGTCCGCAATCAGGCTGAATGGAATCTGTAACAGTGCCTGGGTCAGACCATAGACCCCGACCGCCAAACCGATCAGTGCAGGTGTCGCATATTGATATGCCTGCCCTGCCACCGAAAATACCGGGATAATCATAAACAACCCCAGCATGCGCAGTGCAAAAATACTGCTCAGGGCAAAGGTTGAACGACGTTCTAAAGCATTCATCATAAATTATGGCGATTGGGTTAATTAATCTGGAGCCCAGATTATAGGACATTCAGCTCATTAATAAGACAAGAATTTTAGTTGAAATAAAGATGATGCCGATCTAAAAATAAAAAAGCGCGGCCGGAGCCACGCTTTTCAGTCAAGAGCAACATTTTATTTGTCTAAAGCTGCCTGACGTTTTTTATACTGGATCGAGGCAATCACAGCCCAGACAATAAAGGCCACACCGATCAGACCGGTCACGACTTCTGGCACATGCACGCCAGTCCCGCTGGCGATCATGATAAAGGCCAAGGCACCAATCGCATAATGTGCGCCATGTTCCAGATAGATATAAGCATCCAGTGTACCTTTTTCGACCAGATAAATGGTCATGGAACGCACGAAGATCGCACCAATCGCCAGACCCAGCATGATAATCACCACATCCGAGGTAATCGCAAAGGCGCCAATCACGCCATCAAAACTGAAGGAAGCATCCAGAACTTCGAGGTAGAGAAAGCCACCGATACCGGCTTTTACCACGCCAGTAGGCACGCCATTTTCGTCATGACGAACTGCATTGCCATTTTCATCGACTTCCGGCTCACCACCCAATAGATGGCTCAGGACCTGTACCCCGATGTAGATCACAATACCCCAGATCCCCGCCATCGTCACGACCAGACGCTTGGCCTCTACCACATTGGCCGCCATAATCAGCAGCGCCACCAAGGCGATAAAGACCGACATTGCAGGAACACTGGCTATATTGGATAGACGGCGTTCTACACTTCTGAACCAGTGCGTGTCTTTTTCTTCGTCCAGGAAGAAGTTCAGGAACACCATCAACAGGAAGGCACCACCAAAGGCTGCAATCTCAGGATGATGTGCCATTAAACGCGCCGAATATTCTTTTGGATCATTCAGGGCCAGCTGGACTACTTCCATAAAGCCCATGTCTGCGGTTACCGCGACGATGGCCACCGGGAAGATTAGACGCATCCCGAAAACGGCAATTAAAATTCCGACCGTCAGGAAGAGCATTTTCCAGAAATGATCCCAGCCGCGAAGGACAGATGCATTGACAACCGCGTTATCAAAAGATAACGACACTTCCATAATCGCCAGAATAGCGGTGATGGTCAGTGCTGTGAACATGGTTTGCAGGCCCGCTTCCGGACCGTGGGTATAACCCCAATAAGCAGACAAACCAAGACACACAATCGAAAATGCAATTGAGAAACCAAAATGTTTCAACATACATATCGACCTTAGATAAATTTCATTGAATGTATTTCTTTAATTACAGGGAAATACTAAAACCAGAAGTTGTCTCAATTATGAAACTTTTGTCATCTAAACCAAAGCACTTCCTGAGCCATATTTGAGTATTTTCTGCTTTTCCAGGTTGTTGATCTTTTAAACAGGGCGTTCTTTGCTATAGTGCTGCATGCTTAGACTTCAACTGCTCAGGATTTTAGTATGAGTTTCTCTCAAGATGTATGGCAACGTAATCTCGAACTTTATCAGAAGACATTAGCATTGCCTTTTAACCAGCAGCTGGCACAGGGCACCTTAAGCCGTGACGCCTTTAGCCATTATGTGATTCAGGATGCGCATTATCTGCTGGCCTATGGTCGTGCGCTGGTAGTCTGTGCAGCCAAAGCTTTTGAGGCAGATGACGTTATCCAGTTTAGTGAAGCAGCTAAAATTGCAATTGTGGTAGAACGCAGCCTGCATGATGGCTTTATGCAGGATTTTGGTATTAGCAAGGCGCAATTTGAGCAGACACCGTTGACGCTGGCATGCCATCATTATACTTCTTATTTGCAGGCGACGGCTTGGGCCGAAAGTTATCCGGTGGTATTGGCTTCGTTGCTGCCGTGTTTCTGGATTTATGCAGAAGTCGGCAAGGATATTGTCGACAATGCTGCAGCAAATAATCCTTATCAGGCCTGGATTGATACCTATGCCGGGGAAGATTTCCATACCGCCGTGCGTAATGTGATTGCAACCGTGGATCGGGTGGCAGCGCGTGTCGATGCCGATACACTAGAAAAAATGCATGCAGCTTATACCCATGCAGCGCGCCTGGAATGGCTATTCTGGGACAGCGCCTTTGAGCAACGCCAGTGGCCTGGTCTGGATTAATTTAAGCTAAATTTAGCCCTGTTCAATACAGGGCTTTTTTTCTAAAAAATTTTAAATAATGCAAAATAGTTTTAATATTCATCTTGATTGATACTCTGCACTTCCATGCACTCAACCTTTTGCAGAGGTCGAATCCATATTTAAACGTCTTGATAAAAAGGTTGGCCAGAATTTCAATGGAAAAATACATCATCCGTTTCTAAATAGTTGCTTTTATACTGATCTTTTGACCAATCACCGACATAACTTGACGTTTAAAATACTTTTATTTGCACTTGAACATTTTTCATCCGGTATCATATAAGAGTTTTTGATGAATATTCTAGGATTCTTGCATGAGCCAAAGCCACATCCGTATTCGAGGCGCACGTACCCATAACCTGAAAAATGTGAACCTTGATATACCACGCGACAAGTTTGTGGTGATTACGGGACTGTCTGGTTCAGGTAAGTCCTCATTGGCCTTCGATACCTTATATGCCGAAGGTCAGCGCCGTTATGTCGAGTCGCTGTCAGCCTATGCCCGCCAGTTCCTCTCCCAAATGGAAAAACCGGAAGTCGATTCGATCGAAGGCTTAAGCCCAGCTATTGCTATTGAACAGAAATCTACCAGTCATAACCCACGTTCGACTGTAGGTACTATTACCGAAATTTATGACTATTTACGTCTACTCTATGCACGGGTCGGAACGCCTTATTGTCCGGAACATGACCTGCCAATGGTGGCACAAACAGTCACTGAAATGGTCGATGCAGTCAAAGCACTGGAAGAAGGCACTGCTCTGTTATTGTTAGCACCGGTCGTGCGCGAACGTAAGGGCGAATATACAGCGCTGTTTGAACAGCTACAAAGTCAGGGTTTTGTCCGCGCCCGTGTGGATGGCGAGATCATGGAAATTGATCCACCACCTGAGCTGGATAAAAAGAAAAAACATACCATTGAAGTGGTGGTCGACCGCTTTAAAGTACGTGATGATCTGGGTAACCGTATTGCCGAAAGTTTTGAAACCGCGCTACGTCTCGGTGGTGATATCGCGATTTTATCCTGGATGAAGGGCGAGCATAGCGATCGCGTGTTTTCAGCCAAGCACTCCTGCCCGCAATGTGACCGTGCTGTGGCTGAACTGGAACCACGCCTGTTTTCATTCAACAATCCCTTTGGTGCCTGTCCGGTCTGTGACGGTCTGGGGACTCGCAGCCACTTCAGTGCCGACAAACTGATTCCTAATCCTGAAGTCAGCGTTAGTCAAGGCGCGATTCGTGGCTGGGACCGTCAGCGTCCTTACTATTACAGCATGATCCAGAAAGTCGCCGAGCATTTCGGTTTTTCTCTAGAAACGCCGTGGAATGAACTGGATGCCGATACCAAGAAAAAATTTCTGTACGGCACCGGCAAAGAAAAAATTGATCTGAGTTATATCGATGAACGTGGCCGACGTCACAATCGGGTCATTCCTTTTGAAGGAATTTTGCCGCATCTGGAACGCCGTTATCGTGAAACTGAAAGTAATTATGTGCGTGATGATCTGGCGCAGTATTTATCCAATGCTGCCTGTGATGCCTGTGATGGTTCCCGTCTAAATGAAATTTCGCGTAATGTGAAAATTCTGGACAAGACCATTGCTGACATTACCCGCATGTCGATCGGCGATGCAGAAAGTTACTATCAAGGTCTAAATCTTGAAGGTGCACGGGGTGAAATTGCCGACAAGATTTTCAAGGAAATCCGTGAACGTCTGCACTTTCTGGTTTCGGTCGGTCTGAACTATCTCAGCCTGTCGCGTTCTGCCGAAACATTGTCGGGTGGTGAAGCACAGCGAATTCGTCTGGCCTCACAGATCGGTGCCGGTTTGATGGGCGTCATGTATGTGCTGGATGAACCGTCAATTGGTCTGCATCAGCGTGATAACGACCGTTTGTTACAGACCCTGATCCGTCTTCGTGATCTGGGCAATACCGTCTTGGTGGTCGAGCATGATGAAGATGCGATTCGTGCCGCTGACCATATTATTGATATTGGTCCAGGTGCCGGCGTACATGGCGGACATGTGATTGCCGAAGGAACTTATGACGAAATTCTGGCCAATCCTGACTCGCTGACCGGAAAGTATTTATCTGGCAAGTTAAAAATTGAAGTCCCGAAAAAACGGATTCAACCGCCTAAGCCTGAACAGCAAATCAAGCTGATGGGTGCATCCGGGCATAACCTGAAAAAAGTCGATCTGACCATTCCTTTAGGTATTATGACCTGTGTTACCGGGGTGTCCGGTTCAGGTAAATCGACCTTGATTAACCGCACCTTGTTACCTTTGGCGGCAACCCAGCTCAATGGTGCCACCACTTTAACTTCGGAAAAGTTTGAATCGATTGATGGTTTACAGTTCCTCGACAAAGTTGTGGATATTGACCAGAGTCCAATTGGACGAACCCCACGTTCCAATCCGGCAACCTATACCGGTCTATTTACCCCGATTCGTGAACTGTTTTCCCAGACGCAGGAAGCCAAGGCACGCGGTTATGCAGCCGGTCGTTTCTCGTTTAACGTGAAAGGTGGTCGCTGTGAAGCCTGTGAAGGCGACGGCATGATCAAGGTGGCAATGCACTTCCTGCCGGATATGTATGTGCCATGTGATGCTTGTCATGGCAAACGCTATAACCGTGAAACGCTGGAAGTGAACTATAAGGGCAAGAACATTTCCGATGTACTGGAAATGACCGTTGAAGATGCCATGCATTTCTTCGATGCCATTCCAGTGATTCACCGTCGTCTGGAAACGCTGAATCAGGTGGGCTTAGGTTATATCCGTCTGGGTCAGTCTGCTACCACCCTTTCCGGTGGTGAAGCACAGCGGGTCAAACTGGCACGCGAGCTGGCCAAACGTGATACTGGTAAAACCCTGTATATTTTGGATGAACCGACCACAGGTCTGCATTTTCATGATATTGCCAAACTGCTGGATATCCTGCATCAGCTCCGTGACAAGGGTAATACCATCGTGGTGATTGAGCATAATCTGGACGTAATTAAAACCGCCGACTGGGTGGTGGATTTGGGACCTGAAGGCGGTTCGGGTGGCGGTATGATTGTCGCGGAAGGAACGCCTGAAGAAGTAGTGAAAGTCAAAGCTTCACATACAGGTAAATTCTTGAAGCCGTTGTTGAAGTGATTTATTTTTTAAATCCTCCCCAACCCTCCTTTGAAAAAGGAGGGATTTTTCTTCTTTATCTGACGTCATATAGGACTTAGGGCTAGGGAGATTTTTTATTCAGGTAATAAGTATGCTAAAACGGTGATTCGTTCACCGTTTTTTATCTTTCACTAGACTATTGAACGAATTGCTTTAGCCAATTGCGCCAGTTCTTGATCATCTGCTCTTTGCGCATCATGCGATGAAATATATCCTTCATAGGCATCGAAATATTTATCGATTGACGAATTCACAGGTTGCCAATTCTTATGCAGGCCTTGAGTCTGATGCATCGGAAATAACTTGGCATGCACATGATCAACACCAAAACCTTCAAATACCATGCCGGTTCGACCCACATCTTCAAAATAATGATCCAGCCTTAATGCCACCTGTTTGGTGTAGAGAACCAGATTTGCCAGAACCTGATTGCTCAGTTCAAATGCATAACTAGAATAATGCTGTTTTGGAATAACAACTGTTACGCCCAGGGTATTTGGATAAATACTGAGGAAAGCCAAAAAATCCTCATTTTCATCGATCAGATGACAAGGTAATTCACCTTTCACAATCTGACAGAAGATACAATTTTCACTCATTTTAAACCTTTCTGAATTTTATAATTTTCAATCATTTAAATGGACGATACTTATTCTATTTTTATCATTACCAAATCTAAGGATGATTGCTTTCAAAACATTAATTTTAAATATTCTATTCAGTGTATTTAAACCTCAGCCACCGCATTGCGTCCTTTGGCCTTTGCCGCAAACAAAGCATCATCTGCATTTGACAATAAAGCTATCCAAGAGCCAGCACCAATCGCTACGCCAATACTGACCGAAACCTTAATCTCATCTCCTGTTGCAGTCACAATATGACGCTCAGCCACTTCAGCACGGATTTTATCAGCCACAATCAGTGCCTGCTGCATCTGGATATTTTCAATCAGTACCAGAAACTCATCACCCCCATAACGCACTAGCAAATCTGTAGCACGGACATTGGCTTTTAAACGCTCGGCCACCAGCTGAATGACCTGATCACCAATAATATGTCCATATTGATCATTTACCTGTTTAAAATGATCAATATCAATAATCATCAGACAGGTTTGGCTCAATTGACCCGGCTGATTTTCCAGAAAGCGGATATATTCTTCCAGGGCAAAACGGTTGGATAATCCGGTCAAAGAATCGGAGTGGGCAATATTCTTTAAACGAAATTCCAGGGCATCGCGTTCCTGCAACATCTGCTGCAATTTCTGAATGGCTGCAAATAGAGAATCCGAATGGCTCGTGTCACGCAGCGGCATATCAATTTTTTGACGACCCGAATTTTTAGATAAATTCAACAGCAGGCGACGCGCCTGAATCAGCGGCAGAAAAACCTGTTTGCGTGCAAAGACCATGGTAGAAATAGCGGTCAGCAATGAAATCAACGACAACAATATGCTCCAGGTCAAACGCTGCATATTGCTGTTCATTTCCCGGATCGCTGCATCTCTACTGTATTGCAGCAGGTAATTTTGCAGATCCACCACGGTCGCAAATTTGTCTACGATCGCTTCAGTCAGCTGGGTTCCGCTTAAATGGTAATCACGTTGCTCCAGACTATCATCGATCAGCTCGCTGACGATCGGTAAACCTTGCTGAATAAACTCGGTTTCTACCCGCCGATGCAAACGGATGAATTCCTCGGTCTTATCTTGAGCAGGTTGAAGGGTATCAATTAATGACCACAGATAACGCACCTGATGCTGGGTCTGTAAAGAGCGGGTAATATTTTCTGTCGGGAGCGGGGTGTCAAATGTCACATGCGCCATGACAGACGAGGCAACCCGCCCCGCCTGATCGCGCAAATCAGATAAAAATAGAATCTGGCTAATATAGTTCTTTAGATGAGTTGATGAGCTATCTGAAGTCATTGCCACACCCCGCAAAAGTTCGCGGCAACTTTCCCAGGCAGCGAACATCGCCAGAATTGCCTGATCCATTTCCTGTGCATTACGTTGCTGACGTGGCATCCGGGTATAAGCATCAACCTGTGCACGTCCTTTTTTCAGACTGATTTCAAGCTGTGAAAGTTGCTGATTCAGATCGTTAAAACCGACTTTTGCCAATACTTCAGTCGTCAGGGACAATTGCTGGTCTACCTGCTGCCGATAGCGGATTAACTCTTGCTGATGCTTGGCAAATTCTTGCACCGAACTGGACATGGCTTTATTGGCAGGTGCGCGCTCACGCGAAATTTTATTTGCCAGATCAGCGACCTGTTGCAAGGCATTCAGTTGTTGATAAGTTTGTCTGGATTTTAAATAGCTTTGACTGCTACTGACGATCAAGGGAATACAGATGCAGAGTAAGCACAAAATAATAATCGACATCGACCAGTATAAACGTTTACTGATCCACTCAGAGCGTAATGTATTCATGCTGTTGTATTACGCCCCAATATTACAAACAAATCCAAATAGAATGTTTATTATACAAATAAAAACAGATTTTCTTAAAGTCTTTAGTCTTAGTTAGCTTATGTTTTTCATAATTTTTTTAATCTAAACTTCTTAAAATCTGTACTATTGCTCCTTTCAGACGATACAGCAGAGTTTTATATCTATAGCCCAACATAAACGCATATCAAAATAAGAAGATATTTATAGTTAAAAAAATATAAAAACTTGCTTTCTGCACTATTTACACATGCAACAAAGAGGTGCATAATGCACCGCATTAGGGCGAGTTAAATTATTCCTCAGCAGATATTTTAGTTTACCCGCAAATTTTGGCGAAAAAACCCCAGTTTTCTATGAAAATTGGGGTTTTTTTTAACTATTAAGTTTTTTCATTCTATTTTTACTTTTCAAATTGCACCATTTTAGTGCCATCCAATTCTTAATATATCTGCTTTTGTCTTGAGTGTTTTAACTCAGGAACCGAGGATCGTTAAAATTAAAAATTCGGGGCAAAAAAAAGCCCAACCTTGGGGAAAGCTGGGCCGATAAAACAAAAAATTGTGGAGAATCAGGCTAAATCACCCTGAAAGTGTGAACTCTAACTTGATTTTTATATTATGTAAAATTCTCTTAAAAAAGTAAAGCCGATTGCTTCGCTCAAGATTATAAAACATTCTTATTTGGCTTAAAAAATAGGCATCCACCATGCCATCCGACCTATTTAGGCTAAAAAATAATCAACCCAATCAAAGATTTGATGAGCTAAATAGTTTAAGTTTGTTGACATATTTATGGAAAATTTCACCTCTTATTAATTGTTTTTATCAATCTAAATTTTAAATTTAATCGAATTAATAAATAAAAATATCAACATAATTTCTCCTTAATTTTAGAACTTGATTTTAATTTTAAAGTTTACCTTTTGTTATAAAAGAATTTTTTCTACAAATAGCAGATTCATCAAAAACATGAAATTTACACAAAAATAATACAATCATTTAGCTTAAAAATTTAGCTATCGCAGACCAGATTGACTTAATAAATTGTTACAATACAATATGTTCCAAGCTGTACACATCTTGTAACAAAACGGTAAATATCATGAAAAAACTCGGTTTAGCCACTGCTTTATTATTAGCCATGACCGGTGCTCAAGCATATCAATTCGAAGTTCAAGGTCAGTCAGAGTTCATCGACAATACTGTAAATGACAAAGATTTCACTGGGGCTATTCAAGGTACTTACTACTTTAAAAATGTTGATGCGACTAAAGGTCCTTTAGCTGAAGCTGCTTTCCTTAATCAGGCATCAAACGTTTCTGCTGCTTATACATATGGCGAATACGATGTAGACGCTGATGCCAAAGACCAGACTTCTCATACTTTTGGTGTGAAAGGTGAAGCTTACATCCCGACTCAAGTTGTTCCTGCTTATGCAAGTGCATCTTATAGCCATACCATTACTGATGGTAAAGGTGGTCAAGCGGATGACAATGGCGACCGTTATGCATTAGAAGTAGGTGTATTACCGATTCCTAATTTCTTGGTTGCTGTTGGTTATACCAGCGTCGCAGACCAAACGTCTTATGACGCGTTCAACATGTTTAATAACGGTGTTATTAAAGCAGGCTTAGAGTCTCAAACAATCAATGGAGACCAGGATGCAATCACTGCCCGTACTAAATACGTAGGCGCGATTGACGGAACCAACATGTCAGTTGGTTTTGAAAGCGGTCTGGTTTATGGCGAAGACACTGCCTACAACTTAGGTACAACTCTTTTCCTTAACCCGCAGTTAAGCGTAGGTGCTTCTTATATGGAATCTAGCTTTACGGGTTCTCCAGACAAAGCATGGGGCGCGAACGTTAACTACTTCATCACCCCTGCTGTTGCAGTTGGCGCATCTTATGTAAATGCTAACTATGAAGCGAATCTTGCACAAACGGCTCAAGTTCGTGATACACAGACGATCGGTGTAAATGCGAAATTCCGTTTCTAATTTCTGATTAGATGCTGAAAATAAAAAAGGACGCGATATGCGTCCTTTTTTGTTAGCAATTTACTACTGATTAAAGGTTGACCTTTTGACTTTTATTCATGAAAATTCAAATGTTTTTTCATTAACTTAATTGGAATGCGTATGAAAAAGGTTTATTTAGCATCAGCATTATTACTTGCTGTGACAGGTGCCCAAGCCTACCAAGCTGAAGTACAAGGTACTGTAGGCTATTACGATGCCGAACTTAACGATGGTAACTATAACGTTGGGGTACAAGGGACTTATTATTTTAAAGATGTCGACGCTTCTAAAGGACCATTAGCTGAAGCTGCTTTCCTGAATCAAGCAAGCAGCATTTCTGCTGGCTACAATTTTGGCCAGCTGACTGCCGATATTAACCGCACAGTTAATGTGAATGGTAATTCAGTTACGATAAATGAAGAGTTTGATGCAGAACAACACACTTATGGCATTAAGGGTGAAGCCTATATTCCTACAAGTGTTGTGCCAGTATATGCAAGCGCATCTTATAACCACTCTAAAACTGACGCTAAAAATGATTTCACTGCTTTAATTCAAAATGATGATTCTGGCGATCGTTATGCACTAGAGCTGGGTGCCATGGTTTTACCAAACTTCCTGATGGCGGTAGGTTATACCAATATTGCTGCTACAGAATCCTTAGATACTTTCAACATTTTAAATAATGGTCTGATGAGTGCAACTATGGAATCGCGCGCGATCCGTGAAAAGAAAGATGCAGTCACCGCACGAACTAAATATGTAGGTCCAATCGATGGTACTGACATGGCTATCGGTTTTGAAGCTGGTTTAGTTTCTGGCGAAGATACGATGTATCAACTGAAAACAGATCTTTATGTAACGCCTAAACTGGGTCTAGGTGTTTCTTATACAGATGGCAGCTACAAGAGCTCTACCGTGCCGACCTCTGCAGTTGGCGTGAATGCAAGTTACTTTGTGACTCCAGCAGTATCACTTGGCGCAAGCTACGTTTATGCTGATGGTGAATACGGTGCGAATGATGCACACCTAGGTGCGCTTAATGCGAAATTCCGTTTCTAATTTCTGATTAGATACTGAAGTAAAAAAGGACGCAATATGCGTCCTTTTTATTGTTTTATGAAGCTGTTTACTCAGGTGTGCGCACCAGACTTAAAAAATGCAGATGACGTTCATACTGATCAATGATGTCCTGAAGCAGATCTTCTTGTGTCCATTCCATCACATCATAGCCCTGCCCGCCTTCTCTTAAAAAGACTTCTGCCTGATAAGACTGGGGAGAGTCAGCATCCGGCATAAAACTTGGTACTACAGTCTGCGTAGCAATGACCTGATAGATAAAGTTCATTTCATCCTGATGATCGACCCGCAACTCAAGACCGTCCTCCAGTTGAGCAATTTTTACCTGTATCTGCCGCCGTTTCAGTTCAGCCTGAAAACTGCTAAATGCTTTGCTGACCGTGGTCTCAATATAATCACGTACTTCACCCTGGCTATGCGCATAATGCATGATTAGACCTAAGCGCTGTTGCCAGCTACGCGGATTCTGGATGGCACGCGGGGTGATCCGTGCTGCTTGCAGTGCATGCATTTTGGTGACATCCAGATGCAAAGCTTTGATTAAACCCCAGCACATCAGCAGCATAATGAAGGTAAATGGCAAGGCACTCATGATCGTGGCCGATTGCAGTGCCTCTAAGCCGCCTGCCAGTAAAAGGATGATCGCCAGTAAAGCCATGAGTACGGTCCAGAACAGACGCTGCCAGGTCGGTGAATTTTCACTTTTTGCTGTCAGATAATCAGTCACCAATGCTCCTGAATCGGCAGAAGTCACAAAGAATAGCATCACCAGCACCGTCGCAATGATACTGGTCACTGAACTGAAAGGCAGATGACTGAGAAACTCAAACAGGGCAACTGAAGAATCACGCTGAACTGCTTCTAGCAAGCTGGTATTGGCTTCATGCATAATGCTGTAAAGTGCGGCATTGCCCATAAAACCCATCCAGATCAGGGTAAATCCAGTGGGAATCAGCAGTACGCCAACGATAAACTCACGAATACTTCGTCCTTCTGAAACCCGGGCGATAAACATGCCGACAAATGGCGACCAAGAAATCCACCAGGCCCAGTACATGATGGTCCAGCCCCCAATCCAGCCACTTGGCTGATAGGCATACAGGTTAAAAGTCATACTGAACAGATTTGAAACATACTGTCCGGCATTCTGAATAGTGGTCTGCAACAGGTAAATACTTGGACCTGCCACAAAGACAAAGATCAGCAACAGTAGTGCAAGCACTAAATTTAGTTCAGATAAGCGTTTAATTCCTTTATCTAATCCAAAAAACACAGAAGTCGCTGCCATGGCACTCACCACAATGATCAGGATCACCTGAGTGCTAGGTGCCTGTTCAATACCAAACAGGTAATTCAAACCTGAATTGATCTGAGTAACCCCGAAACCCAGTGTTGTGGCGACACCAAATACCGTACCAATGGTGGCAAACGTATCGACCCCATCTCCAAGCGGACCATAGATTTTTTGACCAATCAGCGGATATAGGGCCGAACGGATTTTTAAGGGTAATTGATGCCGGTAAGCGAAATAAGCCAGCGACAGGCCAACAAGCGTATAAATTGCCCAGGCATGCAGACCCCAGTGGAAAAAAGTAACCCGCATAGATTGCTGTGCAGCCAGCACCGTTTCAGGCGTTCCGGCCGGCGGCGTGACATAGTGCATCACCGGTTCAGCTACGCCAAAGAACATCAGGCCAATCCCCATCCCTGCGGTGAATAACATCGCAAACCAGGAGGTATTTTTATATTTAGGCTGACTATGGTCAGGTCCCAGCTTGATTTTACCCATGTCTGACAGGGCAATATAAATGAGCAGGATCAGAAATATCGCCACAGACAAGACATAGAACCAGCTAAAGGACGTAGTAATCCACTGGTTCAGTTGCTGGGTGAGAAGTGAAAAAGCATCGGGCGCAAATATGACCAGCGCTAGAAATATCGCAATAATACTTACAGTACTGATAAAAACATTTGGATTGATATTGGCAAACCAGGATGGTTTCGCAGAAGGCATACATCCTCCATTTTTAAAATTGGATCGACAAACAGCGTCAAATAATTATTAAGAAAGTTAAAATACGGGAACAGATTCAGTCTATGAGAGCAAGATCTGCTGTTATTTTAGGAGGTTAGAAAAAATAAAGCCGTTAAGTTCCTGTAACAAATAAAATAAAAAATATAAGGTTTAGTGTTCAGATGGGTGCTCTCTGTCTTTGACGTTATTTTTATGCGGCAGGCGCGAGATATATTGCAAGGCAATTAAGCGTGACACAATCAGCGCCAGATACATCACCCCGACAAACATCTGGACAATGGCCAGCATCCGGGCGACCGGACTGACCGGCATCATATCGGACAGTCCTGTTGCAGACTGTACACTGAAACTGAGAAAAAGCAGGTCCAGCCAAGGCTGATAGGCGTGCAGGTCAGGATCCGAAAAACTGTAGGGCACCAGAAGCTGGCAAATACTGTAAAGGAAGGCAAAGCCCCAGGCCAGCAAGGTAAATACTGCACCAGCAGCAAAGAGTTCATCTTTGGTCAGATAGCGATCATGAAACATATAACGCAGCAGGCCATAGGCTGCACTGAAATAAGCCCCGGCTTCAAACAGGTTGGCGGTAACATGGATCCAGGTATAACGCAGCCCCAGTACAATCAGGGAGGAAAATAAAATCGCGCCGGCGACAAAGCTGAGTCCAAGAATAGTAAACATCGGGGTCTGGCGAATGACCCGAGCAATCACCAGTAATACCAGCACACCAAGCACCCAGGTTCCCGCCCGGTAAGACACACTTTCATAACTTAAAACGGACAAGATCAGGATCAGCAATTGCAGACATAACAGCCATGCAGAAGGCAGCTGTGTAAAGCTGTTCCAGAACTGCTGTAAAGTTTGCTTCATAATGACCTTCTAGTTGCTATTGTCATGCAGGGAACGCATTGTTGTTATAAGCAGCGTTAACATAGCATGTTCAAAACAGCTTGCAGATATGCGATTTGTATGAAAATTACTGAAATAGCACACTATAGAAATCTGGCTCATCCATTCCAATACGGGACTTCTTTTAACAAGAAATATAATCATGCCTCCATAAAAAAAGCCCCTCACGGGACTTTTTTTGTGTAACGCCAATCTTAGTGATCCGATGCGCCGGAGATACCAAGACCGGTTTGTGAACGTACAAACTGGGCATCAAAGGCTTTGCGTTCTGCCTGAGCCTGTGCCGAGCTATCCGTCACAGAGAACAACCAGCAGCAGAAGAATGACAATGGCATCGCGAAGATTGCTGGGCCATTGAACGGATTCACTGGTGTATCGGAAATACCCAAAGTATCTACCCATACTGCTTTAGACAGTACAATCAAGGTTACAGCAGTCACCAGACCTGCCACACCGCCAATCACGGCACCACGTGTCGTCAAACCTTTCCAGAACATGGACAATACCAGTACCGGGAAGTTGGCACATGCTGCAACCGAGAACGCCAGACCTACCATGAAGGCTACGTTCTGTTTCTCGAACAGAATCCCGAGAATCATCGCGAAGATCGCAAGACCTAAAGTCGCAATCTTAGACATACGTAGTTCAGAGGCAGGTGTAGTCTGGCCTTTCTTCAGGACGTTGGCATACAAGTCATGCGAAATAGCTGAGGCACCTGACAGAGTCAAGCCTGCAACCACTGCAAGAATCGTGGCAAATGCAACTGCAGAAATAAAGCCCATGAACAGGTCACCGCCGACTGCGTCAGACAGGTGAACCGCCGCCATGTTATTACCACCGACCAGCTCCAGCTTGCCAGTCACTGCCATTTTCGCAACATCAAGGAACTGTGGGTTATTCGAGACATACAGAATCGCACCGAAACCAATGATGAAGGTCAGCAGGTAGAAGTAACCAATAAAGCCTGTTGCTACCACTACTGATTTACGTGCTTCTTTCGCATCTTTTACCGTGAAGAAACGCATCAGGATATGTGGAAGACCTGCCGTACCAAACATCAATGCCAGACCCAAAGAGATCGCATCAATCGGGTTAGACGCCAGACTACCTGGCCCCATGATCTTGGTCGCATCTGCCAGGCTCAAGTCATGCACTTTTGCGTAGACATCAATGGCCTGTTCGAACATGTTGGTAAAGCTGAAGCCTACGCCCTTCATGACCATGAAAGCCATAAAGGTTGCACCAGACAATAACATCACCGCCTTGATGATCTGTACCCAAGTGGTCGCCAGCATGCCGCCGAACATTACGTAGGCCATCATTAACAAGCCCACAATGACCACTGCAATATTATAGTTAAGACCGAACAGCAGTTTGATCAGCTGACCTGCGCCCACCATCTGTGCGATCAGGTAGAACGCAACAACAACCAGTGAACTCACAGCAGCCAGGGTACGTACCGGTTTTTCCTGCAACCGGAAAGAAACCACGTCTGATAGGTTATATTTACCCAGGTTACGCAGACGCTCTGCGATCAGGAACAATACGATCGGCCAGCCCACCATGAAACCAAGTGAGTAGAGCAGGCCATCAAAACCGGACAGGAACACCATCGCGGAAATACCCAGAAAAGATGCCGCTGACATAAAGTCACCGGCTATCGCCAGGCCATTCTGGAAACCGGAAATACCGCCACCGGCCGTATAAAAGTCTTTGGTATTGGTGGTTTGCTTTGCTGCCCATTTGGTAATAAACAGCGTTGCCCCAACGAAAATCACAAACATGATGATGGCAGACCAGTTGGTTGCCTGCTGTTCTGCTGCCCCCAGATCAGGACCAGCCAATGCAATGCCTGAAGCGACTGTTGTAGTCACCAAGGCAATAAGAGAATTCCATTTCATCTTAATGTGGTCCTTTTTCATGCGCAATCGCTTCGACTTCACGTATCGCTTCTTCGGTCAATTGATCAAGTTTGTTGTTGGCAATGTACGAATACACACCACACAAAATAAACGACAGGACAATGATGCCTAACCCTAGTGGGATCCCCCACGTGGTGACACCGCCTGAAATTGAAGACAGTAGAAATTCTTTGTTGTAGCCCACCAGCAACATGAAACCTACATAGACAAATAGCATGATTCCGGTCAACGTCCAGCTAAGCATACTTTTCTTGTGGACCATTTCCTTGAATTTTGGATTCTGTAGAATTCGATCTACTTGTACCTCATCCATAATTACACTCCTGTAGCCCAACCTTGGGCCGACTATTTTTTAATTCGAATTATCACTGTTACAAATTAACAAGAATCGTAGGTGCTTGTAATTTAGACTTTGGTCGTTAAAAAATGATCAATTTAAACTGTCGCTTTCGTGATGCGCTATCATAGCGGCATGCTCAGTACACATCAGGCTATATGAACAGTTGGCTCATCATAGGGATCCTTGCCCTCTATATCGCATTACTCTTTATCTGCGCTTTTTACGGGGAAAAACATGCCAGCCGGCTAAGTACCCGCGGCCGCATGTTATTGTTCAGTTTAACTCTAGGAGTGTACTGTTCATCCTGGACCTTTTATGGCGCCACGGGTGCGGCGGTACGTGAAGGTATTATTTTCCTGCCGATCTATCTGGGGCCACTGTTATTTGTTGCTGTTGGCTATGATATCTGGCGCCGACTGGGACGGGTTCGGCAGCATCATGCTATTTCTTCAATCGCAGACTTTGTCGCTGCCCGCTATGGTAAAAGTGGCCCCCTCGCCTCGCTGGTCACCATTCTTGCCGTGGTGGCGATCATACCTTATCTGGCCTTGCAGTTACGTGCCATTGCCCTGAGTGCCGCCGTCATTCTGGAACCTTCTGCAGGCGTAACAGGCACCACCAATGGCGTGCTTTTCCTGACCGGTATTCTGGCAATACTGGCCATGATGTTTGGTACCCGTCAGATTGCCAATACTGAACAGCATGGCGGTCTGATGCTGGCCGTAGCATTTGAGTCGTTTGTAAAGCTCTTTGCCTTACTGGC
Organism: Acinetobacter sp. SFD; assembly: GCF_001647575.1. NCBI lineage: Bacteria > Pseudomonadati > Pseudomonadota > Gammaproteobacteria > Moraxellales > Moraxellaceae > Acinetobacter > Acinetobacter sp. SFD. Next base: position 699,336 of record NZ_LSZJ01000001.1, read on the forward strand.
TGTGGCCTGTTTCTTCATGTTTGAAGCGCCAGGAAATATGGCACAGATCAGTCATGATATCAGCACCACTTTTCGTGAGGTACAACTGTTTGGCGTACCACAAAGCTTCTGGATTCAAACCCTGCTGGCGGCACTGGCGATTATCTGCCTGCCGCGCCAATTCCATGTGGCAGTGGTGGAACTGCGCGATGAAAAACATATCCGCGGTGCACGGCGCTGGTTCGCAGTTTATTTGATATTAACTACCCTGGCGATTATTCCAATTGCCAGCTGGGCATTGCATGCGGCCCCCCAATATCTGGCCATTCCGGATGTAGCCGTACTGTCTTTACCACTCAGCTATAATCAGGACTGGCTCACTTTACTCGCCTTCTTGGGCGGTTTTTCTGCCTCTACCGGCATGCTACTGGTGTCTTCCGTAGCCCTGTCGATCATGCTCAGCAATGACCTGATTATGCCGGCATTATGGCGCTTAAAACTGATTTCACGGCATGACAAGCGCTTACCATTGGTACTGAAATTTACCCGCCGGGTCTGCATTCTGGGTGTAATGTTGATGGGCTTTCTGTTCTTCAACTTCTTCAATGATATTGATCAGCTCTCGGTTTTTGGCCTGCTGGCGTTTAGTGCGGTGGCACAATTCGCTCCTGCCCTGATTGGCGGCCTGTACTGGCGCGGTGGCAGTAAACAGGGCGTATATGCCGGACTGTTAACTGGTTTTGCCCTGTGGGCCTATACTTTGCTGTTTCCAACCATTTTGCGCAGCCTGCCTGAAGCCTATAAAGGCTTCAGCCAAAGCCTGCTCACTCATGGTCCTTTTGGCTGGAACTGGTTACGACCAGAAGCCCTGATCGGTTTTGAATCTTTTGACCCACTGACGCATGGGGTGGTCTGGGCGCTGGGTTTAAACACCCTGCTGTATATCTGGATTTCCCGTATTTTCCGTCCAAGTGTGGCCGAGCAGATTCAGGCTGAAAGTTTCTTCTATTATGAAACCAAGCCCTTGCCTTCACAGAGTCCTTCTACCGAGGTCAGCTATTCCCATCAGGATGTCGCACGTTTAAAAGTCGGTGACCTAATTACCCTAGCCAAACGGATTACCGGTGAAGGCCCAACCACACGTGCTTTCCAGCAGTTCTGTACCCAAAATAGCGTTGAGCTGAATGAAAACAGCAGTGCCAATGGTATGTGGTGGCGTTTTACCGAACAGTATCTGGCCGGAACCATCGGGGCAGCGTCAGCACGTACCCTGCTTACTACCGCCATGGTCAATAATGGCCTGGCCTTAGGTCAGGTCGCCAATATTCTCGATCAGGCCTCACAATGGCAACGCTTTAACCAGAACCTGATCATGACCATGATTGATCACATGACCCAAGGGGTCAGCGTGGTCGATGAAAACATGTGTCTGGTGGCCTGGAACAATCAGTATCTGAAACTGTTTGATTATCCTACCGATATTGTCTATGTCGGTTGTCCGATCGCTGACCTGATCCGTTATAACGCTGAACGTGGTGAATGTGGTCCGGGTTCGGTCGAAGAACATGTCCGTAAGCGGATTCACTGGATGCAGGTCGGCAGTGCCCATGAATTTGAACGGATTCGTAAAGATGGCCGGGTGATTCAGATGCGCGGTAATCCGATTGAAGGGGGCGGTTTCGTTACCACTTTTGCCGATATTACCGCTTTCCGTGAAAATGAAGCCGTACTTGAAGCGCGGGTTCAGGACCGTACCCAGCAGCTCGCCGATGCCCTGTCCGAGCAGCAACTGGCACGGGAACAGGCAGATAAGGCCAATATGTCAAAAAGCCGCTTCATTGCTGCAGCCAGTCATGACCTGTTGCAGCCAATGCATGCTGCGCGGCTGTTCAGTACCGCACTTGAACAAAGTGTACAGAATGACGAAGACCGCAAGACCTTGCAACAACTGGATCGTGCCTTGCATGGTGCCGAAAGCATGCTGTCTGCCCTGCTGGACATTGCCCGACTGGAAGGCGGCACCATTCAGCCTAAACGTCAGGCTTATCCGCTGCATGACCTGCTGCGCGATCTGGAACTCCAGTTCAAATCGATTGCTGCACAGCGTGGCATCCAGTTCAGTGTGCATGATGCGCAGTTCTGGATTGATACCGATCCGCAATGGATTCGCCGCATTATCCAGAACTTTGTCAGCAATGCGCTGCGTTATACCGCCAAAGGTAAAGTCGTGGTCGGCGTGTTACGTTCGGGTAGCAAGCCAGATCATATCCGCATTGGCGTCTGGGATACCGGACCGGGGATTGCTGAAGAACAGCGCATCAAGCTGTTTCAGGAATTCGAGCGTTGCGGCCATACCTCACCTTGGGGTGAACAGGGTCTTGGTTTAGGCTTGGCGATCGTACAGCGTATGACCAGCATGCTGGACTATCCGGTATATGTCTTCTCCGAGTTGGGTAAAGGCTCCTGCTTTATGATTGAAGTCCCTGTGGTTGAAGCACCGAAAGTTGTGGCAGCACCAATCCAGACTGTTCCTTTAAAGAGCAAAGCCTTTAGGATTCTGTGTCTGGACAATGATGAAACCATCCTCGAAGGCATGTCCACCTTATTAAGTAAATGGGGCTATCAGGTCTTCAAGGCTACTGAACCGGAACAGGCACAGCAGCTGATTGAACAGGAGAATATTCAGGTCTGGTTGATAGATCAACATCTTAACCAAGACAAAATTGGTTTGGATTTTATTCTGGAACATCGTCGTAGCGATATTCCGGTCGCCCTGATTACGGCCGATTCCGATCCGGAACTGCCACAGCGTCTCAAAGAGCTGAACATTGTTCTGCTGAAAAAGCCGCTAAAACCGGCCTCGTTACGTTCTTGGCTATCCGGACTGAAAATTTCTGACACCTGAGCAGATTTTGACCGCGATCAATGCCCATTTCAGCTCCTGAAATGGGCATTTTTTATACTCATCTGCTACATAGAATTACTTTAATTGCATAAAATTTATTCCAATGTGCTAAAAGCAGTAAAAACTCCGAAAATATCGCTCAATAAATTGACCAAAATGATCATTTTTCAATTCACTATGGCAAAAACTGACGAATGTATTAATGGTCATGTGTACACTTAGTTACAATTATTTATGCTGATGTTTTTTATAAAAATTAAAGATCGATTTTTTATTCCTATAACTTTAGTCGTATGTTTTATCCCCTGCACTTGGCTTTAAAAATAGAGGAAAAGAAACGATCAGTTTCCATCTCATATACATGCCTTGATTCCTTTGGCAGCTGATCTATTTTTCTGTATATCGGAGTTCTTCACATGAACATAGATCAAAACCATGACTTGAATCAGACTCAGCAGTTTCACCGTCAATATGGTGCCAATGCCCTATTGCCAAACATTGACTGGACACAGATTTTTAAATACAGCAAGCTGAATGATGCCCAGTATCAGGCACTGGAAACGCTGTATCAGAGTGCAGTCCCGCTGGCGCTGCAAGTCTTTGATGAATTACATTTTGATGTCTTTGAACCTTATGCCTACAAGCCACAAGGTCTGGGTTTATTTGAAAAGATTGCTGAACAGGAAGATAAATTAATTCAGTCTCTTGAAGCTGAAGCCAGGGATCTCCCCGCAGCAACCCGGCAGCAGATCTGGAGCATGCTACTGCGTGGTGGTGCAGTACTGGTATTTAAAGCGTGGCTGGGCAAGGTCAAAAATGAAGAAGATTGCCTGGATACCAGCCAGTTCGACGAGCTATCTGATCTGTTATTTATCAAAACCTGCCCACATGAGCTGGCACAGCGTTTACATGTTGACCCGACTGCACCGGACGATCACATCTTCCTGATGTATGACAATGAAGTTTATCTGGACCGTTTCAACAGTCTGGAAACTGCGGCACTGTTTGTAGATCTAGGGGTATATGACGCGACCTTCCTGAGTCTGCGTGATGATCGCGTGGCAGAATATCTGAAATCCAAAGGTTATGTCACCGAAGAGCAGATTGATGAACTGCAATGTGCCTTAAATCCGCTGTTTTGTGATGATTTTACTCGCAAACAGGATTATATCGCCTAGCGGATTCAGGCCTTTGCACTCAGTTTTGCAGATTTCGCCTATAAAAAAAGACCTCCTAGGAGGTCTTCTTCAATTCAGCTATGCAGAGCTTACATTTTGCGGTCTTCAATATTCAGCGCATTAATGGCCAATACTGCTTGCGTCCTGTTCTGTACACCCAGCTTACGGAAGATTGCCGTGACATGGGCTTTAATGGTGGCTTCGGATACATCCAGTTCATAAGCAATCTGCTTGTTCAATAAACCTTCAGCTACCATCATCAACACCCGGAACTGTTGCGGTGTCAAAGACTGGATCCGTTCGGCCAAAGCCGTTTCATCGGCAGCACGCGGATCAAAGTTCATATTGGCCGACAGATTGGGTGGTAACCAGATTTCACCTTCGAGTACTTCACGAATCGCTTCACCAATATGGCTTGGGTGGGCAGATTTAGGAATATAGCCCATCGCACCATGCGCAATAGCACGCTGGATGATGCTGACCTCTTCATGTGCAGACACGACGATAATCGGTAAAGACGGATACTGTGCGCGAACATGCACCAGAGCAGAAAAGCCAGATGCGCCTGGCAGGTTTAAATCCAAGAGTACAAGATCAGGCTCAGGGCCATTTTCTAGACGTTCATAAAATTCATTGACTGCCGCAGTTTCATGAATCTGGGCTTGGGGCAGACTATAACGTACAGCCTGAATCAGGGCATGACGAAATAGTGGATGATCATCAACGATTAAAATATTCATAGGCAACGTGAGAAAGATCTTGGCACGGTAGGCCCTATTCTAACCACACAACCCGGTTTAAGGATATGCAAGACACTATTATTTTTAAAATAATATGCAGTTTTTCTTTTTAAACTGCCCATTTTTGCAGTATTTCAATAATTATTTAATTCTCATCACTTTTTTATATATATCTTATTCCTCACTGAAAAAGCTTATATTTATTCAATATAAGTATAAATATCATAGGTTTATTAAATATTTTTTACTTATAAATCAGGCTTTTTTTGTATATCAAAAAATCAGATAACTTTTCTGCTTTTCGTTATTTTACAGTCCTGCGCTGAATCAGGATTAATAAGGACATTCCGAGATTAACCCTATTTTCAGGTTCTAAATATGTCTAATTTTAATGCGCAAAAACCCTTAAATATTGTGGCCGTATCTGGCGGTTTAAATCTTCCTTCAAAAACCGAAGCCCTGGTTCAGGCGATTCTGGATAAACTGGGGGAAGCCACACCGATCAATGTACATTTCATTAAATTTAGTGAAATTGGTTCACTGCTAGGCGGCGCGATTTACCGCAATCAACTGCCACAACGCATTCAGGATGATCTGGCAGCCGTAGAAGCCGCAGATGCACTGATTGTTGGCACCCCGGTTTACCGCGCTTCATTTACCGGCCTGTTCAAGCATTTCTTTGACTTTGTCGAGCAAACGGCACTGGTCGATGTGCCAGTATTGTTAGCAGCTTCTGGCGGTAGTGACCGTCATGCCCTGGTTCTGGAACATCAACTGCGTCCTTTATTCAGCTTCTTTCAGGCGCAGACTTTGCCGATTGGTGTTTATGCCACCGACCGCGATTTCACCCCTGAATATACCATTCACAGTGAATTGCTACGTGACCGGATTACCCTGGCTGTGGCGCGAGCATTACCCATTCTGGAATGGGCGCCTGCTAAAGGACAGCGTGCTGAAGTGATTAAAGAAAAAACCATTCAGGCCAGTCAAAATCTGGGTATTAACAAGCAGATTGAACAGGAAGAAGTATTACCATCTGCAGTAGTACCTAGCCTGGATGCAGCAGAATCGCGTTTACACAGCAAGAAAGCACCAAAGGCTCAAGTGGCTTAAATATGCACGCAGAGGGTAATCAGCATGTCGAATGATAAAAATATCGTATTTGCCTATTGGGTGCCGAATGTCAGTGGTGGGCTGGTGGTCAGTAACATCGAGCAGCGCACCGACTGGAGCTATGATTATAACGTGCGTCTGGCACAAACAGCTGAACAGGCAGGCTTTGATTATGCTCTGACCCAGATCCGTTTTACTGCCGGCTATAACGCAGAAAACCAGCATGAATCGGTGAGCTTCAGTCATGGCATTCTGGCCAAAACTGAACGCCTGAAAGTCATTGCCGCGATTCTACCGGGTCCGTGGAAGCCAGCACTGGCCGCCAAACAACTGGCGACAATTGACCATCTGAGCAATGGCCGGATCGCGATCAATGTGGTCAGTGGCTGGTTCCGCGGTGAGTTTGATGCGATTGGTGAAGAATGGCCGGAACATGACGAGCGTTATGCCCGTTCGGAAGAGTTTATCCGTAGCCTGAAAGGAGTCTGGACCCAGAACAATTTTAATTTTGAGGGTAAATATTATCAATTTAAAGACTATACCTTGAGTCCTAAACCATTGCAGAAGCCTCATATAGAAATCTTTCAGGGCGGCAGTTCCCGGGCAGCACGTGATATGGCATCCCGTGTATCCGACTGGTACTTCACCAATGGCAATACCCCGGAAGAACTGAAAAAACAGATCGATGATATTCGTGAAAAAGCCAAGGCAAATCATCACTCGGTGAAAATTGGTGTAAATGCCTTTGTGATTGCACGAGATAGCGAAGAAGAAGCGCAGGCTGTATTGCAGGAAATTATTAGCAAAGCCAATGTGCAGGCGGTGAAATCTTTTAGTGAAGCGACCCGTGAAGCTGGCGCAGCAAGTCAGGAAGGCGAAGGCAACTGGGCCCAATCCACCTTTGAAGATCTGGTGCAATACAATGACGGGTTCCGCACCAATCTGATCGGGACACCGCAGCAGATTGCTGAACGGATTATCGAACTGAAAAAAGTGGGCGTAGATTTGATTCTGTCAGGTTTCTTGCATTTTATTGAAGAAATTGAATATTTTGGCCAGAAGGTATTGCCTTTGGTTCGTGAGCTTGAAGCACAACAGGCAACGCCTGTGCAGCAAGAAGAAGCTGAGCCCGTATAATCATTCCAATAAATCTCAGCAGATTCACTCCCTCCCTCAAGGCTCGGCTTGGGGGATTTTTTATGTGATAAAATTGTTGTCTGGCTAGGTTTAAAACCATCAATTCCTTAAAATTCTGCACTAACGACTTTCCAAGAATTTTAACAATGCAACTGATCTGGTTTCGTCAAGACCTCCGCATTCATGATCATGCCGCGCTCTGGCATGCCACCCAGCAAGGCAGCTGTATAGCAGTGGTGGTGCTCTCTCCCGAACAATGGAAGCTGCATCAGGATGCCCGGATTAAAATCGATTTTTATCTGCGCCGCCTCGACGTCTTAAAGCAGCAGTTAACGCAGCTGAATATTCCATTAATCATTTTAAATATTCCCTTATGGCAAGACCTGCCTGCCGAAATGCGAAGCCTGTGCCAAAAACTGCAGATTGATACGCTACATGCCAATATTGAAGTGGGCGTGAATGAACTGCAACGTGATGCACAGGTACAGCAGATGCTGGAACAGCAGCAGATCCGGGTCGAGCTGTATGATGATCGCAGCCTGTTTCCACTAACCAGTATCCGTAACCAGTCCAATCAACCCTATCAGGTCTATAGCGCATTCAAGAAAAAATGCTATGAGCGACTGATTCATAATATACCGGGCTGCTATCCTGCCATTCAGACTCAAGATCCGCTTGAATTACCAGACCAGCTGACCAGCTTTGATCTGCAAAAATTTGCGGCTGATTATAAGGTCGATCATGCTGCCCAGCTCTGGCCTGCAGAAGATCAAACTGCCTTTGAGCTGCTCAATGATTTTATCGGGGAGAAAATGGCTCACTATAAAACCGAGCGAGATCTACCTGCAGTCGATGGTACCAGCCGCCTGTCACCGTATCTGAATATCGGTATTCTCTCGATCCGTCAATGTATGCAGCCCCTGTTTAACGACGGTTATTTCCAGATTGATGATATCGGTCAGCAGACCTGGCTGGATGAACTGCTCTGGCGCGAGTTTTATCTGCATACCCTGTTTGATTTTCCCCGTGTATCCAGACATCGGCCTTTTAAGGAAAATACCGATAACATCCAATGGCGTAATGCACCTGAAGATCTGGCTGCCTGGCAACAAGGACAAACCGGGATTCCGATTGTCGATGCCGGTATGCGGCAAATGCGAGCCACTGGCTGGATGCATAACCGGGTGCGCATGATTACTGCGATGTTTCTATGTAAAAACCTGCTGATAGACTGGCGCTTGGGAGAAAGATGGTTCATGCAGCAGCTGATTGATGGTGATCTGGCGGCGAACAATGGCGGCTGGCAATGGTGTTCTTCGACCGGCATGGATGCCGTGCCCTATTTTCGGATTTTTAATCCGGTCAGCCAGTCACAGAAGTTTGATCCGAATGGGGATTATATTCGCCGCTGGGTGCCGGAACTGGGGCATCTGGATGCTAAATTTATTCATGAACCTTATGCCAAAAATCCGGATCTTGCACTGGATTATCCAAAACCGATTGTGGATTTAAAAGCCTCTCGTGTAAGAGCGATTGAAGCGTTTAAGCAAATTTAAAACCAAACTTTTTCATCCCGAATAAAACAGCCTCCGATAAAGAGGCTGTTTTATTTTCAGATCAGGAATAAAAGCTTGGATCAGGCACTTTTCCAGTTAGCACCCATTCCCCCACTTCCTGATACTTATAATCTATTGGGTCATGCAAGGTCTGGGTGCGGACATTGCGCCAGAAACGGTCCAGATTGAGCTTGGCCGTGGTAGCCCGCGCACCCATCACCTGGAAAATATTCTGGGTAATATAGAGAGAGGTATTGGTTGCGGCAATTTTAGCGGTGGCAATGGCAACCGAGACTTCACCGCGCTGTTCGGCACTTAAATCATTCCCAAGCTCCCAGGCTGCCTGTAAAGCCTGAACTGCTTTATCTGCCAGTAAGCGTACACCTTCTAGTTGTACATAAAACTCAGCGAAATGCTTCTGGATAAAAGGATCATTCACCGCATCTTCTACCAGTGATTTGGACCAGGCTTTTTGGGTTTGTACGGTCTGTTTGGCGACGTCAAATGCCCCTTCTGCCACACCCAAAAACAGATGCACGAAAATCAGCTGGGCGATCAAAGGACGCAGGCTGGAATACGGCGTACTCAATGGGCCTGGATTTAACAGCAGTTCATTTTGATGAATTTTGACCTGCTCAAAATGACTGGTACCACTGTCGGTCTGGCGTTGGCCCATATTGTTCCAGTCGCCCAGAAAACTTACTCCTTTGCGTTGGGTAGGAATCACACCAATCAGCAATTTTCCGGCATCGTTATAGCCTGAACACAGCAACATATCTGAATCGATCGAACCTGAGCAGAAGCTTTTATCTCCATGAAAAATATATTCGTTTTCTGAAACTTTTGTGGCTGTGGTGCGACGGTCCAGCGGATTTAGAGTATTACCCCAGAACAGATTATTTTGGGCCGTCTGTTCAAACCACGGGCCATATTGTTCCGCTTGGGAAAATAATTGCACGGTCGCAATCAGCAAATGGTGAAAGCCATAGACATGCGCCAGTGAACTGTCCACTTGGGCCATAATTTGAATGGTTTTAAAAATGGTCTGCCAATCTGCCTCCTGACCGCCATACTGTTTTGGAATGGACAGGCCAAGCAAGCCACTCTGGCGAATCAGGTCACGCTCGGCTTTGGGATTACCCCCCTGTTTGTCCCGCTCTGCGGCAGTCAGAGCAAAATTTTCAGCAAGTTTCTGGGCAATATCGACAGGAGACTGATTTAAATATGGGGATTGTGCATTCATTATTTTAACTCATGTTCAGCATGGAAACAGCTTAGCAGATCAGGGTACTGACCTATATCCGAAAGCATGCAGAGCTTATGACTGATATAAAAATACCGGCAGAATGCCGGTATTGGAACCGCTTAAATTTAAACTTTATTACGCTGTACTTCTGCAATCAGATGCTCCACCACCTGCGGTTCAGCCAAGGTTGAAGTATCTCCCAGACTGTCCAGCTCATCGGCTGCAATTTTTCGCAGGATCCGACGCATGATTTTGCCGGAGCGGGTTTTTGGCAAGGCCGGTGCCCAGTGCAAGGCATCTGGTGTAGCCACTGGACCGAGAGTCTTACGCACCCAGCTCACCAGCTCACCGCGTAGTTCATCTGAACTTACTACAGCGGCCTGCAAAGTGACAAAGGCACAAATTCCCTGTCCTTTAATATCATGTGGCATACCAATAACAGCAGCCTCGGCCACCGATTCATGCGCCACCAGTGCACTTTCAATTTCTGCCGTACCTAGACGATGTCCGGACACATTCAGGACATCATCGACACGGCCGGTAATCCAGTAATAACCATCTTTATCACGACGTGCCCCATCCCCGGTAAAATAGGTGCCTGGATAGGTCGAGAAATAGGCTTCGATAAAACGCTCGGGATCACCCCAGATGGTCCGCATCTGACCCGGCCAGGAATCCTTAATGACCAGATTACCCTCGGCTTCTCCCTCCAGTTCCTTGCCGTCAGCATCGACAATGGCCGGCTGTACGCCGAAGAAAGGCCGTGTCGCCGAACCCGGTTTTAAGGCAGTCGCACCCGGCAATGGCGTAATCATGAAACCGCCGGTTTCGGTCTGCCACCAGGTATCAATCACTGGACAGCGACCTTCACCGACCACGGTGTAGTACCAGTTCCAGGCTTCCGGATTAATTGGCTCACCCACTGATCCTAAAATTCTCAGGCTGCTACGGTCACTTTCCCGTACAAAAGCATCTCCCTCACGCATCATGGCGCGGATCGCTGTCGGCGCGGTATAGAGAATGGTCACGTTATGCTTATCGACAATATGCCCGGTACGTGCCCAGCTCGGATACTGGGGAACCCCTTCAAACATCACAGTGGTGGTACCATTTGAAAGCGGACCATACAGCACATAGGAATGCCCGGTAATCCAGCCGACATCTGCAGTACACCAGAACACATCATCCTGCTTGATATCGAATGCTTCACGGAAGGTACAGTTCACATAAGTCAGATAGCCGCCAGTGGTATGCAATACTCCCTTGGGCTTGCCGGTAGAACCTGAGGTATACAGGATAAACAGCGGATCTTCGGCATTCATCGGTTCGGGTGGACAGATGTCATTCACTGACATAATTTCCATGTGATACCAGAGATCACGCCCTTCCTGCATTTCGATCGGGTTACCGGTGCGATGTACCACGATGACATTCTGAATGGACTCTGTACCTGCAAGTTTCAGTGCCTCGTCGACATTGGCTTTCAGTGGAATGGCCTTACCGCCACGCATGCCAGAATCAGCGGTAATCACCATTTTGGCCTGACAGTCTTCAATCCGACTGGCTAAGGAGTCCGGCGAGAAACCGCCAAATACCACACAATGAACCGCACCGATCCGGGCACAGGCCAGCATGGCAATCGCAGCTTCGGAGACCATCGGCATATACAGCATGACCCGATCGCCTTTCTGGATGCCATTTTTCTTCAGCACATTGGCGAAACGGCAGGTTTCATCATGCAGCTCGGCAAAGGAAATAATCTTGTGCCTTGAAGGATGGTCACCTTCCCAGATGATCGCCGGTTTATAGGGATGTTCTTTCAGATGCCGGTCCAGACAGTTGGCACTGACATTCAGCTGGCCATCGGCAAACCATTCGATTTTAAAATCGTCTTTGTTAAAACTGGTATTTTTGACTTGGGTAAAGGGTTTGATCCAGTCCAGACGTTGCGCCTGCTCTGCCCAAAATTGATCTGGATGTTCTATAGAATACTGATAACGCTCGAAATACTGCTCTTCGAGCGTACGTGCTGTTTTTTTAAATTCTTCAGGTACTGGATAGATCTCTTGCATAATTCACTTCCTTGATTTTGTTCTATCTCATCACGAGAGGTTAATGCGGCGTGGTTGATTGTTTTTTATGCATAATGGCAGTATGGCCTGCTTATTTCAAATCCGGCAATCATGCTTTCGTCGTAGATTATTTATACAAATTCAATCAAAATAAACCACAACTTACAGTACAGAATTTTCTACACAACTGTGTATGATCTGTAGTAATTCCCTTTAAAATAAAATTGCCCTCTCATTGTTATTGGGTCTGGTTTAGCAGGACACTCTCTTTATGACATCGCCTGAATCTCCCTACTTTAGTCCGCCTGATCTGCCTATAGCAGATCATCCCCTGTCGATGAAAGGGCGTTTCGGGCGCTTGAGCTTTATTGCCTGGTCGGCGTTTCTGCATTTCATTTTTTTATGTTGCACGCTCGCACTGGGCCTTAGTATTGATATTGTAAATATTGCTACCGTTTCAATGGATCCTAACTGGCTGATTTCATTACAAGGCTTGGGCAGCATTGGTGTACTGCTCATCGTTCTGGCCTACCTGTATTTTGCTTTAGTCGTTACTGTTCGCCGTTTCCATGATTTAAACAGGAGCGGCTGGTGGGCGCTGTTATTATTGCTCCCCGTAATTAACATTTTTGTATGGCTTTATATAATCTTTGGTTCGGGTGATCGTGGCATAAATCACTATGGTCCGGCACGGATCACCTTGTTCTGGGAAAAGGTCCTGGCCTGGCTGATGATTATCCTGACTTTGCTTAGCCTGTTGGGTTCACTGGCTTTATTCGGTTATATGAGTGGTGGAGAACAGCCGCAGACTCCGGCAGAAATGATGCAGAAAACCACAAAATATTTCTAATATTGACTTTAGCCTTGGGAGAAATACCTGGCCATGCTGGCAAACTCTGGTTAATTTTTTGCTGAACATCAGGCAAAATAGGCAAAATTTAAATGCGGGAAATTTCGTGGCAGAAAAAGAAAATACTTTGAATCAGGTCACTGAAGGCACGACTGAGCTGTTGCACGAGGCAACTGAAAAAACAGCACAGACTGTAATTGAACATACCGCCAAGTATAATGATGCTTATAGTGCCATTGACAAGATCATAGAAGGCTTTTGGGAGCGTGTGCCCTATTTCTGTATTGCCTTGGTGGTGATTTCGATTTTCTGGTTACTCTCCAAAATATTCAAGTTTTTTATTCGCAAGACTTTAGAAAACCGCTCTTATACCCGGCAGAATCTGGTGCTGGTCCTGAACCGTGTAGGTAGTACTTTCATTATATTTTTCGGTGTATTAATCGGGCTGGTGATTGCAATTCCTGGCTTTACCCCGGCTCAGCTGATGAGTGCCCTCGGAATTGGCTCAGTGGCCATCGGTTTCGCCTTCAAGGATATTTTCCAGAACCTGCTTTCCGGCGTACTGATTTTACTGGGTGAACCCTTCAAGATTGGCGATGACATTATCGTGAATGGCATGGAAGGTACAGTTGAAGATATCCAGATTCGCGCGACCTTTTTACGCTCACCAGATGGCCGGCGTATCGTCATTCCCAATGCCACGGTCTACACCAGTGCAGTGACTGTAAATACCGCCTATACCCGTCGCCGCTGTGAGTTTTCGGTCGGTATTGGCTATGAAGATGACATCCAGAAAGCCAAAGATATTATTACTGCAATTCTGGATAAGGATCCAACCATCCTGAGTCAACCTGCCTTTAGCGTCAATGTCATTGCACTGGCAGACTTCTCGATTACCTTGAAAGCTTTATGGTGGGTCGACACCACAGATACCGGAACCGGAACTTCGATCAGTGCGGTGCAGGAACGCGTGATTCAAGCTTTTGCAGAACACAATATTTCAATTCCTTATCCCGTTCAGGAAGTGAAGGTCTATCGTGGGGATGGTCATGACGATGCCTCAGCTCGCGCTAAACAGCCGACCTAAAATATAAGGAATTGCCGTCTCGGTACGCAGAATACGGTTGCCAAGGCTCACTGCCTGGCAGCCGTTTTTTATGAGCAGATCGATCTCATAGGGAATAAAACCACCTTCCGGGCCAATCACGATACTGCAAGGATGCTGAAGCGCAAATGGCATAGGCTGTTCGGCATAAGGATGTGCCACAAAAGCTGGACAATCCGTACTAATCAAACCCGGCAAGACATCTTCCACAAAAGGTTTAAAGCGTTTATATAGCGCTATTTCTGGAGCGAGCGTATCCCCTGCCTGCTCCAGTCCCAGTTCAACATAATGATCCAGCTGCTGCAAAAACGGTGTCTGCCAGTAGCTTTTATCTACCCGATAGCTGTGCAGTAAAATGATTTTTTCTACTCCCATCGTGACAGCATCCATGATCAGACGACGCAGGACTTTGGGTCGTGGCAAGGCCACAATTAAGGTCACAGGTAATTTTTCTGGAACAGCTTCCTCTTGCAGCGGTTTTAGTTGTACTGATTTTTCAGAGATTTCAACAATTTCAGTTAGGTAACGCTGACCTTCCCGTATTCCGACTTTTAAAGTATCCCCTACCTGAATCTGTAGATGTTGCTGTAAATGTTCCAGTTGCCGAGTTGAGGTAATGGACCAAAGTTCAGTTTCGGTTTGACGTGGATCAAGCAGGACGATGTTCATAAAAAAGAAGACCAAAAAAATATGATATATCCCTCTATTGGCTAGAGGGTGGCGACAGGGATGTCGCCTGCAGTGCTGAGGGACAGGACGTCCCTTCAGCGCTGCAAAAGGCTTTTGTTACTTTTGGCCCGACAAAAGTAAGATAATCACTTTGAAAAATAAATACTAAGTCAAATCGAATCTCGATTATTGTGGGACAAGCCTTAAATAAAGCGCTATAGCGACTTATCATCGTGTAGGCTTCTCCCTATTTTTGACAGCGCAAAAGTAGGCAAAACGCTTTTGTTAGGCTGATGACACTTCCCTGTATCACAGCCTAACGACGGCATCCCTGCCGTCTTGGTAAATCCAATATCTGTTACTTATCAATGTAAATTAAAGATACTGATCAATCACCTGAATATGCTTTGTCAGTGACCCCTGATTTTGCTGCATAATTTGCTGCGCTGCCGTATTCAAACTTTCAGCCTTTTCTGGAGTATTTAAAAGCTCCAATAAAGTCGTCGCTGCCTGTTGAGCATTTTCGACCACTTCTACAGCTTGAGCTTCTAAAAACTCACCCACAATGGTCTGGAAGTTAAAATAGTTCTTGCCCAAAATGGTAGGTACATGCAGCGCAATCGGCTCCAGAATATTATGTCCACCACCTGGTTCATTTAAAGAACCTCCAACATAACATGCCTGACTCAAAGCATACCAAAGCCACATTTCGCCCATAGAGTCGGCCAGATAAACCTGGGTATCTGCTTCAATATGTTGCCCCAAACTACGGCGCCGGGTTGTTAAACCTAGTAACTGTGTTGCCTGAAACACCTCATCAAAACGTTCCGGATGACGCGGCACCACAATACAGACCAACTTAGGATCAGCCTCTAAAGCAGCTTTTAAAGCACTCAGAATTTCTTTTTCTTCAGGAGCATGGGTACTGGCCAGCGTGATCACTTTACGACCTGCTAAAGACCATTGCTGTTTTAACTGATCTGCCTGCTGGATAAAGTGCTCAGGTGCAGTAATATCGAACTTGATATTGCCCAAAACCTGGGTTTTCCCCGCTGCAATTCCCAGTTCGATATAGCGTTGCCGGGTAACAGCATCCTGTGCCAAAAGGCCAGTTAAATTTTTCAGCATGCCACGGGTCAGACCTTTGACCTTGGCATAGCCTTTGGCGGATTTTTCAGAAAGTCGGGCATTCAGCAGTAAACAGGGCACCTTAAAATCTGGTGCCTGATCAATCAGATTCGGCCAGAGTTCAGTTTCCATTAACAACAGTAACTTAGGCTGATATTTCCGATAGAAATCCTGAATCAGTGTTTTCTGGTCAGCAGGCAAATACACGGCCTGAAATAAGTCTAAGTAAGGTGGCTTTAAGAACAGCGATTTGGCCCGGGCCTGACCGGTTTTGGTGGTATTGGTGACGAGCACTGGATGACCGAGTTTTAAATAATGCTCAATTAAAGGTTGGGCCGCGTTGGTTTCACCTACCGACACTACATGAAACCAGATGGCATGCAGGTTTTTGGGGGATTGAAATGGACCGAAACGTTCTGTCATTTCTTGTTGTAATTGTTCCGGCTCGGTCGTACGTTTACGAATACGCGATTGATATAAGGGTTTAACCAGCGCCAAGGCTGCGTTGTACCAAAATGGAGTGGCCACTTTGCGCCCCTGTCCAAAGATTCAATGGGCAGAATATAGCAGAGCCACATCAACATGTTAATCAATGTGGCTCAATTTTAGATTATTCTGCGATGCTTAAAGCTTCTGCTTCAGCCAAGGTTGGATAATCAATATATCCTTCAGCTGCCTGGCTGCCGATCATGTTTTCCAGTTTTAGTTCATTCAATGGTGCATCTTCAAGCAGTCGCTCATACAGATCCGGATTGGCAATATAGGCTTTGCCAAAAGATACTGCATCAGCTTTGCCAGACGCTAACAGTTCAATCGCATCTTCACGGCTCAAGCGCATATTGGCAATATACGGTACGCCATGTGAACGCTGTTTCATATACTCGGAAATACTGTCTTCTGCCAAGTACTCACGGGTAAAGAAAAATGCGATCTGACGTTTGCCCAGCTGCTCCATAACATAACCGAAGGTTTCACGTGGATCATTATCGCCCATATCATGCTCATCGCCACGTGGTGCCAGATGTACACCCACACGATCAGCACCCCAGACTTCAATCAGTGCATCCATGACTTCTAGCAGGAAACGCGCACGATTTTCAACTGAACCGCCGTATTCATCCTCACGTTTATTGGTCTTCGTTTGCAGGAACTGGTCAATCAGGTAACCATTGGCTGCATGCAACTCAACGCCATCAAAACCGGCTGCTTTGGCACGAACTGCAGCCTGTTTATACTGCTCGGTAATTGCGTGAATTTCAGCAATTTCTAATGGGCGTGGTAGGACGTATGGACGTTTTGGACGTAACAGACTGACGTGACCAGCCTGTTGTACCGAGCTCGCCGATACTGGTGTTTCACCTTTTAACAAATCCGGATGCGATACACGGCCGACATGCCAAAGCTGGGCAACAATCAGGCCGCCCTTCTCATGAACCGCTTTTGTCACCTGTTTCCAGCCTTCTACCTGGGCATCGCTAAACAGTCCTGGCGTATTCAGATAACCATTGGCTTCTTCAGAAATAACAGTTGCTTCAGAGATGATCAGACCTGCACTTGCACGCTGGGCATAGTATTCGGCCATCATTGGCGTTGGCACACGGTCAGCAGTGGCACGACTACGGGTCAGCGGTGCCATAATGACACGGTTTTTGAGTTCTAACGCACCGAGCGTTAAAGGAGAATTTAATTCAGCCATCGTTACTCCCACCGGTTAAAGGTGTTGTTGTAAATGTTCGATAAATTGCTGAATCAAAGCTTCATTGCGGGAGAAATAAGACCATTGCCCATGTTTGGTGGCGGTAATTAAACCCGCCTGTTGCAACACGGACAAATGGTTGGACATGGTGGATTGAGAAACTTGTCCTAATTTTTCAATCTGGCCCGCGCAGACACCACGCTGAAAGCCGCCACACTCCTCCACAGACAGATATTGTTCTGGAGATTTCAACCACTCCAGAATCTGCCGACGGGTCGGATTGGCCAAGGCTTTAAAAATTAGATCAAGATCCATAAGCACATCACAATCAGTGGCGCAACGAAACTTCATTCAGCATCTGCAATCATTATATCGTATTTTTTCGATTTATATATCGATAAATTTAGATATAAAAGTCACAAACTGTTAAAGCATTGTTACGCCAGCTTTAAACGACTTGTTACAAGCCCTGTTTCAGGCTTGCTTCAATAAATTTGTCCAGATCACCATCCAGTACGGCACCTGTATTGGAATTTTCTACGCCAGTACGCAAATCCTTGATACGTGAATCATCCAGTACATAAGAACGGATCTGGCTACCCCAACCGATATCAGACTTGGAATCTTCCAGCGCCTGAGCAGCTTCATTACGCTTGTTCATTTCCAGCTCATAAAGCTTGGCACGTAACTGTTTCCAGGCATGGTCACGGTTAGCATGTTGTGAACGCTGGTTCTGACAGGCCACCACGATCCCGGTCGGAATATGGGTCAAACGCACCGCAGAATCAGTTTTGTTAATGTGCTGACCACCGGCACCTGAGGCACGATAAGTATCGGTACGCACATCTGAAGGATTGATTTCAATTTCGATGTTGTCATCCACTTCAGGTGACACAAACACGGCAGAAAATGAAGTATGACGGCGGTTACCCGAATCAAATGGCGACTTACGCACTAAACGGTGTACGCCAGATTCAGTACGTAACCAGCCATAAGCATACTCGCCTTCTACACGAATCGTGGCAGACTTGATCCCGGCTACATCGCCGTCAGACTCTTCCATCAGTTCAGCTTTAAAGCCATGACGTTCGATCCAGCGCAAGTACATACGCAGCAGCATGGACGCCCAATCCTGTGCTTCTGTACCACCTGAACCTGCCTGAATTTCCACATAACATGGATTCGGGTCCATCGGATTGCTAAACATGCGACGGAATTCAAGTTTGGCCAGTTCTTCTTCAGCAGCATTCAGCTCAGCCTGCACATCTTCAAGCATGGCTTCTTCATCTGCTTCAACAGCCAGATCAAGCATCGCTTGCGCATCTTCCAGCTGGGTCTCTAACCCGTCCAGTACATTTAATACGTTTTCCAGTTCGCCTTTTTCTTTAGCCATGGCTTGGGCACGACTCTGGTCATTCCAGATGGCCGGATCTTCTAATTCACGCAGGACCTCTTCTAAACGCTCTTTTTTCAGATCGTAGTCAAAGATACCCCCGTAGTGTCTGACCACGTTCGTTTAAGTCTTTTAATTGGTTTAGATACGGATTAATTTCCACGTGAATTTCTCTCAATCAGAATTAGGCACAAATTATTTAGCCCGCGATTATAGCACAGTCTTTTTTTGCAGTTTGCGCGTCCTCAATGTTGGCTAAAAGTTCAAATGATTATTTCTTAGGACTTATTTGTAGCACTCAGTACCGCCCTACAATCCCTTTATTAGTTATTTTTTATTTAATGGTTTCTATTATTTTTTGCTGCTATTTATTCAGTTAGTCTCTGAAGACTGTGGATCTTTTTTTCTTTTTTAAAAGGCATACTAAAAAAAATAAAAAGTAGCAATTTCAATACATTCCACAATATCTACACAGTTTTAATAAAACACTACATTATAAATTTACCCTTATTATTCAGTGACTTATTTAGATAAAATTACATAAGATTACGCTATTCACATTGCGGTAACTTTCCTGTGATTGACGATCTTTGGAATTGGTCTACACTTAAAGTTGTAACAAAAAGTGTAATATTTTAACTCACGATTTGAGGGGTATTAACCATGAAAAAATTAGCGATTGCTTCAGCACTACTTTCAGCAATAGCCATGACTGGAACAGCAGCACATGCTTACCAAGCTGAAATTGGTGGATCAGCGGGAGTAATTGATCCGGACAACGGTGGAACCAGCGGTTCTTTCGGTGTTGATGGTACATATTACTTCAATCCAGTTCAAACTCGTAATGCCCCATTAGCAGAAGCGGCATTCCTTGACCGTGCTAGCAATGTAAGCGCTCAATACCAATATGATGAAGTGGGTGATGATGATCGTCATCGTTATGGTGTAGGCGTTGAATATTTTGTACCAAATTCCGATTTTTATTTAAGTGGTAACGTGGGTCGTGATGATATCAAACGCGACAACGGCCGTGATTTTGATGAAACTGTCTATGGCGCCGAAATCGGTTATCTTCCAGCACCAGGCTTATTAATTGCTGCGGGTCTGAAAGGTTATGATAATGACTACGATGATGGCGTAGATCCAACACTTCGCGCTAAATATGTGACTACATTAAGCAATGGTAAAGACATTAACCTGGAAGCAGGTGCAGGATTTGGTGATCTAGATGAATGGAATCTGGCAGCAGACTACTTCATCGATAAAACTCTCAGTGTTGGTGTAGATTATTATAGTAAAGATCATGGTTTTGCAGATACCAATGAATTTGGTATCAGTGCACGTAAGTTCATTAACCAGCAAGTGAGCCTGGAAGGTCGCGTAGGTTTTGGTGAAGTAGGAAATAATGACTACAACAAATTTGGTGTAGCTGCGAAATACCGCTTCTAATTTAAACCACGATACTTTTCATTCAAAAAAAACCCATCCTCGGATGGGTTCTTTTATTGCACTTTTAACAGGCATTTAGGTATTTTTTGCACATTGACGGACCAAATATAAACCGTACAATTCGTTACAACTGTTAATCAAACAGTTGTATTTTTATAACAAAGAGAGAAATCTAAATGCTTAAGAAACTTGCTCTTACTACAGCACTTATTGCTAGCCTAGGAACTGCACATGCTTATCAAGCTGAACTCAATGCTGGATATGAGAACACAGATCTTGATGGTTTTAGTGATGATGTAAATACATTTTCTATTGGTGGAAAATATTATTTAAACGGAGTGCAAGTTAAAAATTCACCTCTTGCTGAAGCAGCTTTTTTAGGTAGAGCAAGTAATATTGGTTTAGCTTATGCTCATGCGAATACTGACGATGAAGGCGCTGAGCTTAAAATTGATAGTGTGGGCATCAATGGTGAATTCTTTATTCCAGATTCGCAATTCTACGTTGCTGGTAGCTTAAACCGTGCAGAAGTAACTGTTGAAAATGAATTTGGTAAAGTGTCTGATGACAATACAGGTTACGCTGTTGAAGCTGGTTATTTACCGATTAATGGCCTACTTTTAGCGGTTGGTGTTTCAAAAGAAAATATCGATGCGTATCAAGCAGGCAAAAAAGGCTTTATCAATACTTTTAGCTCTGCTTCTGCATTAGCAGATGATACTGCTTTTACTCTACGTGCTAAATATGTAACTCTCATTGGCAACCACTACGCTAACTTTGAAGCGTCAACTGCTTTCGGTGATGAAACAGCATATGGTGTTGCTGCTGATCTTTATATTGATCCAACGTTAAGCGTTGGTGTATCTATTAACGATACAACTTTAGAAGATTTTGATACTGTCTTCTCAGTACGCGCACAAAAATTCTTTACCCCTGCTATTGCAGCTGGCGTAAATTATACGACTACTGACGGTGCTGACTCTTTTGGAATTAACGGTACTTTCCGCTTCTAATCTCTCCGTTGAAAAGAAAAAACCGCTCTAGTGAGCGGTTTTTTATGGCCTATTAGCTACTGTTCTAAATGAATAATCCGCATCTGCAGGCTGACATTGCCGTTAAAGATATTTTTATCCAGCTCATAGACCAACCGCGTATTTTTCATTGGGTCAAAACTATATTTATCCGCTGCATTGAAGGCAATCGCATCCACCACCTGACCATTCTCCAAAGCCACGCGCAATTTCAGATGGACATCTTTGAGCCAGCGATAGTCCATAATTTTAAATACACCCTCAAAAGTCGGCTGGGGAAATTTTTGCCCCCAAGGACTTAAGTTTTGCAACAAGTCGACTGTTTCAATCTGAAAAGCAGAACTTGGCAATTCCCCATCTGTCCATAAAGTTGCAGTGAATAAATCCTCATCCATCTGTGCAACGAGATTTTCAAAAACCTGTTTAAATTCAGAAAAGTACTGTTTTTTTATCGTCAAACCTGCCGCAGATGCATGTCCACCAAAGTGGCTGACCAGATGCGGATACTGTTCCGCAACCCGTTCAATGCTATCCCGAATGTGAATACCTTCAATCGAGCGTGCCGAACCTTTAATATGAATGCCATCTTCATCAGCAGCGAAGACAATACTTGGACGATGAAACTGCTCTTTCAAACGTCCTGCTACAATCCCGATGACACCCTGATGCCAATGCTGTTCAAACATGATCAGTGCAGCAGGCAGTTCAGTTGCATCCCACTGAATTTTATCCAGCTCAAGCAGCGCTTCCTGCTTGATTTTTCCTTCCACCTGACGGCGTTCAACATTGAGCTTATTGAGTTGTTCAGCCAGTGGATAGGCCGTGGCCAGATCAGGAGCCAGCAGACATTCGATGCCGATGTCCATGGTTTCCATGCGTCCAGCGGCATTAATCCGCGGGCCCAGCACAAAGCCCAAATCCTGAGCTTTCAGACCAGCGGGATCACGTTTGGCAATATCAAGTAGCGCACTGATTCCTGCGCGGCACTGCCCTTGCTGAATCCGTTTCAGACCTGCATCGACCAGAATGCGGTTGTTGTAGTCCAGACTCGCGACATCGGCATAAGTACCGAGCGCCACCAGATCAAGATAGTTAATAATTGAGGTGGTGGATTTTCCCAGTTTTTTACGATGTGTAGACAAATTAGCAAGAACGTAAAAAGCCACCCCGACCCCGGCCAAGACTTTACTTGGAAAGTCGCAACCCAGTTGATTGGGATTGACCACCGCTTCAGCTTCAGGTGTCGGCTTGGTCGTCAGATGATGATCGGTAATGATCACCTGCATGCCGTGATCCTGTGCCTGTTTTACTCCGTCATGGCTGGAAATGCCATTGTCCACGGTAATCAGTAAATCAGGGGTAAAATTGACAAAGGCCAGGTCTGCAATTGCGGGTGTCAGTCCATACCCATATTTAAAACGGTCCGGTACCAGATAATCGACCTTTGCACCCATATCCCGAAGTGCCAGCACCATCAAAGCAGTACTGGTCGCGCCATCAGCATCATAATCACCGACAATCACGATTTTCTGGCCACGATCAATCGCCTGATCAATCAGTTGAATGGCTTCAGGCAATCCTTTCATGGTCGGTGCCAGCAGATGCTTCAGCTTGAGTTCCAGCTCCTGCCCAGATGCCACCCCACGCCGGGCCAGAATCTCGGCTACAAATGCAGGAACACCCGATAAGTTTTCAGGACGAGTTACAAAAGGTCGCTGTTTGATTTCCAGTTTTTGCATGGTTATGGCATTAAGCGCTCTAAAGTCCAGCCATCATCGCTTTTACGATAACTCAGACGGTCATGTAAACGGTTGGGGCGACCCTGCCAGAATTCATAATAATCTGGCTCGAGACGATAGCCACCCCAGAAGACCGGTTTGTCCAGCTCTTGCTGATTCGCGACCTGATGATGCAAATCCCAGAAACGCTGTTGCAACTCTTCACGGCTACCAATCACCCCGCTTTGCGGCGTACTGACATGTGCGGCAATCTGGCTATCACGTGGACGTTTATGATAGTAATCGGTAGATTCTTCTTCCGAGATTTTCATTACACGACCCGAAATACGAATCTGGCGCTCCTGATCCTGCCAGTAAAACAACAGTTCGGCATACGGATTTTCAGCCAGATCCAGACCCTTCTGACTGTCATAATTGGTATAGAAGTCATAGCCCGCTTCAGTGGCTCCACGTAACAGCACAGTACGCACATGCGGACGCCCTTGTGCATTGGCAGTCGCCAGTGACATGGCATAGGGTTCATGCGATTTCGCTTCCAGTGCATGGTTAAACCATTGCAGGAACTGCATATGCGGATTCGGATTGACTTGCTGTTCCTGCAACTCGCCTTTTTCATAATTCAGGCGTAGCTCACTCAGATCCTTGATCAGATCACTCATCATTTATGCTCCCGTTAAGCAGCATTGGCACGTACAGCATCTGCCAAGCTATTTGCAAGTGTGGTAACTTCAGCCAGATCATCACCTTCGACCATCACCCGGATGACTGGTTCTGTGCCTGATTTGCGAATCAACAAACGGCCACGGCCTTTCAGCTGCTGTTCGGCTTTTTCAAATTCAGCTGCCAGTGCCGGTACTGAATAAGGATCAAACATGGCATCTAAACGTACATTGACCAGGACATTTGGTAGCAGTTTAAAGTCAGCTACCAGTTCATGCAGGGCTTTTTTCTGTTCCACCATCACCGTTAAGACCTGCAAGGCGGCAATGATCGCATCGCCTGTGGTGCTCTTGTCCAGAGTCAGAATGTGACCTGAAGGCTCACCACCAATGGTCCAGCCATTTTCTTCCAGACCCTGCAATACATAACGGTCGCCCACTTTGGCACGCAATAATGGTACTTGCGCTTTTTCTAGCGCCAGTTCCAGTGCCATGTTGCTCATTAAGGTGCCCACAATTCCAGCCGGTTTTTTCGAGCTTTGAGTTGCCAAGATATACAGTATATGGTCGCCATCAATCAGTTTACCGTATTGATCCACCAAGACCACACGGTCGGCATCGCCATCAAACGCAATCCCCAGATCCGCTTTATGCTCAAGTACTGCCTGTTGCAAGCTTTCAGGATGGGTGGAACCGCAATTATCATTAATATTTAAACCGGTCGGTTCATCATGAATGGCAATGACCTTGGCACCCAGTTCACGGAACACTGCAGGTCCGACGTTATAGGCCGCGCCATTGGCACAATCCACCACGATAGTTAAATCATTCAGATCCAGGTGATATGGGAACGTCGATTTACAGAACTCAATATAACGGCCGTTGGCATCTTTGACCCGGACACTTTTACCCAGATTCGCAGTATCCTCAATGACCATTTCTTTATCAAGTTCTTGATTAATTTCTTCTTGGATAGCATCTGGCAATTTCTTGCCTTCCGCAGAAAAGAACTTGATCCCATTGTCAAAGTAAGGATTATGTGACGCAGAAATGACGATTCCCAAGCTGGCATGCAGAGCACGAGTCAAATGGGCAATCGCTGGTGTCGGTAATGGACCCAAGAGATGAACATACACACCGGCAGCATTTAAACCTGCCTGCAAGGCCGCTTCCAGAATATAGCCCGACAAACGGGTGTCTTTACCTAAAACCACCAGCGGTTTGGATTTTTTGCTATGACGTTTTAAAACTTTTCCGGCTGCAAATCCCAGTTTCAGGGCAAACTCAGGGGTAATCGGCAATTCGCCAAACTTTCCACGGATACCGTCCGTACCAAAATAACTCATCTTTATCTCACTTCTTCGCGGATGATTGATATCACCCATTTTTTTCCTTGTGCCACACTTTACACCAAAATAAAAAAGCCGTCATTTGCATGACGGCTTTTTCAAATTTTAAATCACAGGAGATTAACCCACACGATAGTTTGGTGCTTCTTTGGTAATGGTCACATCATGTACATGCGATTCCGACATACCGGCAGAAGTGATTTTTACAAACTTGGCATTTTGACGCAGGTCTTCAATTGTCGCAGAACCGGTATAACCCATCGAAGAACGTAGGCCACCCATCATCTGATGCACGATATTGCCCATTGGACCTTTGTACGGTACGCGACCTTCAATGCCTTCAGGAACCAATTTCTCGGCACCAGCTTTAGCGTCCTGGAAGTAACGGTCTGCAGAACCGGTTGCACCCGCCATTGCACCCAATGAACCCATACCACGATAGGCTTTGTAGTAACGGCCCTGGAAGAATTCAACTTCGCCTGGTGCTTCTTCAGTACCTGCCATCAATGAACCGACCATAATGGTACTTGCACCAGCGCCAATGGCTTTGGCCATATCGCCAGAGAAACGAATACCGCCATCCGCGATCAAAGGAATCTGGTCTTTTAGTGCATTGGCAACAGAATCAATCGCAGAGATTTGCGGCATGCCAATACCGGCCACAATACGTGTGGTACAGATTGAGCCAGGACCGATCCCGACTTTTACTGCATCCGCACCTGCATCCAGTAAAGCCAATGCAGCATCACCTGTGGCGATGTTACCGCCAATCACCTGAACTTGTGGATAGTTGGCTTTCACCCAACGTACACGCTCGATCACACCTGCAGAATGGCCATGTGCAGTATCGACTACAATCACATCCACACCTGCATCAACCAGGGCTTCTACGCGGCTTGGCGTTTCTGCACCGGTACCGACAGCAGCACCAACACGCAGACGACCCAGATCATCTTTACAGCTGTTTGGATACAATTCAGCTTTACGGAAATCAGTTACCGTAATCAAGCCTTTCAGCTCTTGCTGATCATTAACTACCAATACTTTTTCAATACGATGCTGTTGCAATAAGGCTTGAATGTTTTCTTTCGATTCGCCTTCACGAACCGTCACCAAACGATCCTGACCGGTCATGATATTACTGACTGGCTGCTCAAGATTGGTTTCAAAGCGTGTATCGCGACCGGTCACAATGCCGACCACTTTGCCGTCTTTCACAACTGGCACACCACTGATGTTATTGGCTTGAGTCAAGGCAATCAGTTCACGTACTGTGGTTTCAGGAGTGACTGTAATCGGGTCTTTAACCATACCCGCTTCGAATTTTTTCACACGGCGCACTTCTGCAGCCTGAACAGCGATATCCATGTTCTTGTGCAAAATACCGATACCACCATTTTGCGCCATTGCAATTGCCATACGGGACTCAGTCACCGTATCCATTGCTGCGGACACAAGAGGAATATTCAGGTTAATGCCACGAGTTAAACGTGTCTTTAGGGAGACATCTTTTGGAAGAACAGTAGAATAGGCAGGGAGTAATAGGACATCATCGAAGGTTAACGCGTCTTGAACGATGGTCAACATAACAGTCTCACTGGTAATTTCCGTGCACTATTATAAACAAATATCGGCTTAAATTTCATTGTAATTGCAAAATTATTTTTTTCTTCAAGCGTTGTACCAGCAGAGCGATTTGTATTCTGGGGTAGTCCCTTATGCTTAATAATCGAGTTTCCTAACTTAATATACCCTGATCCTTCGAGACTGTTGTAAAAAGCAGAGCCTAAGCTCTGCTACGGATGGATTCAGCTGACATATTCAAAACTGTCATCATTCTCGGCTTCATCAGTTTCAATCTGAACAAAGGGCAACATATTGTGTGCCACACGTGCCTTGTTGCATTGCTGATCGGCAATCTGCACTTCTTTGCAGGATGAACTGCGCAGCTCATACATACCGCAGCTTACCTGCTGGCCGATGGTGCCATCCAGTGCGATACAGCGTGGATTTTTTTGATTGGTTCCAGCCATACATGAATAAACTGCATTAACAGGTTCAGTATAGTGCTCAGGCATATGAATCCCTTCAGCCCAATAAAAAGAAACCCTGAAATAGGCGCAACACGCCCCACAGCTTAAACACGCATCCGGTGTTGGAATTTGAGACAACATTTCTTATAAGTTCTCGTCATCAAAAAAATTTTTTGAAGAAGAAATATAAAAAATGTTGTTTTTCCATACAAGAAAAATTTTATCTTTTGGATGAACTATTCAGGACAGGTAAAAACCGTTTCATCCATCAGGTCGGTACCGCATTGCAGCGTTTCAATCCAGTCGAGAAACTGGGTAATCTGTTCTTTGCCGATAAATGGCGTACCATGCTGCGGCACGATCATCTCGATCTCCATGCCGCGCACCATTTGCACCCAGAGACGAATGACCTTGTTATTGCACATATAGCGCTGATGGAAATTTTTCATTTTCGGAATATGCGCGGCAAAGTTTTCCAGTGGCTTTGCGGCATCTTCAACCATGGACGCGCCCATATCACCAGAAAACAGGATTTTGGCAACCGGATCATAAAACTGGAAGTTCCCAACCGAATGTAGGAAATGCGCCGGTACCGCCACAATATGAGATTGACCGAGCGGAACGATCTGACCGTGATCAGGAAGCTCTACTAGGCGGTCCAGCCAGTTACCTTTCATCCGGTCACTCATAAAAGCTGAGTTTAAGTGGGGCAAGAAACGTGCCCAGAGCTTGGATGCGACGACTTTGGCATCCGTATAGACCAGCCAGCGTGGCATCGAGGTAATAATATCCGGATCCTGATGCGAGGCCATGACATAATCCAGATTGGTCAAACGGGTATATTTATTCAGTTCCATGGTCAGCGGCACATAGGTTAAATCACCCCCCGGATCGAGCACCGCAGCACGTTCATGATCAATGATCAGAAACTGGTTTGCCTGAACGCCTTCACCTTTAACCAGGCTGGTAAAGCTGATGCATTTATGCGTCCCGTTATCAAACAGAACCTGCGATGTGGTGCGTTCGAAAGCCATGTAAATTCCCCAATTTATAATAAAAATGACACTTTTATACCCGTATAAAATATATGGAATTAGTCAAACTTACAATCAATAGAACTGACCATATCATGCTATTTATCAACATTTCGACAGCATTTTAAGCATAAAAAATCCTGAGTTTTTAGCTCAGGATTCACATAAATATTATTTTATTCTTTAAAAGAAATAATGTTGAACCAGGGTTGCCACACCAATCACCAGGAAAATCGCCGCACCAATTTTATGAATCAGGCTGATTGGCAATCTGTTGGCTAGTTTATCACCTAAAAAGACCGCAGGTGCATTGGCCAGCATCATACCCAAAGTGGTCCCAAGCATGACCCAGAATACGCTGTCGAAACGTGCCGCCAGTGCAACTGTGGCAATCTGGGTTTTATCGCCAATTTCTGCCAGAAAGAACAGAATAAAGGTCGCACCAAATACCCCGAATTTTTGCCATTTATTGATGCTGGCATTTTCATCCCCGAGTTCATCCGGAATCAGCATCCAGATAGCCATCGCGATAAAGCCAAGCGAAACGATCCACATCAGTACCTCTGGCCCAATCACTGTAGTGACCCATTGTCCCAATACCGCAGAAAGGCCGTGGTTAATCACCGTCGCCAATAAAATGGCAACTAAAATAGGAACAGGTTTGCGAAAGCGTGCGGCAAGCAGCAATGCCAGCAATTGGGTTTTATCACCCATTTCAGCCAGTGCTACGATTGCAGTCGACAGTAGGAATTCATACATGAGGTTTTTCTCTGGCTAGCATCCAATACCAATGACTCACCGCTCCTGCTAGCCAAAATCTGCAGAGTGGTAAATCAAAGGTCTTGCCAACAAAAGAAAGCTTGGAAAAGCTGACTTGGTTCTTTGCTATGATGACCATGCCCGGTTGAGCAAATATGTTGACCATCACCCTTCTGCTTTGCGCAAAAGGCGGCTACTCCCCAATGAAGTGCGCCAAGTATAGAATCAAATAGATTATTTTTCAATGCAGCAGAAAAAACCCTGCCGAAGCAGGGTTTTTTATATCCTCTTTGTCTTTCTCCCAGAGAGAAAAACAAAGGCCTAGAGATAAGGTTTTAGATGAGCAAAGTACGAATATCTTTAAGCAGCTTGGTCAGCTTGTTGGTGAAACGAGCAGCATCTGCACCATTGATCACACGGTGATCGTATGACAATGAAAGCGGCAGCATCAAGCGTGGATCAAAACCTTCACCATTCCAGACCGGTTGCATGGTTGCAGGTGAAATACCCAGAATCGCCACTTGTGGCCAGTTGACCAACGGTGTAAATGCCGTACCACCAATTGAACCCAGGCTAGTAATAGTGAAGTTCGCGCCTTGCAGATCTTTCGGTGACAATTTCTTGTCACGCGCTTTCTGGCTTAGTTCTCCCAGCTCAACTGCAATCTGTTTAATTGACTTCTGATCTGGATGACGCAGCACAGGCACGGTCAAACCATCTGGCGTTGCGACCGCGATACCCATATGGATCTCGTTACGTAACAATACTGACTTGCCATCATCAGCCAAGTGACCGGCAAACTCTCGCTCTTCTTTTAACAAGTGCGCAACTGCTTTGATGATGAACGCCATAATGGTCAGACCAATGCCGTCTTTCTTGAAGTTGCCTTTCAGTTCATTACGCCATGCTTCCAGTTCCGTAATATCTGCTGCATCAAACTGGGTCACTTGCGGAATGAAATTATTCAGCGACAACTGTGGAATGGACACTTGTTGCAAACGCGTCAAGGTTTTCTCTTCCACTCCACCAAAAGCGCTAAAGTCTGGCAGTTTTGGCAGTCCTGCGACTTGGGCAGCAGCGGCGACAGGAGCCGCCTGCGGCGCAGTAAGACGCGATTTGACATAGGCTTTCAGGTCTTCTTTCATGACGCGCGCATGTGGACCAGAGGCCTTGACATCTGCCAGCACGACACCAAGCTCCCGAGCCAGTTTACGCACAGCAGGACCGGCATAGACTTTCGAGTTGGCCGCATTCTGCTCTTTGGTCAGCTTGTCGACATTATCCGACGTCGCGACTGCCTGATTAGAAGATGCCGCAGGTGCCGGTACTGCTTTTGTAGCAGGCACTTTTGATTCTTCTGCTGCTTTTGCTACTTCTGCCTTGGCTGCAACAGGAGCAGCTTCTGCTTCGATCGTCACCAGTGCAAGACCTTGAGAGACATTTTGACCCAGTTCAACATGAATGGCTTTAATCACCCCGGCCGCAGTACTTGGTACTTCAACAGTCGCCTTGTCTGATTCAACCACGATGATGCTCTGGTCTTTTTCAACCGTATCACCGACCTGAACCAGAATTTCAGCCACAGCCGCCTTGTCTACACCCAGGTCAGGCACGGCAATTTCAACATCACCCGCAGGTGCTGCTGGCGTTTGTGATGCTTCAATTGCTTTCTCTTGGACCGCCGCTTGAGCAACTGGTGCTTGAGGTGCTTCTGTCTGTGCTGGTGCTGCCGAAACAGCGGTTTTCACTTTCAGAATGACTACACCTTCTTTAATGGTATCGCCATCTTTAATCTCGATCGATTCCACCGTACCTGAAACCGTACTTGGCACTTCAACAGTCGCCTTGTCTGATTCCACCACTACGATGCTTTGATCCACCTCGATTTCATCACCGACAGCGACTAGGATTTCACCCACTGTGGCTTTCTCTACACCAATATCAGGTACTTGCACATCGACCACTTGTGAGCCTGCTTGCGCTTCAGGAGCAGCAGAAGCTTTGGGCTGATGTGAAGCGATTTCCTGCATGATTTCCTGATCAGGCAATGCGGTTGGCGTATTTTCTGAAGTTTTTTGCGATGCATCTGCTTGCTGTGGCTCGACCACATCAGCGCTACCGTCTTCAGCTTGCAGTTCAATCAGTACCGCGCCTTCAGCCACTTCATCACCCTGGCTGACCAGAATGCTTTTCACCACACCTGCGGAAGTGCTAGGCACTTCAACAGAGGCTTTATCAGATTCAAGCAACACGATGCTGTCATCGACCGCAATCGTATCACCGACTTTGACCAGAATTTCGGCCACTGTTGCCTTATCTACACCAATATCGGGAGTCATAATTTGCATTGCTTAGTTCTCCTCTTTGTAGTCAGCAACAGCATGTACTGATGGAGTTTCTTGCGGTGCCCAAGCCACTGGACGATCGGTATCAAGCTCGAAAGTCGAGATCGCATCTTTAACCAGACGTGGATCAACTTCACCTTCATCTGCCAGTTTTTTCAGGGTGGCCACTACAATATGTGCAGCATCAACACCAAAGTAGCTGCGCAAGTTGCCACGTGTATCTGAACGGCCATAACCGTCAGTACCCAGCGCTACGAACGGACGGTTATCTGGAAGATAAGCACGAATCTGTTCGCTATAGGCACGCATGTGATCGGTTGCAGATACCACAATACCTTCAGTACCACGGAGCTGTTTCGATACCCATGCTTCTTTCACGTCTTCAGCCAGCGGATGCAAGCGGTTGTATTCTTCACATGCCATGCCGTCACGTGCCAGTTCATTGAAGCTGGTCACACTGTAGACATTCGA
This sequence comes from Acinetobacter sp. SFD, assembly GCF_001647575.1. NCBI lineage: Bacteria > Pseudomonadati > Pseudomonadota > Gammaproteobacteria > Moraxellales > Moraxellaceae > Acinetobacter > Acinetobacter sp. SFD. Next base: position 730,972 of record NZ_LSZJ01000001.1, read on the forward strand.
GTGGATCTGGTATTCCTCACGCAGGATCTTCGCTGCCTTGATCACTTCACGCAGAATCACACCTGAGCCCAGTAACTGAACGGTAGCTTTCTCATCTTCTTCAAGCAGGTACATACCGCGCTTGATACCTTCTTCAACACCTTTTGGCATTTCAGGATGTTCGTAGTTTTCGTTCATTACGGTCAGGTAATAGAACACACGTTCCTGATTCACATACATACGTCGTAAACCGTCATGCACGATCACTGCCAACTCATAACCGAAACATGGGTCATAAGCGACACAGTTTGGAATGGTACTGGCCAGGATATGTGAATGACCATCCTGATGCTGCAAGCCTTCACCGTTCAGTGTGGTACGGCCTGCTGTTGCGCCCAGCAAGAAACCTTGTGCCTGTGCATCACCTGCAGCCCATGCAATATCACCGATACGCTGGAAACCAAACATCGAGTAGTACATGTACATCGGAATCATTGGCAGGTTATTGGTTGAATAACTGGTGCCTAATGCCGCCCATGCACTCATGGCACCGGCTTCGTTAATCCCTTCTTGCAACATGTGACCGTCTTTGGCTTCACGGTAATGCATCAGCTGTTCTTGGTCTTCCGGAGTATATTTCTGGCCATGCGCGGCATAAATACCCAACTGACGGAACATGCCCTCCAGACCGAAAGTACGTGCTTCATCAGGTACGATTGGCACAACACGATCTTTAATCGCTTTCTCTTTAAGAAGTGCCGAGATTAAACGCACCATCACCATCGTGGTGGACTGTTCTTTGCCGTTCGAACCCGCCAAGACCGAATCAAATACAGACAGCTCAGGAATTGCCAACTGCTCGCTGTCTTTGCGACGTGCAGGTAGATAACCACCCAGCGCTTCACGACGAGCCTTCATATATTTAATTTCAGGAGAATTTTCACTAGGACGATAGAACGGCACTTCTTCCAGCTGTTCATCAGTGAAAGGAAGATTGAAACGGTCGCGCACATATTTCAAAGAATTAATCTGCATCTTCTTGATTTGATGCGTTTTATTAACTGCTTCGATTTCTTCCGACAAACCATAACCTTTCACGGTTTTCGCCAGGATCACGGTCGGCTGACCTTTGGCAGTACAAGCTTCGGCATAAGCCGCAAAGACTTTGTACGGATCGTGACCGCCGCGGTTCAGATTATCAATATCTTCATCACTTAAATCTTTCACCAGCTCTTTGGCTTCCGGATATTTACCAAAGAACTTTTCGCGTGCATAAGCACCACCTTTTACCTGGTAGCGCTGGAAATCGCCATCCACCGCTTCTTCCATCACTGCTTTCAGTGCACCAGATTTATCTTTCGCTAGTAATGGATCCCAGTGACGGCCCCACACGACTTTAATTACACGCCAGCCTGCACCGCGGAATAGCGACTCAAGCTCCTGAATGATCTTGCCATTCCCACGTACCGGACCATCCAGACGTTGCAAGTTACAGTTCACCACCCAGATGAGGTTATCGAGCTTTTCACGACCGGCCAGAGAAATTGCACCCAAGCTTTCCGGCTCATCCATCTCGCCATCGCCCAGATAAGCCCAGACTTTACGGTCTTCTTCTTTGATCAGGCCACGGTTCATCAGGTACTTTTGAATATGTGCCTGATAAATTGACATGATTGGACCCAGACCCATCGATACAGTCGGGAACTGCCAGTAGTCCGGCATCAGATAAGGATGCGGATAAGATGGCAGACCTTTACCGCCGACTTCGCGACGGAAATTATTCAGATGCTCTTCGGTCAGACGGCCTTCCAAAAATGAACGCGCGTAAATACCCGGTGCACAATGGCCCTGGTAATAGATCATGTCACCGCCAAAGTGGTCACTGTTGGCCCGGAAAAAGTGGTTAAAGCCGACATCGTAAAGGGTCGCAGAAGAAGCAAAGCTCGCCAGGTGACCACCGAGGTCATCACCGGTTTTATTCGCACGCAATACCATTGCCAGAGCATTCCAACGGATCAGCGCACGAATACGACGCTCCATATCCTGATCACCCGGCATGGCAGGCTGTTCTTCAACAGAAATCGTATTTAAGTAGGGAGTATTTAAACGCTGAATAGGAACATGCTTTGCGATTGCGCGTTGATAAAGTTTTTCTAATAAAAATGCTGCACGCTCAGTGCCCATATGCTGCAAAACCGAATCAAATGCATCTTGCCATTCCTGGGTTTCTTGCGCGTCTGTATCACCATAAAACGCCATAATCTACAGTTCCTAAAAGCCTAATCTAATAGCCTATATGTACCATATTTGAGACCTCAGCTGGTATGGCCCTAGCTGAATGCGATTTGGCAGTACTATTTAGGAACTAAATGATTGGTGACGTATAATTACACTACATAACAAAAAACAGCCAATAAAGGCGATTTATTATACAATCATTATAATAGTTGGTGATAATATGATATTTAAAAGCGATTAAATAAAAAGCCCCTCAATTTGATTTGAAGAGCTTTCAGATTAAGTGTTTAAAACTGCTTAATGGAGATTATTTATGTATAGAGATATATCTCGCTATCCCAGACTATATTTAAGGTAACATGGCCAAATAAGTCGATGGGTTTTTACGTTGACCGTCTTTTACTACTTCATAATGTAAGTGTGGACCGGTACAGCGACCAGTACAGCCTACATTGGCAATATGATCACCCGCTTGCACCTGTTCTCCCACACGTGCAATAAGTCGTGAAGCATGAGCATAACGTGTTAAATAGCCGTTGCCATGATTGATTTCAACATATTGGCCATAACCTGTACCCCAACCTGACTTGGTCACAATACCGGGACCAGTAGCATAGATCGGTGTACCGCTTGGTGCAGCGAGATCAAGGCCTGAATGATTTTCAGCACGGCCACCCATGGTACGCCCGCCGTAACTTGAACTTATGCGAGAATTAGGTAAAGGATGGGAAATCAACCAAGAGTAAGTGCTGTTTGCTGCCGCTTTGTTAGAGGAAGTACTGGCATACTTCTGAGCAAGTGTTCGATTGTTAAGCTCAACAGGTTTCTCACGCAGTTGAACATTTAATTTGGTTTGCGCTGGGATATCCATATCATCTGGATGAGTATATGCACCCTGTGCCAAAGTCCGTGTCAATTGCTCGATACGATCTGTTGAACCATTTTCTTGATTTAGATTGACTAAATCTGCAAACGCTACCGAGGCAGCTGAAGCCGACAAAGAAAATGCCAACAAAATACGTCGCATATGCATAAAAAACCTCTCTAAACTGCTTTAATCGAGTTTCTTGAAGATCTCTATCCTTGATATCCACTAAAAGAAGCGCATAAGATTAAGACATAAATATGTAGGAACAATGTATGTCTGAACCTGTCAACGTTTTTCAACAAACAAGAAAGCAGATAAAAACAGGAAACTTTTCGTTTCTCTCATCACAAGTTGCCGCTTGGCAGAAACTTACGAAACTCGTACAACCGCTGTTGCCCCAACCGGAACGCTGGCAAGTTGTTTGCTATCAAAATGGTGTGTTAACGATTACTGGTGAAAACCAGGCCATGATCAGTCAACTGGCCTATCTTCAAAAGCAATACATCTCACAACTCTCTCAAATAAATGAATTAACAGATCTCACTAAAATTCAAGTTTGCTTGCGGAATCCTTCGCAAATGCCCCCTGCTCCAGTAACACCTGAAAGAGCCTTAAATGCAGAAACACAGGAATTACTTCGTAGTGCGGCTGACTTTATAAGCGACCCTAAGCTTAGCCAAGCTTTACTACGTTTGGCAAGCAATAAAAAGTAACATAGCAATCAAATGTAATAAATTAAAAAGTAACCATTATGTGACCTGTATCACAGTATTAACGCAGTAATAAAAACATAAAGACACAAACACAATGACTTATGTCACATTCACATACATGATTGGACAATTAGACTCGTCATCAAATGTTACAATTTCATAGCAGCTTGGATCACTTTTCACATTGCGTAAAAGTTGATTATTCAAGGCATGTCCAGATTTATAACCGTCAAATTTGGCAATAATCTGATGTCCGAGCAGATATAAATCACCGACGGCATCCAGAATTTTATGCCGTACAAATTCGTCCGAGAAACGCAAGCCTTCTTCATTAACGACCCCGGTTTCATCCACTCCAATCGCATTTTCCAGACTGGCTCCCAACGCCAGATTATTGGCTTTGAGATAATCCAGATCTTTCATAAAACCAAAGGTACGTGCTTCACTGACTTCATAAACAAAAGTTTCAGTAGAAAAATCGATGCTGGCGGACTGATGTTCTTTTTTAAAGGCAGGATGATCAAAATCGATGGTGAAATTAAGCTGGAAGCCTTGATGGGGGCTAAAAACGGCACGCTTGTCATCAATCAGTGCTTCAACCGGTTTAATAATCTTGACGAATTTTTTGGCAGCATCCAGCTCTTGTAATCCACCTTGCATTAACAGGTAAATAAACGGACCTGCACTGCCATCCATAATCGGTACTTCAGAGGCAGAGACTTCAATTATCAGATTATCAATTCCCAAACCGGCAATCGCACTCATGACATGCTCAATCGTACCCACTTTGGCATTTTCCTGAACCAGATTCGAGCACATAAAGGCTTCCTGAATCAGCATGGCATCAGCCGGAATGTCCACTGGTGGGTTCAGGTCTATACGACGAAACACAATTCCCCCATCGGCATGGTGCGGCACAAAGTTAATCATGACTTTCTGCCCACTGTGAAGACCGATTCCGCTCGCTTTCACGATACGTTTCAGGGTGCGTTGTTTCAACATGCTTTTATCATCTGTTCATCTATAAAACCGCTATACGTTAGCATATTTGGCCATTGATAAAAAACAAAAAGGTGGCTTTTAAGCCACCTTTACTGTGTAATCCAAGTAAACACATCATGTTACATGTTATTTACGTTGTTGATTCTTAAGATAATCCTGAATACTCATTGGCGTTGGGCGCGGGCTGGAAACTGAAGCTGCTGCCGGGTTCGCTGCTGCTCCTGTTTCATGCTGCTGACGCTGAATTGCCGGCACATCGTCATCTTCAACCACGGCCTGTGCAGCAGCTGGACGAGTTGCCTGTACATTGGTACGTTTGGTCGGCTCAACTGAATCGGCTGCATGGCGGGTGAGACCTGTTGCAATTACGGTCACACTGATTTCATCGCGTGCATCCGGATCAAAAACGGTACCGTAGAACACCTGACCTTCATCTAAATCGACAATCTGGTTGACAACATCGGTAATTTCTTCAATTTCACCAAAAGTCACATCATCGCCGCCGGTTACATTGATCAGAATACCTTTGGCATTCATGATGGTCACGTTATCGAGCAATGGACTACGGATCGCCTGTTCAGCTGCCTGACGGGCACGGTTTTCACCACGACCCAGACCAACACCCATCATGGCATAACCACGTGTGCTCATAGCGGTTTTCAAGTCAGCAAAGTCAAGGTTGATATGACCTGGACGTACCACTAAATCAAAAATACTGCGTACAGCATTCAGTAGCACATCATCCGCTTTTTTATATGCATCTTTCATTGAAATATCACGAAAGACTTTCAATAACCGCTGGTTTGGAATGATGATCAATGAGTCTACATGCTGCTCAAGGGCTTCGATACCTTTTTCAGCAGACTGTAAACGACGTTTACCTTCGAAGTTGAAGGGCGTAGTTACCACACCTACAGTCAGGATACCCATTTCTTTGGCAATTTCAGCTACGACTGGCGCAGCACCGGTACCGGTACCACCACCCATACCTGCTGTCACAAATACCATATCTGTGCCTTCAAGCTGCTGGCGGATCAGTTCACGACTTTCTTCCGCTGCAGTCTGGCCCACTTGCGGATTTGCACCGGCACCCAGACCACGGGTACTCTGCTCGCCCAGCTGAATTTTAAATTCAGCTTCCATGCGATCCAGTGCCTGCTTGTCCGTATTGGCACAAACAAACTTTACACCCTGAATATCGGACTGCAACATATGCTGTACAGCATTACCACCCGCACCACCTACACCAAATACAGTGAAACGGGCTTGACCATTGCTATCGCTATGATCGTCTTCGAAAAATTCAAATGAGGCCATGACCTATAAAATTCCTAATTCATAATTGGCAGTCACTAAGCCCGTATACTGCCTTAATCTTGATAAAATTGTTTTTAAGAATGCTGCTCATGCGTTCACTTGTCAAGTACAAGCCCGATTAACTACATCTTCTCAACAATATTCACAATAAAAATCGACTTAAAAGATGGATTTCAAGGTGTCGTTAAAGCCAGACCAGGCTCTTTTCACCCGCTGAGCCAATGACAACCGTTCTACATCATCCTGCTCCACTATCGTGTCCTGGGTATCACTCTGGCTAAACATCAACAAACCAGCCACAGTGCTATATTGCGAACGACGCAAAGCGGCCTGATGAGGTTCATCCGCATACACCTGAGTCGGCGGATTACCTAAATGCGCCGAGACTCCCATGGTACGGCGGACAAAACTCACCATTCCTTCAATATGACTGGCATCCCCGGTCAGGACTACCCCATGATATAAGCCCTGGAGAGCACCGTTTTTCACCAGCTCATCACGCACCAGTCCGAGAATTTCTTCATAACGCGCCATAATGATTTCAGTCAGCTCGATCCGGCTGATGGTCTGTGGTCCATCAATGCCCTGGAACTGAATCATATGGTCAGGCTTGACCACTTTCAGGTCAACACAGCCGTACAGCAATTTCAGACGTTCAGCTTCTTCGGTTGTGGTTTGCAATACTGCTGCAATATCACGGGTCACATGTTCACCGCCACGCTGGAAAGTATGGGTTAAGGCCAGACGGCCATCTACATACACTGCAACATTGGTCGTGCCAGCCCCAATATCTACCAGACATACGCCATATTCTTTTTCGTCTTTGAGCAGGCTGGCTTCAGCGGTGGCCAGACTCGACACCACCATTTTTTCTACGCCGATATTGGCCCCTTTCAGGGCACGGTCAATATTCTGCATGGTACTGATCGGCAGCATCATCAGATGATAATGTCCGGTCATGCTATGTGCCGACATCCGAATCGGATTCAGCACCCATTCCGGTGAATCATCCAGCTCAAAGCCCAGAGGCACAGCGCTGACCAGATAATGGTCTGAAGTCAAATGACTGGCTTTGGCCAACTCCAGTGCACGTACCACTTCGCTGGTGGTAATCGCATGTTCGCTATTGTCGATCGAGGTACGCCCCGATGCATAAAAGCTTTTTAATTCGGCACTTGGAATAGAAACCCAGGCAGAATGTACTCGACATTCTGCCATATCTTCTGCTTCTTGAACGGCATTTTTAATTGCAGTAATAACTTTATCGAGACTGACAATTTTCCCTTTACTCATGCCTCGGTTACGAGCGGTGGCCATACCAATCACTTGGATATTGTCTGGCGCGTGTACCTTGCCAATCAAAACTGAAACTTTGTGTGTCCCAATGTCAATCGCCACAACCGAGGGAACAGCTTCACTCATTATTCACTACTACCATTACGTGTTTGTTAGATTTATGGCTTTAAATGCCTCTATTTTTTAAAGCCGGTCATTATGGCTTTACTGTTACATTATTCTCAACGCCCATGTCATTAATGGTTACAATAAAATGTCCATTTACAATTTTAGGCGAAATTGAATTTTTCCACTGTATCGACAATCCATTGCGATAACGCAGGTCGATAGCCGAGATTTTAGACCAGACCGGCTTCAAATCACGCTGGGACAGCTGACTCAAACGCTGTAATTTGCTCATGGTCTGATCTTTATCCACAATTATTCTTAAACCCGAATCAAACTGCATAAACCAGGTCATTCGCTCGGTGAGGTATAATTCTTTTAGACGAATGCCTTGTGGTAAAAATAACTGATTAATTTCATTATAACGACGCATCATGGTTTCTGCATGGCTCGCCGGCCCATGTAGTAACGGTAATGCCTGATAATTCTTGGGTGTGACTTCCGTAAAAATCACGCCACTGTCACTTAATAAACGCCCTGTTCCCCAACGTGCAATTGCATGATGCGGCATGACCCTGACCCGAATACCATTTGGCCACGCTCGAGAAACCACGACCCGGTCCACCCAGGACAATTCCAGGGTACGGTCGCGGATCGCTTCCAAATCCGAAGTAAAATAGTTTTCGGTCACAATCGGTGATACATATTGCATGACCTGATGCTGTTCAGCAGCCGAGCGCGTACCTACTACGCCCAGTTCTGCTACATCAGTATTGGTCATGACTTTATATAAACCCCATACTCCAGCGGCCAGTACCAGCACCGCGATACACAACAATAACCAACCACCAAAATTAGCCAGCTTTTCTTTGCGTGTTGGCGGCTTGTCGTGAATCGAGGTAATTGCAGCACGTTTACGGCGCATGGAAACAGGAAGCTGAGCCATATTTAGTGTGCCGAACCGGTCAGAGTCTGTTCCAGAATCGCAACACACAGCTCATCAAAACTGTATCCGACTGCAGCTGCCGCTTTTGGCACCAGAGAATGACTGGTCATACCCGGCACGGTGTTGACTTCAAGCAGCCAGAAATTGCCCTGTTCATCCTGCATGGCATCAATCCGGCCCCAACCGCTGGCGCCGACTGCCTGGAACGCGCGTAAACTCAAGGCTTTTAACTGCTGCTCTTCAGCTTCGCTTAAACCACACGGGATGCCATATTGCACATCATTACGGTTATATTTAGCTTCATAGTCGTAGAAGGCAACATCTTGAGGCGGTTCAAGACGAATCACCGGCAGCGCCTGACCATTTAAAACCACAATGGTGAATTCACGACCGGTAATCCATTTTTCTGCCATCACTACGGCATCGTGTTCAGTTGCCTTGGCAATCGCTTCGGCAAAGTCTTCAATTTTTTCGACCTTGCTCATACCGATACTGGAACCTTCATGTACCGGCTTGATAATCAAAGGCAAGCCTAAAGAATTAACAATGTCAGCCGCATCGGAATCTTTGGTGACAATACGATACGGTGCTGTCGGCAATTCCGAGCCCTGCCAGACCTGTTTGGTCTTGACCTTGTCCATGCCGATGGCAGAACCCTGTACACCCGTACCGGTATACGGTACGTTTAGCCATTCCAGTACACCCTGGATCTGGCCGTCTTCCCCGCCACGACCATGCAATACAATGAATGCACGATCATAATTCACCAATTCTGTGACACTACGCTCCTGCGGATCAAACGCTTCCGCATTGACCCCTGAACGCACTAATGCCTCAAGTACCGCCGTACCACTGTCTAAAGAAACCTCACGCTCTGCAGATTTACCACCAAGCAACACGGCAACTTTTCCGAATTTTGAAGCATTTGACACGTTTATATCCTTAAACTTTTTTCAATCTGGTCAATTCAATTCAGTCACGCAAGATGACTATTTTATATATAAGTGATTTTGCGCAAGTTCGACTGAGATTGCTCCAACATTACCTGCGCCCTGGGTTAATAACAAGTCATTTGCTTGCAATACTTTTCTCATGATCTGATTCAGGTTGCCGTCCGCCGCATCGACCAGAATTGGCTCGACTTCACCACGTAGACGAATGCTGCGGGCCAAAGTACGGCTGTCCGCCCCGACAATCGGTTTTTCGCCAGCAGGATAAACATCCAGCAACAATAACTGGTCTACAGTCGAAAGTACTTCCACAAAATCATCAAAGCAGTCACGGGTACGGCTATAACGGTGTGGCTGGAACATCATTACCAGACGACGGTCCGGATGACTCTGACGCGCAGCTTTAATCGTCGCTTCGACTTCTTTTGGATGATGACCATAGTCATCCACCAGTTTCACGTCACCGCCTTCAATCGCAAACTCACCCTGAACTTCAAAGCGGCGACCCACACCACTAAAACCTTCCAGTGCACGGCAGATTGAAGCATCAGACACGCCTTCATCAGTTGCTATACCAATCGCAGCCAAGGCATTCAGCACATTATGCAAACCTGGCTGGTTGACCGTTACACGCAATGGCTCACGCTCTTTACGCAATACGGTAAAGTGGGTTTGCATGCCATCCTGATCAACATCTACTGCGCGGATGTCATTGTCTTCATTGAAGCCATAAGTCAGTAATGGACGTGCAATCCGCGGCATGATTTCACGGATATTGGCATCATCACCACAGACTACGGCCAAGCCGTAAAATGGCAGTTTTTGCAGGAACTGGATAAAAGTATCTTTCAGGACATCGAAGCTACCGCCATAGGTATCCATATGATCGGCATCAATATTGGTCACCACGGCAGCCATTGGTTCCAGGTGCAGGAAAGAAGCATCTGACTCATCGGCTTCGGCCACAATATAACGGCTGGCGCCCAAGGCTGCATTCATACCGGTACGGTTCAGCAAACCACCGATCACATAGGTTGGATCCATGTTTTCTTCAGCCAGCATACAGGTGATCAGACTGGTGGTCGTGGTCTTGCCATGCGTGCCGGCAACGGCAATACCATGACGATAACGCATCAGTTCACCCAACATTTCCGCACGGCGAACCACAGGAATACGGTTTTCAATCGCGGTTTTAATTTCCGGATTTTCCTTATCAATCGCGGTAGAGACCACGATCACGTTGGCGCCCTTAATATTATTTGCAGTATGTCCGATATAGACTTTAATGCCATTCGCTTCCAGCTGTGCGGTGGTATTGGATGTCTTGATATCTGAACCGGAAACTTTATAGCCCTGGTTTTTCAGCACTTCCGCAATACCACACATGCCTGCGCCACCAATCCCCACAAAATGAATGTGTTTGATACGGCGCATTTCTGGCACTTTAATTAACTTTTTCGCTTGTTCAGCTGGGGTTGTTGGAGACATAGTTTACTCGGATTACAATTCTTGAATTAAACGGACCACATGTTGAGTCGCATCGGGTTGAGCCTGTCGGCGTGCTTTCACGGCCATTTCCATTAACAGTTGGCGATTCAGCATCGGCTCTAATAATGTTTTTAAACTTTCCGGGGTCATTGTGGCCTGCGGGCAAATCTTTGCCGCATTGATATTGGCCAGGAAACCGGCATTGGCCGTCTGATGATCATCCACTGCACTTGGAAGCGGCACAAAAATCGCAGCTACGCCGGCAGTGGCAATTTCAGTTACAGTCAAAGCTCCGGCACGGCAAATCACCAGATCGGCATCAGAATAGGCTTTGGCCATATCTTCAATAAAGGGCTGTACTTCAACTTGCAAACTGGCTGGTGCATTTTCATAACGTGCCCGTGTCGACTCGGCATGGTTTTGCCCACACTGATGATAGACGCTTAATGGCACATTGAGTTGCTTTAAAGCTTCCGGAACCCGTTCATTTAAGGCTTGCGCCCCCAAAGATCCGCCAACAATCAGAATACGTAAGGGCAGTCCTGCCTTGTCACGCTCCTGATAACGCCAGGACGGATTTAAAATTTCACTAATTTCTTGTCGTACCGGATTACCTGTAGTCACGACTTTTTCTTGGGCCGGAAAGGTATTTGGAAAAGCCTGACACACCGTCTTTGCCACACGCGACAATTGGGTATTGGTAAAACCGGCGACTGCATTCTGTTCATGAATCAGCACCGGAATGCCTAAGATACGCGCGGCCAAACCACCCGGGCCTGCCACATAACCGCCAAAGCCTGCCACGGCATCGACCTGAAGCTGTTTCATGAATTTCATGGCACTGAAGGTGGCTTTCATGATTTTAAAAGGCGCCAAGGCTTTACGTAAGAAACCATTGCCACGCACACCCTGAATATCAATGTGATAAATGGGAATATTCTGGTTTTTTAACAGGCGGTTTTCCATGCCTGTGGGGGTGGCTAACCATGAAACCTGTATACCTTTTTGTTGTAAATCTTTGGCAACAGCTAACGCTGGAAACACATGTCCACCTGTACCTGCGGCCATCATCATGACATGTTTAGGCTGTTTTTGCTGAGCGTCGGTCACGGTTTAATTCTTCAATACTAAAAATGGAGCAGGAAATCTGATTTAAGTAATCAATTGTAATCACAAACCTCAGGCCATGAAAGTTTATTTACTTTATTTCAACAAGGCTTTAATTGTTTTTTTCACGCAAATTTCAAGTTTGGACTCGTTTTATTTATAAGGTCTGCACTTTTCCTTCGACTTAAGTGACATATCATATCAATTTTAAACTCACTTTTCATTATATTATCAATGATCTTGCCAAGGACAGGGCTTTATTTAGAACCATTTACAGCTCACTCCCGGTCAATCCATGTCTTATCATCGACTAATGAGCTTAGGCTTAAAACCTATAAATTTTATAAAACTTTCATGTTATTCATATCTATATATGAATGATGCTTGATGTACAAGCAGATGCTTTAAATGGACTCAGTTCGGATAGATGTCAAAAATCTCATTGCGTGATGTATGGATTATCTTGGCCGGTTATCTGGCTGCGATCCATGTGGGCAAACTTTCGGCCGTGATTCCTGTGTTGCAGCAGGATTTAAACCTGAGTTTTACTCAGGCTGGTTTTTCGTTAGCATTGGTGCAGGCCGCCGGAATGCTGTTTGCGCTAGGCATTGGCGCCTTCTCGGAAAAAATGGGATTAAAGCGCTGCCTGATCATGGCCTTAATCATTTTAGGGCTGAGCAGTCTTGCCGGGCTTTGGATTACGCAGCCTGCCACTTTATATGTATTGCGTTTTATGGAAGGAATCGGATTTTTAACCATCTCCTTATGTGCGCCAGCAATTTTAAAACGTACCAGCCGCGCTGAAACACTGAATTTCAAGATGGGACTCTGGAGTTCCTATATGGGCATCGGTGTCAGTCTGGCCGTATTGACGATTCCTCTCCTGCTTGAATATCTGGACTGGCAAACGATCTGGGCCATTTTGGGCTGCCTGTGCCTTGTCATTGCTGGCATGATCAAACAATATTTAAATATTGAACCTGCCTTGGTAACACAGCCAGACTCTACCCAGGCAGCTACGGAAAACACCTCATTCTGGCAGATTGTTCAAATTACCCTGACCCATCCTCCCATTATCTGTCTGGCGATTATTTTTGCGTGTTATACCAGTCAATGGATTACTGTCACGGGCTTCCTGCCTACACTGTATGTTGAACAGGGGCTAGGCTTAAAACGTGCAGGGATGCTGGTCTCGATGATCGTGCTGGCCAATTTGGGGGGCACTTTTGGCGCAGGCATGTTGCTGCAACAGGGTTATAGACCGCACACCTTATTGAATACAGGATTTGTGGCAATGCTCTGTAGCAGTTGTCTGGTATTTGCCGCAAGTTCCTGGCTCTCATTTGAATTGCAGGTTGTCAGTGCCGTGCTGTTTTCACTGATTGGCGGGATGATCCCGACCACTGTTTTTGCGATTACCCTGCACTATGCACCACGCGCCTATGCAGCAGCGGCCAGTGTGGGTCTAGTTTTACAAATTTCAGCCTGCGCACAGTTTTTTATACCGACCCTGAGCGCTGCGCTGATATCTGCCACCCAATACTGGGCCAATCTTGCCATTATCACTGTCTGCCTTTCGATGCTGGGCATGGTAATGACGGCATATTTATTTAAGCGCTCTATCCCCAGTGAAAAAAAATAAAAAAGAGTCTGCAAGCAGACTCTTTTTTTCACCTGATTTTGCCTTTAAACCTGATTGACCTGACCCGCTTCCAGCACAGCAAATAAATCGTCTGCAATCGAGGTGCCAAACTGGGCATCAATTTCACGGATACAGGTTGGACTGGTTACATTAATTTCAGTGACATAATTTCCGATCACATCCAGCCCCACAAAAACCAGACCTTTCTCTCTGAGATACGGCCCTACTTTTGCTGCAATGGCTTTGTCAGGTTCAGTCAGTGGGCGTGCCTCGCCTAGGCCACCCGCGGCCAGATTACCGCGCACTTCACCATTTTGTGGAATACGGGCCAGACAATATGGCACTGGCTCGCCATTAATCATCAGGATGCGTTTATCGCCTTCGACAATTTCCGGAATATAACGCTGCGCCATAATCGGCTGGGTGCCGTTATTGGTCAGCATTTCAATGGTTGAACCGATATTGATCCCGTCCTGATACAGGCGGAAAATTCCAGTACCCCCCATGCCATCCAGCGGTTTCACAATCACATCGACCTGTTCTTTGAGAAACTCACGAATCAGGCTTTGCTGTGAAGTCACCAAGGTCGGAACTTGTAGATACGGGAACTGGGTCGCGAACAGTTTTTCATTACAGTCACGCAGGCTTTGCGGTTTGTTGATGATCCATGCTCCTTCGCGCTCTGCCTGCTCCAGAATATAAGTGGTATAGACGAAGTTCATATCAAAAGGTGGATCTTTACGCATCAAGACAACGTCATAAGCAGCGATCGACTCTTTTTGTTTTTCGCCAAGTTCATAATAATGCTCGTAGTCTTCAAACACCTGTAACGGCGCGATCAGACCAAAGGCCTTGCCCTGGTCGATATATAAATCTTGCTGCAATGCATAACCGAGTTCATGCCCGCGACGTGCTGCTGCCCATAGCATCGCCATGGTCGAGTCTTTCTTCAGGTTTACATTTTCAATGGGATCCATCACAACAAGTACGCGCATGTGTTTCTGCTCTTTTTCAAAAAATGACTTGGCAAGGAGTATAGCTTGTGTCGATTCTTTTGTTTATGGTGATTTTGCATGACTTATTTTGTATAGGTTTTTAGATAGATGCTCAGGCAATTTGAGCTCAAGGGAGGTATGCCATGCAACAGGCCATCATCGGTTTTCATCTGGATGAGGAACAGCATTGGGTTGCAGAGCTGGCCTGCGGACATGACCAGCATGTACGGCATACCCCGCCCTGGCAAAACCGTCCTTGGGTGATGACCAAGCAAGGGCGCAAGGAAAAGATCGGGATACTGCTGGATTGTAAAAAGTGTGAAAAGTGCGAAACTGAAACCTGAACCTATGAAAAAAGTAGTATGTAGGTGACCTAAAAAATAATCTTGTCCAGAATTTGCTAATTTGAGTTACTGCGTTTATGCTTTTATTGCTCAAACATGCAGCGCATTTTTTCAGGGTGTACTTTTGCTCATACGGCTCGTCAAACAGATCTGGTTGGTGATGCTTGTGGTTTTTGCCATAGGCTGGAGCAGTGTGTCTGTCGCATCTGCAAACACCATGCATCTGGTCATGTCGACTGAAAAAATGAGCAGTCATTGTCTGGAAATGAAAAAACCATCTGCTTCTCACTCGCTGCATGAGACTGATCATCATCAAGATCAGATTCTGGTACAACCGGATTGTGTCAGTGACAGCACCCAGCAGTCATCAGACTGTCTGGATTGTGGCACTATGGCCTGCCAGAACCTGGTCACCAGCCTGCCCATTGCAACGCCCGAGTTAAGCGTGCCTGATTACGGTTATCCGGAAAAAACCCTCCTCCCTGCTTACCATGCCAAGCACCTTGCCGGTTACTGGCAGGAAATCCTGCGCCCACCCAAAGCTTGATCCTGAATTTTTAAATTTTTTTATTCATTAAGGATTAAGTTATGTTGCTTAAAATCAGTCAAAGCCTGTGTCTGGGCTTCGGTCTCATCTCGTCGTCTGCCCTGTTTGCAGCCGTAAAAGAATATCATCTGGTCATTGATGAAAGCCCGATCAATCTCACCGGAAAGACGGTCAAGCGTATCACTGTAAACGGAAAATTCCCTGCACCCTTGCTGGAATTTGAAGAAGGTGATGATGCAGTCATTCATGTACAAAACAACCTGAACAATCAGGATACCTCGCTGCACTGGCATGGCCTGCTCCTGCCCGGGCTGATGGATGGCGTCCCCGGATTTAACGGTTTTCAGGGGATCAAACCGAAACAGTCTTTTACTTATCGTTTCAAGGTTCGTCAAAACGGCACCTACTGGTATCACGCACATTCCAAAGGTCAGGAACAGGACGGCCTCTATGGCGCATTGGTGATTCGCCCCAAAGCCCAGACATTGCTACCTGCACATGAACAGACCGAGCGGGATTATGTGGTGATGCTGTCGGATTTTCACGAACAGGGCAGCCAGCAGATTCAGAACAATTTAAAAAAATCGGCCGAATATTATCAGACCCAGCGCGAAACCGTAGGCGATGTACTCCAGCAGGTGAAACGTGATGGCCTCAAGGCCACCTGGTCAGACCGCAAGATGTGGAACCAGATGCGCATGCTGAAAACCGACCTGTCTGATGTTACCGGTTATACCTTTCTGGTCAATGGAAAAACACCACAACAGAACTGGAGTGGCCAGTTCCAGCCCAAAGAAAAAGTCCGCCTGCGTTTCATCAATGCTTCCGCCATGTCATTTTTCGATGTGCGTATTCCCCAGCTGAAAATGACCGTGGTCAGTGCCGATGGACAAGCTGTACAGCCTGTCGCTGTAGATGAATTCCGGATTGGAACTGCTGAAACCTATGATGTGATTGTGGAACCCACTGCAGCGCATTACCAGATTGAAGCAGAATCGATCGACCGCTCAGGCTTTGCCATTGGCAGTCTGCATCAGGCAACTGATTCAAGCAAAACCCCGGCTTCGGTTCAATTACCGACACCGCGCCCTCGTGCCTTATTGACCATGGAAGATATGGGACATGCTGAGCAGCATGATATGTCGCATGACACACACAGCAGCCAGACCACGCAGACTGCCACAAGTGAACATGATGAGCATGCCCAGCACGACATGCATGCAAGTCATAGTGCCATGTCCGGAACCAATCAGCCTCATCAGCCGGTTGAGGGCTGGGCCAATATGTCTACGCCTGCAGGACACAGAGCCTTGCAATATCAAGACCTCAAAGCCCTGACACCACAACCCGATATCCGCGCAGCAGAACGTGAACTGGTGATTCGTCTGGGTGGAACCATGGAGCGCTACATCTGGACCATTAATGGTAAAAAATTCAGTGATGCCGAGCCACTTCAAGTGAAATATGGCGAGCGGATCCGGCTGAAATTTATCAATGACAGCATGATGGCCCATCCGATGCATTTGCATGGCATGTTTATGCAGCTGGAAAATGGTCAGTCTGCTGCAAATATGCCAAATAAACACACTGTCATTGTGCCGCCCGGGAAAACGGTGACCACCCTGCTCACGGCTGACGAACTGGGCGAATGGGCGATTCACTGCCATCTGCTCTATCACATGAGTGCCGGCATGATGAACAAGCTGATTGTGGCAAAGGTTGACGAAGATCAAGCAGCTCACCCTTCTTCACAAAAAATGCCGTCAAAGCCAGCAGCTGCTCAAGGAGAAAGCCATGCACATCACTAATCTTTTGGTAAAGTCAGTGCTCAGCAGTGCGCTTACCCTAAGCAGTCTGAGTATTTTTGCGGCAGCTTCTAGCGAGCATACGGGTCATAATGAACATCAGCATCATAGCGGGCATCATGCCATGCAAAACATGGCTGATGACCACGCACAGCATACTGAAACTGCAGATGCCGCATCCTATCAACCGCCACCAAAGTTATTGCATCAACAGCAGGTGCTGAGCACACCAAAAAATTCAGTCAGCTCTGCCAGCGAACATGATCACCGTAAAGAACATGGCGCACAGATTTATAGCCAGATCATTCTGGACCAGAAATGGCAGCATAGTTCAGAGGGAAATGGAGCATTCAAGTCCAAGAACCAGGCCAGAATTGGCACGGATGAAAATAAAATCTTCCTCAAGCTAGAAGCCGACAAACATGAATCCCGTCAGGCCGAATATGATGCCAAAGTATTGTATAGCCGAAATATTTCCGATTTCTGGGATGTACAGGCCGGTGTGCGTTACCGTCAGGAAAATTTAGCTGAGCCTGCAACACGACAGCAGAACGAGCGCTTCGATGCTGTATTTGGCCTGCATGGCCTGGCCCCCTACTTTTTTGAAACTGATGCTTATCTGTATATCGGTGAAGATGATTTTGTAGGATTGAAGCTGGAAACGGAACGTGACCTGTTATTGACGCAGAAACTGATTATGCAGCCGTTTGCCGAGCTGGAGCTCACCCTGAATGATCAGGCAGCGAATGCGAAAAAAACCGGTCTTAGTCATGCAACCTTGGGTCTGGAAACACGTTATGAGCTGAGCAAAAAGCTCATGCCTTATCTGGAAGTGGGTTATGAATACAACAAAGGTAACAAACAGACGGACTGGCAGCAAAGCTCTGACTCTGAAAAAGGCTGGATCTATGGTGCAGGCCTGAGAATAATGTTCTAAGTTTTCTTAAATTTAATTTTTTACAGGTTAATCATGTCGCTACGGAAGATGAAACTATATTCATGCTCCGTAGCCCTATGCTGCTGTGCTTTTAGCTGAAAATAATGATTTTTTGATTTTATAAGCATTCTCATTATACTTTTTGGGTTTTCCGGTACGTTCCCGCTTATGCCGATATCTGTTATTTTGATAGTAACTAGTCTTCATCACTTTGATTTCTATTGTTACTTTTTGCTACCAGCGTGCCGAGCATAATGATAAAAGTACTCACGCCACCTATTAATAGGCTCATCAGCCCCATTTCCAGCATGAAATTACTATTGTCACTTTGAGGCACACCCCAAAGAAATTGCAGACGGTCACCGAAGATAAAGTTGATCGCACACATAATCAGAAAACCGATCAAGGTGGCTATCAGCAAAGTCACCACCAGATTTTTCCACATTTTACATCCGACAAACAGGATGATCATGGCCAGCCCAACCATGGTGATGATGGATATAAGCAACACGCCGTTCCAGTAATCCATGAGACTCACTCTTGTTATGGTTTTAAATTAAAATTAAGAAATTCTTATAGTTAATTTTTCCAATTAATTTTTAATATAGGTGGATTCTTATATCTCGGCAATGACAATAACTAACTTAAAGACAAAAACCTTATTTCAACCAAATTAATAAAATTCATATACTTATAAAAACATTATTACTTAGAAAACGATTTTGATTAACATAAAACAACTCAACCACCACATAGATTTAGCGGTTTTAATTCGCTGATGCTGAAATGCTCTGCATAAAGCGCAAACGGATCAGAACAAAATTTAAAAGCAAAAAATTCGAGTCATTTTTATAAGAAAAATAAATAATAAATATAAAAAACTTGAATATTTTATGATTTAGGTTATGCTGTCTTTAACTAGAAAAAAGCGTTGTTTAGTTAAACTTCTTTAAGTGCCGCAGTATTATTTATAATCCTCAGTTTTTTCAGATCTTTATTTCAATTCTTGTTGTTTTTCCAAGTTATCCATAGTCATTTCGATGACTAAAATTATTAAAATTTAACAGGTTTATATTATGTCTACTACAGTTACCGGTACAGTAAAATGGTTTAACGAAACTAAAGGTTTTGGTTTTATTCAACAAGAGTCAGGTCCTGACGTTTTTGCACACTTTAAAGAAATCAGCAGTTCTGGTTTCAAAACTTTGTTTGAAGGTCAACGTGTTTCTTTTAGCGTAGTTGATGGTCAAAAAGGTCCAAATGCGATCAATATCGTTGCGCTATAATTTAGCCCAACAATGAAAAAAAGCACCTGAAGGTGCTTTTTTTAGCTCTGAAGATAAATAATTTTGAGCCACTGCTGTTCTGAGTTGGACTTTATAAAAAGATAAAAGTGAAAAATCCCCAGCATCCTGCCAGGGGTTTTCCGTGTTGGTTTGCTTGGTATAACTCCTGTCGTACCTTACTTTCCTTGTATTTATCTCTGGTTATTCTTCTATGGAACATCCTGTTCCTGATGACTTCATCATAGGAAATGATGGGCAGCTCGTATAGACGCAAAGTGCCTGAATTGACGTAAGCAAATGCGTACAAAAAATAATGAAATATTAATTTCGATCTCCAGTATTTTTAATTTATTTTATTATTATAAAACAATTGATTAACTTAAATTTCAGTTATTTTACTTGATTTAATCTAGATAGCTATTAAATGGCTGAATTTATAAATAAATTGAATCTTAAAATAAAAATGTACGGTCTGATTCCTTCTTCTGAGCAATAGTTTTGATTGTAGGTACTTTTACCTGAGAATAAAAAAGGAAGTCAAAACTTCCTTTTTTCTCATGATTCAGGCTTAGATCCCGTATTTAACCCGGTAATCTTCCATTTTCGCCAACGCCTCTAGGTCGCCTTTCACTTCCAGATAGTCCATTAAGTCTTTCATTGTAATTAAGGCATGTACAGGGATCTCAAGCTCTTGCTGTACTTCCTGAATCGCAGATAAATCCCCCTGACCTTTTTCCTGGCGGTCTAGCGCTACCAGAACTCCAGCAATTTGAGCACCGGCATTCTTCAAGATGGTGACGACTTCACGAATCGCTGTGCCTGCGGTAATCACATCATCAATGATCCAGACTTTTTTACCTGCTACAGACGCACCAACCAATACGCCACCTTCACCATGGTCTTTGGCTTCTTTGCGGTTAAACCCCCACGGCACACTCACCCCATGATTTTGCGACAAGGTCACCGCCGTAGCTGCCACAAAAGGGATACCTTTATATGCAGGGCCGAAGATCACTTCCACATTGTCACATTCAGTCAGTTTCGCAGCATAGCCAGAAGCCAGCAGGGTCAAGGCTTCACCATCATTCAGCAGGCCCGCATTAAAAAAATAGGGACTCACACGTCCCGATTTTAAAGTAAACTCACCAAATTTAAGCACACCGCGTGATAATGCGAGTTCGATAAAAGCTTGCGGGTTAAACTGAGCTGGCGTTGACATGAGGTGCTCCTAAATCCATTAATTAAGGTAAGATTTGCGCATGATACCAAAGAGTAGCTATCCAGGTGATCAAAAAATTCTTCGCGTCGTTTCGATTAATGTCAACGGCTTACGCTCATCTGTCACCAAAGGTCTATTAGAATGGATGGAACAGTCTGAAGCTGATGTAATTTGCATGCAGGAAAGTCGGATCACGCATGCGCAGTGGACCGATAAATTCAAGCCTGAAGGCTGGTACGCGCACCTGTTTCCTGCCGAACGTCCGGGGTATGCCGGTACTGCCATTTATAGCCGCCTGCCTTTTGTCTCTTTAACCGATGGCCTGGGTTTTGAACTGGCCGATTCACAAGGTCGTTTTATTGCCGCTGAATTTGACTTGGGTCTAGAGCAAACTGTACAGATCTGTTCACTGTACCTGCCTTCGGGTTCATCAGGAGATGAAGCGCAAGCACGTAAAGATCACTTTCTGGAAGAATACGCGAAAATCCTGAAACAGTGGCGTGATGAAAATAAGTCGGTGATTGTCTGTGGTGACTATAATATCGTGCATAAACGTATTGATATTAAAAACTGGTCAGGTAACCAGAAATCTTCAGGATGCTTGCCGCATGAACGTGCCTGGCTGGATCATATCTATGATGAGCTGGGTTATGTCGATACTTTCCGTGAAGTGCGCAAAGAAGCCGAGTTATATTCTTGGTGGTCAAACCGTGGTCAAGCACGCGCCAAGAACGTGGGTTGGCGGATTGATTATCAGGCCTGTTCTCCAGACTGGAAAGAGCGCACTGTGAATGCTTGGGTCTATAAAGATCAATGGTTTAGTGACCATGCTCCCGTGATTATTGACTACAAACTATAAATCCGTACGATGCAACATAGTAAACATATGTTCACTCAGTTAGGGTTTATCTCTTACATGACATGACGTATTTCTTGGGTTTATCTCCATGTAATAACATAGCATTATAGCGCTACGGCACAGGGACAGGTCAGGATGACCATATAAGGACAGGACGCCGTAGGACGAAAATAAAACAGACTATAGATGTAGCCTGTTTTGCATGGATGTGACAATGGACGTTGGATTGAGACCCGCATGATCAGGATGATTAAATGCGGGTTTTCTATTTTTATTACTTCTGCTACACCTCAATTTCATTTTTTATGATGCAGATTATTCTTTTTCTTGCCACCAATGTTAAAGCAGCTTGATGTCATTTTAATGACAGGGCTTGGCGGGTATTTAAAACTGATATTTAAAAAAATTTCCTTTTCCTGTTTGGGTTTTACATGGTCTGCTGTGGCCAATTTGGTTAAGCTAATGCATGATTTAAATTTTCTAGATGACAGCTATGTTAAAAATTTACGGAATTAAAAATTGCAGTTCAATGAAAAAAGCCTTTGATCTGCTTAATGAGCAAGGTCTCGCTTATGAATTTCATGATTATAAAAAACAGGGCATCGATGCTGAAACAGTGAAAATCTGGCTGGACGCCCTGGGTCAGGATGTAGTTTTGAACAAGAAAGGCACTACCTGGCGTAAACTCGGCGCAGAAGAACAACAGATGGCCCTATCGAGTGAAGATGCTTTAATTAATGCATTAACCACCCACACCAGTTTGATTAAACGCCCTATCTTGGCGACCTCTGCAGGATTTATTGCGGGTTTTGATGAATCTGCCTATCGTAACTTAGATTCTTGATTCCTTTTTTAAACAAGCGCCATAAAAAAAGCCTGACATCCATCAGGCTTTTAAATATCTACTTAAATAAATCAGTTGGCACGAATCCAGGTCTGGTTACGACCCAATGCCGCTACACCAATGAAACCACGTAGCTCAAGCTTCTTGCCACCATCAGCTAGCTGACCTTTCAACTTATAAGTTTTACCAGATTGTGGATCCAGGATTGAACCGCTGTCATAGCTGGTACCACCAGTATTTTTAAGACCTTTGACAATAGTCAAGCCTTTGAGTGACTTGTTCTTGTAAGGGCCTTCACACTTGGTACAGGCATTTTCTTCACCTGGAGTTAACACCGACTGAATGCTAGCTGACAAAGTGCCATTCTTTTGTTCAGTGAATTTAACCATCGCCTTCGGCTGCTTGGTTTTGTCATCAATGGTTTTCCATACCGTGCCATTTAAAGGATCCGCAGCATTAGCCAATGCAGATAAGCCTAGTAGTCCTAACATAAGCGCTATTTTTTTCATTTTTCTTCATTTCCTTAGTCTGAAAATAGACCAATCTAGTATTAAAAAGTCACAACAAATTTTCAATTTTTAGCTGTGACTATTTAGTGTAACCTTGTAAATATGGTTGGTAAATAATCTACATGATTAATAAAAGCACAAAAAGATGGAAGGAAAATGAAGATAAACGCGCTAACGAAACAATTAATTACAGAAAGCTTTTTAAAAACAGCCATTCGTGCCCCGAGCAGATTGAATCTTCCACCTAGTTCTATGCGTCTTGCACTGGAACAAATGTGCAAACTTTTCCCACAGGACAAAACTGTGGAGATTCGCTCCCTACGTCTGGCGGGGCTACGTGCTGAGGAAATCAAACCACAGCAGGAATCCAGCCAGCTGATTTTTCATATTCATGGTGGGGCATTTTATTTAGGTTCCTTAAAAACCCATCGTGCTTTTATGACGCAAATTGCAGCTCGGACCCAAATGCAGGTCCTACATGTAGATTATCCGCTATCCCCTGAATCTGCCTATCCGGAAGCCCTGGAAGCCTTGTTTGATGTTTATCACCTGCTCCTGGATCAAGGAGTTCAGGCCAAAGATATCATCCTGTCCGGAGACTCTTGCGGAGCCAATCTGGCACTGGCGCTGGCACTTAAAATACAGCAGGAAAATCTCCCACAAGTCAGCGGTTTGATTCTCCTGTCTCCCCTGCTGGATCTGACCTTAACCAGCGAATCTTTACGCTATAACCAGAAACATGATTCCCTGCTTTCTCTGGAAACACTTCAAACCGGAATTGAATATTATGTCCCGCGCTCAATTAACCGTGGCGATCCGGAAGTTTCCCCTTTTTTTGCCGATTTAAACGGCTTGCCCCCGATCCATATTCAGGTGGGTTCCAAGGAAATTCTGCTGGATGATGCGACCCGTTTTAAAGAAAAAGCCGAGCAGGCAGGTATCGAGGTTGAATTCAAACTATATACCGGCATGTGGCATAATTTCCAGATGTTCAGTGCCTGGTTCGATGAAGCCAAACAGGCCTTAGGTGATCTTGCTGAATTTGCCCATGGTCTGGATCGGGATTAAATATAATTCAGTATGTAAAAAAGTCAGCCGCAGCTGACTTTATTCAGAAAGGAAAGGGCTGAGTTAAATAGCCTGAACCTGCTGTAATGCACTTTGCAGCGCTTGTGCTTTGGCAGTTTCGCCCATGTTAACACCTTCGGCACGAATCACTTCAATATCCGTCACCCCAGTAAAGTTAAATACGGTTTTCAGGAAAGCTTCCTGAAAATCAGCCGGGCTCTGCTCGCCATAAACACCACCACGGCTACTGGCAATATATACTTTCTTATTTCCCGCCAGACCCACAGGACCTTGTTCGGTGTATTTAAAGGTACGTCCTGCGACACAGATCCGGTCAATCCAGGCCTTTAAAGTCGAGGGTAAACCGAAGTTATACATCGCGGCACCAATGACCAAGATATCAGCCTGCAAATATTGCTGTAAAATTTTGTCACCCAAGGCGGTCTGTTCTGCATTTTGACCCATTAAAATTTCAGCATTCAGATGTGGAATGGGCTGTGCAGCCAGATCCAGATAGTCAACTTCAATTACCTCGGCATATTTTTGCTGTAATTGCTCTACCACAGCCTGCGTCAACTGACGCGAAATTGAGGCTTCTCCTAAAATACTGGAATCTATCTGTAAAACTTTCATGATGTGGCTCTTTCTTTACGGTTCTATTGGATAATTAATTCAGCTATTTTAACTATTCGTCATAATGAAATAATTAGCACCAATAAAACACATCATCCTGAATTTAGAACAAAACTGTGTACTGCTTAAGCTCTCCGATTTTTAATTAAGGGTGCTTTGGCATAACACTGAGTACCTGCATCACAGGCTAAAGCCCAACAGACAAGATATAAAAATAACCAAACTGGGTTAAATATTGTTGTTTATCAAGTACTCCAACTTATGTTATCTTATGTAAATAACGCCATAAATATCCGATAAGTCTTAAAAAAAACTGCCATAGCAATTAAAATCAGGCCGGGACCATGAAGCGAATATCGCCTGTACCAGAAAAAATACTGAAGCATAAAATCACGAAATATCTGGTCGAAGATGAAGTCGTGATGAACTGGAGTATTCTAAAAAAGTGCATCCTGATGCTGGCGTTGGGATGCGGAGTACATCTGACCTGGCTCGGCTGGGATATTTTCGTGTTATTAAATCCCGAATATTGGCAATATGTGCATCTAGAACGGGTCTATACACAAATTACTCTGAACAGCAGCTTTCTGGTAATTCTATTTCTCCTGATTTTTCCCTGTTATAAATTTCAGGGGAATCAGCTGATTGAACGGTATCTGCCCTACATGGCAGTGGGTACTTTTGTTATCTCGTTGTGTCGTGACGCCTATCTCGTCGGGGTGATCAGCCCTGTGGCCACGACCTCCTATGTCTGTTTAATTATGGTGGGACTGGTGCTGTTCCATCGTACACTGGTCTATAGCATGCTGATTCCAGCATCCATTTTCCTAGGCGGATGTGCCTATTTAAGTTTCAGCCATCAATTGCCTTATTCACCGCTATTTAATCTCGATGGCGAGCTTTTCTATAATGGCTTCTGGCTGTTATCGATGCTGTATTTCATTTTGCCAATTCTGGCCGTCTGCATGGTGTTATTCGAGATTCTGCTCAGTCAGTGGCGGCATCGCGAGCAGCTGATCAAACAGCTGAGCCAGATCGATCCGCTTACCAACCTGTTTAACCGTCGTAGCATCAATCAGTGTCTGGACAAACTGAATGCCGCAGCGACTCCCAATTATGCCTTGGTATTGCTGGATCTGGATCATTTCAAGAAGATTAATGACCATTTTGGCCATCATAAGGGTGATGAAACCCTGGTAGAAGTGAGCGCCGTGCTGAACCAGCAATTGCGTGAAAGTGATGTGGTCGGCCGTTTTGGTGGGGAAGAATTTATTCTGGTGCTAAAAAATACCAGTCTGGAAAAAGCCGAACAAGTGGCTGAACGCTGCCGCATTGCCATTCAGCAATTGCAGATTTTCAGTGATGAGGGTGAGCTGATTCCGGTCACTGCCAGTTTCGGGATTGCCATTTCGACGGCTGATTTACGCCCACAACAATTATTGAGTCAGGCCGATCAGGCACTTTATCAGGCTAAAGCGGATGGACGTAATCTGGTCAAAGCCTATGTTGAGCCATTGACTGCCCAGATGCAAGTTTCCTAAACAGCCAAATTTCTGGATAATATTGAATACTAAGGCTTTTCGCTTTGCGCCAAATTTTGCAACTGGGCCAGCAATTCAGCTTCGCTAAATGCACCGGTCAATCGCAACCCCCGGATTTCCTGCTGCTGCGCATTCAAGAATAAATACGTCGGCGGTCCAAGAATTTCCCATTGATTTAATAGTGCTTGATGAGAAGCATTATATTGGCTTAAATCCAGCTTGATCAGGAAATATGGCGCAAGGGCCTGCTGTACCGCTGCAGATTTTAAAATCCGGTGTTCGATCGGCTGACAGGCGACACACCAGTCGGCATAGACATCAATAATGACCTTTTGCCCTTGTGGAACCTTGGCCAAAATCTGCTGAAATTCGGCCGCATTACGGGCCACATGCCACTTGGCTTCTGTACTCGCCTGCTCCACAAAAAACCGCTGACTATGCTGATATTGGCTATAAGCAATATAAGGCACGGCCAATGCCAGACACAGGATATACAGCCATCTTAGACCAGTACGATGCCAGAAAATCCGGAATAGTACATAGGCAACAAAGGCCATGCCCAAGGCTAGGGATAACCACTGTAAAACAGCTTCTGAAATCAGCGGCCGAATAAAATACAGGGCCAATGCCAGCATGATAAAGGCAAAGAGCACTTTAATCTGATTCATCCAGTGCCCGGCTTTCGGTAGAATCCGCGCCCCCAGAATACTGGCCAGTAGTAAAGGTGCACCCATTCCGAAACCTAGGGTAAACAGTAGTAGAGCTCCCTGCCACTGACTTTGGGTCTGGGAAATAAACAACAATGCACCGGCCAGTGGTGCAGTCATGCATGGCCCGACCAGGAGTGCCGAAATCACTCCCATAATACCCGCACTGACCAGACTACCTCCCTGCTGCATGGCCTGTGCCCGGTCCAGACGCTGCACCAGACCTTGGGGCAGTTTGATTTCAAACAGGCCAAACAGATTCAGGGCAAACAGGACAAATAGCAGACTAAACCCGATCAAGGTGGCGGGTTGCTGCAACCAGCGCTGGAAGTTCAGGCCGGCTGAAGATGCAATTAAGCCAAGTACCGCATAGACAGCAGCCATACTGCTGACGAAAGTCAGTGCAATCATCCAAGCTTTCAGGCCTTTGCTGTCTCGTACAATCAGCGACGTTAGAATCGGCAGCATCGGCAAGGAACATGGGGTAAAAGCCAGTAATATTCCTAAACCAAAGAACAGCAAAAGCCCATAACCTAAAGAGCGTTCAAGCAGCTGGGCTGACCATTTTTGGTCTTGTGCTGCATAGGGTCCGGTTTGCCGGTCTGATGCGGAGAGGTTATCTGAAGCAGACTCTGAGGAATCTGCTGTATTAAACAGGGTATTTTGTTGCGGTGAGGCGCTATTCAAATCAAGTAAACGTTTTGTTCCTGATCCGGCTGTTTCAAATTGTACCAGACCGGATAAATCAGTCTTGAACTGGATGGTTTGTGGCGGATAACAGATCCTGTCTTTAGCACAGCCCTGCCAGCTGACCTGATAGGATTGCCCCGCCTGAGTCGGAATCTGAAACTTTAACTGCTGATAATAAACCTGGGTATGCCCATAGTTGTCATCATATAAATCTTCAGCTGGCGGCAATTCAAGCGCTAATGCCTGATTCCCCTGCCGCACTTCAATTTTATGCTGATACAGATAATAGTTGTCTGGAATCTGCCAGCTCAGTTCAGCCTGCTGCTGACTGGTGGAGATCACAGTTAACGGAAAAGCCTGCTCGGCAGACAATAATGCAGTTTCCGCCTGAGCAGGACTACTGAACACAGAGCAGCCTAAAATGAGCGGGACAAGTACTTTCCCCCCGACCGGGAACTGCGAGTATTTGATCATCTGTAAACTAAACCGCTTAGAACAGGACAGATAAGCCTAGTCCTGAAAAGTAGCTTCGATCTATACTATTCAGATCAACACCTACACTGGCGTCCAACTGGACACGATCGTTTAATGCATACATCACTCCAGTGCCAAG
This sequence comes from Acinetobacter sp. SFD, assembly GCF_001647575.1. Lineage (NCBI taxonomy): Bacteria > Pseudomonadati > Pseudomonadota > Gammaproteobacteria > Moraxellales > Moraxellaceae > Acinetobacter > Acinetobacter sp. SFD. The sequence goes on from NZ_LSZJ01000001.1 coordinate 759,220, forward strand.
CGCGTATTCATTATTGACCCCTTCAGCCTTACGGTAAACCAGTTCAGAATAGCCTGACCAGCGATCTTTAATCTGGTAGCCTAAAGATGGAACTGCCACGACTGCCCAGTGACTGTCCTGCCATTCATAACGCATGGTGATTGCTGTGCTTACCAAGTCATTATACTGATAAGAAACTGCAGAACTGAGGCTGTAAATATCCTCTTCATTACTAAAACCGGCATTGCCTGTCGCAATAATTGCTTCAGCCAGCAAGGCCATACTTAGTTTGTCATCATCCAGATCAATGGCTTTTTTTAGACCGATACTGATATCACCCAAGCCGTCTTCGTCATCGGTCTGACCATTGGATTTTACTTGCTTCCATCCAGGACCATCCCAGCCCAGACGTAGTTCTAAATCCTTGGCAATCCCGGTACGTAACAACATATCTGCATTAAGTCTGGTAATCGTCTGCTCGCCTGAATCGCTATACTGAACTGTGGGCAATCCCTGTTCCCAGGCTACCTTCCCTACGGGGGTGATGCCGGTACTGAGACCTTCACTAGGCCGGTCAAATTCAAAATCAGCTGCGAAAATTTGGGCACTACAACTCACCAGTGCTATCAGACCCAAAATTCTTAATGTTGTCATATTCAGGCTCTTTTATAAAATGTATTTAACCAAGCTCTTTGGTCATTTTTGCGCCATGACTACGAAGTAGTTCGAGCGTCTGTTTTTCTTCTTGCAGGGCTTCTGACCAGTTAATTTCATCAAAATCACAGTCAAAGAACAGGTCACTAATTGAAGATAAAATTGTCATGCCATCTTCATCTTTGCTATTCGGATCTACTTTTTCATCGAGTAAACGCTGTACGGCAGGTGCACATGCAGCACTTGCAGCATCCCAAAGCGGACCATAAATTTCTTCAGCATCCCAGAGATGCAGATTTACTTTGGCCTGGATCAGCTCTTCCAGAATCTGTAAATGCACTTGCAAACGTGCTTGCTTTTCATCTTCTGAAAGTGGGGTGCCGGCTTCATACAACTCGCACACCTCTTCCCACCATTTAAACAGGCCATCCGACCAGACCGAAATCACCGGTCCTTTGTCATGATCTACAAAATTTGGATTGAGTCCACCTGCCAGCAGCTGTTTGACCTGTTCCAGATTCAATTCTTCGAGTGCTTGCACAAAAAGCTGTTGTTGCGCAGTTAACATGATGGAACTCACTTTAATTCGTTTTCGACTATTATGCCGAATAAAGAGGCTTTTGTTGTATTTCCAGCAAGTATATTTTGGTTTTAATATGAAAAAAGCCCCGCAGGGCTCTTTTCAAATCGTTCCGAAATCAGTTTTCTGTATCTACTGTATCCGTATCTGCAAGTTCCAGTGTACCTGCACGAGGGTCATCATTTTTCTCGATAACATGTTCCAGACTGCGTTTCAGCCGATCAATAGCACCACTAATAGCAGTCGCTACACTCGGTGCACGATGATTGACCACTACTGGTTTCAATCCTGCAGGTCGCGCTTCAATCATGCAGCGAATATCGTCTTCACCGCCTTTGGCGCCATTTTCATCACTAAGATGGACTGAAAAATGGGTAATACGTTCGCTGTGGCGCTGGAATTCCTGATTCAATTCTGCACGTACATACTCAATTAAACGATCGCTATTCTGAATGTGCTTATCTGTACGGATTTCAATATTCATAAATTACCACCCTCGAATCTTTGTAACTTTTTTAGTGCAAAATTCTTTATCTTGGCACGCTCTTAACTTGCTGTTTCACATTGCATTTTACATATCCAAATGACTGGACTTCTAACCTCCACTTTGAATGATGAACACATTTTTTGAGTCTGCAGAATCGTGTCCTTATATCTAGAATATCGGCCCTATCTGGAAAATATGCAAGTGGTATTTTGGATTTTTAGCAAAAGAATAATTGATTGTGACAAGTACTTACCGAGTTAAAAACAACTGATGAGTTATGGTGTAGTTGTAATATTATTTATGTGACTGGGTGTTGAACTCTTCATTATAAAATCTGCTTATAACTTGCAGCCGCCCATTAGCCCCAAGAATACAAAATGAGAGCAAATTATTAAAAATAATAGATTTTATGTTTAGAATCACTACGGATAAGCAGATTATTTTTTCAGTCTAGTGCGCGGTAGCAGAAACAGCTTTGCAAAAAGTTTAGTTTTGGCTGTTTAAGCAGCAAGATTAAACAATCCAGATGCTTTTTTATCTGAATAAAGCTGGACAAGTAGCCAATAATCTAAAATTTTAGACCCGGTTTTATGACCTCAATGGTGAATAAAATCTGAAAGAGCAATACCTTCAAGATTAAAGTACCAAGCTATGAGTTCTTTTCATCTGCTTTTACCTAAAAATAATATTTTATGTTAAAAATCCAATTATTTTTAATAACTTAATCTCCCCATAACCCTCTTATACCTACTGAATGTTCTATGCTTGTTTATAGATAAATAATAATTTTGCCGTCTTAACAAGCAAACGAAAGTTTCTATTTCTTCACTTTTTAAAATAAAGACTTAGAAAATTCAGACCGGAACAGCAGTAATAAAACTGATTTCTCCAAGGTCATGACTCCCTGAATATTTTGGCTAGATCCACAATTTTAACTTTATTTTTACTTATTAATCTGTATGCTTATTCTGCTTTCTTGGGGGAGAGATTTAAATGAAATTTACACAACTCGCAGCACTTTGTGCATTGGCTTCAACTGCAGTATTTGCTCAAGCAAAACCTGTATGGCAGGACTTCAGCATTACTGGTCTTTATGGTGAACACTATGCATTCCCGGGTGCAGGTGACGATAACCAGCAAACCACTGCAACCTTTGAATATGCTGCCAAGTTGAATTACGGGGATTTCTTCGGTTTTGCTGACCGTACTCATAATGACTCAGGTAATGCAACCTATTTCGAAGTATCACCTCGTTTGAGTCTGGGTGCTGTTACCGGTCAAAAGCTTGAACTTGGACCGATTAAAGATGTATTGATTGCGGGTACATGGGAAGGCAATAGCGCTAACTATCCTGGCAGTGATTTTAACAATTATCTGTATGGTGTTGGCTTTGACCTTGAAATTCCGTATTTCCAGTATACTCAGCTAAACTTCTACAAGGCCGATAATGAAAAAGGCTCTGAAGACGATTACCAAATGACTATGGTGTACGCTATTCCTTTCAAAGTTGGTACCGAAGACTTCCTTGTTGACGGATTCCTTGACTGGTCTACTGCTGAAAAAAATGGTCATGCGAGCGAGCTTAACTGGACCACCCAATACAAGTGGAATCTGGGCAAACATATCTCTCCAGAAACCCGTCTATACCTAGGTATTGAACATTCTGTCTGGAATAACAAATATGCTGTAAAAGGTACGGACGAAAACAATGTCAGTGCCCTTGTGAAGTATCACTTCTAATTGATGTATGATCAAAAGCAGAACTTCGGTTCTGCTTTTTTTTAAACCATAATTTCAGCTTTATCCTAACAGAACAAGAATATGCCTGATTTTGACATTCGCCCTGCGACCGAACGTGACCTTGAAACCATCCTTGAGATTTATAATCAGGAAGTGCTCTATGGCACTGCGACCTGGAACAGAACAGCCTTTGATCTGAACTATTTCAAAATCTGGTTTAAGCAGCTTAAAAATCAGAATTTTCCAGTTTTTGTGGTTGAAGATACTCGAAATCGGGTCGTGGCTGGTTATGCCTGTTATGATCATTTTCGCAGTATTCAGGGCTTTCGACAGACGGTTGAACATTCCATTTTTTTAAATCCGGATTATGCAGGACAAGGTTTGGGTTCTAAATTATTGCAGTATTTAATTGAACAGGCTCAAGTACAGAAATTGCATATTATGGTTGCCGCAATTGATTCAGAAAATACCTCGTCAATTCGCCTGCATGAAAAACTGGGTTTCGTTCAAACTGCCTATATGCCGCAAGTTGGACAGAAGTTTGGGCAATGGCGTGATTTGGTCCTATTACAACTCAATCTGGATCAGGGTTAATTCACTTTTATTTTAAATTCTTCTCTTGATCTATTTTCTTAACATCAGCCTCCCACTGTCTTTATCACTTTCATATTATCTGATTTTTACTGGATTGGATTACAACAGAGATATTATTTACTTCACAGGCTTGCTATGTTTTATTCGAATTAAACTCATACCGAATAACACCATGTACAAATCTCTATTTTCTATTGCTCTTTTAAGTTTAAGCGCGCTCACTTTTGCTGATTCAGAGTTCGAGAAAGAATTGCATTCAGGCTGTAGCAAAGTGCAAAGTTACGCAAATAATGGCAAGAAATTCTACGACCAGAAACAATATCAAAAGGCCATCGCGCAATTTGAGCAACAAGCGGCCTGGTCATCCTTTTGTGCGATGAATGTAGAAGATGGCGGTACAGCTTTTTCTGAACGTGATATCACCACGGCGTTTAATAATGTCGGTATAAGTTATGCCAAGCTAGGCAAGCCGCAATGGGCACGCGCCTGGTTTTCCGTTTTCCCGAATGCTAAAGCCAGCCAGTTCAATCTAAAACAGTTACCTGTACCAAAAAAACCGAAGAGTCTTGCAGGGAAATATGTCCGCTATGCAGGTTTTGGTCAGTGGAATACGATGGAAGTTAAACAGGCTTCGAATGCCTACCAGATTGAGTTTAATGGACTCTATATGGGTTTACGCAGTCTGATTTATGGTCCTAATATGGGAGAATTTTCAACCCGCATGCCACTGAACAAAACACATACCCAATATCGTTATGACGACTGCAGAATTGATTTGAAATTTCAGTTTAACGCTCAAATTGGACAACAGATTATGGTCAATAGCAGAAATCCGATGTCTTGCGGTTTTGGGCATAACGTTTCAGCAGATGGCAAGTATTTAAAGGTTGAGTGATTACTGATTCAGCGATATCTTATTGCCCTATAACAAACATAAAATTCAAATATTGCAGGAAAAAATATGGCTAAATTTTTAAATACCAGTGCAACCAATTTTTTCTTAGAAGAACTTATTAAAAACGCCAAAGAGCGTTTAATTTTAATCAGTCCTTATTTGCGGCTCAATGACCGTATCAAAGAATTACTAGAAGACAAAGACCGGTTAAAAATTGATGTTCGAATTGTTTATGGCAAAAGTGATTTACATCCTGAAGAAATTAAATGGATACAAAAATTAGATTATGTTCGTTTAAGTTTCTGCAAAAACCTGCATGCAAAGTGCTATCTCAATGAATCAGAATGTATTATTTCCAGTTTAAACCTCTATGAATTTAGCCAGGTCAATAACAATGAAATGGGCATTTCAGTTCGTAAGTATGAAGATGATGAAGTTTTCAAAGATGCGTACGAAGAAGCGCAACGCATTATTCGGATTAGTGAAGAAGTTCGCATTAGCTTAGATGAAGTTAGAATAGATAAGGTTGAAGTGCAAAATGAGCGCGAAATAGAACAAGAAAATGTAAAATTCAAGAAATTAACCACAGCAAAACTTGCTTCTAAATTTGGAATCAAGACTCCTGATTTGCTCGAACAGCTGGTGAATAAAGGCTATCTTAAACTTGAAAATGATAAGCACTTTTTAACGGATACGGGCAAAGCGATAGGCGGTGAATTTAGAACCGGACAATTTGGCATGTACTTCCTTTGGAATGAAAATACCGAGATTTAAAGAAAAACTTTAAGTTCCTTTTCCTTCCAGAAAAGGGAACTTGATAGCCAAAAGTATCAAGCCACTGCCTGATTCTGACAGGCTGACATGACATGCAATACTGCAGCCGTCCGTGTTTCTACATAGAGCTTTTCAAATACATGCTCAAGATGCTTGTTCACTGTACGTGGGCTGAGCTGTAAGATCTCGGCAATATCCCGGTTGGTCTTCCCCATCGTGACCCAATGCATGACTTCTGCTTCACGCGGCGTCAGATTCGGACAAGCCTGTGCGATTTCCTCTGCACTCGGCATTTGGGTTTGCTCTTTCAACTGTACCAAGACATGTTTAGAGATATGTCCTGCATACAGTTTGGTGAGCAGGTTGAGCTGTAACTGCTGATGGCCATGACCGTACTGACCATGCAGTAAATGTGCTTGATCGGGCTGCTTGAGCAAATCCTGTAACCAGTGATTTAAACTGGATTGAAAGTGTTGTACATCCACCTGATGGCTGTTCAGTAATTCACTGACAATGGGCGTTTGCCAGATAATTTCACCTTCCAGATTCAGCGATAGAATCGCGCTACCTGTTGCGTCCAGCATTTGCCGCTGCTGATGCATCAGACGCGCCTGCAATAAATGAGTTTTTACCCGCGCCCGAACTTCATCAATATTTAATGGCTTGGTTACGTAATCTACCCCACCTACCTGAAAGCCTTTAAGAATATGCTCGGTTTCAGTCAGACCCGTCATAAAAATCACCGGGATATGTTCAGTTACTGGACTGGCCTTAAGCTGGGTGCAGGTTTCGAAGCCATCCATTTCCGGCATACTGCCATCCAGCAAAATCATGTCGGGTTGAATGCGATGCGCAATTTCAATTGCATCAAATCCATTGGTCGCCACAAGTACCTGATAGCCAGCCTGATCCAGGCTCTCATGCAACAGGCATAGATTTTCAGGTATATCATCCACAATCAAAATACTTTCTAACATGCTCATTCCCCTCTACTTCAACACATCTGCATGCTCATGAAGTCGCTGAATTGCTTTTTTAAAATCAAATTGTTGTAAATCCCGTTCAATCTGATGCCATATATCGTTATATTGTTCAAAGTGCTGTCCGCACTCATGCAGCACATCCTTCGCACCCCGAATAAAACCAATACTTAAATGCTGTTCCAGCTGAATAACTGCCTCTGCCACATTTAACAATGGGATTGATTGGTGCACTTCTTTTTTGTTTTTAACCCCCACAGTGAGGGGCTGCTCTTCCTGATCAGAAGCTTGTTCTTGTTCTGGATTCTGCTCATGCTGATGAAGCCAGTTTAAGCCCAATTTATCACCAATTTTGTTCAATAATAAATTGAGATCGACCGGCTTTACTAAAAAGTCTTCGTTGAGAACATCGGTTTCCGGATTGATCATCCGCTCATTGGCATCTGCAGAAATAATAATAATCGGTACATTGGTAATTTTATTTTGGCGCAGCAATTTTGCTGTTTCCCAGCCGCCCAGTATAGGCATGCTCAAATCCATCAGAATCAGATCAGGATTAAATTCTGGAACCTGGCGCAAACAGGCTAAACCTGATTCTGCCTCTTCTAAAATAAAACCCAGTGGTTTCAGGAAATTTAAAACCAGACCACGGTCGGTTGCTTCATTATCAACAACCAGTATTTTACGGCGTTCTCCGGTATAACCGGTCACGGTATTAGAGGCAACGTCAGCAATCGGATGGATCAGGGATTTAGAAGGTAAATACAATTTTATTTTAAACACTGAACCCTGTTTTAACTGGCTGCTCAGGGTCAGCTCGCCTCCGAGAATATCAACCAGAAGTTTCACGATCGGTAGTCCTAAACCTGTACCGGCAAAACTGCCCTGTACTACATTTCGACCACGTTCAAAAGGTTGGAAGATCCGCTCAACATCCGATTCAGCAATACCACAACCCGTATCATGAATTTCAAAATAAGCGGTCTGAAAACGGTAATCGACCTTAAATTTCACTCCACCCTTGAGGGTAAATTTCAAGGCATTGCCCAGCAGATTAATCAGTACCTGCTCTAAGCGTTTCTTATCGATACGCACATATTGCGGAATTTTACTGCTGATCTCCACATCAAACTTCAGCTGTTTCTGAGCAAACTGTGGCTCGAACATATGCACAATCTGTTTAAGAAATTTTGGCAGGTCAATGTTGGAACTTTCCAATGAAATTTTGCCGGTTTCAATCCGTGCCAAATCGAGCAGACCATCAATCAGAGAAGTGAGATGCTGACCGCTACGGCTAATCACGCCAAGGGCAGACTCGCCCTGTTCAGACAGTTTTTCCTGTTTCTGCAGTAGCTGACTATAACCGAGAATACTGTTCAACGGTGTCCGTAACTCATGGCTGATGCCAATCACATAACGGCTTTTGGCTTCATTGGCCTTTTCTGCCTGAATGCGGGCATCCTGTAACTGGCGATCGGTAATTTTATGCGCTTCAATTTCATCCATCAGCAGTTGGGTCTGGGTATTGCTTTCCAATTGCGCCTGACGTCGACTTTCATCATTCAGTACTAGCCACCAGGCAGCCACACAAAGTAGCAGGAATAGTACTGCGTAGATTTTGATGAACAGCATCGTCAGTGCATCCTGCTGCTGTGACAGGGTACCCAAGCTGGCAGATTCCTGTAAATAAATCAGGCTCAGACTGACCGCCAGCACCACACTCAAGACAAAAATCAGCAGGATATACAGACTTAAGCGGGTATTAATATGTTGTACCCAGTATTTCGGCAGGAACCAAGCCGCAAAAATTCTTAGCTGTGAAGACCAGCGTGCATGCGGCTTACACAGATCATGACAACGTGCTTCAAGCGTGCAGCACAGAGAACAGATCTGGCTGCTATAGGCCGGACAACTGGCCATGTCGGCTGTCTCATAATCATGCTCACAGACTACACAAGTCTGGGTCTCGACCAGATTCAGTTCAGGCTTTTCTTGACGTGCCAGATAATATTTACCTTTGGTAAACCAAGCAATCAGCGGTACACATAACATTGCTGTACCGAGTGCGATAAAACCAGCCAGTGAGCGGGCAATATCTCCGAAAATCCCCCAATAGCACAACATGGATAAGACCGAGGCAATGATCAGGCTACCGACCCCAACTGGATTAATGTCATACAGATAGGCCCGTCTAAATTCGATACCTTTTGGACTCAGCCCTAGCGGTTTACAGACCACCAGATCCGCAACAAGGGCGCCGATCCAGGCAAGGGCTACATTGCTGTATAAGCCCAGTACACGCTCCACAGCATGGATTACCCCAAGCTCCATCAATAGCAAGGCAATAAAGATATTAAATACCAGCCAAACCACGCGCCCTGGATGGCTATGTGTCAGACGCGCAAAGAAATTAGACCAGGCCAATGAACCTGCATAGGCATTGGTGACATTAATCTTGATCTGGGCAACGCAGACAAATAGAACCGTCAGGAATAAAGCAATACCGGGATGATTGACTACCTGTTGATAGGCAATCCAGTACAGATAATTGGGGTTACTCAGTTCAGAATCGGAGACCAGATATTTCATTGCCAATGCCATCAATAGCATGCCCATGAATATCTTGATAAATCCACCCAGAATCCAGGCTGGTCCACCCAAAAAGACCGCCCAATTCCATTTACGCTGAATATGTTTTTTATCGGGTAAAAATCGCAGATAGTCCGCCTGTTCACCAATCTGGGTGATCAAAGCAAATAGTACTGTGCAGGATGCACCAAAAAAGGACAGATTAAACGCAGCACTCTGACTTTTTGCGCCCTCAATGAGTGCAAGATCGCTGATCAAATCAGGCTGCTTCACCAAGACAAAGCACCAGGGCAATAAAAGTAGAAATAACCACAGTGGTTGGGTGATTGCTTGCACCTTATTGATAAAGCCAATACCTTTTACCACCAATGGCAAAATCACCAGTGCTGAAATCAGATAGCCAATACTCAGGGGTATCCCTAAGCCTAGCTCCAATGCCAGCGCCATGATAGCGGCTTCAAAGGCGAGAAAGATAAAGGTGAAACTGGCATAAATGACCGAGGTAATGGAGGAGCCAATATAACCAAATCCGGCACCACGGGTCAGTAAATCAATATCGACATTATAACGGGCAGCATAATAACCAATCGGCCAACTGGTCAGGAAAATGATAATGGATACCACCACCAATGCCCAGAAAGCATTACTAAACCCGTATTGCCAGAGCATGGTCGCCCCAAGTGCCTCCATTGCCAGGAAACTAACGGCCGCAAGCGCCGTATTGGTCACTGTCCACAGTGACCATTTCCGGACGGATTTAGGCGCATAGCGAAGCGCATAGTCTTCGATGCTTTCATCAACCACCCAAGTATTGTATTTACGCCGGGTATGAATGACGCGCTGCGGTGCCTGACTGGTCTTGGCTGTTGGGTCCATACAGATTAAATAAAGCTAAATATCTGGTCTTAAAAGCAAAAACTATGCCCAGCCTATCAGTATCTAAAAATAATCCGGCTGCACGGTATATACGTAAAGTGACGTATATGCTCATTTTTTAACTCCCCTTAGGCTTAGTTGCATACCAAGCGCAAACCAATGATTAAGCGCATCAGCACATCTAATTCTATAGGGGAACCGACATGAGCTTGAAATCAAAAGTAAAGACATCTGGATTACTGGCAGGTTTACTTGCTGTTCCATTCCTGCTGGCTCCAGTATTAACAAATGCCAGCACCCCTGCAACGGCAAAGGTCAATACCACCAAACTTAAAGTAGATGACAAGTTTGTGTATGTGGGTCAGCTGCATTCGGCAACCGGTACCATGGCGATTTCTGAAACTGGCTCAATCCAGGCAGAGCGTCTGGCAATTGAACAGATTAATAAACAAGGCGGTGTTCTCGGTCGTCAGATCAAAATCATTCAGGAAGATGGGGCTTCTGACTGGCCAACCTTTGCAGAAAAAGCACGTAAGTTATCTGAAAAAGACCGCGTTGCTGCGATCTTCGGTTGCTGGACTTCAGCATCCCGTAAAGCTGTGCTTCCAATTATTGAACGTAATAATGCCCTGCTTTACTACCCGACATTCTATGAAGGTTTAGAGCAATCTAAAAACGTAATCTACACGGGTCAGGAAGCAACTCAACAGGTACTTGAAGCCCTGAACTGGCTGGCAAAAGAGAAAAAAGCCAAAACTTTCTATCTGATTGGTTCTGACTACATCTGGCCGCGCACCACCATGAAAATTGCCCGTACGCACATTGAAAAAGTGCTGAAAGGCAAAGTGGTGGGCGAAGAATACTATCCATTGGGTCACACACAATTCGGTTCACTCATTAACAAGACCAAATTGAAAAAACCTGATGCCATCTTCGCTGCGGTTGTCGGTGGTTCAAACGTATCCTTCTATAAACAAATGAAAGCTGCAGGCGTAACAGGCGACAAGCAAACACTGCTTACCCTTTCAGTGACTGAAGATGAGTTACTCGGTATTGGCGGTGAAAACATGAAGGGCTTCTACTCTTCAATGAAATACTTCCAAAGCCTGAACAACCCGAATAACCAGACTTTTGTTAAAGCATTTAAAGCAAAATACGGTCCTAAAGCCGTCGTTGGTGACGTGACTCAAGCTGCTTATCTTGGTCCATGGTTATGGAAAGCTGCAGTTGAAAAAGCAGGTAGCTTCGATGTTGCGAAAGTAACAGCGGCATCTAAAGGCTTAGAAATGAAACGAGCACCTGAAGGTTACGTGAAAATTGACCCGAACCACCATTTATGGAGCAAATCCCGTATTGCACAGGTCCTGCCAAATGGTCAGTTCAAGGTGGTTTATGAATCTAAAGGTCTAATCAAACCAAACCCATTCCCTAAAGGTTACTAAGTTAACAGCCACATGATCAGGGGAAGTCATTCTCCTGATCTTTTTATTCCACACAATTTTTTTAAAGCTTGGAGGATGATGCGATGGATATATCATTTGCAGAATTCGGTGCAATATTTGCCATGCAAGGCTTTAATGGTCTCTCTGTGTTCTGTGTGCTGTTACTGATGGCGCTCGGCCTTGCAATTATCTTTGGGCAAATGGGCGTAATTAACATGGCACATGGTGAGTTTCTGACCATTGGCGCATATACGACATTTTTCATTTCCACCTTAACTGAAAGCTTGTTTCCACAACTTTTACCGTATTACTTTCTCATTGCCATCATTGCAGCATTCCTCACAGCAGGCATTATCGGTTACATGGTGGAACGGCTCATGATCAGCCGGCTCTATCAACGGCCACTCGATACACTTCTTGCAACATGGGGTTTAAGCCTCATCATGCAACAACTTTTCCGTTCTATCTTTGGTCCTAAAGAAGTCAGTCCTACCCTACCAGATTGGTTAATGGGTTCATATCAACCGACTGAAGCCATCGATATTCCAATCAACGGCCTGTTCCTGGTCGGTGTCACCCTCTGTGTTACTGCATTTGTCTACTTCCTGATTTATCGTTCACGCTGGGGTTTACAACTGCGTGCAACCAACCAGAACCGCTTTATGAGTGGTGCGGTAGGGATCAACACCAAACGCGTTGACAGCTTAACCTTTGCTTTAGGGTGTGGTCTTGCAGGGATTGCCGGGGCAGCCTTCACCACCATCGGCTCTACTGGTCCAACAGCAGGTTCGCTGTATATCGTCGATACCTTCCTGGTGGTGGTATTCGGTGGTGCTGCAAGCTTACTCGGTACTGTGGCATCGGCCTTTAGTATTGCTCAAGCACAGTCTGTTCTGGAGTTCTTCCTGTCCGGTTCTGTAGCCAAAGTCCTGACACTCGCGACGGTGATCATCATCCTGATGCTACGTCCTCAGGGTCTCTTCTCAATCAAAGTACGTAAATAGGATTCAGGAGAGATATTATGAAAAATTTTGCAAATGCATTTTTAGGTGGCAAAGAAGGCGCGATTGGTCTGGTGATTCTAGCTGTACTGATCCTGCTGGTGATGCCGATGTTCCTGGATATTTTCCGTCTGAACCTGATGGGTAAATATCTGACTTTTGCTTTCGTCGCAATTGGTCTCGTACTGTGCTGGGGGCACGGTGGTATTTTAAGTTTAGGTCAAGGGATTTTCTTTGGCATTGGCGGCTACTGTATGGCCATGTTCCTGAAACTTGAAGCTTCGGACATGCAATCTACAGCAGCACAAACCACACCAGGTATTCCAGACTTTATGGACTGGAACCAGATCACCAGCTTGCCAGGCTTCTGGGAACCCTTCCATAGTTTCGGCTTTACCCTGTTCGCCATCATCATCATTCCAATCTTGCTTGCCTTTATCATTGGTTTCGCGATGTTTACCCGTCGTGTCGGTGATGTGTACTTCTCGATTATCATGCAAGCGGTTGTGGCGATCCTGACCATCTTGATTATTGGTCAACAAGGTTTCACTGGCGGTATTAACGGTATCACCGACTTAAAAACACTGCATGGCTGGGATATCCGTACCGACGAAGCCAAGTATGTTCTGTACTACATCAATGCCTTGCTGCTCATTGCAGTGATCATGATCAGCCGTTTTGTCCTCAGTTCTAAACTCGGACGTCTACTTTCTGCGATGCGTGACAAAGAAGAACGTGTGCGTTTCTCTGGTTATGACGTGGCAATGTACAAAGTATTCATTTTCTGTTTCGCTGCTGTGGTGTCATCTATTGGTGGTGCGATGTTTACCCTGCAAGTCGGCTTCATGTCACCAACGATTATCGGCATTGTGCCTTCGATTGAAATGGTCATTCTGGCTGCGGTTGGTGGTCGTCTGTCGCTGATCGGTGCTGTGTATGGTGCAATTCTGGTGAATCTTGGCAAAACTTACTTCTCTGAAGCCTTCCCTGAAGTATGGTTGTACTTCCTCGGTGCATTGTTCATCGGTGTTGTCATGTTCTTACCGAATGGCTTAGCAGGTCTGTATGAAAAATATGTACGTCCATTGTTCCTGAAAAAGAAACCTATCGACAGCACTTTGCCACCGCCAAGTACTGATCCGGATAAAACTATCGATCCAATTGTGGAAGGAGGTGTCAAATGAATAAAGTCGGCGTAGAAATGAATAAACCGATTCTGGTCATTGAAGATCTCACCGTGTCCTTCGATGGGTTCAAGGCAGTCAGTGATCTCAACTTCTATCTGGATAGAAATGAAGTACATGTGGTGATTGGTCCCAATGGGGCCGGCAAAACCACAGTGCTGGATTTGATCTGTGGCAAGACCAAAGCAACTTCAGGCACCATCAAGTTTAATGATATTGAACTGACCAAACTGAAAGAGTTCGACATTGTCCGTAAAGGGGTTGGGCGTAAATTCCAGAACCCGAATATTTATGAAAACCTGTCGGTCTATGACAACCTGGAAATGTCCTTCCCGCGTGGCCGTAACGTATTTGGTGCGCTATTTTTCAGACGGACTAAAGATGTTGATGACCGTATTCGTGAAGTTGCTGGCAAGATTTTCCTGACTGATCTTCTGGATACCTCAGCTGGTCTGCTCTCTCATGGCCAGAAGCAGTGGCTGGAAATTGGCATGTTACTCATGCAAGATCCAGAGCTCCTCATGCTCGATGAACCAGTCGCAGGGATGAGTGTCTCGGAGCGTGAGCAGACGGCACAACTGTTGCGGGAGATTAGCAAAGGACGTTCTGTGCTGGTGATTGAACATGACATGGAATTCGTCAAAACCATTGCGGACAAAGTCACGGTACTGCATCAGGGCAAAATTCTGGCAGCAGGCAAAATGGACGATGTGCAAAATGATCCAAAAGTGATTGAAGTTTATCTGGGACACTAAGGAGGCCACTATGAGCGGATTATTAGAAATTAATTCTTTGTGTTCAGGATATAAACAAAGTCAGGTGATTCACGACCTGGAACTGAAAATCCAACCGAAGGAAATCGTAGCGATCATGGGCCGTAACGGCATGGGTAAAACCACCCTGTTCAAAACCCTGATTGGAGATATTAAAAATAGCAAAGGTGAAATCAAGCTGGATGGCAAGAATCTGGAAAAACTGGATCCTTACCAGCGCGTAGAAAATGGTGTGGCTTATGTTCCTCAAGGCCGGATGATTTTCTCCACCATGTCGGTGCTGGAAAATATCCAGACCGGTTTACCGGCTTCTGCGCACGGCAAAGTACCGGATGACCTGTATGAACTGTTTCCTGTACTTTGGGATATGCGCAAACGTAAAGGTGGAAACTTATCGGGTGGACAACAGCAGCAATTAGCAATTGCCCGTGCCTTAGCGACTAATCCGAAGGTACTTCTGCTGGATGAACCAACGGAAGGGATTCAACCCTCTATCATCAAGGATATTGCCAGAACTCTGAAAGAAATCCGTGACCAGCGTGATCTGACCATTGTGGTTTCCGAGCAGGTGCTGAGTTTTACCATCGCGATGGCCGATCGCTTCCTGGTGATCGACAAAGGTCGTTTTGCCTACGAAGATGTCCGTGAAAATGTCGATGAGACCACTATCAGTAAATATCTCTCTGTTTAATATTCCCGGTTTAATCTGGCTATAATTTTTCCACATCCCCCGATTCGTCGGGGGATTTTTAATTTCTACTTCACTTAATTAATTGGTATCTGGTTTTATTATTTTATTTGATTATTCACATTTAAAAATTTCTTCCCGTCTACGCATCCATATACGCAATTCAACGTATTTTGCTGTAACGCATTTCACGCGACACTCGAATCATAAAGTTGAATCAATAAAAGAGTTGGAGAAATTTGAATGCGTCACGGTGATATCTCAAGCAGCCCAGATACAGTAGGGGTAGCAGTTGTAAACTACAAAATTCCTCGTTTGCACACCAAAGCGGAAGTTCTTGAGAACGCAAAAAAAATTGCTGAGATGTTGAAAGGAATCAAACAGGGTATTCCAGGTATGGACCTGATTGTTTTTCCTGAATACAGCACCATGGGCATTATGTACGACCATGACGAGATGATGGCAACTGCTGCCACCATTCCAGGCGATGAAACCGCGATTTTCTCGCAAGCCTGTATTGAAGCCAACGTCTGGGGCGTGTTCTCGATTACCGGTGAACAACATGAGGAACATCCAAACAAGGTGCCTTATAACACCTTGATCCTGATCAATAATAAAGGTGAAATCGTTCAGAAATACCGCAAGATTATTCCATGGTGCCCAATTGAAGGCTGGTGCCCAGGTGATACCACTTATGTGACCGAAGGACCGAAGGGCATCAAGATGTCACTGATCATCTGTGATGACGGTAACTATCCAGAAATCTGGCGTGACTGTGCCATGAAAGGCGCTGAACTGGTCGTGCGTTGCCAAGGCTATATGTACCCGGCTGCAGATCAGCAGATCAACATGGCGAAATGCATGGCATGGGCAAATAACGTTTACGTTGCTGTTGCCAACTGTACCGGTTTTGATGGGGTCTACACCTACTTCGGTCACTCTGCAGTAGTCGGCTTCGACGGCCGTACCCTGGGTGAATGTGGTACGGAAGAAAACGGCATCCAATACGCACAATTGTCACTGCATGAAATTCGTGATGCACGTAAATACGACCAGTCACAAAACCATTTATTTAAATTGCTGCACCGCGGCTATACCGGTGTCTATAACAACGGTGACGGCGATAAAGGCGTTGCGGACTGTCCATTCGACTTCTACAAGACCTGGGTTCTGGATGCTCAAAAAGCGCAAGAGAACGTGGAAAAAATTACCCGCTCTACCATCGGTGTTGCGGAATGCCCAATCGGCAATCTGCCACATGAAGGCTTAGAAAAAGAAGCATCTTAAGTTTGGTCTGAGAGGAGGTATTCGATATGACATTTGCCAGTGACCGCATCAGTGCCAATCAGGAAACCCTGGCGAAACAGCGTTATGAGATGCAGAGCAAAGAACGTATTGCACGTACCTCTCGCTTTAGCTTCGATCCTGAAAAAGTCATGCAGCATGTCCGTGGTCATATTATCGGGCAGCGCGCTGCCCTGGATGAAATCGAAAACATGCTCATAACCGTCAAGGCAGATTTTAATGCCCCTACCCGGCCACTGGCAGTCACATTAATGCTCGGGCCGACGGGTGTTGGGAAAACCGAAACGGTTCGGCTGATTGCGGAAGCGATTCATGGCAAGCCCGATGCATTCTGCCGGATCGACATGAACACACTGGCACAGGAACATTATGCTGCAGCACTGACAGGTGCCCCTCCGGGCTATGTCGGCTCCAAGGAAGGCAATACTCTGTTTGATGAAGCCCATATTCAAGGCAGTTTTTCCAAGCCAGGTATTGTGCTGTTTGATGAAATTGAAAAAGCCAGTACCGAAGTCATTCGTGGTCTATTGAATGTTCTGGAAACCGGAACATTAAAGCTGACCGCAGGGACCAAAGTATTGGATTTTCAAAACTGCATGATCTTTATGACCAGTAACATCGGTGCCAAAAATGCTCAGGCACGTTTAAGACAGCTGGCCAAGCTTCCAAAACCGATCCAGAAACTGGCTCGACTGGCAAAACTGGATGATAGCCAGATTACCGAACGTGCACTGTACAAGAAGTTCGATCCAGAGTTTCTGAATCGTATTGAACGTATTCTGCATTATGAAGCGGTAGAAGCTGATTTTGCGCCAACACTGGTCAGTCTGGAAATCCAGAAACTGAATCAGCGACTCCGCAAGCAGAGCCGTACGGTTGAACTTACAGCAGCTGCAACTCAGTTTCTGTCTACCGGACACGATGTCCGTTTCGGAGCACGAGGCTTGAGTCGCCATTTTCGGGTTCTAGTCGAGCCGCAACTTGCCAGATTTTTTATTCAGCATCCAGAAGCCGGTCAGATCATCATCGATTATGACGGTAAAACGATCCAGGTTCAGTCAGTTCCTGTTGAAAGCGTGATCGAAGATCTGCTGTTCATCATGGATGACACGGGCAATAACATCAAAAACTAGCTTTATTCGACCTCAACACAGGGGATAAACCATGCAACATATTAAAATTAAACCGGGGGTTCCGCTGGCAGAACAGGCGGAAATTGGACATAACCGCTGGCATCCGGATTTGCCATTTCTGACTTCGGTAAAACCAGGTGAAGAAATCCTGATTGAAAGTCTGGATTTCCTGGATGCACAGATTAAAGATACTGATGACATTTCTGATGTCAAAAATGTCGACCTTACCCGTGCCCATCCATTGACCGGACCTTTCTATGTAGAAGGCGCTGAGCCAGGTGACTTGCTGGTAATCGACCTGCTCGACATCCAGCCAATTTCAGATGTCGGTTTCTCGGGCGTATTTGCCAAGGAAAATGGCGGCGGCTTCCTGGCTGACTATTTCCCTGAGGCTGACAAAGCCATCTGGGATCTGAAAGGCTTATTTGCGACTTCACGTCATATTCCGGGCGTGCGTATTGCCGGCTTAAAACACCCAGGCTTGATGGGAACCTTACCCTCACATGACCTGCTAAAAGAATGGAACCGTCGCGAGGCACTACTGGTGCCTAAAGGCCAGGCTAACCCGCCTGATCCGCGTACTGCCGTTCTACGTGGCGTAACAGGTGCCGAATTCGACCGTATGGCGGCTGAAGCTGCACGTACTGTTCCACCGCGTGAACATGGTGGAAATACGGACATTAAAGACCTGGCAGCAGGTAGCCGTATCTATTTCCCTGTTTACCAGAAAGGTGCTGGCTTCTCGATGGGCGATCTGCACTTCTCACAAGGGGATGGTGAAATTGGCTTCTGTGGCGCGATCGAGATGGACGGTGTTACCCGTGTCGGCTTCGACCTGATCAAGGGCGGTATGGAAAAATACAATATCGATTCTCCAATCTTCGTGCCAAGTAATGTCCGTCCGGCTTATGACCAGTGGCTGACCTTTGAAGGCATCAGCGTTGAAGATGGCGTTAACTATTATCTGGATGCCACTGTAGCGTATCGTCAGGCATGCTTAAAAGCGATCAAATACCTTGAGAATTTTGGTTTTACCGGCTCACAGGCATACATGTTACTGACTGCCGCACCAGTTGAAGGCCGTATCGGCGGTATCGTGGATATTCCAAACTGTGCCTGTACCGTATCTCTGCCAACTTCAATCTTCGAACAGAACATCCTGCCTCAGGGTGCACTGAACGATGACAAGTTCTGGGGGCATAAACGCTAGGTTTTACGATTTATTGCTGTTTTGGCTTCGCAACGGGTAGTCATCCAACCTAAAGCCTTCGGCTACCCGTCTTTTTAATTTGAGGCCTACATGCTACAGGAGTACAGAAATGCCGTTATATGATTTCCGCTGTGAGCATTGCGAGGGAATTTTTGAACAACGTGTTCCAATTGCCCGTATCTCGACCGATACGATTGAATGTAATTATTGTAAACAGCAGACTTTAGCAAAACCGATGATCACCGGTCATCAGCAAATCAATATGAAAAGCAAATGGCGTCCGGGTTCGGGCGCTGAACAACTTGCAGGACCTCTGGTAGAAGGTCCAGGTACCAATAAAAATAGCGCACGCAGCTCGGTTTTACATAATTGCCGCGGCGTCAACTGTTCTTTATGCGATATCTAATCTCTATTCATTAAAAAAAATCCCGCACTTGCGGGATTTTTTTATGGGCAAAAACTAAGCTTAATGAGACCAATATCCTTGTTTCAGGACCTGAAGAATCAAATCGCGGTTCAAAGAAAAATCCCGATCTGATGCAATCCAGTTTAGATAAGCCTTAACAGCTTCTCGCTGTGCCTGATTCAATAAATGAAACTGTTGCATCTGTTCAGTTGGTCTGCACAAGTAAAAAGTCAGGTGAAAGAGCCATTCACCACGCAGATCGGCAATCAGAAACGCTGGTAAATGAAAACGCATACCTTCTGCATCAAAGAAACTTAAACTGCTGTGACAGTCTTTTAAATCCTGAACAGGAATTTTGGACCAATCTACTTTTTCATCACGCTGACGCAAAGCCAGACATTCTTCTGCGCTTTTATAATCATCCATGCCTTGTGCTTGCCATAAGCCAATGCCATCATCAAGAGTAACATCAGCAAATGCATTTTCAATTTGCGTCTGAATATCCTTCATGGCCTGCCATAAATAGAGCGTTTCTTCAGCATCGGCTATGAATGAACGATCATAACCACACTGCTTCATCTCCTGAATATCTGCAGGTGAAGGATAGGTCTGCATTAAACCACCAAATCTGCCAGATTACCTTTTTGCTCCAGCCAGTCTTTGCGGTCACTGGCACGTTTTTTTGCCAAGAGTTTATCCAGTAGACCTGCGGTAAAATGCGCATCATCCAGATCCAGCTGCACCAGACGGCGCGTGTTCGGATCAAGTGTAGTTTCACGCAACTGGCTGGCATTCATCTCGCCCAGACCCTTAAATCGGGTAATTTGCGGATTCTTGGTTTTGCATTTTTTCAGGATGCTGTTCAGCTCGTCTTCATCCAAAGCGTAGTGCACATCTTTGTTGTCATCAATCCGGAATAAAGGCGGCATGGCGACATACAGATGCCCTTCTTCGACCAGAGTTGGGAAATGCTTCACAAACAGGGCGCAAAGCAGGGTCGCAATATGCAGACCATCCGAGTCGGCATCGGCCAGAATACAGATCTTGCCATAACGCAGCTCAGACAGATCATCTGAACCCGGATCCACGCCAATGGCAATCGCGATGTTGTGTACTTCCTGAGATGCCAGTACTTCATCAGAAGAGACTTCCCAGGTATTTAAAATCTTGCCACGAATTGGCATGATCGCCTGAAAATTCTTGTCACGCGCCTGCTTGGCCGAACCGCCCGCAGAATCCCCTTCCACAATAAACAATTCTGACTGGTCTAGATCATGGCCTACACAATCCGACAGTTTCCCCGGCAAAGTTGGACCCGCGACAATCTTCTTACGCTCAACTTTCTTGGCCGCTTTCAGACGGCGACCGGCTTTGGAAATGGCCATTTCAGCCAGTTGCATGGCAATGTCAGAATTCTGGTTCAACCATAATGCAAAGGCATCTTTGGCAATATTCTGCACAATCCCTACTGCTTCACGGCTCGACAGACGTTCTTTGGTCTGACCTGAGAACTGCGGCTCCTGGAATTTCAGTGACAGGATATAGTTCACGCCGTCCCAGACGTCTTCGGCAGAGAGTTTCATATTCCGCGGCAGCAAATTACGCAGTTCACAGAACTCGCGCATCGCATCAGTCACGCCTGAACGCAAACCATTCACATGGGTGCCGCCCTGCGCGGTCGGAATCAGGTTGACATAAGATTCCTGAACACTTTCACCACCTTCAACATTCCAGCAAATCGCAAATTCTGCGCTGGCGCGCTCTGCATCACCTGTGGCGACAAAAGCTGGTGCCGGAATAATTTCACGGTCTTCCAACTCATCCATCAAATAGTCAACCAGACCATTTTCAAACTGCCAGGTGATCTTTTCATCATTGATCTGATCAATATAATTGATCTGTAAACCTGCGGCCAGAACAGCTTTGGCTTTGAGATTATGTTTTAACGCTTTTAAGGCAAATTTAGGCGAATCAAAATATTTAGCTTCTGGCCAGAAGTGAACTGTTGTCCCGGATACCCGTTTTGGTGCCTTACCTGCCAGTACTTCAAGTGGTGCAACCGGTTCGCCATTTTCAAAGGCCATTTTATACAGGTTACCCTGACGCCGTACCGCAACTTCAACACGGGTCGACAGTGCATTCACCACCGAGATCCCGACGCCATGCAAGCCACCGGAAAACTGGTAGTTATCGGTACTGAACTTGCCGCCGGCATGCAGTTTGGTCATGATGATTTCAATACCGCTCTGGCCATATTCCGGGTGTATATCTACCGGCATACCACGGCCATTGTCTTCGACTGACAAAGAACCATCTTTATAGACCGTGACGGTAATTTTATTGGCATGCCCTGCCAGTGCCTCATCGACAGCATTATCAATCACTTCCTGGGCCAAATGGTTGGGACGAGAAGTATCGGTATACATGCCCGGACGACGACGGACCGGGTCCAGACCAGACAGAACTTCGAGAGATTGAGCCGTATATTGAGACACGTTATTCGGTTTCCTTTTTTATGCAGTCCAATAAAAACTGTAAGACGAACGGAATTTTTTCCGCAAAATCATCCATCCCGTGACTGCCATGCGCTTCAGTCATCAGCATAGCCGGGGGATGCGCAGCACTATAATAACGATGTGCTTCACGATAATCCAAAACTTCATCACCTTGTTGCAGCAGAACCAGTATTTTGTCTGCATCTTGTGCAACCGGCAGGGCCAATTGTTGCAGTTGTATCAGATCTGCCTCATCCAGACACCAGTTTGGATGTACCTGATAAGGTAACTGCTCATCAAACAGTTCACGAAACAGTTGCCATGGTCGCATTGCCGGATTGATCAGTACAGCAGGCACAGCATGCTGTGCGACCAGATGTGTCGCATAAAATCCCCCGAGACTGCTGCCCAGCAATGCGACCTTTTGCATTGACTCAATCAGCGCGGACACATGTGCAATGGCAGCATTCGGTGGCATGTTTAAATCAGGTAAATGTACCCGGATCTCTGGATACTGTGCACAGTAGTGTTGCAGCAATCTCCCCTTGATCGAGTTCGAATTACTCTTAAATCCATGCAAATAAATGATATTCATCAACTATCAACAAAAAACCCATCAATCATCAAAATTTAATTTAAAAATGTGAAGTACACTACTTTTTATAACCTGTTAATTGCTTAAATTGTCTGACAAAAAAGCTCAAAATCTTTTCTCATTCTCGTTATTTTAATCGAAGGCTCTTAAAAATCTGGAAACCCAACAAGAAAAAGAATTTATACCGCGAAGTTCTTTAAAAAGAAAGACAGTACTACACGCGGCTCAATGAAAGGACAGGATCAGATGCCAAGTTTGACACCGTTACATGAAACCTATTGTCGCTGGGACCGAACCCCGCCGAGTCAGGCCGATGTACTGGAAGGTCTGGCGCAGCTGGTCACGATGCGCTTTAATGATGTGATCCAGGAGCTGGTCAAAAGTCTTCAACGCGAAATTTTAATGAGTATTTTTGGTTTAAGTGAAAACAATTCACAGAAAATTCAGAATATTCCTTCGATTGTGCGGCTCTACCAAATGTCTTATGACATGCTGTTTCATTATGGCAATACCCTGATTGCTCCCGCTTTGCGCCAGATTATTGAACGGTTTCCAAAACTGCACAACAAACCGTTGACCCCTTCCTTGCATTTCCTGGTCAGTGCCTTAAATGGCATTATCGGGGACTACCTGCTGAAATATCAAAACCCTCTCGCCCTACCGATGGTGATCTATGACCATTATGGCTCGCTGCAAAAAGGTGAGCTGAGCGGCCGTATTACCCTGTTTGTACATGGCCTGTGCATGAATCATTTAGACTGGTCAAATCGCAAATATGAAGGAATCGGGGAAAAATTACTGGCGCAGCGCAGCCGCAATACCATGCTCTACCTAAACTACAATACCGGACGCCGGATTTCTGCCAATGGTCGCAGTCTGGCAAATACCTTACAGGAACTGGTCACCCGCAATCCGCGAATTACCAGTATTGACCTGATTGGACATAGTATGGGTGGACTGGTATCACGCAGTGCGCTGTTCTATGGCAAGCAAAATATGTATGGCTGGGTCAACATGGTGGAGAATCTGGTCTGTCTGGGTTCACCGCATCACGGGGCAGTATTAGAGCGTTTTGGCTTTAGCCTGCAGGACAAACTTGGACATTTTCCACTGATCCGGCTGATTGGCCATCTGGTCAATATCCGCAGTAACGGGATTCTGGATTTACGCCATGGTAGTGTTCGTGATGATGACTGGGAGCATAATCCGCTTCGGATCGGCCTTATGGATGATCACCGCAAACCTGCCCCGATTCCTTCTCATATCGATACCTATCTGGTTGCAGGTACCATCGAGTTTGAACACCGCAAGAACAAGACCCTGCATATGATTGGCGATTATCTGGTCAGTTTGAAAAGTGCTTTGGGCGAGCACCCTAATCCTCGTTTCCAGCTCAAAGTCCCGGATGCACATAAGGCTATTTTCTATGGCCTGAACCATTTTGAAATTCAGTATCATCCACTGGTGGCTGAACAGATCGTACGCTGGTTTTATCCAAGTGTAGAAGATGAAGCCTTTGATCAGATTCATGAATATCTAATGGACCTGGACAGCCTGGAAGGCATTGCCCTGACCTGAACTTAAGCATATAAAAAAGCCCTTAATTGAGGGCTTTTTATTGAATATAGAATTAATATTTATCTCTTAGTCGTTTAACCGGTGCCTTTTTATATTTACGCAATAGTTGCCATAAACTGACCAGTAATAAAATACTAAAGAAGATCAAGGACCAGACAGGCAAGGATTGACCCAGGAAGGTCCAGTCAACCGTGGCACATTCCCCTGAACCATTGAGCACCTGTTGTAATACAGACTGCATCGGCAAGGTTTCCAGCCAGTATTCCAGACCGGGACCACAGCTCGGCACCTGATCTGGGGGTAGGTTCTGCAGCCAGACATGCCGCGCCGCCACCCCCACAGACCACAAAATACTGAGCGAACCCAGCAAGGCATAAAACCGTTTCATGAGATTGGATTCAGGGTTATGCAGACATGCAATGAGGGAGATAATCCCCAATCCGATTAATCCGACACGTTGAAACACACAGAGCGGACAAGGTGCAAGCCCTTGTACATGCTCAAGATATAAGGCAAATGCCATGCCGATGACAGCAGCCAGAAACAACACCCCACTCACGAAGCGATAACCCCATTGCATGGTGAATCCTCTTGTTTTTTTATCGATATTGGGCTAAATAATCAGCAAAACTGATGCTGCTATCTTGCTCGAGTTGCTGTTGCTGCTGCAATGACTTTTGTGACATTTCTTCAAAATAAGCCAGTGTTTCGGGACTGAGCTGATGTTCTTCATAGACCAGGCTGTGCTGCTGTGCCAGATGTTGGCCAAAATGCCACATACCGCCCTGTTTACGTATATCCCCAACCACCAGGGCAGACAGGGTAGCATCAACTTCATCGACCCGGAGCATCATGGTTTTGAGGGCATCGGTATACACGGTGATGTCATAGGTCGAATCAAGCAGCTTGGCCAAGGGCAGCATGCGCTGCAAATGCATGCCACACCAGTCTTCAATCAGATAAGACTGACCATTTTCTATAATCGCCGCATTAGGTGCACGGCCACGGTTGACGACCTCGGCCTGATTCTGCTCAATGAGGTCCTGTTCATCACCGAGTAGTGCCGGACTGTCCTGCAATAGACAGTACAGGGCCAGTACTTCAAGAAAACCGGCTGTATCTTCATTGATACCAGTCGGACTATAAGGATTGACATCGACGGCACGCAACTCGATATAGGCAATCCCGCGATTTTCCAAGGCCTGGGAGGGTGTTTCGCCCGCTTGCGGTACCTGTTTTGGGCGCACCAAACTGTAATATTCATTTTCGATTTGCAGCACATGATCATTGATCTGGATCGGCTGTCCATTTGCATCGTCCAATCCTAAACGGCTAAACGGCTCATAGGGCGTTTTGACGGCTTTTTGCAGTCCATCCAGATAGTCCTGCAAATTATTGTAGTGAATACCGAGCTGTTTCTGCGCAGAGTTCTGATAACCAAAACGCCCCATACGCAGTGCAGTCGCATATGGAGAATATAGGGTGCCTTTGACCAATGGCAACAAGAAATGGTCACGGCCGGTCATAAAGCACTGGCAGACTGCCGGACTGGCCCCGACCAGGAACATGACCAGTGGGGTCAGGCGGATAAAGTTACGGATCAGCCCCATATAGCGGTGGCTGCGATAATCCTGCAAGCTTAATGCCTTGAGAGATTCGTCCTGTTCCTGCTGCTGTAAGGCCTCAAACAGATGATCCGGAAAAGAAAGATTATAGTGCACGCCTGAAATCGTCTGCATACGGCGGCCATAACGCACACCTAGACCATGACGATACAAGGTCTTGAATAGGCCGATGTTCGAGCTGCCATACTGTGCCAGCGGAATGCTGTCATCACTGCTGTCCAGCATACACGGCATCGATAAGGGCCAGAGTTTTTCATCATTTTCCAGATGACGATGCACAATCGCATGAATATCACTGAGATAATCCAGCGCTTTTTTAATACTGTCTTGTGGCGGAGTAATGAACTCCATCAATGCTTCAGAATAGTCCGTCGTGATATGGGGATGAGTCAAGGCTGAACCCAAGGCACGAGGATGCGCTGCCTGTGACAGGAATCCATCACTTTGCATGCGTAAGCTTTCACGCTCAATACCACGCAGCATGCCTTTGATGAGTGACGACTCGACCCAGGTCGGTAACACATTTAGGGAAGTCGATTCAGGTTGACTCATTACAATCTCGCTTAAGGGGGCTAAACTATTAAATAAATTAAAATCATCAGTTTAATCAGTATAACGTGATTTCGTGCCGGCACATGACAGGCTGCCTAGTTTTCAGGCAAACCTTTGATTTTTAATTTGGCAAATATTTAACACAAACTTCCTCTATAAGACATGGATAATTTGTGATTTTATTAACAAATGGATGCTAATGAATTGTAAATATTATGAATTATCAAGATATTTTAGACTTCTGGTTTCATGCGGACAGCCAGCCATTCTGGTTTAGCCAGAGTCATGAATTCGACCAAAGTATTGCACAGCAGTTCATGAGCACCCATCGTCAGGCAACCCGGGCCGAACTCTGGGCCTGGCGTAAAACCGCAGAAGGCCGGCTGGCTGAAATTATTGTTCTGGATCAATTTTCACGAAATTTATTCCGGGATTCTCCTCAGGCTTTTGCCCAAGACAGTCTGGCACTGGCTTTGGCTCAGGAAGCCATCAGCCTGAACCTGGATCAACAGCTCAGTCCGGAACAGCGTGCCTTTCTTTATATGCCGTTTATGCACAGTGAATCCAGAATGATTCATGAATTCGCTTTGAAACTGTTCCAGCGTCTGGGTAATCCGACCAATCTGGAATTCGAGAAAAAGCACAAGGTCATTATTGACCGCTTTGGACGTTACCCGCACAGAAATCAAATCTTGGGCCGTGAATCGACCGATGAAGAACTTATTTTCCTGACCCAGCCCGACAGCAGCTTTTAAGATTTTTTAACAGGCTGTCCGGACTGGATCATTGCATCAGGAGACCGAACATGAAAAATACATTACTGGGATTGGGTATAGTTGCTGCCCTCAGCCTGACGGGCTGTGCCACCACACCTTCCAAACCTTTGACCTTTGACCAGCTCGGCCAGTACAGCACCACGCCATTGAATGCCAATACATATCGCATCAGCTTTCAGGCACGCCCCAATATGAGTTTTGGTACAGCGGAAGAAATTACCCTGCTCAAAGCCGCCCAGACCACCGTACAGAATGGCTTTCAGTTCTTCAGGGTACTCAATGATCCAAGTAACCGGACCCAACCGCCGCGGCAGGCCGTGGTTTATCCAGCACCGAGCTACTATCCGTTTGGTTATTACCGCCGTTATCCGGGTTTCTGGCCTGACCCATTCTATGACCGTCCTTATACCGTGACTCTGGATCCTGCTCAGGTGGCCTATACCATTGAATGCTTCAAGGCCAATCAGGCACCTCAAGATGCTTTTGATGCCCGCTTGATTTTACAGTCACTTGGCGCTAAATATGGTTTAAGTCCATCTGGTGCAGTGCTGCAACCGCAACCGGCCAATCCCTCCTGACAGGATGATTCATGCAGACAGAGCGTATTTCCCCGAGCTTACAACGCAGTAAACGTTTCGCGACCATTGCCCTGGTGGTTGCGGTTCTGATCTGGTTGGCATTGATGGTGGCAGCCAAACTGCTGCCAGAATATGTCTGGCTGCTTCAGATCCTGATGCTTTCTGCAGAAGCAGGGGTAGTTGGTGGCCTGGCAGACTGGTATGCGATTACGGTTCTGTTCCGCAATCCCTTTGGCCGCCTGCCTATCCCCAAGTTTTTACGTGACCACACCGAAATTATTCCACGCAACAAGGCCCGGATTGCAGAATCGATGGGCCGTTTTGTCCAGGAAAACTTTCTTTCTCCACAAATTGTACAGCGCAGTCTGGAGAGTACCGACCTCAGTCTGGCTGCGGGGCGCTGGCTGGCCAACCCACAGAACAGTGTCCAGGTGACTCAGGTCATCCAGCAGACAGCTCCGAAAATCTTTGAATTTGTCGGGCAGGAACAGATTGCCGGATTTATCCAGAGCAACAGCGTGCAATGGGTCAAAAACACCCAGATCAATACCTTGGCCAGTGAAATGCTACGCGCAGTACTGGACAATGATTTCCATCAGGATGTGTTACAGCGAGGACTGGATGTGGTACATGCCTGGATGACCTCTCATCCCGAACAGACCCGGGAACTGACCCGTAACCTGTTTAAGGAAATGGGTGTGTGGAAACTGGCCAAAGGTGCCAGCTGGATCGGGATTGATGTGCAGCAACGCAGTATCGACTCTGTCATTCAGCGGGTTGAGGCCATGCTGGCCGACCCAGATCATCCATGGCGACTTAAAATTGAGGAAATGGGAAATAGCTGGATGTTACAGCTGTCGGATAATGACAGTGAAGCCAGCCAGCGTCTGAATGAAACCAAAGATGCCTTACTGGATAGTCCACAAGTGCTGAATTTTATCAGTGGTGCCGTGGTGATTTTATGTGATGCAATCAAGGAAGACTTGCAAAAACCAGATTCGGGTATTGCGGAAAATCTCAGGATTGCTATCCAGCAGGTTGGAGAAAATATTATCTCGAATGTCTCGGTTCGTGAGCTGCTGAATAAACGTCTCAGCGGAATCGCGGTGGACCTGAGCGACCAGTACAGTGAAAAAGTCATCCGCTTTATCAGCGAGCGCATCCACGAATGGGATTCAAGCGAGATGATTGACAAGATTGAAAATGAGGTCGGTGGTGACCTGCATATGATCCGGGTCAATGGCGTGGTAGTTGGGGCCTGTATCGGTCTGGTGCTCGGGATCATCCGGGCGGCAGTGGAGCATTTAATTTAAAGGTGAGGCTATTTGCCCCATACAGCCCAGCTTTTAAGTCGTCAGAGAGTTGTTCCTCACCCGATTAAATTTAAAAATGATCATTTGGGTGGCTGAGGTCCGGACATATCTACCAGTAGCCCGGTAAATCTGCGTACAAACGGCAATAAAGTCACTACAATTGGAAAAGCAATCGCCCAGGAAATCATCCAGTTATGAAACCAGAGCGCGATAAATCCTTCAGTCCAGCCGAGGGTACGCAGCATATTGATCATGGAAATAATGCCACTCATCAGGCAGGACAGGATAAAAGGCACAATAATCAGTGCCCATTTTGCAGGGAGTTTAGGAATGTTCCCGATAATAGTTGGACGTTGTGGTGAAGCCATACTGCCTCTTTTTTTGTTTGTTCTTCGACTACCCACAATATAAGCCAAATCTTCAGACTTGGCTGAGTGATTTTTTTATTTAGATAGTTTTGCCTGATATTAATTCAATTTTCATGAGATTTATCCCGTTATTCTCTATTGATTTAATTAGAAAATTTATGACTGTTAATTGTATAGTTTTTCTTCTCCATAAATGCTTTTACCTAAACAGCCGGAAATTTGCTATATTTGCTGTTTTTCTGCGATCTCTATTTTCGACTGATTATGAATACGGCAATACAAGCAGCTCTCGATCATGCAGTGCACACTCTACAGGCACAAGGCGTACTCCCATCTGACTGGAATAATACAAGTAATTTGACGCGTACCAAAGACCGAAGCCATGGTGACTTTGCGTCGAATATTGCCATGATCGCGTCGAAAGCTGCAGGTATGAAGCCACGTGATTTAGCAGAAAAGATTCTTGCTGCCCTGCCTGAAGTGGCAGATATCAGCAAGGCAGAAATTGCCGGTCCCGGTTTTATTAACTTCTTTCTGAATGCCGACCAGCGCTTTGTTGTTCTGGATCAAATTCAGGCCCAACAGGCAACGTATGGTCGTACCCAGGTCAATGCCGGCAAACGTATCCAGGTTGAGTTCGTCTCTGCCAATCCAACCTCTAGCCTGCACGTGGGTCATGGTCGTGGTGCTGCATATGGTATGACGGTGGCGAATCTGCTTGAAGCAACCGGTGCCAAAGTCGACCGTGAATACTATGTCAATGACGCTGGCCGTCAGATGGATATTCTGGCGACTTCTACTTACCTGCGTTACTTAGAATTAACCGGTCAGGAACTGGTCTTTCCGAAAAATGCTTACCAGGGCAACTACGTTAAAGAAATCGCGCAAAGCATTATTGACCAGGATGGTGATGCCTATGTCCGCCCTGTTGCAGATGTTTATAAAGATGTACCGGAAGATGTGCAATATGCTGCAGAGCCCGATGCTGAAGGCAATAAAGTCGTTGTTTCTGGCGATAAAGAAAAGCATATCGATGGCCTGATCTTCAATTCACAAACCTTATTAAATGAAGGCTACCGTGTTTTCCATCAGGCTGCTTTAAAAGCCATTCTGGATGACATTAAAGACGATCTGGGTGAGTTCGGAGTGACTTTCAACCAGTGGTTCAGCGAAGCTTCTCTCACTGAAAAAATTGAAGAAGCCTTACAAACTCTGGATCAGCGCGGTTTCCTGTACGAAAAAGATGGCAACATCTGGTTCAAGTCGACTGAATTCGGTGATGAAAAAGACCGCGTGGTGAAACGCCGTAATGGCCAGACCACCTACTTCGCGTCTGACATTGCCTACCACCTGAACAAGTTGCAACGTGGCTATACCGATATTATTGATATCTGGGGTTCAGACCACCACGGTTATATTTCCCGGGTAAAAGCGGCCATTGATGCGCTGGGTTATGACTCGAAAAAACTGACTGTACTTTTAGTTCAGTTTGTCAGCCTGTGGCGCGGTGGCGAGATGGTACAAATGTCATCCCGTTCAGGCCAGTTCGTGACCTTGCGTGACCTGCGTAAAGAAGTCGGTAATGATGCAGCACGTTTCTACTACGTAATGCGCAAGTCTGAACAGCACATCGACTTTGACCTGGATCTTGCCGTGTCACAAAGTAAGGACAATGCAGTGTATTACATCCAGTATGCACATGCCCGGATCTGCCGTATGTTAGAAAAGGCAGCCTCTATCGGTGTAAACTTTGATGCGACAGTGGCGCGTGGTTTAGCAGCTAAACTCGAGCTGGAAGCGGAAACTGAAATCCTGGCAAAACTGGCAGCGTATCCGGAGATCGTGGTG
The DNA here is from genome assembly GCF_001647575.1 of Acinetobacter sp. SFD. NCBI lineage: Bacteria > Pseudomonadati > Pseudomonadota > Gammaproteobacteria > Moraxellales > Moraxellaceae > Acinetobacter > Acinetobacter sp. SFD. The sequence goes on from NZ_LSZJ01000001.1 coordinate 790,238, forward strand.
CGTGCTGCAAACAGTTATGAACCACATCAGATTGGTAATTACCTGAAAGAACTGGCTGCGCTGTTCCATGGCTGGTACAACGACAATAAGGTTCTGGGTGATGATGCTGAGTTGACTCAGGCACGTTTATTGTTATCTGTGAATGTTCGCCAGGTATTACGTAATGGTTTAGAGCTTTTAGGTGTGTCTGCTCCTGAATCAATGTAAAGCACTGCTTTTACATTAATGCAAGAAGGTGAGCACGCTCGCAAGACGAGAGCTATGCTCGAAGTGAGCATGTAAGCAATTGGCATGCTCTTAAGCTTAAATATCTTAGCTTGAAAGCATGTTTTATTACCGTTTATCTGCCAAGCAGAATTTTTTAATTTGAGCTATATGCTTGAAGATACAGAAAAATTAAAATTCTGTGTGATTTATGATCTAGAGGATGACTTTTAGATCCTGATCACATAGGATGAAATGATAGTAGGGGCATAACTGCTGTTATGCCTTTTCTATATGTCCCGATTAATAAGAGGAAAATCCCAAGTGTTTGGAAAAACGCAGCGCGGTGTATCTGAAAGACCGAATAAGCCTAAAAAGCCACTTATTCCAACCTGGCTCGGCACACTCGTGATCATTTTAATCGTGTTAAGTTTTTTGATGGCGCTCATGCTCTGGAAGCCATGGGAACCAGTCAAACCGAAGACTCAAACAAGTGAATCTGTCCAAGAAGAAGACACCAACAAAGATTACCGTTTTTATGACCTGTTACCACAGCAGCAAGTGACGCCAATTCCTGAACAGGCAGTTCCTGAAAACAAAAAGCAGGATACGGTAGTCATTGTTGAAGCCCCCCGCCCTGAAGCGGCTGAACCTGAGGCGACCACAACTGAGCCTGGCCTGCAAGCCAGTGAAGCTCCTGTTGCCGCACCGGCCAGTTATATTCTGCAGGTGCGCAGTTTTGATGACCCAGATCAGGCAGATGCTCGCCGTGCAGAAATTATTCTTAATGGCTTATCTGCCGATGTAGTGCGCAGTGTGGAAAATGGCAAAGTCTGGTATCGCGTGGTTTCTGGTCCTTACGATTCAGCAGAAGCTGCAATCATCGCGCAGCAAACCTTGCAAAATAGCGGAATCGATTCAATCGTCGTAAAACGATAAACCTTAACAATAAAAAAGCGCCTGATGGCGCTTTTTTTGAACCTCTCCCTTGCGCAGCAGTGCTGCTCATCTCCTACAAGGAGAGGGAACCTCACTCTTTTTCAAAAGGGGGACTGAGGGGGATTTTTATTTATTCTAAACTAGAAAATATTTAATTCCTCCAGCCTCCCTTTAATAAAGGGAAGCTAAAATTTTTAAACCGTATGCCCGAGTGCTTCGCCCATCAATACAGTTGAATTGGCTTTAAACTTTTCATCCCAATGCATTTTATTTTCTTCAAACAGGATAATTGCGGTTGAACCGAGGTAGAAACGGCCCAGCTCTGCACCTTTTTCCAGAAATAAATCATGCTGATTCAGTTCGATACGCCCAGACGGTTTCACCTTACCCGTAGCAACCGTTTCAATCCCTGCGACGATCATCGCACCCACCAATACCACTGCCATACGGCCGAGTTCTGTATCAAACAGGCAGACCATACGTTCATTACGGGCAAACAGGCCCGGAATGTTTTCTGCTGTCGTCTGGTTAACCGAGAACAGTTCACCCGGTACATACAGGGTTTCAGTCAGTGTTCCGGCAAATGGCATATGTACACGGTGATAGTCACGTGGTGACAGATACACTGTCGCGAATTCACCATTTTTAAATGGTTCGGCCAGTTGCGGATCGGCAATCAGATTTTCAACAGTGAACTTCTGTCCTTTGGCCTGAAATACATCGCCATTTTCAATTTTACCCAGTTGGGAAATCGCGCCATCCGCAGGAGAAACAATTGCAGTTGAATCCGCATCTACCGCACGTACACCTGTTCTCAGACCACGGGTAAAGAAGTCATTAAATGAATTAAACTTCAGTGCATTAGTTTGCTCAGCAATCGACATATCAATCCCGTATTTGGTCTTGAATGCTGTAATGACCGCTGTTTTTACAATCGGATTTTCACTGGCTGCTATTTTTCCCACCACACGTGACAGGCGATGCTGCGGCACCACTTTTTGGGCCTGGATAAACAGTTGTTGTTTTAGACGCGATGTGATGCTCAAGATGGCACCTCTCCTGTAGCGATTGGACTATCGAGGCGGTTGCCCCATTCACTCCACGCACCATCATAGGCCCGGATATTCCAGCCCAATAACCGGCCCAGAATATAAGCCAGACCTGAACGGTGATGGGACTGACAATACGCTACAACCGGTTGATTCAAATCAAAACCCAGTTGTTCCAGACGCTGCTGTGTGCGTGGTAAAGGATGTAATTTTAAATGATTTTGCCGGTTAAGGGCAGTACTCCACTCAAAATGACGTGCACCTGGAATGTGACCACCGCGTCGCGCTGCCAGACGCAGGCCGGTATATTCTTCTTCTGTACGACAATCCCAGAGCTGAATATTTTCATTTTCAACCTGTTGTCTTAATTCCTCATAGCCAATCTGGAATTGGGCCTTATGCTCGAGTTGCACCTGAACTAAATGCTCGACCGGCTGAACAGTTTCCTGATCAGATGAAGTAGGCAGACTGGCACCGAGCCAGGCATGAATCCCGCCATTGAGTAAGCTGGTATTTTCAAAGCCCAGACAATGCAGGTTCCAGAGTAAACGTCCGGCCCATGCACCGCCCTCATCATCATAAGCCACGACATGATGTTCTGGAGAAATATTCAGATAATTGATGAGCGCCTGTAAGCCTTCGGTATCCGGTAACAGTCCCATCGCCGTTTCTTCCTGGCGCACCAGAAGTTTAGGCTTTAAATGTAAGGCATGTGGAATATGCAATTGCTCGTAGACCGAAGCCCGGCTTAAATCCACAATTCTGAGTTTCTCATGTCCCAGATACGGAACCAGGTCTTCTGCTTCAATCAGCAGGCCAAAATCCAAGGCTGAAGCTGTCATCATTATCAGGTGTCGTCACGGTCAAATCTATCTGATCTTAGCACAGCTCATTTTTTCAATTATGATATTTTTATCAAGATCCTTAGCATAATTTTAGCTAAGAAAAAGTAGAGAAAGCTAACTCAGAAAGAAAAAACTGCCTCAATATTGAAGCAGTTTTTAAATAGGGTGTGTCCCTGTTAAGCAGTTTCTGTAACGCTAAATACCTGACGTAAATAGGCCAGGAAGGTATCATTATCTGTCATGGTTTTGCCCGGACTGTCTGAAATCTTGGCCACCGACTGACGGTTACATTCCACCAGTTTCAGGACAATATTCAGCGGTGTCTGTCCCATATCATTGGTCAGATTGGTCCCGATTCCAAAACTGACCTGGAAACGGTCTTTAAAGTATTGATGTAATTTCCAGGCTTTTTCCAGATTCAGGCCATCACTGAAAGTCAGCATCTTGGTTTTGCTGTCTATTTTCAGCTTTTTATAGTGGGCATAGGCTTTATCACCCCATTCGTAAGGATCGCCACTGTCATGACGCAGGCCATCAAAGAGCTTGGCAAAGTACAGGTCAAAGTCACGCAGGAAAGCATCCATTCCGACCACATCAGTCAGGGCAATTCCCAGGTCACCACGGTATTCCTGTACCCAGGTTTCCAGTGCGGCTTTCTGGAAATTCCGCAAACGTACATCCAGTGCCTGAAAAGCTTGCAAAAATTCATGCGCCATGGTGCCAATTGGAGTAATGCCCAACTCTTTGGCCAGCAGTACATTACTGGTACCACGGAACACATAAGGCGCAGCTTTGTTAAATTCTTCAACCACATGCTTCTGCCATGCAAAGCTGAAACGACGGCGGGTACCGAAGTCCGACACCAGAAATGGGGGATCATTTGGGTCCTGTGCAGCAGCATACTGTTTTAACAGCTCCACTTTAGCCTTTAAACGGCGCTCGCCTTCGACCAGCACTTCGGGGGTACGAATCCGGCTGAAATACAACTCATTGACAATGGAAAGGACAAAGATCTCGAACATCATGGCCTGAACCATCGGACCTTCTATCACAATATCCAGACGCCCCTGACTGTCAATACTGGCCTTGATAAAACGGCGTTTCAGCTGGAACAGTTCCAGATAGTCAACAAAGTCACTTTTGATAAAACGTAGACTGCGTAAATACTGTAATTCGTCTTCTTTAAATTTAAGCTGGCACAGCAGATCGAGTTGATGGTTCAGATCATCCAGAATATCCGTCAGGGGATAGACTGTATCTTCCAGATTACGACAACGGAAATGGTAGACACTATGCGTTTGTGGAAACTTGTGTAAGACCACTTGCAACATGGTAAATTTGTACAAGTCAGTATCTAACAGAGAATGGATAATTGGAGCCATAACTAAAGGAATATCGCTGTGCTTATCTTTGCATTAAAGCATAAAAAGTCATGCAATATTGCAGGATTTACGTACAGCCGGCCGGATTTTCAACAACAGTATCCCAATATAAACCGGCTTATTTCTGGGTTTTGACCTGAGTTTTTTCCTGCTCCTGAATCAATTTCTGTAATTGTTTTTCCTGACCAATCACTTTGGCAAACTCAGCAGTAGTCTTTTGCCCGGTTTTCTGGGCCTGGGCATCACAGTCAGCCTGATGCAGCTGCTTGGCAATGGCAAATTCCATTTTAAACAAGGCACCCATCAAGGCCGTATTGCCTCGATTGTCCCGGGCACAGCGGTCAGCACCATGTTTAAGCAAACTGCTGACAATCTCCTGATGGCCATAATAAGTCGCCATCATCAGCGGTGTATAACCGTCTTTATTGCGTACATCGACCGGGAAGCCATGTTTCAGAAATTCGTTGATAACTTCACTATTGCCAACTTTAGCCGCAGCAAAGAACAGGTTGACCAATTCCTGTTGTGAATTCATCCGAATGCTTGCCGCTGTTTTTGCAGGGGAGACATTCTTCACTTCAGCAGCCGTTGCGAATATAGAACTGAAGGCAAGAATACTGGCTAAAAATGCGTGTGGCATAACGTTCATGATGAACTCCAACAGAAATCGAAAAGAAAATTTCAGTCACTCAGGATCATATTCACCTGAGATGAGATAAAAAACGGAGTGCCTGTAAAACTCCCCCTAGGGTGCAGGAAAGGTTTGGAGCTTTACAGGACTTTTCGGAGGTGATGCGCTATGCCCTAATCACCAGTTCCTCAAGACCAATCGTGATTAGTCTTTTAATTTTGCAGCTTTGGCTTTAACAGTCGCCAGGTTACCGTTCACTGCCTTGGTCATGCGGGTACCGTAGTCCGCATCTGCCTTGTAGAAATAAGATAACATGATGTGCTTGGTTTCTGAGTCTTTCACTGCACCTAAGTCAGCAGCAAGGTTCATGATCAGGTCATCTTTCTCTTTAGCCGTATATGAACGGTACAGCTCACCTGCCTGTTTGAAGTTCTGCTCTTTGGTCCCGATCTGCTGAATATGGCCAGTTAAAGGAGTTTGTACTGCACGTGCTTTTTCAGTAGCAGCTTTTGGCTCTTTACGGCTTGGCTCATAGTTCACATCCGAGTCACGCTCAGAGATATTCATGTAACCATCCTGGTTATTGTTGTTCACATTCACCACTGGACGGTTTACCGGAATTTGCTGGTGATTCGCACCCAGACGGTACATTTGGGTATCTGAGTAAGAGAAGATTCGACCTTGTAACAGACGGTCTTCAGACGACTCGATACCTGGTACCAGATTACCTGGCGCAAATGCCGACTGTTCAGTCTCGTTGAAGAAGTTCTTCGGCATACGGTTCAGGGTCAAGGTGCCGACTTTGGTTTCCGGCACCAGCTCGGTTGGCCAGATTTTGGTTGGATCTAGCGGATCGAAATCAAACTTGCCCAAGTCTTTAGGATCAATCACCTGAATGTACAGGTCCCATTTCGGGAAATTACCTGCATAGATGTTGTGATAAAGATCATTGGTCAAGTGGTTGAAATCTTTGCCTTGCTGCTCAGCCGCTTCTTTTACGTTCAAGCCCTTCACGCCCTGTTTTGAACGGAAGTTGAATTTCACGTATTTGTATTCGCCTTTGTCGTTATACAGTTTGTAAGCGTGTACCCCAAAACCGTCCTGTTCGCGGTAACTGGTTGGAACACCTTGCTTGCCATACACATAAGTCAGCATGTTGGTGGCCCATGGCTGGCTCGACAGGAAGTCAAACACGCGGTTGGCATCTTGAACATTCGTCACCGGGCTTGGCTTCATGGCATGAATGAAGTCCGGGAATTTGATCGCATCACGGATAAAGAATACCGGGGTCTGGTTACCGACCAAGTCCCAGTTGCCTTCCTGAGTGTAGAATTTCACTGCAAAACCGTGCGGATCTCGTAGGGTTTCGGGTGAACCCTTACCGTGAATTACGGTAGAAAAACGTAAGAAAACTGGAGTTTTAGTACCGGCTTTAAATAATGAAGCAAGGGTAAGATCAGACAGGTCTTTGGTTGCGACGAACTCACCATAGGCACCCGTACCACGTGCATGTACCACGCGCTCAGGAATACGTTCACGACCAAAACGTTGTAATTTTTGAATCAATTGAACATCTTGAAGTAACACTGAACCATTTGAACCTGCAGTGATCGAGTTCTGGTTATCCCCCACTGGCGCACCATTGTCTTTCGTTAAAGGAGCAGCTTGTGCGGCTGTGACAGTTGCAAGCATTGCAACCAGTAATGAACACTTAAACATTTCTAAATCTCTTAATTTATTACCTTTCCTGCACAGACTAAGATACGCGAGCACAATAAATAGATAAAACAGATTATTTTTATAAATTAAATCGTTTTAATGAATTTATAAAAATTAATCAATTGATTTTCAGATATTTAAAGTTCATAAAAACAGCATCTCATACTGCTCCAGATTTTTTTATTGCTACAATCACGTCTATCTATGGTTTTCAGTCAATATGTAAAATGCGTGCCTTATTACAAAGAGTTTTAGAAGCTAAAGTCGTGGTCGAGGGTGAAATTACCGGAGAAATTGAAAAAGGAATTCTGGTTTTTCTGGGGTTGGGCAAAGACGATAATCTGGAAAAAGGCAAAAAACTGATTGATAAGATATTGAAATACCGTTTCTTTGATGATGAACAGGGCAAAATGGGCTGGAACGTTGCCCAGGCTGGCGGTGGTATATTGCTGGTTTCACAATTTACCCTGATGGCGCAAACCCAGAAAGGTTTACGTCCAGACTTTGGTCCGGCCATGCCACCGGCTGAAGCAAAAGCCTTATATGAGCAGCTGGTGGAATATGCTCGAAGCCAGTTTGAGCATGTACAAACCGGTATTTTTGCTGCCGACATGAAAGTGCATCTGGTCAATGATGGGCCGGTGACTTTTAATTTAGAAGTTGAATAAGTTTTAATTATTCCAGAATTCAAAAAGCCCTCATATTTGAGGGCTTTTTCTATTTAATCCTCCCCTAGCCCCTCCTTTAAAAAGGAGGGGGAACTAAGCGGAAGTTTCTTATTTACCAGTTTTTTCTTTAATAAACTGGCGTACCATTTTCACTTTTTCTTTGACTGGCTTTGGCAGTTTTGGTGGAATCATCTTCGCCACCTGGTTAAACCAGACCAGCAAACCGAAGTCACCTTCCATTTTGATGGTGCCACTTTGCATGCCGGTCATAAATGCGGTCGGATCACCTTTAATTAAAGTCTTTACGCCCTGCTCACTATCAGCAAACTGCAAAACAAAATCTGCTTTTTCAGCATCACCAGAAACGGTCTCGATATGGTCGTTATTCACAATGATCTGACGTGCCATACCCTCATCCGTACCAATCTGGATGCGGAATTGACGCCCATGTACCAGTTCGATGAATTTTGGGCTGGTACGTGCCAACTGTTTCATACGTAATGCTAAACCTGCGACCAGTAAGTCCAGCGGATCTGTACTTACATCAACAAGAGGAAGTTTTAACACAGGAATGGACGACAGTTTCATGAAGGATGCCTATTCTAATTGTACGAAAATTGACAAATATCCTAGCATAGTTCCGGGTTAGGTGGATGCAGCAGTTTGTATCATATTTCTAAACAAATAATGCACCCGTAGGTGCATTATTTCACTGATATTAGAGAACTTAACGGCTAGAAAGCTGCTGCTGGTCATCTTCATAGACTGGTGTGTGTTCGATATAGCGACGTTTTGCCAAAGCACGCTCGGCACGACGATCTTCACGCAATAACAGGCAGGTCACCACCAGCATGACCGCAGTTAATGCACTCAGATAACTATACGTCATTGGCAGCTCAAACCAGGTCTGAGTCCCTATACGGATCACCTCGATCAGGCCCCAAACCAGCATCCCGGCAGCCATAAAGCTTAACCAGCGACGATAAGGCGAGAAGAATACAGCAAGCACAGCTACAGCGACTAAACTGAAGCCCACAATCGTTGCTAAATTCGCTGTTACCATATAACCCCCTCCATCCAGATAGATAGTTTTCCGCCTGATATTGCAAAGTTTCTATCTATTGAATTTCGTTACATCAATAAAATGAAATCTGTTGATTTGTATCTCTATGTCTGCATTATGCTGAGTTTTTTGCATAAAAAAAGTCCTGCGATCCAGCCTAACGACATACTTTGTCGCGATATTATATTGTCATTACAATTTTTGCTTTTCACATTTTTGTGGATTAATGACTGCGCCAATGTTGGCGTGTCATTACAAAATTATCAGTGCTTTTTTTGAGGGAAAAAATTATTTTTCCGTTTAAGATGATCGATGTTTTTGTAGTCAAATTTTATCCTTCACGCATTTAAGTCATTTCATTCAAGATAAAAAAAGCGACCCTGCGGTCGCCTTTAAAATCTGTTAAAGCCTTGATTTATGAACGGTTCAGGTCTTTATCATGGACACCGAGCAGATATAGCACTCCGTCCAGACCGACGCTAGAAATCGCCTGATTGGCATTTTGGCGAACCAGCGGCTTGGCCCGGAAAGCCACCCCCAGTCCTGCAATGGATAACATAGGCAAGTCATTAGCGCCATCACCGACCGCAATGGTCTGTTCCAGAGAAATGCCCATCTCCTGAGCAATTTCACCGAGCAAGAATGCTTTACGCGCGCCATCAACGATATGACCTTTGACTTCACCGGTAACGACCCCATCCTGAACATCAAGCGCGTTGGCATGCACTTCATCAATATCCAGTTTGCTTTGCAAGTATTCAGCAAAATACTGGAAACCGCCGGAAAGGATTGCGGTACGGTAACCCAATGCTTTTAGAGTTGAAATCAGACGTTCGGCACCTTCTGTAATGGTCAGGCGCTCGGCAATTTTTGGAAGTACCGATGCGTCCATGCCTTTTAACAAGGCGACACGCGCCCGGAAACTTTGCTGGAAATCCAGTTCGCCTTGCATGGCACGTTCGGTAATTTCTGCAACCTGTGCACCGACACCGGCTTCAATTGCCAGTTCGTCAATGACTTCCTGCTCGATCAGGGTCGAGTCCATATCGAAGCACACCAGACGACGGTTACGGCGGTAGGCATTGTCTTCCTGTACCGCGACATCGACATTAAGTTCAGTGGATAAACGCAAACAGGCAGCACGCATTGCGGCTGCATCGAGCATCTGTCCTTTTAAACCGAACTCCACACAGGCGCGTTTCGGCCCGCTGCTCTGACCATCCAGAGCCGGACGGCCAGACAGACGGGTCACGGTTTCAATATTAAAACCCTGAGCCGAGACAATCTGGGTCACGGCTTGCAGATGAGAGGCATTTAATTCAGGAGCCAATGCCGTTACGATATAACGTGTGCGTCCACCCTCTTTGACCCACTGATCATATTCAGTCGCAGAGATCGGTTTAAAGCGCACAGTTAACCCGATATCATGTGCTAGAATCAGGATCTCCTTCATGGCTAATGCTGTCGCTGTCTGGTCTTCAGAGGCTACAACAATACCTAAGGTTAACTGATTATGAATAACCGCTTGCCCTACATCTAAAATCTGTAGGGAATGGGCGGACAAAACCTGCATTAATCGTGTAAATTGATTAGGCTGGTCAGGTCCTAAGAATGATATAAGAATGATTTCTCGCATGAATTGACTCGGGTCTGAGCTACAACTATTGTTAGAATCATAATCGAAATTGAACAGAATTGCCTTGGAAGTTTACGTTGAATGCGCCTAGACAAGGGCTATTTGCTAGCCTATTGATTATAAGTTTTGCTCTGCATACCTTTTTACTGGTATTGGCAACCACTCACCAACTGAATGAAAACCGTGCCAATCAGGGGCAGCTGATGACCAGTCAGCTGGTGACAGACAGCCTGTCCGAGCTTGAACCGCCTAACCGTGTTTCTCTGGCTTTGCTGGCAAATCGTTACGCCACCAATCCAAGCGTAGCTTCAATTCGGATCCTGGATGCAAAAGGTCAGGTTTTAGCCACAGGCGGACTGACCAAAACCCGGGAAGGTGAAGTTTTTGTCCGTGATGCCCTGCAAAACGAGAAAAAAGTCGGTGTGATTGAAATCACGCTGATTGAGCCTAGTATTGGTGAAATTCTACGAACGCAATGGCTGGCGATTCTGTTCTCATTCATCATTCATGCCCTGCTCTGGGTTGCTTATCGTGCTGTGGCACGTCCAAGCCGTACCGAATATCTGGCACGCATCAATAACGAATCGCGGCTGAAATTCGAGATTCAGACCCTGACCCAGGCACTGGAACAGGAAAAGCATAATGCAGCACTGGCCATTGCCCAGGCTCAACAGGCAGTGAAAAATAAAGCCAAAGAAAAAGAACATAAGCCGGCGGTCCTGGAGCAGGATAGCCTGAGCTTAAATATCCAGTTCTATGATCCAAAACAGTTACTGGATAGCGTCAATAAAACCGTTTCGGTACCTTATTTCAATCTCTGTCAGATTTTTCTGAACAAAGCCACCGAACTCTGTGTGCAACGTTATAAATTGAATAGTTCTGATATTTGTACCGTACATAAATTTGATGAAAAAGGGGCCACGATCAGTATTGCAGCAGATAAACCAAATGCCCTGGCTTGCCTGACCATGATCAGTGCCGTGTTCCAGCTGTTGTCCGAAGTACTGTATAAACGTTACCGGGAAGAAAAACGTTTTGTGCTGCAAACCCGCAGCGCAATTGCCTCTAAAGTCGAGGAGATGCAGCTCAGCTCGGTACAAGCCTCTGAGCGTCTGACACAGCATCTGGTCTCGAAAGAAAGTGCCCTGCATGTACCGAATCATTTGCTGAAAGATGTAAGTGATCACTTCCAGCTGGTGAGTATGCCTAATCCAACCAATGTCCTGACCCGTCATGCCTTTGTGGTGAACGGAATGGATGCAGAAACGGCAGAGCTGGCACAGACTTTTAGAACCGAGATTTTAAAATCCAAACAGTCCAAAGCTTCATAAATTTTTTAAATTAAAAAGCCCGATATTGAATCGGGCTTTTTTATAGCTTAGTTCTGCAAATTTTCACTGGCTAGATGCTGCTTTTAGCTTCTCAGCAGAATTTAGACATCAACTTTTTTTAAAATTCTAGCGCTCTGTATCCAGATTCTGCTTTGGCACTGAGGCACTGTCTTTATTTTTGGCAGCCCAGTAAGTGGCTAATGCCGGACCTGAAATATTGTGCCACAGACTGAAAATGGCACTTGGTAAAGCTGTCAATGGAGAAGCAGCAAAATGGGTTGCCGCCAAGGCCACGCCTAGACCAGAGTTTTGCATACCGACTTCAATCGATACTGCACGACAGTCTATTTCTGCCAGCTTGAACATGCGACTGGCCCAATAACCCAGCAGATAGCCCATACCATTATGTAAGGCTACAATCCCCAGAATTATTAGCCCCGATTGTAAAATCTGGGTTTTGCTGCCGGCAATAATCGCCGCGACAATTGCAACAATGGCAATCACAGAAATCAAGGGCATGACCTGAATATAGGTGCTGACTTTTTGCTTGAGTAGCGCCCGAACAATTAAACCCAGAACAATCGGAAATAACACCACCTGTAAGATTGATACCAGCATGGATAAGGCATTAATCTCAATCCACTGACTGGCCAACACATAGAAAATGGCCGGAGTAAAAATGGGCGCCAGTAAAGTCGAAACCGAGGTACAGGCGACAGACAAGGCGGTATTGCCCTTGGCCATATAGGTAATCACATTGGATGCCGTTCCGCCCGGACAGCAACCCACCAATATCACCCCGATTGCAATCTCTGGCGGTAGCTGAAACAGTTTGCACAGCAGATAAGCCAAGCCTGGCATCGCCACAAACTGGGCGACGACACCAATTGCCACAGCTTTCGGACTTTGCAGGACACTTTTAAAATCGCCTACCGTCATGGTGATACCCATGCCGAACATGATGATGCCCAACATCCACGGAATATAAGCCCTCAACCAGACAAAAGCTTCAGGAACCAGCAAGGCAATGCCAGAAAAGAGCACGACCCATAGCGCAAAGGTTTTTTGGATAAATTGGCTAAACTGGAGCAAGGCTGACATGGGTTTCATCCAGGTATGACATCAAGGGAGATTAAATAAAACAGGTATCTCTTGATACCTGAGTTTATAGATTTAAATACAAAGACAATTAACGAGATATCTAAAGCCTATTCTTGTAAGCTTTTAAACTGTCTGGACGATATCTTTGACATAAATCCGTTTCACTCCATGCGACAGCATATCCTGCCAGGCATGTTGCAGGGAACCATTCAGATCAATGCCCTTGGTGGCATCGGCAATCACATAGGTTTTAAAGCCCAGTTTGCAGGCATCAATGGCAGTCCAGGCCACACAAAAGTCCGTGGCAATCCCGACCACAAATACGGTATCAATCCCACGCTCACGCAGATAGCCAGCAAGACCCGTCATGGTTTTCCGGTCAGCTTCCATAAAGGCCGAGTAACTGTCGATCTGCTCATGAAAACCCTTGCGAATGATGAGTTGTGCTTGCGGTAAATTCAAATCCGGATGCAGTTCGGCATCTAATGTTCCCTGCACACAATGTTTTGGCCATAAGACCTGAGTGCCATAATCCAGCTGAATACTGTCATAGGCGGCCTTGCCAGGATGGTTATCTGCAAAAGAAATATGATTGTCCGGATGCCAGTCCTGAGTCAGGATAATATGCTTAAAATGCTGTCCCAATTGATTGATATTTGGAATAATCTGGTCAGCATTGGCTACAGCCAGATTACCTCCTGGGGTAAATCCTCTCTGTACGTCCACGACCAGTAAAGCGATATTATTCTGCATCTGTTTTCATCCATTGAAATCTCGATTTATACCCAAGCATAGCGCAAAATACTCCAGGATTTTTAGCCCTACGGTTAAAAATGGCATGACTGTGCATTCTGAATGCTGAATGCGCTCATAGAAGCAGATCGAGAGATTCCTTCTTTTTTGAAAATCTAGGATGAGTTCTGGACGTGCGCCGATCTAGACCTATACAAAAATGAATTCTAGATTATCGTAGATAAGGCCATGCAGGTTTTTAATCATATAGCCCTGTCTTGTTCTTAAATTCTAAAAATAAAAAAGCCTGCTAATTGCAGGCTTTTTTAAATCTTTGAACATTACACTTTGGTGCGGTTCACTAAAAACAGCATACATAATGCAGAGATAATGATACATGGGATCGCAGCGGTAATGACTCCCGCAGCCCCAAAACCTGCCGTCAGTAACTGACCGGCAATGACTGGACCCAGCATGGCACCAATACGACCAACGGCCGATGCCACACCGACACCGGTCCCACGTACTTCTGTCGGATAAACGATACTGCCAAAGGCATACAGTACACCCTGACAACCAATGACAAAAGCACCGGCCAATGCGGCTGCCATATACATCTGGTTCAGCGAGCTTGCACCATTCAGCGCCAGTAGACCTGCCAAGATACCACCGTACATCAACAGGATCACATAGGCTTTCTTCCAGCGGTCGGTCAGCATACCTAGAATAATCGTACCAATCGTCGCTGTAACCATGAAGTAGAACTGTGCGGTTGAACCATCTTTACGTGTGAAGCCAAGTTCCATAAATAATGATGGCAGCCAGCTCAACATGATGTAAACCACCATCAAGGTAAAGAAGTAGCTCACCCAGATACATAGCGTACGCAACAGGTTGTCCGAATTAAACAGGTCCTTGAATGAACCCTTCGGTGTAACGGCAAGTTCTGCTGCAGTTTTGTTCTGTGCTTTCAGGTATTCCTTCGACTCAGGCAAAAATAGCATCATCAGCGGAATGGCAAAAATCGGTAACAGACCACCGAGATAAAAAACATTCTTCCAGTTGGCACCAAATTCAGTCGCCGCAATTAAAGATAAAATTGCTGCGCCGACTGGCATGCCGCAGTACATCAAGCCGACTGCACGGCCACGGTTTTGTGGAGAGACAGCTTCAGAAGCGAGTGTAATCAGAATTGGCATCGCGCCGCCCAGACCGGCCCCGGCCAGAAAACGCACTGCCAGCAAGCTGTTAAAGCTATTCACCCAGACGGTACATAAGGTAAATACAGCAAATACTGCTGTCGACCAGATCAAGACCTTTTTACGGCCAATGCGGTCCGCAAACCGACCACCAATCAGTGCACCAGGTAATAAACCCAGAATCCCTGCACTAAAAAACACACCCAACTGGGAACTATCGAGACCAAAATGCTCACGAATACCTGCAGCAGCAATTCCGGCTGCCTGAATATCTAAGCCTTCAATCACCGCAATCAGAAAACAGATCGCGACCGTGACGATAGCATGCTTATTGTCTGATTTTTCCATTGGATTATCCTTGTTCAATCAGCGTTACAAAAGAGAGTCATCATCTATGAGCCTGACTGCAGAAATAACTATCAATAAGTGGAAGGTTTTGCCTGGATATTCCTAAAGGAGCAGAAGCGGGTGAAGAGAGGATACGACCAGATAAAGTCGCAAAAACACTTAATCAGAACAGCATAAAATGCAAGACTTCGACCTTAAGGCTTATACATCAAGTTAAAAAATCAACCGATAAGAAAAAAATTCCTCAATATATTGATATTTAAAAGAGATTAGTTTTAACAGTTTTTGATTTTATTTGTCTGGGCCGAAAGAGGCTATCAAGATGTGTAATATCTCAATTTATCCAATATAACTATTAATCCATAAGCAAAACATACTGAAACGGCGGTTTTGAGCTGAGCTTTTTGCACAAGCGTTAACATTTTTGAGTCGATTTGCTGGATTATCTATTGGTATGTAGGTAGAGACAGGACTTTAGTTTCAGGATTTTGCTTTATAAATCATCTTATTTATTACTTGATTGTTTCCAGAAGGCTTTGTATAAAGAATTCAGTAGCTTTTACTAAAGCATATTGTTCTTATGCGTTTGATCAGTCATAATTTGCATAAGCAATATTCAATTCAATGCAAATCTATTGAATTTGCTATAAATCAAAATACAAATCCATCCCAATTTATGTTTTCTCATTCCTTTCGGATGGACAAATAGGATAGTTTTTTAAAATGACTCAGCAAGCACAGACCATTCAAGGTTCCATAGTCGCAATCGTCACCCCTATGTTTGAAGATGGCAGCGTAGATTGGAAGGGTCTCGAGAAGCTGGTTGAATGGCATATTGCAGAGGGTACCAACAGTATTGTTGCCGTTGGAACAACAGGTGAAGCCTCTACTCTCAGCATGAGTGAACACACCCAGGTGATCAAAGAAATCATTCGTGTGGCCAATAAACGTATTCCTATTATTGCCGGTACAGGTGCAAACTCGACTCGTGAAGCAATCGAACTGACCCGCGAAGCCAAAGAGCTGGGGGCAGATGCCGCGTTGCTGGTAACGCCGTATTATAATAAACCGACTCAGGAAGGCTTGTATCAGCATTATAAAGCCATTGCTGAAGCGGTTGACCTGCCTCAGATCCTGTATAACGTACCAGGCCGTACCGGTGTGGATATGGCCAATGAAACCGTAATCCGCCTGGCCGATATTCCACAAATTATCGGTATTAAGGATGCGACTGGTGATGTGCCACGCGGTGCTGAACTGCTGCAAGGTCTTAGCGGTAAGGATATGACTGTTTATTCAGGTGATGATGCGACTGCGTATCAGCTGATGGGCTATGGTGCCAAAGGCAATATCTCGGTTACGGCGAACGTGGCTCCGAAAGCCATGAGCGAAGTATGTGCCGCTGCCATTGCCGGTGATGCTGCAACTGCTGAACAGTTAAATGCTCAGGTTGCAAATTTACACAATATTTTATTTTGCGAATCCAACCCAATTCCTGTGAAATGGGCACTCCACGACATGGGCTTAATTGGTACAGGTATTCGCCTTCCATTAACACCACTTGCAGAACAATATCGCGCTCCGCTTCATGAAGCACTGGTCGAAGCGGGCGTTATCAAATAAAAGAGCAGAAGATTATGCAATTACGTTTAGGACTTAGCCTTACACTTTCAGTATTCAGTTTGGCAGGTTGTAGTTCATTGGCCGTTAACAACGGCTCTTTAGACTATAAAGAGACTACAAGCCTGGAAGCTTTACAATATCCTGAAGGCACTCTGGTTCGTCCGGCAACGCCATTGTACCCTGCTCCAACGGTCGATCCGCTTGCAATTGAGCATGCACCTAAGCTTGAAAACCAGCGTGGCAACCGTTTTGCCTTGCCACGCCCGCCAGCCCAGACTGCAAACTCAGGTGCAGCGAATCAGACCGAAACCAATACTATCGGTAAACCGCAGTTGGTCACTGACGGAAATCTTAATCCTCTGCTTAAAATTGAGGGAAATTCTGCTACAATTTGGCAATACACCCTTGCCACCCTCAGCAGTCTGAATCATAGCATTGTTGCTCAGAACAAAGATCGTTACGAAATTACGGTTAAGGTCGATCAGCAAACCTATGTATTAAGATTATCTTCTGTAGGTTCAAGTAATAACCTCGCTGTGTTCAATGCCGATAACAGTTTTGCCGACCGTGAAAAAGCCGCAGAACTGCTCAACCAGATTTACCAAAATTGGCCAGCCTAGACATTTCTAGGCATTTTTTTTTGTAAAAGGTTCCCTCATGTTAAAACAAACCTTGCTCTATACTGGTAAAGCGAAATCTGTCTATACCACAGACAGTTCAGACCATCTGATTTTAGTCTTTCGGGATGATGCCTCTGCATTCAATGGCGAAAAAATCGAGCAACTAGATCGTAAAGGCAAGGTGAACAACCGTTTTAACGCCTTCATTATGGAAAAGCTGGCAGAAGCGGGTATTGAAACTCACTTTGAAAAGCTGCTGACTCCAAATGAAGTGCTGGTGAAAAAACTGGATATGATCCCGGTTGAATGTGTGATTCGTAACTATGCGGCAGGTTCTTTATGCCGTCGCCTGGGTGTGGAAGAAGGCAAGGCCTTGGTTCCTCCAACATTTGAATTGTTCTTTAAAGATGATGCGCTTGGCGATCCAATGGTCAATGAGTCACAAGCAATTGCTTTAGGCTGGGCAACTGCTGAACAATTGGCAAAAATGAAAGAATTGACTTACCAAGTAAATGACGTGCTGAAAACATTGTTTGACGCAGGTAACATGATTCTGGTCGATTTCAAGCTTGAATTCGGCGTATTCCACGATCGTATCGTACTGGGTGACGAATTCTCTCCAGACGGTTGCCGTTTATGGGATAAAGACACCAAGAAAAAACTGGATAAAGACCGTTTCCGCCAAGGTTTAGGCGGTGTGGTTGAGGCATATGAAGAAGTCGCTGGTCGTCTAGGTATTGATCTTTCCGATATCTAATTATTCCTTAATGAAAAAACCGGATTTATAAATCCGGTTTTTTCATTCCTGCTACTTTCTTATTCCAGTTATTTAAATCAGTTTTTAAAGAGAGAATTTAAAAATAAACCTGTCATATAAATAAATAGTTTATTTAATACACTTCTATTAGTTTTTGAAAATCAAAATAAAATGTACTAATTTAAATCAGATTCAAAACCTTATTTATTTAAAATAAAATTCAACCAATTAAAGTATTAAAATAATTAATTATTTTTATTCATAAAAAACTACATTTTAAAACAAATATTTATTTTAAAATAATTCATTACATAATTATTTTTTTAGCTTATCAAAGCATGTTAATTATAATTAATCCTTGCTTAGAAAAGATAAGGAAGTATAAATTTTTCACTGCTCACCACTTAATTTACAACCAATTAATAATGATCGAGAAAAAACTAAAATAAGTTGAGGATTTTCTAATGAAAACATCTGGCTTTACCATATTGCTGCTTGCTGCCCTATTAAGTGCATGTCATGACAGCGATAATGACTCTTCCAGTTCTAATCCGCCTCCTACCCCAATTCCTAATCCTGTTGAACCGCCCCCTTATGACATGGAAGACATGAATAATTATATTGCTGCGACAAAATACGAGCAGAGATATAATAATGTGGTCGAGAACTGTGGGTCTGACTCAGCGCCACAATATGAATGTTCCGGACTGTTATTTAGAGGTATTCGGATCGCAGCTCAACCGAAACCTTGGGTTCACCGGCAAAGAGACCGCGACAAAGGCGCTGTAGCTTTTGCTTATATTCGCCAGGATCTGAATTTCAAGTTACCCGATGATACCTATCAGGCAGGTATTGTGATCAGACCGGATTATGAAGATGTAGCACCGACCCGCTGTGCATCGCCTATGGACATGAATACTGATGCCAGAACTGGCTCATTTAATAACTGTCTGAAATCGGATGAAGTCCAGTATGGCTCGGTCGACTATACAGTAAAAGACTGTCAGGACTGGGGCATCGATACGCCACAGAAATGGCTGGATATATTTATACCCGTCATGCGGGCTACCAAGGCACAAGGTACCCTAGATCAGTTCCCGGGACAGACCTGCTCGTATACCATGTCTGTATCTGATCAGGCTAAATTTGCGACTCGGGCGAATTACTTTAGTATGTTTGCCGCTATCCGAAAAGGTGTTCCAACTGATTTGCGCCCAGACTGGTGGAATGACGAGATTCTGGTCACTGCCTGGAATGACGAAAAGGCCACCACTGCACCGATCGAAGCTTTTTATTATAATCTGGGTAATGAAGCAGGTTTAGAAGCAGCTCAAAGCTTCCAGCAAGCATATTATGAGGACACCCAAAAATATCTTCCTATTCTAGCAATTGACTTTAAGGTAGATGAGCCATCCCGCATCTACTTCAGTGCACATGACCAGGTTGTATTTGAAAATCTGTCCAACCTTGAAAAAATTAAAATCACCGCAAACTGGTTAACGCCAGACCCGCCTGCGGAGAACTCAGCGGCGTTCGAGCTTGATAAAAAGACCTATCAGGAACTGCTCAACCCTTCTGCATCAAGATGGACACTGGCTCAACAAGATGCCAATATCACCTCACAGTATTTAGCCAGACGTTTTCTCGGCTTCAATTACAAGTACTATACCACTGAAGTTACCGCGCTAATCAATTATATGGTTGATTTTGAACAGCCAGTCGCAAATGAAATTAAGGCGAAATATAATCGTGAACGGCCATTTGTTTACTATAACAGTGAAATATGTACCCCTGAAGACCGCGACTTCCTGTTGACGAATACCTCATATCCATCAGGCCATAGCTTAAGAGGATATCTGGTCGGCTACAGCCTGTCCGATGTAGACAATAGCAGAAGAAGTGAGTTTGAAAACACTGCAGTTGATTATGCGAAGAGTCGTATAGTCTGCCGGGTACACTGGTTAAGTGATACTGAAGCAAGTAAAGGCATCGCTTCAATGGCTATGAATATTTTAAAATACTCTCCTGAATACCTGGGTAGAGTACAAGCTGCCAAGCAGTCAATTCAATAATCTGTCTGGGAAAGACTAAAACTCATCGAGCTTTAACTTTCTAAATAATGCTCCATAGATTTAATCATCTTTGGGGCATTATTTTTGCATAAAAAATCAACCTATTCCGAGTTAAATCATGATTATTAAGTCCTGAATTTTTAGATGATTAAATAATTGGATTGAAAACATTTTCCGGCAGATTAATATCATTATATTAAATCTATTTAAAAATACTTAAATCATTTATTTCTGCTATTTCAACTAATTATCTATACCAATATTTAACCATTTTTAAAACAGGATTCAAATTATTTAATAGTAATTAAAATAAAAGCCCGATCCCGGGCTTTTATTTACTGTTGCTGTTGTTGCTGCCAGCGACGTTGCTGTAAGCGCTCGGCCTCTACTTCACGCTTATTCCGCGCTGATTCATACAGTTTTATCCCTTTTAGCTCTGGTGGCAAATATTCCTGCATCACAAAATGCTCAGGGTAATTATGCGGATACAGATAATCTACCCCATAGCCCTGCTCTTTCATCAGCTTGGTCGGTGCATTTCTTAAATGCAAAGGTACCGGCAGGTTGGACGTTTTATCTGCGAGTTCCATCGCTTTGTTAATTGCCAGATAGGTACTATTACTTTTGGCACTAGTCGCCAGATAAACTGCACATTGCCCCAAAATAATCCGGCATTCCGGCATGCCTACAGCCTGTACCGAACGGAAGCATTCACCGGCTAGTAACAAGGCATTCGGATTGGAGTTACCGATATCTTCAGATGCGGCAATCAGCATACGGCGTGCAATAAACACTGGATCTTCACCGCCTTTGAGCATCCGCGCCATCCAGTATAGGGTTGCATCCGGATCACTGCCGCGAATTGATTTAATAAAGGCCGAAACTAAATCATAGTGCTGCTCACCAGACTTGTCATAACGGGCAATATTTTGCTGAGCCACTTTCACCACTATCGCATTGGTGATGATATTTTCCATATCCGGTTCAAAGGTACTGGCGATCAGATCGAGTAGATTTAGTGCCTTACGGGCATCTCCTGCCGCGAACTGGATCAGGGCGTCAAATTCTTCAATCAGGATATGTCTTTCCTGCAAGAAAGAGTCATTTTGCAAGGCTTGCGTCAATAAGCTCTGAATTGATTCAGCACTCAAGGCATTCAGGCTATACACCTGACAACGTGACAATAAGGCACTATTCACTTCAAAGGACGGGTTTTCCGTGGTAGCACCAATTAAGGTAATTTTCCCCTTCTCGACCGCGCTTAACAGCGCATCCTGCTGAGATTTATTAAACCGATGAATTTCATCAATAAATACTACAGGCGTCAGCAGATCACCACCTTCGGCAATGATTTCACGCAGCTCTTTTACGCCAGTATTCAGAGCAGACAGACTGATAAAAGGCCGGTCTACCGCTTGAGCCAGCAGTAAGGCAATGGTGGTTTTACCGACCCCGGGTGGTCCCCAGAAAATGATCGAAGGCAGATGTCCCTGATCAATCATCTGGCGTAAAGGCGCCTGCTCACCCAGCAAATGTTCCTGCCCGATAATCTGTGTAAGGTCGCGTGGCCGTAAACGTTCTGGAAGCGGGATATGACTATCTGACATGTTATTATTGGCTCAAATTAAATTCTGATCTCATTCTAACACCAGCAGTTTTGATTCCAAGATTGCAAGCCCCAAGCACAAAAAATTAATTTATATAGATATCCCCTATTTTTTTAATTCTGAATGAATTAATCTCTATAAAAGCAAATAATTTGAACATGATTAATTGTGAATTAATTACAGTGTAATTTTCATATTGTTTATTCTAATTAAAAGAAACTTATCTAGCCCATTGGGCAATTCTGGGCTGTAGTGGTGAATGCATGAAGCATGATAAATTTGAACAGGGAACTGTGAGCTGGTCGGAGCCACTGGCATCATCATCACTGATTGCGCCACACGTTCACTTGTCTGAATCTATTTTGTTAAAAAATCTGATTGATGCCTTACCCCAACCCTTATGGGTCAGCAACAAACAACATCTGCAATATTTTAACCATGCCATGACTGACTATCTTGGGGTAAACCTGAATGAACAGGGCAATCCACAATGGCAGAACTTCATTCATGCAGAGGACCTGCAGCTGTTTTTAACGCAGTGGCATGCAGCGCTGGACCAGCATCAGGATTTTGAAACCCAGTGCCGGATTAAACGCAGTGATACCCATTATCGCATGTGTACTCTGGCTGTAAAATTTCATCATCAGCCGGACCATTTGCTGCAATGGGCCGTTTCCCTGACCGATGTGCATGATTATTTTGAAATCCAGCAGCAACTTTCTCATATTGTTTCCACCCAGGAAAATATGCTGGATGCCAGTGCAGACTGCATTAACATTATCAGTCCTGAAGGTGAAATTCGACATAGCAACCAGCCGGGTTGTCTGACACAAGCAAATGAGGCCGAAGAACAGGATCAGGACCGCTCATTGTCCTGGTTCAATCGCTTAACCCCTGAAGCGCGAAAACCCGCGCAGCGCGCATTAAATCAGGCTGCCCAAGGCTTAAACAGTCGTTTTTCCAGCAAAGTTCAGATTAAAGATCAACCAATCCAGTATTGGGATCACCTGCTGACCCCGATTCTGGATCAGCAGAATATTACTCAAAATATCCTCTGTGTATCACGGAATATCAGTCAGCAAAAAATCGCAGAAACCCGTTTAAAAGAAGTGATTAAACGTGATGAACTGACTGGCCTGTATAACCGTAGTACCTTCTATAAAACCTTCAAACAGGTCTTGGTAAAGGCCAAGCAACAGCAGACCATGGCAGGTTTACTACTCATTGATCTGGACTATTTCCGGCACATCAATGATACCCTGGGTCATATTGCTGGCGATCATCTGCTCCATATTCTGGGTAAGCGTTTCCAGGCCTGTTTCGGGCCAAATACCATCGTTGCCCGCCTGGGTGGGGATGAGTTTGCCGTACTAGTCAAAAATCTGGAAAGTGAAGAACAGCTGCTGGCAACAGCGCAAATGGCGTATGCCCAGCTGGAGCAACCGATCAATTATGTCGGCAATAGCATCAACAGTGCCATGAGCATAGGCTGCACAATTTATCCACGTGATGCCTTGAATACTTCTAATCTGCTGAAATGTGCCGATATTGCCTTGAATGACCTGAAAAATAGTGGTCGTGGTGGTATCCGCATGTTTAATCAGGAAATGTGCGGATCACTGGAAAATATGACCAAGCAGCTGACTCTGGCGCGCAAGATTATTCTGGCCGATCAGATCATTCCCTATTATCAGCCCAAGGTGCGTCTATCTGATGGTGCAGTGATTGGTTTTGAAGCCCTGTTACGCTGGCAGGATCAGAACCAGAATATCCAGTTACCTTCTGAAATTTTTGGCGCCTTTCAGGACTATGAGCTGGCCTCACGTATCAGTGAAACCATGCAACTGAAAGTTTTCGCTGACATGAGCCGCTGGCAGGCTCAAGGTCTGGATCTATTGCCAATTTCAATCAATGCTGCACCGGTCGAATTCCTGCGCGATGACTATGCCGAAAAACTGTTGGCACGTCTGTCCAACTTTGATGTTCCTGCGCATAAAGTTGAACTGGAAATTACCGAACAGAGCCTGTCCGAGCATGGTGCCAATTATGTGGTTCGTGCGCTGAACCTGCTGAAACAGGCCGGAATCCAGATCTCGCTAGATGATTTCGGCACCGGACATTCTTCACTGACCCGCTTGCAGGACTATCCGGTCGATTGCATCAAGATTGACCGAAACTTTGTAGAGCGCATGAACAGTGACCCGTCTGCTCTGGCCATTGTCAAAGCCATTACCCAGATTGGCTCCAGTATTGCACTGGATGTTCTGGTCGAAGGCATCGAGAATACAGAACAGCTGGATACCCTGATTCATTGTGACTGCCAGATTGGGCAGGGCTTCTATTTCTATCGTCCGATGGCCGGGGCTTCGGCCCAGGCCCTACTCCATCCGGCAGATCAATAAACGAATCACGCAGGCAGATTTAACGCACCCAGCGTACGATATAGTCTTCAATATCATCTTCATGAATGTCGCTTTCACTCAGGCAGCGTCCTGCTGCCGACTTGCGTGCCTGAATCACACTTTCTCGTGAACCGCTGACCAGATAATGCCAGGATGGCAAGCTTTTGCCCTGTTCTACCCGGCGATAGGCGCAACTTGATGGTAACCAATGAATGGTTTGCAATTTTTCTGGGGTAAGCTGAATACAGTCCGGCACATATTGCAGGCGATCCGGATAATTGGAGCAACGTGCAGTGGTGCAATCCAGCAGCTTGCAGGCCACTTTGGTATAGGCAACTTCCTGGGTATCTTCGTCTTCCAGTTTAATCAGACAGCATAAGCCGCAACCATCACATAAAGCTTCCCACTCGGCCTGCGTCAGTTCAGCCAGTGAATAGTTTTTCCAGAATTCAGGACGTAAAGTATCGCTCATGATCAGGTCGGCACATTCAAAAATCAGCTTATTATAGCAGCCCGAACCTTACAGACCTATCGCTCAAATTCTTATTACTATCACGTAAACTATTGTTAAATCATAGACAGTTCATCAACAAAACACTAACAGTCGCTAGAATCGTTTATTTCTATACTAAATTTGAAAATAAAAACACATGGAGAATATATATGTTTCGCTGGGCTATTATTTTTGCTGTTATTGCATTAATTGCGAGTCTACTAGGTTTTGGTGGCGTTGCAGGCTTATCTAAGGATTTTGCAATTATCTTGTTGGTAATTGCGGTGATTCTTGCGATCGTGGGTTTTCTTTCTCGCGGCAAAGTCTAGATTTAAACTAGACTTGCCCGAGGCAAGTGTTAACTTTCGAAAAAAACAAGAGCCTTTTGGCTCTTGTTTTTTTATGGCTCTATTAATTTATACCAGCTCGGTTTTAAGCTTAAGGTTTTAGATGACGAGGCCTAAATCCCGCTACCAGTAAGGCTGCAAGATAAGCTGCCACACCGACAACACATAAGATCACCACTTCTAAAACACGCATCCATTGCGATACATCTGCGTTATACCAGCTCAGGCCATAGGCTAAAGCAGCAATCATGATGGTATTGGCAAACATAAACTGCAGGAAGATTTTTTTCCAATGGGAGCCAAAACGGAAAATATGACGTTTATGCAGATAATAATAGAGTAAACCGGCATTGACCATGGCTGAACCCGTTGATGCCAGTGCAAGCGCCATATGCTCTGCTTCCCAATGAATTAGCTTGAAGAAACCGATAAAAATCACGTTCAGAATCGCATTGGCTGCCACGGCAATCAAGCCGATACGTACTGGTGTTCTGGTATCCTGTCTTGCATAAAAACCGGGCGCAAAAACTTTAATCAGCATAAAGGCGATCACACCACCACTCATACATTTTAATGCCAGAGCCGTCATTTGAGTATCTTCAAAGGTGAACTGGCCACGTTCAAACAGGGCCTGAATGATCGGAGTTGAGAGCATAAATAATGCAATGCTGGCAGGAAGACCTGCCATCACAATCACTTTGGCAGCCCAGTCCATCATGCCACGGAATTTTTCCGGATTCTGCTCGGTATGCCGTGCAGATAATGACGGCAGAATTACAGTTCCAATCGCAACACCGATCAGGCCAAGCGGCAATTCGGTCATACGCTCGGCACTATACAGCCAAGACACCGAACCATCCTGCATGAACGAAGCCCAGATGGTATTTAACAATAGATTAATTTGCGTGACCGATACACCAAATAGTGCCGGCAGCATCAACTTCATGATGCGATCAACGCCTTCATGTTTGAAGTCAATTTTGGGAGGAATCAGCAGCTTTTTACGCCACAATTCAGGAATCTGGATCGCCAGCTGTAAAATACCGGCGATAATGACTGACCAGCCCAGTGCCATAATCGGCTCTGCCATATAAGGCGTAAGCCAGACTGCTCCGGCAATCATGGCAACATTTAACAAGACCGGTGCAAATGCCGGGGTGCTAAAAGAGCCATAACTGTTCAGGATACTGCTGGCAAAGGCAGTCAGCGACATGAACAACAAATAAGGAATGGTCAGGCGAAACATGTCCGTTGCCAGGGCGAATTTTTCAGGATCGCTATGGAAACCCGGTGCATAGATATACATGATCAACGGTGCAGCAATCATCGCGACCATGGTCAGAGCTGTCATCACCGTCGCCAGACAGCCGAATACCCGACTGATCAGAATCTGGACTTCGAAATGAGTACGACTGGTTTTGTATTCGGTCAGTACCGGAATAAAAGCCTGTGAAAATGCGCCTTCGGCAAATAATCGCCTGAAAAAGTTTGGAATACGAAATGCAACTACGAAAGTATCGAAGTCTTTACCAGCACCAAAGACATTCAGTAAAACAATATCTCGAACCAATCCCAGTACGCGTGACAACATGGTCATCGCACTGACAATGACGGTCGAACGCCAAAGCGCCATCCTCTTCACCTAATGTATAAATTTGTGGCTATTGTAATGAAACTTTTGTCAGAAGTTCATTGCTTAATTTCATCCCGCAAGCGAGTTTGAAGTGTTTTTATAATGCTGTAACTGTGTACGAAAATCAGCCCAGTTAAAATACGGCCCCGGATCAGTCTTGCGGCCCGGTGCAATATCTGAATGTCCGGCAATATGCTGCTGGATTTTAGGATAATAATCTTGCAAACAGGCAGTCACTTTGACCAGGGCTTCATACTGTGCGGTTGCAAAAGGTAAATCATCACTGCCTTCCAGCTCGATCCCGATCGAATAATCATTACATTCTTTTTTGCCCAAATAGGTCGAGCGGCCAGCATGCCAGGCACGGTCATTAAAATTGACGAATTGCAGCACTTCTCCCGTTCTTAAAATCAGCAGATGAGTTGAAACCTGCATCCCTTCAATTGTTTGAAAATAAGGATGTACGGACCAGTCCAGCTGATTCTGAAAAAACTGTTCAATATAACCGCCACCAAACTGGGAAGGAGGCAGGCTGATATTATGAATCACCAGCAATTGAATCTCGGTCTGTTGTGGCCGCTGATTAAAATTGGGAGACGGGATTTGACGTGCACCGATTAGTTGCCCGTCCCTGACCTGAAACTCAGCTGCCTGTTGCATAAAACCGTTCTCCCCAAAAAATAAAATCTGCAAGATCAGTATTGCAGCCGGCTTCATGCTAAAACTTTCAAGGACAAATCTCAATTCATCCCGGCAAACTGGATGAAAAATCGCTCATCTTTTATGTAACGGTGCTAAGATAAGGCGCAATTTTTACGGCTTAAAAAGATACGGAAGTAGACATGAGCATATCTCAAGCTTTGCTAGACCAGTCGATTCAAATCAATATCCAACAGGCACTTTCAGAAGATATTGGTGAAGGCGATATCACCGCCCTGCTCACCCCTGAAGACGAACAGGCCACTGCCACCATCATTAGCCGTGAAAACATGGTTTTGGCCGGTCAGCCTTGGGTCAATGCCTTGATTCAGGCCTACGACCCGAGTGTTGAAGTGATCTGGCTGAAAAATGATGGCGATCATGTTCAAGCCAATGAAGCATTTTTAAAACTGGCGGGATCTGCGCGTAGTTTATTGACCGTGGAGCGCCCTGCCCTAAACTTTGTCCAGACACTATCGGCCGTTGCCACTAAAACAGCCCACTATGTCAAACAGTTGCAAGGTCTAAATACCAAGCTGTTAGATACGCGCAAAACCCTTCCGGGTCTGCGTATTGCACAAAAATATGCCGTGGCCATTGGCGGTGGTCAGAATCACCGTTTGGGTCTGTTTGACGCTTTTCTGATTAAAGAAAATCATATTATGGCAGCGGGTGGTATTGCGCAGGCAATTACCAAGGCTCATCAGATTGCGCCGGGCAAGCCGGTCGAAGTTGAAGTCGAAACCTGGGATGAGCTGAATCAGGCGCTGGAAGCCCATGCCGATATCGTGATGCTGGATAACTTCAGTCAGCAACAAATGATTGATGCGGTGCAACATGTAGCCGGCCGCTGTAAGCTGGAAGCTTCAGGGAATATTACTCTTGAGAATTTACGTGAGGTTGCCAGTACCGGCGTTGATTATATTTCCATGGGTGTGCTAACCAAAGATGTCAAAGCCATTGATCTATCGATGCGTTTTAATACTGAAGCTTAAATTTGATACGCAATAGGAGAAGGGTGCGAAGCACCCTTTTTTTATTTTTTAAAATTTTTTGCGCATATTTTGTACAAAAAATATATTGAGGAATGAAGTGATGTCGGATTGTCATCACTTATTGTTATTTTGTCCTGCTGGTGTAGAAGTACTATCCTGATTTGCATCATGGGACTTGGACTTATTATTATCACAGGCAGCCAGACCCAGAACTGTACACACTGACAGTGCGATGAACCATATTTTCATATCTCAATCCTCTACGGGTTAGTAGATTTAAAATCATCTCCTGAAACCGAGCGCTACAGTAGACAGGTCCTGTTCAATTTTTGTGAGCTAATGTTGAGGCATAAAAAAAACGCATCTTTTAGATGCGTTTTTTTAGCTTTAATAAATTACCAGCCTAAAGCTTCTTGCTGTTTTTTCACCAATTCCTGAATCCCTTTCTCGGCCATTTCCAGCATGGCATCCGATTGGGCACGGGTAAATGGTTTGTCTTCTGCAGTGCCTTGAATTTCAATAAATTCACCTGCCTGCGTCATCACCACATTCAAGTCCGTTTGACAGTTTGAATCTTCTTCATAGCAAAGATCCAGTAATACTTCATCTTTGAAAATACCCACAGAAACCGCAGCCACTAGGCCTTTCAACGGATCATGTTTGATTTTCTTTCTTTCCAGCAATACGTTCATGGCATCGACCAAAGCCACTGCAGCACCGGTAATCGCTGCAGTACGGGTACCGCCATCAGCCTGAATTACGTCACAGTCGATGGTAATGGTATTTTCACCCAGCTTTTTCAGATCAACCATTGAGCGCAGGCTACGACCAATCAGGCGCTGAATTTCCTGGGTACGGCCACTCTGTTTGCCACGTGCCGCTTCACGGTCACTACGGGTATGAGTTGAACGTGGCAACATGCCATATTCAGCAGTCACCCAGCCTTGGCCCTGACCTTTCAGGAAACGCGGTACAGAACTGTCTACACTGGCAGTACAGAGTACTTTGGTATGACCAAATTCAACCAATACAGAGCCTTCCGCATAACGTGTATAGTTACGGGTAATTTTCACTTCACGTAATTGATCTAATGCTCGTTGGTCGATACGCATAATAAGTCCTGTAGGGGTTCAAAATAATTGCGGCCCAGTATAGCAGAAGCCTTGACCAAGATTAGGCAAGCGGGGCATTCATTTACAAAATCAGTGCATCAGAGCGGGAGGAAATATCAAAATTCTGCCGACCTGTGACGCTACGATTTGACTTGATTTTTGCTAGACTAAAATACCCCTTAAGGGAAGCCAGTGGCAGGAAACCCATTTATGTCCTTACGTGAAGATCGCAAGCAGCAAAGTCATCAGGCACTACTTGATGCGACACTGGCATTCAGCAGTCAGGGACGCGCTTTCAGCACGATCAGTTTGCGGGAAGTCGCACATGCTGTTGGACTGGTACCCGCGGCGTTTTATCGGCATTTTCAGGATATGGACCAGCTCGGTCTGGAATTGCTGGATCAGGTGGCGATGCACATCAAAGGGGTACTTCATCAATTGGGACAGGCTTATCTGTATCAGCCAAATACCCGGACCCGAACCGGGCTGGAACTGTTTTTTCAGGCCGTCGAATACCATCCTGAATCCTGGATTTTTTTTGTGGCAGAACGCTGGGGTGGCTCGGATGTGTTACGTACCGGAATTGAACGGGAAATTCATTTTCTGGCCGAAGATGTCATGCATGAACTTGCCAAGATGCAAACCACCCGGCATATCCAGACCCCACAGGACTTGCAGGCTCTGGCACAAATGCTGATTGAACTGTCCCTGAACTGGGCCATGGGCTGGATTCATCTGCAGCATCAGGCTGATCCCGAGCTGCGCCAAGTCCAATCCAATGTCTTTAAAAGCCAAAGCGTGCTACAGATGCAGCTCTTGCTGCGTGGGGTTTTACACTGGTATCGGAGTCCTGCCGAAACAGCACCTCCCCCAACCCATGAAATGGTCACTCCCCCGACCTAAACAAAAAACCCGCATAGGATGCAGGTTTTTGGCTGGTCTTCAGCTTAACATTATTTGGCTTTACGCTCTTTTTCGACCAGATAATTCACGACCTGAATGACTTTGGCACCATCCCCCTGCACAATATATTTACCATTCACGGTGACTGCCGGAACACCACTTAACTGATATTGGGCAGCCAGATTTTTGGCTTGGGCAACTTTCGAAGTGATCGGGAAAGATTTATAGGTGCTGTTAAATTTCGCTTCAGGAATACCATAGCGGGTATAGAATTTGGCCAGCTGTGCCTGTTCTAAAATTGGACGCTGTTTGTCATGAATATCATGGAATAGCTGTAAATGTGCTTTTTGACGCACCCCCAATGCTTCAGATACATAATAAGCTCGCGCTGCCTGTTCCCAAAGTGGGTTCATCGCAGCCGGTGTACGTACAAAACGTACATCTTTTGGTAATTTCTTTAACCAGCTCTGCATATGTGGTTCAAGCGAGAAACAGTGACCACAGCCGTACCAGAAAAATTCACGCACTTCAATTTTGCCTGGTTTTTCGACTTTGACTGGTTTTGCAACCACCTGATAGTCCTGACCTGCCACAAAATTGGCCATAGCACTGCCTGAAACGGCCAAAACAGATGCGGCAACAGCGCCTAAAAGGAATTTTTTCATTCGGATTATCGTCCTCTAAATCATTATGCTTAAGTTTATGTGTTCAATATAAATCAATTATGCCGGTTTCGTTTTCATTCTGTGAACTTTTTTGCTGCTTTTATCGCTTTTTCTGCCAGAATCGCTACACTAAACCATCGAACTGATTTTCAAGGTTTTAAATCAGTTTCTCTGGCCATTTGGCACGTACATATTTTTAGCTAATCATGACTGATTGAGGTGACACCAATGTCGCAATTGAATGTTGATCCACAAGAAATTGCCAAATTTGAAGCATTTGCAGCTATATGGTGGGATCAGCATTCCGAGTTCCGCCCCTTGCACATGATTAATCCACTACGTTTAAACTGGATTGATGAACATGCCGGTGGTCTGAGTGGAAAAAAAGTGCTGGATGTCGGCTGTGGTGGCGGGATTCTGGCTGAAAGCATGGCACGTCGGGGTGCTGATGTACTCGGGATTGATATGGGCGCAGCGCCTCTGAATGTGGCACGCATCCATGCCGAACAGGAAGGTGTCAGCAATATCGAATACCGACAGGTGCCGGTCGAGCAACTGGCAGACGAACAGGCTAGTCAATATGACATCGTGACCTGCATGGAAATGCTGGAACATGTGCCAGATCCAGCATCGATTATTCAGGCCTGTTACAAGCTGGTCAAGCCAGGCGGTCATGTGTTTTTCTCGACCATTAACCGTAATCCGAAGTCCTATTTATTTGCCATTATCGGGGCAGAATATGTGTTGCGGATGCTGGCCAAAGGCACCCATGATTACAGCAAATTTATCAAGCCGTCCGAACTGGCGCATGATATTCGTAATGCCGGTTTAAAACTCAAAGATATGACCGGCCTGCACTATAATCCATTGACCAAGCATTATTGGCTGGCAGCGAATGTAGATGTAAATTATATGGTCTATACCGTGAAAGAGAATGCAGCAGAGACCACAGCATGAAAGCAGTTTTATTTGATCTCGATGGTACCCTCATTGATACTGCGGCCGATTTTGTCCGGATTATCCAGCAGATGTGCCGTGAAGAAGGCCGCGCACTCGTTGCACCCGAGCTGATCCGTACCCAGGTTTCAGAAGGTGCACGCGCCATGGTAAAACTGGTCTATCCGGAACTGCAACTGGAAGATCCGGTATTTCTAGCCCATCGTCAGCGTTTTCTGGACATGTATGGCGCAGATATTGCGGTCGATACCGATCTGTTTGACGGTATGTATCCCTTGCTGGAACAGCTGGAAGCACAGGATATTCCGTGGGGCATTGTCACCAATAAACCGCGCTGGCTCAGTGAAGCTTTACTGAAAGCGCTGAACCTGACCAATCGCTGTGCTGTACTGGTTTGCCCGGAAGATGTGACACGCACTAAACCTGATCCTGAACCGATGTATCTGGCAGCCAAACAGCTCGGGCTTGCTGCAGAAGACTGTATCTATGTCGGTGATCATCCGCGTGATATTGATGCAGGGCGTCATGCCAAGATGACCACCATTCTGGCAGCTTATGGTTATTTACCACTGCAATACAAAGATGACTTAACAGCCTGGCAAGCCGACTATATAGTGGATACAGTTGCAGAATTACAGCGGCTGATTCAGAAACTGCTCGTGCAACAGCAAACTGCGGTATCTTGAAAGCTTAAAACCAAACAATAAGAAATAAGGAGGTAGATAATGAAATATTCAGAATATCAACCTCGCCCCGATCTGCTCAAGGATCGTATTATCCTGATCACGGGTGCGGGCGATGGCATCGGGCGTGCAGCAGCAATCAGTTATGCCTTGCATGGTGCAACAGTGGTGTTGCATGGACGTACCTTGAATAAACTGGAAGTCATCTATGATGAAATTGAAAGTTTAGGTGCACCGCAACCTGCCATCTTGCCGTTACAGCTCTCGAGCGCCTCGGAACGGGATTATGAACTTCTGCTCGATACCCTAGACCGTCAGTTTGGCCGTCTGGACGGAATTCTGCATAATGCCGGAATTTTGGGTGACCGGGTTCCCCTGGCGGATTATCCGGTCAATGTCTGGGATGATGTGATGGCAGTTAATCTGCGTGCCCCTTTTGTCATGACCCAGGCGCTGTTACCGCTATTATCCAAATCTGAACATGCTTCCGTCGTATTTGCCAGTTCAGGTGTAGGCCGTGAAGCCCGCGAACGCTGGGGCGCTTATTCCGTATCTAAAATTGCCATTGAAGCAGTAAGCCAGTTATTTGCCAAAGAGCAGGTACATCCCAATATCCGTTATAACTGTATCAATCCTGGGCCGACGCGTACTGCAATGCGCGCCAAGGCCTATCCGGATGAAGATCCAAAAGTTTTACCGACTCCCGATTCTATTATGCCGGCTTATCTGTATTTGATGGGCGATGACAGCCTGCATATGAATGGTCAAAGTATTGATGCGCAGGATTAACCTTCTTTTTACTTTATTCAGGGAGCAATTGCTCCCTTTTCTATGCTTTCAGGCTTTATATGGCGCATAAATCGGGAATGACTCTCGCCGGATCGCATTGAATTTCACTAAAATCCCCGCATACTAAGCCTCACTACATTGAACAAGAGTGCATCATGACTGAATTAAACAATATTACGGTGACCCATTTAGACGATGGCATGGTCTCGCTGCTGATTGATCAACAGCCTATTTCTGAAAAATATGGCACCAAGTTTGAAGCCAGTATTGTGGATGACATCAAAGCACTCGAAAATGCCCAGAAACTCAAACTGTTCGAGCAGTTTGTATTTTCACATCATGATCTGAATTTTGAACATGCCTATTATTATGTGACCGGAATTGAAAAATTAGACGATTGTTATCGTCTGGCCAAGCATTTTGTTTATCGCATTAAGATTGAAGGACAACCAGAAATCGAACATGTCATCAGCAATCAGGGCAAAGCCATGACCGCTGAAGATGTACGTACTTTTATCCAGGCACATGTACATAAATCACTAATGGATTATACTGACCTGAACTACGCTTATTAAAAGCCAAGCAATTTATAGAGAGAGTACTTTTGAAAAGTACTCTTTTTTTAGCTGATTTTTTTAAAAAAAGAATTTATTAATCGAATTTTCACATCATTTTTATAAAATTATACGGTTTTCCAAATAAATCTATATGAACTATGCTTCTTATATCGCCAGATAGATCAGACAGGAGTACAGCATGGCTGACCAGAAACGAAAAATTGAAACAATTCATAAGATTGAACAATTACAATTATCACAGGCCCTGATTGTGGCATTAGATGATGCCCTGCAAGCGGAATCAGTCGCTGAAGCGATTCACTCCTTACAGGGTCTAGCAGAACAATGGAATTAATCTTGAGATAAACCGATAAAATTTTCTGCCATTTCAGTAGAGGATTGATTATTTTACGAGTGATTCAATGCTGCTTTTTTGAACAAAATCATCGATTTTAGCTTGCATGTTTGCCCTCGCTTTGATCAGATAAGAACATAGCTCTTTATACCGAGCCTTATGATCAAGACCGCAGTCTGATATTATGACATCATCATAATATCTCTGCATTTGTTATAAAACTTGTGCCTGTTCTTCACAGTTTCTCTGCAATTTTTCCGTACATTAGGTACTGTAGAAAGTGAACAATTTAATGAGGGTTCAACATGAAAAAGGTTTTGATGGCACTGGCAATTTCTTGCAGTACATTCATGCTGAGCAATGTCGTCATCGCTGCCCCTCATTTCAATGATGATTCGCATTATGGCGCAGACAAGAAAAAAGGCCGCGAGTTCCGCGAGGCTCCTCAAGAGCAGCAGGATAACCGTCGTATGCGGGAAGAACGCGGAGTGAAACGTCTACAACAGCTCAGATGGCAGCCAGGTTATGTAATGCCGCAGCATTATCGTGGTAATGGCTATAAAGTCGAATACAAAGATCATCGCCTGCCTCGACCTGATCGCAAGCAGCAATGGTACAAAGTCAATAACGACTATATTCTGGTCGATTCAGAAAATAACAATATTATCCGTATTGTTGGTGACTAAATTACATCTCATGCTCTAGGCCCAACATTGTTTGGGTCTTTTTTATTTAGGTGACTGATTTTTCCAACTGCCCATGATTTCGCTGTCCTGTGCTTATCTAGCTCTAGCGCAACCATCTTCTAAATTTCTTCACGAATTTAACATTTTAACTAAATAGCCCTCATGCTTTCTATGCACTTGTTCGCTAATTTAGTCTCATCGAAATTAGATTTACATCTTTAGGTGAGAGCCATGAAAAAAGTTTTAACTACAGTTGCGTTATCTCTCAGTGCTTTGTTAGCTACTTCTGCAATGGCAGCACCACAGCATGACTCACGTTATGACCATAATCCGCATAAATCGGCACCACACTGGGACGCCAAAGATAGTAAAAAATGGAATGATGACCGCCGTCATAACAACCGTGTAGTCAATCCAAGCCGGGACTGGCGCGTAGGGCAAACTTTACCACGTCAATACGACAACAAACGTTTTGAAGTGAGTGATCGTGAAGCACGTCGTCTACCGAATACCGGCCGTTTCCAGCAGTGGTATAAAGTCAACAATGACTATGTTCTGGTGAATGAGCGTACCAATAAAATCGTACGGATCATGAACTAATCTTTCTCCATTACTGCTCGTCTTGCAGACACCTGAAGTTCCCCTTCAGGTGTTTTTTTATATCTGTACTTCCACTTGCGTTTTTTTTCATTAGAATCAAAGTTGGATCTCATCATTGAAATAGGCACAGGCATGACTTCGGCAGACACGTCACAAAGCACAACACTGCAATATGTGCACTGGTTTCGCAATTCTGCGCCTTATATCAATGCGCACCGCAACAAAACCTTTGTGATCATGTTTGATGGTGAAGCCGTTTTAGATGACAACTTTCAGCATATTATTCATGATATTGCCTTGTTGCATTCATTGGGGATTCGGCTGATTCTGGTATATGGCGCTCGTCCGCAAATTAACCAGAACCTGGCCCAAAACCAGATTACGACGCCTTTTTACCAGCAGCGCCGGGTGACTACGCGTGAATCTTTAAGCTGTGTGATGAATGCCGTGGGTTCGATCCGCCTGCAAATTGAAGCACTGCTGTCTATGGGACTGGCCAACTCGCCGATGTATGGCGCCCGGATTGATACCGTTTCAGGGAATTTTGTCACCGCCAAGCCTTATGGTATCCGCGATGGTATTGATTTCCAGCTGACCGGTGAAGTGCGTGCAGTTGATACTGACGCGATTCAGCGCCATCTGGACAGTCATAATATTGTGGTGCTTGGCCCGACCGGTTATTCCACAACAGGAGAAGTCTTTAATCTGCTGGCTGAAGAAGTTGCTACCAAAACTGCGATTCGCCTCAAGGCAGATAAACTGATTTTTCTCGGCAAGCAGCATGGCCTGATGGACAGTAACGGCCAGCTCAAACGTGAAGTGACACCGCAACAACTGGATGATTTTATTCCGGTCGAGCAAGATACACTGGAAAGAGGACTACAATTAAAAGCCGCCCAGGAAGCCTCAATGAACGGCGTACATCGGGTGCATTTGATTTCTTATGCCTATGATGGTGCCCTACTGGAAGAGCTGTTCACCCGGGATGGTTCCGGAACTCTGGTCACCGATGCACATTATGAAGAAGTGCGGATGGCCGATATTCAAGATGTCGGTGGCCTGATCGGTTTACTGCGTCCATTGGAAGAAGAAGGCATTCTGGTCTATCGTTCGCGTGAACGTCTGGAAAATGAAATCAACCAGTTTGCCGTAATCGAACGGGACGGCATGATTCTGGCCTGTGCCGCCCTCTATCCGATTCCGACCACGGGTGATGAATTGCGTTCTGCAGAAATTGCCTGTGTTGCGGTACATCCAAGTTATCGCAAGTCTAACCGGGGTAGCCAGATCCTGCATTATCTTGAAGAAAAAGCCAAAAGCATGCAGATTCAGCAGCTGTTTATTCTAACCACCCGCACCGCGCACTGGTTTCTGGAACAGGGCTTTGAACCGGCTTCAGTCGATGATCTGCCGGATGCCCGTCAGGCTTTTTATAATTATCAACGCAATTCCATTGTTTGCAAAAAGTCACTTTAAAGTGACTTTTTCTTTTGGTGCCTTAGCTTAATTTCAGATAAAGATATCTGACAATTTCGATTTAAATTTTAAAATTCTATTACTCGTTTTTAGCTAAATATATCAGCAGATTATATTTAAAAAAATAATTATAAATTTCATAAGTTTGATTAATTTAAATAGTAAATATTCATTTTTATATAAATCACTTTTTCGCATAAGTTTTGCGCTTTTTTATTTATCTTTTTTCTTCATTAGAAATTCCTGAATAGTTATTTTTTTAGAAAAACAAAAACGATTAGCGTGTCTCTAAGTTTTCATTTACTAGTTTGTCATTTTCGGGAGTTTTGATTCATGCGCCAATCTCATGTTCAGTTTTTAACAAAGACTGTGGTACTCGGTACTGCGATGGCGGGTGTCATGATGCTTTCAGGCTGCTCGAAAAAGGAAGATGCCCTTACCCTGAATATCGGTTTTCAAAAATACGGCGTATTACCGATTTTAAAAGAACGCGGCACGCTGGAAACTATCTTGAAGCAACAAGGGATCAATGTGAAATGGGTAGAATTTCCTGCTGGTCCGCAACTGCTTGAAGGACTGAACGTTGGCAGCGTCTCTTTTGGTGAAGCCGGTGAAGCACCGCCGATTTTTGCTCAGGCGGCAAACTCAAATCTGGTCTATGTGGCCAATCAGCCGCAAGCGCCTAAGGCCGAAGCCTTAATTGTGCCGAAAGATTCACAAATCCAGTCCATTCAGGATCTGAAAGGCAAACGGGTGGCCCTGAACAAAGGTTCAAATGTGCATTACTTACTGTTAAAAGTTCTGGAAGCCAACCAGCTTGGCCTTGATGATATCGAAGTAATTTATTTACCCCCTTCCGATGCACGTGCTGCATTTGAACGTGGTGCAGTCGATGCATGGGTGATCTGGGATCCGTTTTTTGCAGCTGCTGAACATCAGATTGGTGCGCGTGTCATTGCCAGCGGTGAAAATGTGGTGAGCAACCACCAGTTCTATCTGGCAGATCGCAAGTTCGCAGAAAGCCATCCTCAGGTGGTACAGGCAGTTGTCAATGAACTGAACCTGACCACGGACTGGGTGGCAAAAAATCAGGATGCTGCTGCTCAGTTCCTGCAAAAACCGACAGGTCTGGCCGTCGATGTCTTAAAAACCTCTATTTCACGCATGGGCTTCGGTGTTAAACCCCTCACGACTGACGTGATTCAAAAACAGCAACAGGTCGCCGATGCGTTTTATGCGCAGCAGCTAATTCCACAAAAGCTGAATATTGATGCAGCAATTATTAAATAACAGCAGAATACTTTGAGAATAAAAATGAGTCATTTAAAAACAGTTTCTTATATCAGCTTAGCGTTATTGAGCTTTAGTCTGACTGGCTGCCAGAAACAGGAATCACAGCAAACGGCTGCTGCAGAAACCAAAGCAGCACAACAGGTACAAAGCATTGCGATTGGCTTTCAGAAATCAGCCTTGAATCTGCTGGTAGCACGCAATGAAAAGCTGTTAGAACAACAATTTCCCAATACCAAAATTGAGTGGAAAGAGTTTCCGGCGGGTCCACAAATGCTGGAAGCACTGGCAGTCGGTGCAGTGGATTATGGCTATGTAGGGAATACCCCACCCATTTTTGCCCAGGCTGCAGATAAAGCCCTGAGCTATGTAGCCTTTGAAAAAGTGGCTGGAAACTCTTTGGCCGTGGTCGTGCCGAAAGACAGTGCCATCCAGACGATTCAACAGTTGAAAGGAAAACGGATCGCGGTGCAGAAAGGTTCAAGTGCCCATGAACTTCTGGCCAAAACTCTGGAAAAAGCCGGCTTAAGCTGGTCAGAGATTCAAGCCGTCTGGCTTCCACCCGCGGATGCACGTGCTGCTTTTGACAAAAAAGCCATTGACGCCTGGGCAATCTGGGATCCCTTCCTGGGCGCAGCCGAGTTCGACAGCCAGGTGAAGGTACTGATTGAATCCAGTGACTTTCCGCAAACCTACTCCTTTTATATCGGCAATCCCGAATTTATTCAGAAGCATCCGGATAGTCCCGAGAAGTTTATTCAGGCTTTAAATGCCTCTGACCAGTGGATTCTTAAAAACCAGGCTGTAGCCCTAGATATTTATCAGAAAAGTACCGGTCTGAAACCAGAAGTGGCGAAGCTTGCATTTGAGCGTCGTCTTAAACCTTCGCCGGTTCAGCCTTTAACGACGGAAGTGATCAAAGCCCAACAGAATATTGCCAATCTCTTCCAGCAGGTTCAACTGATTCCCAAAACCATCAGCGTCCAGCAACAGATCTGGTCGCCAGCAGCCACACATTGATTAGCAAACAAGATGATTTAATTTAAGGAATATCACATGAAAATTTTCTGGTTTATCCCCACTCATGGCGACAGCCGTTACTTAGGCACCAGCAAGGGCGCACGTGTTGTAGATCATGCCTACATGAAGCAGATTGCCGTTGCGGTAGATAACTTAGGTTATGAAGGTGTCCTGATTCCAACCGGCCGTTCTTGTGAAGATCCATGGTTAACTGCAGCCAGCCTGATTGACGCGACCAAAAAATTGAAATTCCTGGTGGCCCTGCGTCCGGGCGTGACCACCCCGGCTCTGGCTGCACGCATGGCTGCAACCTTTGACCGTTTGTCCAATGGCCGGGTGCTGCTCAATCTGGTGACTGGCGGTGACGAGCAGGAGCTAAAAGGTGATGGCGTCTATGAAGATCACACAACCCGCTATAAAACGGCGACCGAATACACCACCATCTGGCGTGAAATTTTAAAACGTTCACATACTGGGGAAAGCTTTAGTTTCCATGGCGAACGCTTAAGTGTCGATGAGGCAAAATTGCTGTATCCACCAATTCAGCAGCCGCATCCGCCTTTATGGTTTGGCGGTTCATCGGATGATGCCATTGAACTGGCTACGGATCAGGTCGACACTTACCTGACCTGGGGCGAGCCACCGGCCGCAGTCAAAGAGAAAATTGCAGTGGTAAAAGCCAAGGCTGCAGCTAAAGGTCGTGAACTGAATTACGGGATCCGTTTACACGTGATCGTACGCGAAACTAATGAGCAGGCCTGGGCGGCGGCTGAAGAACTGATTCAATATGTGGATGATGCCACTATCGCTGCAGCTCAAGCCAAGTTCAAATCCATGGACTCGGTCGGTCAGCGCCGTATGGCAGAACTGCATAACGGCGACCGTAGCAAACTCGAAGTTTCTCCGAACCTGTGGGCAGGTGTAGGCCTGGTTCGTGGTGGTGCAGGTACGGCACTGGTCGGCGATCCAGAAACTGTCGCTGCACGTATCCAGGAATATGCAACTCTGGGAATCAGCACCTTTATTTTCTCAGGCTATCCACATCTGGAAGAATCAATCCGTTTTGCCGAACTGGTATTCCCTTTACTTCCACTGGAAACCCAGCAAAAACTCACTCAACCAAACTTGACCGGCCCATTTGGTGAAATCGTGGCGAACAACTACACACCGGACGAGAACAAGCAGGCTGAAAAAATTCAGGAGTCTGCTTAATGTCAAAAGTCGTTTCCGTTGAAACCCTGGCCCAAAAGCCGGTTTCACGTGGAACAATTCTGGGGCAGCACCTGCTGCCCTGGCTGGTTCCAATTTTCTTGATTGCAGTTTGGCAAATTGCCTCTAGCACAGGCCTGCTGGAAAGCCGGATTCTGCCTGCACCGAGTGCCGTGGTTTTAGCCTTCTGGAATTTATTGCTCAGCGGTGAACTGTGGAAGCATGTGCAAGTCAGTGCAGGACGTGCCATCAGCGGATTATTGGTGGGGGGTGGTTTGGGTCTATTACTGGGACTGTTAAATGGCTCATCCAGAACTGCCTCTACCCTGCTCGATACGACCTTGCAGATGATCCGCAATATTCCTGCACTGGCACTCATTCCCCTAGTGATCTTATGGTTCGGGATTGATGAATCCGCCAAATTGTTCTTGGTGGCGATTGGGGTATTTTTCCCAATTTATATCAATACTTATCACGGTATCCGCTCGGTCGATCCACAATTAATAGAGATGGGAAAAAGCTATGGTTTAACTCGCTGGCAGCTTTATAGAGAAATTATTCTGCCGGGTGCGATGCCGTCAATTCTGGTCGGCCTGCGTTTTTCTCTGGGTCTGGTCTGGGTACTTTTGATCGTTGCCGAAACCATTTCTGCCCAGTCCGGTATTGGCTATATGACCATGAATGCACGTGAATTCTTGCAAACCGATGTGGTTCTGGTAGGTATTTTACTGTATGCCCTGCTGGGCAAACTGGCCGATGTCCTGGCCGTCGCTTTAGAACGATTCCTGCTGCGCTGGCATGCCGGGTATCAAAAATAAAGAATAAATAAGGAGCATGTGATGACTGATCTCAGTTTAGGGCGTCATGCCAATGACCCGATTAGACCACTCGAGCAACCTGCGGCAGAGATCAATCCTGCTACAGTGCTTGGTGCCGAAATTATCATTGAACAGCTGCACAAATTTTACGGTTCGGTCAAAGTTCTGCAAGACCTGGACCTGCATATCCAGCCAGGTGAATTTCTGGCGATTGTCGGTCGCAGTGGTTGTGGTAAAAGTACCTTATTGCGCCTGATCGCTGACCTAGAAAAACAGAGCTATGGCGAAATCAGGTTTAAGTCCGCCCGACATATTCGTGAAGGCATTACTGCAGATGATATCCGGGTGATGTTTCAGGACCCTCGCCTGTTGCCCTGGCGCAGCATCGAACAGAATGTGCAACTCGGTTTACCGAAGGAGCAGCATGCCAAAGCTTCGCAAATGCTGGAAAAGGTCGGCCTCAAAGAAAAAGCCGGACTTTGGCCTTCACAGCTTTCCGGAGGACAACGGCAACGTACCGCTTTGGCACGAGCGTTATCGCATCAGCCGCGCATTCTGCTGCTGGATGAACCGCTCGGCGCCCTGGATGCCCTGACACGACTGGAAATGCAAAGCCTGATTGAGCGTCTCTGGACCGAACAAGGTTTTACCGCCATTCTGGTGACCCACGATGTCAGTGAGGCCGTGCAACTGGCAGACCGGATTATCTTGCTGGACAAAGGTCATATTGCCAAAGAGTTTAGGGTTAATTTACCTCGTCCCCGGCAAAAAAGTGTCAAATTTGCAGAACTGGAACAGCAGGTCCTAAAAGCGGTTTTAGCAACCTGAAGCTTGGATCAAACCCAAAATCACACAGGGTTATGGGTTTGATGCTTAAAAATTATCTTAAGTTTAATCCGATATACTTCAATTTCCATCCTTTGAACTTCACTCTCCTCTGTCATTTAGTCACAAGACCAACGAGAAAACGAAATATTTTCAGAAACTTGAATTTTCTCTGTGTGGATGGATCTAGCCTGTTTTAAATATTAATCTAGAGAATAAATCATCATTATTCAAAAAATTAGCCTGTGACTGTGTGCACAAATCTGATGATTTGCCGTACAATTGAAGATTCCCTTTTTTCATTGTTTTTATATTTGCTAATGGAACAAAAAAAGAGCACTCAAAAGCGCAATCAGCTGCTAAATGCTGCACTAGACGTATTTTCCCTATATGGTTTTAGTGGGGCAAGTCTGGATGAAATCGCACAAATTGCAGAAATGCATAAGTCGAATATTTTCTATTATTATGAAAATAAAGAAGCCCTGTATGTCGAGGTATTAACCACCGTTCTACAAAAATGGCTGGCGCCTTTACAAACCCTTGAAGCAGAACTTGAACCTGAAGAAGCGATCACCAATTATTTAATGCAAAAAATTGAAGTGTCGCGTACCCAGCCTAAAGCATCACGTTTATTTGCTTTAGAAGTGATTCAAGGAGCACCGCATATTCTGGAGATTTTAAAAGGCCCGCTGAAAAAACTGGTGAAGCGCAAAGCCAAAGTGATTTCCAACTGGCAGGAACAAGGCAAAATCTCTGCGAATATTGATCCTGAATTACTGATTCTGAATATTTGGGCCATCACCCAAAACTATGCAGATTTCTCCATTCAGATGGAAATGGTCACAGGTAAAACCTTGCGTAACCGCAGCATGCAGCAACGCATTATCCAGCATACGGTAAACATGATGTTATATGGCGTGATCCCACGTAAGGATCAATAAGCGCACTTATGATTGGCATACGGCCATA
Source organism: Acinetobacter sp. SFD (assembly GCF_001647575.1). Taxonomy (NCBI): domain Bacteria; kingdom Pseudomonadati; phylum Pseudomonadota; class Gammaproteobacteria; order Moraxellales; family Moraxellaceae; genus Acinetobacter; species Acinetobacter sp. SFD. The sequence goes on from NZ_LSZJ01000001.1 coordinate 833,247, forward strand.
GCTCCTATGGTCGCCGAGCAAACTTAAGCCTCCCTTTTATTTTACCATTCGATATAAATCTAATAACTTCCTCGCACCCAGCAACAGATTCTCTTCCCAGTCCAGATGCGCAGTTTCATTGGCACCATCACTGATATATTTGACTGAAATCAGGCGAACACCAAGTTTTTTACAGACTTTTGCCAAAGCATAGCCTTCCATATCAACCAGATTACACGTGACTTTCGACATGCTGGTTTCAAAACTGTCACCTGTCCCGCAAATCCCTTTCGGCAAATGTTCAAAGAACGATTCCAGCTCAATAGCACCCGGGAAATGCTGATCCATCGGTGTAACGCCGATTTCAAAACCAAGTGGTGAAACATCCATATCACGCTGTACAAACTGGCTCACTTCAATCAGTTCGTGTGCATTAAAATGCGTACTCCCTGCTGTACCCAAGTTCAGTAAGGTAGTGCAACCCGTCTTCTGAATCACTTCAAAGGCTTTAAAGGCCGCATTAATTTTGCCAATCCCGCTGTAATGTACTTCAATACCTTCTGCTTCAAACAAGCCTTTAGACTCATTCGGAAGTGCCATGATTAATGCAATTTCTTGACTCACAATCGTCTCCTGCGCTGTATGGGCAGTGATATACCATAAAACAGCAGCACAAGGCAGCCTGAGCTGCATCATTTTAAATGCCCAGTCATACAGGGAATTGCATTCTTATTTTTCTGTGGCCTTCGCAATTTGCTGCTTTTGCAAATACTGTTTAAGGCAAGGTGAAAAGATTAAATTTCCATGGTAAAAACCCGCTGCCGTTTTAGTTGCAACCAGTATCCATAACATGACTAATACACCTCCCAGTGCATAAGCAACCGCATATAAAAATTGAAGCTCTAGTGCGGCAGCTAGATTAAATATCGCCAAAGTAAATACACCGATTGGAAAGGTGAGTCCCCACCAGCCCAAGTTAAAGGGCAACTGCTTTCTGGCATGAGATAAGGTAGTCAATAAGGCGATACCAAACCACCAGACAGCAAAGCCAAGCAGGATTAAGGCACCCATAATACCCACCTGTTCTAAAAATAGCCCCAGTCTGTATTGATCTATCACTGCCAACACTTGCGGTGCCTGATGACCCAGTAATAACAATGCCAATGCACCTGTACCAATTGGCCCAAGGGCAAGCCAACTGCTAATGGCCATTTCTTTTTCAGGTAACTGATGTAAAGCCAGACGCAACATTAAAATGCTCAGAATTCCAAATGCAGGCAGAACTGAAATTCCCCACAGCATATAGCTGCCGAGTAGAATCATGACGCTCTGTTGAGTTGGCTCCTGATGGGCCAATAACAATCCCCCACTACTTGCAGCAACCTCACATGCCACGATGGGCAGCAACCACACTGCTGTCATGCTTTTAAACTCATGCTTCTGCCGGCTATACATAAAAAATGGCACGGCCCACGCAATCAGAACCGCAAGTGCAACATCGACATACCAAAGTAGTCCTGCAATCTGTACGGCAATATCGCCCATTTGAACAATACCAAATTTAAGAAAGCCATTGATGATTGTGGCAAGCCCCATCGGGATTGCACCCAAAAATAAACTCATATTTGGATGCTGAAAAATCTGTTTGGCTTCAACTGGGTAATAAATCCAGCGCAGTGCATAAAGACTCAGGAAAGCAACAAATAAGATGATATTCAAAAGCCAAAGCCCGGCACCCATTTGCCAGAAAAGCTCAGATGCCAGCGGAGATTCTGCGATGATTAAAGCGACAATACCGGTACCCATGGTTACTGTGAACCAGTTCGGTGTGAACTCACGGATCAGGTCAGAAACTCGATTTAAATCGGCAAATGGCTTTTTCATCAGCTTCACTCTGAAAGGATGTTAGAACCATCATACGAATAATTGAATATAAATTAAATTGATTAATATTCATTTTTATTATCAATTTAATTGATTATAAATTCATCATTGCATTAATTTTATTGTCTAAAAACACAACAACAAGACGAAACGCTGAGATTATGGCAATATATAGCCTCTCGAAATTTCTAAGCACTTGATTTGCCCATGCAGCTGCTCCGTCTAAATGCTTTAGCGTCTCATTCCAAGTTACCCAAAACTGCCGTGACTATCGGTAATTTTGACGGCGTGCATTTAGGTCATCAGGCCATGATCCGTCAGCTGCAACAGGTGGCCAAAGCACAGGGGTTAAAATCTGTAGTGATGATTTTCGAGCCACAACCGCTTGAATACTTTAAAGGTTATGAAGCACCACCGCGTATTTCATCACTGCGTGAAAAAGTCGAATACCTGACTGAACTCGGTGTGGACTATATTGCAGTGGCAAAATTTGACCATAGCTTTCGCAGCCTGACCGCAGAAGCCTTTGCCGATATTTTAAAAGAAAAACTCAATGCGCAGCATCTGGTCTTGGGTGATGATTTTCACTTTGGTAAAAACCGCCAGGGCAACAGCGAATTTCTGCGCAATTATGGCTTTGAAGTCACCAATTTAAATACCATTGCTCTGGATGGTGAACGGGTCAGTTCTACCCGGATTCGCCAGACTTTGCTCGCAGGTGATCTGGCTCTGGCCGCACAGCTGCTGGGCCGTCCTTACAGTATTACCGGGCGGGTACAGTATGGCGATCAGATTGGTCGAACCCTTGATTTTCCAACTATCAATATCCGCCTCAACCGCCATAAGCCCTGCCTGAAGGGGATTTACGGAGTTGAGGTTATTTGCGAAACCTTATCCTTAAAAGACAAGGTAAAAGCTGATACTCCAGCGCAAACAGGTATTCCAGGCTATGAACCGACGGCCCTGTTTGGGGCAGGTCATGTCGGCACCCGTCCAGCCATTAAACAAGCGCATCCGGAATGGCGATTAGAAGTACATTTTCCAGATGTTTCTGCTAATCTGTATGGCCTGTTGATGCGGGTGACGTTCTTAAACTATTTACATGGCGAAAAGGACTATCCTTCGCTTGAAGCGCTAAAAGCCGGAATTGATGATGATGTCGAGAAACTGCTTGAGTTTCGTCGAAATCACCCCACTTTTCCCTTTTAATATCCCATATTTTTATTGTAAAACGTGTCAGTGACATAAACTGATTAGATTGGAAGACGACTTGCATGAGCGATAAGCAAACTCCTGAAAATGCAGTGGACTATAAAGCCACGCTGAACCTCCCAGGTACTGACTTTGCAATGAAGGCAAATTTGGCAGTACGTGAAGCGAAATGGTTAGAAGAGTGGTATGCCGACAACATTTATCAGCAGATTCGTGCATCGCGTATTGGCAAGAAAAAATACGTGCTTCATGACGGCCCTCCTTATGCCAATGGTCAAATCCATTTGGGCCATGCAGTCAATAAAGTTTTAAAAGACATCATTATCAAAAGCCGTGTCATGGACGGGTTTGATGCGCCGTATGTACCGGGCTGGGACTGTCATGGTCTGCCAATCGAACTGAAAGTCGAAGAAAAAGTCGGTAAAGTCGGCGTAAAAGTCGATGCTTCAACTTTCCGTAAAGCCTGCCGTGAATATGCCTACACACAAGTTGAATTACAGAAAAAAGACTTCGTGCGTATGGGCGTGTTCGGCGACTGGGACAATCCGTACCTGACCATGAACTTCAAACAGGAAGCGGATATCGTACGTTCGCTTGGTGCCATTGCCAAAGCAGGCCATATCGAACCTGGTCTGAAACCGGTGAACTGGTGTCTGGACTGTGGTTCATCTCTGGCTGAAGCAGAAGTTGAATACGAAGATAAAAAATCCGACGCGATTGATGTGGGTTTTACCGTTGTAGATTTAGCTGATTTATCTGCACGCTTGGGTGTAACCGTTACCGATTCAACGGACATCGTGATCTGGACCACGACACCTTGGACGCTACCTGCCAACCAGGCCGTTGCTCTGCATGCAGAGATTGAATACCAATTGGTGAAAGCCGTTGGTGAAAATAAAGTGGCACAAAACCTTATTCTTGCAAAAGATTTGGTTGCATCAGCAACAGAACGCTATGGCTTCGAGTCTTTTGAAGTTCTTGCTGACTTTACAGGCAGCAAACTTGAAAACTTACAATTACAGCACCCTCTGATTGCCGACCGTCAAGTTCCCGTTATTTTGGGTGAACACGTGATTGCAACCAGTGGTACAGGTGCCGTTCATACTGCACCGGGCCATGGTGTAGACGATTATAAAGTTGGCCTGATTTATAACCTTAAAGTAGACAACCCGGTCGGCGGAAATGGTGTGTATTTACCAACCTCGCCAATCTTTCCAGGCGAGCATATCTACAAAGCCAACCCCAAAATTATTGAAACATTGACTGGAGCAGGCAAGCTTTGGGCACATGTCGTCATCAAACATAGCTACCCACACTGCTGGCGTCATAAAACTCCAATTATCTTCCGTGCGACACCACAATGGTTCATCAGCATGGATGCAAAAGGTTTACGTCAAGGCGCATTAAACGCAATCGAAAATGAGATCAGCTTTGTGCCGGACTGGGGTAAAAACCGGATTCAGGCGATGATCGAAGGTCGTCCGGACTGGTGTATCTCGCGTCAACGTACTTGGGGTGTGCCAATCCCGTTCTTCGTGCATAAAGACACCAATGAGCTACATCCACGTACGCCTGAACTGATCGAAGAAGTCGCGAAACTGATCGAGCAGGAAGGGATTGACGGCTGGTACAACCGTGATGCATCTGAGTTCATCGGTGATGATGCTGAACACTACAACGCGGTACGCGATACGCTGGACGTATGGTTCGACTCGGGTACAACACACTTTGCGGTACTGCGTGAACGCGAAGAACTGACTGATCCTGCTGATTTATATCTGGAAGGTTCTGACCAGCACCGTGGCTGGTTCCAATCGTCTTTGTTAACGTCGATTGCGATCAATGAACGTGCGCCATATAAAGGTCTGCTGACCCACGGTTTCGTGGTCGATGAAAAAGGCCGCAAGATGTCTAAGTCGATCGGTAACGTCATCACACCGCAAGACATCATTAAAGATATGGGTGCAGATGGCTTACGTTTCTGGATCGCCTCTGCGGATTACCGTTATGAAATGACGGCTGGTAAGGAAATCTTTAGCCGTGCCTCTGATGGTTACCGTCGTATCCGTAACACGCTTCGTTTCTTGTTGGCGAACCTGAATGGCTTCAAACCGTCTACCGATGCATTGCCTGTAAATCAGTTGATTGCACTGGATCAATACATCCTGCAACGTGCAGCTGAGGTACAGAAAACTGTTCAGCAAGCCTATGAAGATATGAACTTCCATATCGTCACCAGCGCCTTGACTAACTTCTGTATCAATGACCTGGGTGGTTTCTACCTCGACATCATCAAAGACCGTCAGTACACCACCAAAGCAGACTCACAAGCACGTCATTCTGCACAAACTGCGTTGTATCACCTGGTACAGGCATTTGTTCGCTGGATGGCACCGATCTTGAGCTTCACAGCACAAGAAGCTTGGCCATTAATTCCTGAACAAACAGAGAAATATGTGTTTACTGCGGAATGGTATGACATTCCTGTAGCGACTGAAGCCAACATCGTGACAGAAACGGAATGGCAAACCCTGATTGCGGTGAAATCTGCGGTGAACAAGTTTATCGAGACAGCGCGTACTGCGAAAACAGTGGGTTCCAACTTGTCAGCCAAAGTTGAACTTTGGGCGTCGAACGAACTGAAAGCGGTACTTGATAAACTGGGTGACGAACTTCGTTTCGTATTGATTACGTCACAAGTGCTGGTGAATGAGTTTGATGCAGCTCAAGGTGAAGCATCTGATCTTGAAGGTCTTCACGTGAAAGTTTCTGCGGCAGATGGCGAAAAATGTGTACGCTGCTGGCATGTTCTTCCAGATGTGAATACACATAGCTCACATCCGGGACTATGCGGCCGTTGTATCATTAACCTTCCTACAGGCCAAGGCGAAGAGAGAAAGTATGCCTAATACCCACACGAAAAAGGGCTTATTCCAGTTCTATCCACATAATTTATGGTGGATTGGACTGGCCATTCTGGCGATCATTCTGGATCAATGGACCAAATGGATTGCAGTAACAAATCTGAATTATGCAGATCCTGTTCCTGTACTGCCCTTTTTAAATTGGACACTGCTACATAACTATGGCGCTGCCTTTAGTTTTCTGTCCGATGCCGGTGGTTGGCAACGCTATTTCTTTACTTCACTGGCAGGTTTAGTGTCTGTGGTCTTCGTGTTTTGGCTGATGCGTATGCCAAAAGACATGAAAATCTTGCCGCTGGCGATAGCCCTGATTCTGGGCGGTGCCATCGGTAATTTAATCGACCGGATCAGCCTTGGCTATGTGGTCGATTTTATTCATGTGTATTACCAGAACAGCCACTTCCCTGCTTTCAATATTGCAGACAGTGCCATTACTATAGGTACTATTCTGATGCTGATTGATACCTTTTTCTTAGAAAAACATCGAATTCAACGGGCGCAAGCACAACATGACTGATTTTATTCATCCCAACGAAGAAACCCGGGTTGCAGACGGTTCTAAAGTCGAGCTGCACTTTTCTGTCGCAATCGAAAATGGCGTGGAAATTGATAATACCCGTAGCCGTGAAGAACCAGTCAGCCTGGTGATTGGCGATGGCAATCTACTGCCTGGTTTTGAAAAAGCACTGATTGGCTTACGTGCCGGTGACCGTCGCACGGTCAGCCTGCCACCAGAAGATGCTTTTGGGCCATGGAATCCAGAAAACATCCAGAAATTTGACACGGTAAAATTCGGAGAACGTCCGATCGAAGGTCACATGATCGAGTTTGAAGACAAAGCCAAGGCCACCCTGTATGGCGTAGTCAGATCAGTCAATGATGATATTACCGAAGTGGACTTTAACCATCCATTGGCAGGCAAGAACATCACCTTTGAAGTGGAAATCTTTAAAGTGACACCTGCTGGCCAGCAAGGCGTTAAACTGATGTAAAGTTTCAACTAATTGACTGATTTAAAAAAGCTCCTTCGGGAGCTTTTTTTATGTTCCGGATACAAATCATGTCTAGTCACCTTTCTGAAATCTAATTAATTTAATTTGATGATTAAGACCCTGAAAAAGGACTAAATATGAAAATTTATATTGTGGTTGGGAGCGTGCGTGAGGGGCGTACTGCAATTAAAGTGGCGCATTGGGTACTGCAGGAAATTAAAAGTTATACCTTTAGCACTTTGGAAACTGAAATTGTCGATTTAAAAGAATGGGATCTTCCGCTATTTGCTGGCGCTCATCCTCCCCTGACCGGGATTTATGATCAGCCCAAACAGCAAGAGTGGGCAGACAAGATTGCGCTTGGAGATGCCTTTATTTTTGTCACGCCTGAGTATAATCATGGCTATAGTCCAGCTCTGAAAAATGCCCTGGACTATCTCGGCAAGGAATGGCAGGGCAAACCGGCAGCTTATATTGGTTATGGCGCGACCAATGGCTCACGTTCAATTGACCAGATTCGTCAAGTGGGTACTCAGCTTGGACTGGTGGATACTAATGCTGTCATCGAAATTCGGGATATTTTTGCACGGAACAAAGATTATTCCTTCCAGGGCAATGAATTCGATAATAAAAATTTAAAAGCTGCTGTAGATAAACTGATTCGGTATGTCAGTGCCTAATGATTAGACGGAAATCCTGTACGTTTTAGCCTACATGCAGCGCGGTATTTGGCGGCTATACCTTAATTTTCTGCAAGGCTATAGTGAATGCATAGACAGACAGAAAGTCTGCAAAGCGATACCACAACAATAAAAAGCGCAAATCAACAGGACGTTGACAGATTAGACAGGAGTCAGATCTGAGAAGCAAATCCAGAAAAGCCTCAACAGGATGTTGAGGCTTTTTTGTTTTAAACGATTTGTTTTGGCTTGAATAGTCATTTCTCAGTATCAGACATCAACCTGAAATCAGAGATAGAGCCCATCGGCAGCTTACAATCTCGAGATTTTCCAGTTTCCGGATGATATTTCTCTTAGCCCCATATCTTTAAAAAGCGGATTAAGGTGCTGTCATTTTTAACAGGTTGACTTGCGGACCATCCTCAATGACCCATAATGAACCATCCTCTGCCTGGGCAGCCCCACGAATCCGTTCTTTCATATTCAGACGCTGGATTTCTTTTACTGGGGTCTGAGTGGTATCTACAATCACGATTGCCTTGGAAGACAAACCGGTTACAATTGCCTTATTTTTCCATTGTGGGAAGATATTCGCAGTATAAAACAGCAAATCTGAAGGAGAAATTACTGGTGTCCAGTCCAGTGCCGGAGCTTCGAATTCAGGACGGGTACTGTGGTCAGGAATGGGCTTGCCATCATAATGATCGCCATTTGATACTAAAGGATAGCCATAATTTTTAGCCTTGATAATCTTGTTCAGTTCATCACCGCCTTTCGGTCCCATTTCAATGACCCAAAGCTGCCCTTTGGGATCAAACGCCATTCCCAGAGGATTACGATGTCCAAGACTCCAAACCTGCTGGGCAATTTTACCCTGATTCATAAAGGGATTATCGGCAGGAATTGAACCATCATCATTCAGGCGAATAATTTTACCGGCATTGGATTGCATGTCCTGTGCAGGATCAAATTGCTGACGCTCCCCCGAACTGATCCATAACTTGCCATCCGGCCCAAACACTATTCGATGCGCATAATGCCCCTGACCCGAAAATTTGGGAACTTGAGTCCAGATCCGTTTAATCTGTTTCAGTTGGGGGGTAGGCTGGCTCAAATCAAGTTTGCCACGAACAACCACAGCACCATATCCACCTTGACCCTTTTCAGCATAACTCAGATATACCCACTGATTCTTTGCAAAATCTGGATGTAAAGCAATTTCACCTAAGCCGCCTTGGCCTCCATACGCAACCTGAGGTATGCCTTTCACCTCGATTTTTTTCTTATTTTTGGGATCAAAGAGCTGCAATTTTCCTTTACGCTCAGTAATCAGCAGCTGGCCATCATTTAAGGTGGCAATTGCCCAAGGTTCATTAAATTGAGCAACCTGTTCAACCTTATATTTTTGCATGCTTGAAGAGACTGAATCGGATGCATGAGTAGCTATAGAAGTCTGTTGAGCAGTCTCAGAGCTAGAGGAGGAATTTTCTGCATGACAGGCAGTAAATGCCAAAGCACAGCAACTAAGTAAAATTTTTATTTTAAATTGCGATAACATTATCTTCTCCATACTGATTTATTGTCCAAATTAACATCAAGATACAGAGTTTCTGGTCTAAATTCAGCATAGAAAAGTAAATAGATATATTTTAAAAATTATAAATAGAATTTATTTTAATAAAGAATGAGTGACTAAGCTTTCGACTAAACTCCAGGCCTAAAAAAACACCCCCGGCCTTTAGACCGGGGGTGTTTTGAATAATGAGCTGGCGATGACTTACTCTCACATGGGTAATCCCACACTACCATCAGCGCTAAGAGGTTTCACTTCTGAGTTCGGGAAGGGATCAGGTGGTTCACTCTTGCTATGGTCGCCAGCACAACTGTTTATGACTTTGC